>JALCBP010000002.1:117503-124793 GCA_028066355.1 Pirellulales bacterium
TTTTGGATGGTGCTTTTCTTTTGTTCGAGCCGAGTCCAACTCCTTCGCTTTCTGTGTACTGATCTGACACGTATCAGGTTCGGGCAACTGTTTTTCCTGAACCGCCCGGCTGCCTCCACGACTCGGCTGTTCTTTATGACACACTTCCGAGCAACTCGACACCTTGCCTGTACTCGATTCAGCTTGAAAGCCAGCCAACCAAGCTGCATCGTATTGCTTCTCAAACTCATCTCGCTTGAGTGACGAGTGAGCTCGTGTCACTGGTTCATCTACACGGACAGGCTTGGAAATAAGCACAGGATCAGAATCGCTGTCTTCTGGCAGAATACAGCGATTCTTGATTCGTACACGTGGAAAAATTGCGATCAGATCCATAGACGCTCCCAACAATTTTCGTCTCAAATGAACCAAATCCTTTAAAAACCAAGGCCTCCATCGGCAGAGTTTGCCCAAAAAAATCATGGCCATTTTTTGGGAATTCATTGACCACCATTACATCCACAGCCATTAGCCTAAATTCTCAAACGCTTTCTCCGTTCATAAGCGCCTTTCAATCCCCATAAAGACCGCATTGCAGTATCCCAAGATTATGAACTGGCCTATAATTTCCGGTGTATTAGTCTTATTTCAACAAAACAGACGTTTGCTCCCCGATCCACCATAACTCTACGACCGACCAGAAAGTGCAATGGAGATTTCCACAAACCGTTCAAAAGATTTGCTCAATGTTCTCGAAGAACGGATCGCCATACTAGATGGTGCTATGGGCACAATGGTGCACGCTCTCGGCTTGGATGAACAGGGGTTTCGAGGCGAACCTTTCCGGAACAATGAGCGTGACCTTAAAAACTGTATTGATGCGTTAACGCTTTCACAGCCAGATGCGATAAAACAGATTCACGCCTCGTTCCTCGAGGCCGGTGCCGATATAGTTGAGACCAATACGTTTGGTGCCACACCCGTGGCCTTGGCTGATTTTGGTCTCGAAGGGCATACTCGCGAACTCAATCTTGCTGCCTGCCGAATTGCGAGAGAAGCCGCTGACGCAGCAACACTGAAAACACCTGACAAACCACGGTTTGTTGCAGGCTCGATAGGCCCAACAAATAAACAGCTTTCGATTGCTGGAAATGTCGCTGACCCCGGACATCGTGACGTCACCTTTGACGAAATGGTTGCATGCTACAAAGCGCAAATAGAAGCTCTTCTTGAGGGCGGTGTCGACCTTCTGCTTGCAGAGACGGCATTTGATACTCTCGTGCTAAAAGCAGCCCTGCTCGCTATTGAGGAAGCCTTCCGATCGACCGGCATTGCTGTACCGATCATGGCATCATTCACTGTCTTCGAAGGCGGCCGTACACTTTCCGCTCAAACTGTTGATGCATGCTACCAGAGTATCTCGCATGCCAATTTACTTAGTGCTGGTATCAACTGTGCACTTGGCCCTGAAAAGCTCCGCCCATACCTTGCAGACCTTTCTCGTATTTGCCCTCGTATGGTTAGCTGCTATCCCAACGCAGGGCTACCAAATGCGCTCGGGGGGTTCGATGAAACTCCAGAAATGATGGCGTCCGTTATCGGAGAATTTGCCCGCGATGGTTTTCTCAACATAGTTGGTGGTTGTTGTGGAACTACTCCAGACCATATTCGCGCTATTGCTGATGTGGTCGCCACACACCCACCACGACGATCAGCTGAGCAACCGCGGTTAAGTCGGTACTCTGGCCTTGAGCTTCTTGAGGTTCGTCCTGAGAGCAGTTTTACAATCATCGGAGAACGCACAAATGTCACCGGATCAAGGGCTTTTGCCCGACTCATTAAAGAAGAGAACTACGAAGCTGCCCTTAGTGTTGCTCGGCAGCAGGTTGAAAACGGCGCGAATATCATCGATATCAATGTTGATGAGGGAATGCTTGATGGACCGGCGGTAATGACAAAATTCTTAACGCTTTTATCCAGCGAGCCAGATGTCTCTCGTGTACCCATCATGATTGATTCCTCCCGCTGGGAAGTCCTTGAAGCTGGCCTGAAATGCATTCAAGGAAAAGGTGTCGTCAATTCAATCAGCCTGAAAGAGGGTGAAGATACTTTCCTCAAACAGGCACGTATTATCCGCCACTATGGTGCCGCTGTGGTCGTCATGGCGTTTGACGAGAATGGACAGGCAACCGATATCGAAAACAGAGTGGCAATATGTGAGAGAGCCTATCGACTCCTGACAGAGAAAGCTGAATTCCCTCCTGAGGATATTATTTTTGACCCGAATATCCTTACAGTAGCTACTGGAATGGAGGAGCATAATCGCTATGCAATAAATTTCATCGAAGCAACGCGACAAATTAAGGAAAAAATGCCACTCACGAAAGTGTCTGGTGGAGTAAGCAATATTTCCTTTTCATTCCGTGGGAACAATCTGGTTCGAGAGGCAATGCATGCAGCTTTTCTCTATCATGCCATCAAAGCCGGCATGGACATGGGTATCGTGAACGCAGGGCAACTTGCGCTCTATGAAGAAATCGATGCTGAACTTCTTGAGAAAATTGAAGACGTCCTGTTTGATCGCCGGGAAGATGCAACAGACAGGCTGATTGATTTCGCAGAAACGATAAAAGGTGACGGAGAGAGTGGCTCTAAGAAAGTTGATGAGTGGAGGGAACTTGATGTCGAAGGTCGGCTAGCTCACGCATTACTTAAAGGGCTCACGGATCATGTTGAAGAAGATATCGAGGAGGCCAGAACCAAGTACGAAACGGGTCTTCAGATTATCGAAGGACCGCTCATGAGTGGCATGCAGATCGTCGGCGACCTCTTTGGTGAAGGCAAAATGTTCCTTCCTCAGGTTGTGAAAAGCGCGCGTGTCATGAAGAAAGCCGTGGCGCATCTCCTGCCTTACATGGAAGAGGAAAAGAAGGCTCAAGGTGAGTCCGAATCTAAGCGTGGTCGTATTCTCATCGCAACCGTCAAAGGTGACGTCCATGACATTGGAAAGAATATTGTTGGCGTTGTTCTAGGCTGCAACGGTTACGAAGTCATCGATATTGGCGTGATGGTTCCGTGCGCCACAATCATCGACAAAGCTCGTGAAGAGGAAGTCGATATTGTTGGACTATCCGGACTCATAACGCCAAGTCTTGACGAAATGGTACAGGTCGCAAAGGAATTTCAACACGAAAAGTTTGAGATCCCACTTTTGATCGGTGGGGCGACGACATCAACAAGGCATACTGCAGTGAAAATCGCGCCGCAATACACTGGCAACGTCGTCCACGTAGCAGACGCATCACGAGCAGCTGGGGTTGTCGATAAATTACTAAACCCTTCCTCCAGGGAAGCGTTTGCAGAAGAAAACCGCAAGGCACAGGCTAGGGATCTTGAAAATTTTCAAACTCGCCAACAAGTAAAACTTGTTCCATACAAGACAGCTGTTGAAAAGCGCTGGACCACCGACTGGTCACTTGCTGAGATAGAAAAACCGGAATTCCTTGGCCTTCGCCAACTTCCAAAGGTCTCGCTTGAGGAACTCGTTCCATTTATCGACTGGTCTCCATTTTTCATGGCTTGGGAACTCAAAGGAAAGTACCCAACCATTTTCGATGATGTTACCGTCGGCAATGAAGCTAAAAAACTTTTTGATGATGCCCAAAAACTCTTACATGATATTGTCGGCACACAAAAACTTGAAGCTCGAGGAGTCTACGGCTTCTTTCCTGCCAATAGTGACGGGGATGACATCATTCTTTTTGATGATGACGAACGAAAAAATGAAACTGTTCGCATTCATACTCTCAGGCAACAATGGGAAAGGCGTGGACAAGAAACCTTCTACGCACTAGCCGACTTTGTTGCACCTGTATCGAGTGGACGGAGGGACTATATAGGAGCCTTTGCCTGCACCGCTGGCCATGGCTGTAGTGAGTTTGCCGAACAGTTCGACAAAGACCATGATGACTACAACTCAATCATGGTAAAAGCACTTGCCGACCGACTCGCCGAGGCATTTGCAGAATGGCTTCATCAGAAGGCACGTAAAGACTGGGGTTTCGGCAAGCATGAGCAATTCAGCAGTGATGACCTTATCGCGGAAAAGTACCGTGGTATTCGTCCTGCTCCCGGTTATCCGGCCTGTCCCGATCACACAGAAAAACCGGGGCTATTTCAACTTCTCGATGCCGAAAAAGTTGCCGGGATGAGTCTTACAGAGAACTTTGCGATGACGCCAGCGGCAAGCGTGTGTGGACTCTACTTTGGCCACCCGGAAAGCCGATACTTTGCTGTAGATAGAATCACTCGTGAACAAGTGCAGTCGTACGCTGCCCGAAAAGGCATGCCCGAAAAAGAGATCGAGCGCTGGCTCGCTCCAAACCTGGGATACGATCCTTGATTTGTTGAGTTGATTTGAGGTAGTAAACACCCACTCCGACGAATCAACTCCATGGTAAAAAAACGACCAACTACGATTGTAAAGAAGCAGAAAAAGTCTTCACATCGCTCACGAATTCGTAAGATTGCGTTCGCAGGTCCGCAGAGCAAGCCTCTCTCCACGGTTCGTATCGACGACCTTATCGAGCGATTTCTTGCCTTCATCCGCCATGAACGAGGCCTTGCGGAAAACACGCAGTCGGCGTACCAGCGTGACCTCCAATCATTCGGAACGTGGCTCAGTGGGCGCTCACCATTAACAACAACAATTGGTGATCTGGGAGATTACCTCGGCTACTTGTCAGATGAGCAACAGTCTCGAGCCACAATTGCACGAAAAGCAGCAACACTTCGATGCTTTTATTCTTTCCTCCAACTTGAAGGAGTCATAAACGAAAATCCAGCTGAACAGCTTGTCTTGGCCCGCCCCGACGATACGATACCTGCTGTCCTCTCACCCCATCAGGTTGAGCTCCTGCTTGACAGCCCGTCAAGATTTACTCCTGCAGGATCACGCGACCGTGCCCTTTTAGAATTACTGTATGCCACTGGCTGCCGCGCTTCTGAAGTGTCTTCACTGAAGATTGAAGATCTTCACCTCGATGAGCAATTTTGCACATGCCGTGGCAAAGGAAATAAAGAACGCGTCGTGCCTTTGGGAAAGCGGGCTCACACTGCAATCTCAACCTGGACACATGATCACAGAAGTCAGTTTGCATTGCGCTCAAGTGAAGAAAACTATGTCATCATATCCACGAGAGGCAATCGGCTCTCCCGAATGCGAATCTGGGAAATTGTCCGCGAACACGCCACATCTGCCGGCCTTGCCAACGACATTTCACCCCACACGCTTCGACATAGTTTTGCCACACATCTCGTAGCGGGTGGAGTTGACCTGAGACACGTACAGGAAATGCTGGGGCACGCCAGCATCGCTACAACCCAGCGCTACACTCATATCGATTCGGGACGACTAAGAAACGTTCATTTAAAGTATCATCCGAGAAGCTAAGCAACTCAGAACAGCACACCTACGGTTCTTGCTCTAGTGGAACAAAACTTATCTTCTTCACCATCTCAATGAGCTGCCCGTTTTCTATTCTACCGGACACTGCGGTGATTGCATCAACAACATTGATATAGTCAAGCTGATAGTCACTATCAATTTCTAATTCAACATCTTCGAGTGAAGCTCCACTCTCTAGAGCAATATCAACAAAGCTGGCAACTCTTTGTCGCAACTCATCAAAATCCTTAACGGGCTCACCATTCATCAAAATCCCCGTGAGCATACCTTCAGCATCAGACACCAAACGAACTTGAATTGGCGGCAACTGAAGATCATCAAGAGGCTCTGCAGACGATTTGCTGAGTGGCATACGAACATCAAAATCGCCCTCTGGTGCGATGATATTAAATGTCAACATAAAGAAAATCATGAGTTGAAATACAACATCTATCATGGGAGTCATGTTGACTGCCACTTTTTCAAGTCGTCGACGAGGAAGGGGAGGGGGCATCATTCAGTCCGGCTTGTAAAGGGCACGAAGCGCAAATTTTTGAAATCCGAGCTCCTGGCAAATCTGAATAACCCGTTGTACATCACCAGTATTTGCCCGACCATCTGCTCGGACAATTACCGTTGCACGTTTTGGGTCTTTATCAGCAGCAACGATAATCTCTCGCTCACGTTGCAAAGAACCTCCGATATTCTCAACCGGAATGATTTCACCAGCGTACAGCACTCCACCATCTGCCATGAGTTGCATGGTTATCGGTGCTTCAACTACTCCCTCAGCCGGCTTCGCTAGTTGACTCGACGGAAGTTGAATACGCTCATCCTGCTCTGCCTCACTGAAATTGAGTACAAACATGAAAAATGTTATCAACTGGAACGTAACATCGATCATGGGTGTCATGTCGTTCTCAACAACAGCTGGACCATTACTTCTCCGTATCACTAAAAGATTCCTGTAGATTTTTTGCCGATGCCACCGGGAGACTATTTTTGGGTTAGCGGCACTTTCGAAATGAGTCGCACTGCTTCGGTGTCCACGTCACTATTGAGTTGCTCAAGCCAATTGCGAAACAGACTGAAACACGCAGTAGCAGGAATTGCTATCCAAAGACCAATAAGGGTGGTCACAAGTGCCTGCGATATCCCACTTGCTAACTCATGATGCTTAGGCTGTGTTGCCGACTGAGCAATAACCGTGAAGGCACTTACCATACCACTTACGGTTCCGAGCAACCCAAACATTGGTGCAATCGCACCGATAAGGGATACATAACTGATCTTGTGTTCCAGTTGCATCGCTTCTTCAGCCTGCGTTTCTCGCATTGCATCGATTGCCTGCTGCCGACCTACCTGCAGTTTGACAAGGCCAATAGCAAGCACGCGACCAAGATAGGAATCATCAGCTTTTGCGAGTTCGTACGCCTGTTGAAACTCTTTCTTATCAAGATGACTCTCGAATCCTTCCATCAGTTCAGGAGGCATAAGAACCGTGCGGCGTAATTGCAAAAAGCACATTACAAGTAACGCAACGAGGGCGAAAGAAAGTCCAACAAAAACAATAACAAAAGTTGCGCCAAGCGCTTTTATGTAGTAGACGAGCAGATTATCCGGTCTGCTTGGGATTACATCTGCACCCACTCTATCCGAATCCGTCTCGGGCGTTTCTGACTCACCCCCTGCAGGATTAGTGACTGCTTCGATCACCACACCAGCGTCTGTAGTAGCAGGCTGGTTCTCATCAGCAATCTGTCCCACAACGACAGCCGACCAAAGAAAGAACAATCCGACTAAGAACAAGCGACACTGAGATCGTAGACGATTCCTGAAAACCTGCATCTGTGAATATCCCTATT
>JALCBP010000002.1:124893-142626 GCA_028066355.1 Pirellulales bacterium
CGACACTGAGATCGTAGACGATTCCTGAAAACCTGCATCTGTGAATATCCCTATTTCCTAAAACAAAAGCCCCGTTTCTGGCCCTGATCAATTACTCATCCTAACGTGCATGTTCCATCAGAAAACAATTTCTGATGGCTGCTGAAAGCTTATTGTTTGTACTCTATGACCATCAAACATGCTATGTCGATTTACTTCGCGGATGCGTCCAACTCAGCCGCCCACGTACTTCGGGGATAGTTCTTTATTAACTTTTCTCGAACTTCTTCCGCCCGACGAGGATAGCCTCCCTTATTCCATAGATGAAATAATCGAAAAAGTGATTCCGCATGCGTGTCAGAAGTTTCACCATACACCAAATCTACAGTCAAATACGCGACCAAGGCTTCTTGATCCTGTTTCATTCCTAAAAACGATTGCCCGAGAATACTATACGCTTTCCCAAGTAACCTTCTGACATCTGCACTTGGTACTTCATCAGGGTATTCTGCCGAAAGCATCGTACCGACTAAAGAAATGGCTTCATCAAAACGGCTTAATGAAATGAGACTTTCTGACCTCCCAAGACATGCAAGCATTTTTTCTTGCTCAATGAAACCACCGCCAAGACCACATGATTGCACTTTTTCAAATTCTACAATTGCTTTTTTATGCTGATCTTCGGCCGCCAATAGATTCCCTTGGAGCCTTCTTGCACGAACCATCAAAAGAGGTGACCCCAGTCCAATCTCCTTATATCTGACAGTGGCTTGATCATATCGCCCGAGATTTGTCTCAAGATCTCCAGCAAGCTCAAGCAAATCATAGTAATGAATCGAACGAGTAAACTGGTCAAGCACTTCTTCAATAGACTGGAGCGCAGAAAGTAGATTCTCATGCGTAGACATAGCGACATGACCAGTGGCTGCCGCACGAACATACGCGTATTCGCCCCGGATCGCTACCGACTCACTCTGAATATCATCTTTACTGACTTGCTCGATGGCTTCCAGAGCACCAACAAAGTCATTTTCGACAAGCCGTTTTTTTGACTCAACTAACGCTTGTGGCTCTCCAGAAAATTGAACCATCACAACATCCGTAACGTCTATTTCCTGAGCAGACTTTGTTGAACCTCTAGGGATGAAACGAACTGCCTGAGTCGACACAGAATCTATCTCCCCAAATAGGGTTTGGTCTCTTGTGATAATCTGATCTGCTGCATCAACGCGTGTTGCACTTTGAAATGCGACAACAAAAACAGAACCAATCAGCAGCCAGCGAAAAATCAAGTTAGAAAATCCTGAGGCAAGGCCCGATATTATTTCTGAATATTTATACTTCATGCTCTTCATCTCACCTTTGAAATCTTCATGGACTCTTGCTGAATTGTTTCTTTCAAAGCATCGAACCTTTTTTTCGACTCATCGCCGCCAAGAGCAGGATGTAATTGAGCCTCAAGTTTTATGTCAGCTTCAGCCTCTTTGAGCAGGCGAGTCTTGATGGCGGTGTCGACCTCTTTCTGAGCCCATGCGAGTCGACAGGAAGCAAGCCGATAACGTGCCTCAAAATAAACCCCTCGCATTCTGTCGGCGACACCACCCGGTGAGCTAAATGCGGCTTTTGAAACCCGACTTGCAAGCGATCCCCATCCCCAGACGATACTTTCACCACCCCTTACCTTGACACGACTACCAACAATCGCCGATTGAAAATATTCTCGTGCTTGTTTAAGACTCTGTGCGTCCTGCGCTGCCTTCTGAAACAAATCTGCTGCAAACTGCTGAAGCATTGGCGAACGATTATTCTGTTGATTAGCTAAGATGAATCTCATCTGTTCCACAGCCTCGTCCCACTGACCAAGATTCGATCTGACCCCAACCAACTCACGCTGCCAGGAGGTTCTAACCTTTTGAGAAAGGTCAGCACATGACAGAACTTCCTCTATTGCCACGGCTGCCTCAGAGAGAAAATACTTTCTTTTATTCTCAGAAATACCTAAAACGAGACTATTTCCGGGAAGCCCTAGCTTACGAAAGGTCATTGCCACCCACGACAAAACCTGTGGCTGATCTGTGGCAGATTTTGCAAAGTCCAACAAGTTCTCAATGAACTCGAACTCGTCTTCTGCAAAACCATTCTGCTCACCTACTGCGATGTTCTGATCTTGGCTTCGCTCCGCTGCATCGACGAGTTTTTTCCCAACTGAAATAGACGTCCCAACAAGCCGAAGTCTCATTTCTTTATTCAAAGATTTCTTGGACAACAAGTTCTTCATCACCTGTGTTGCCAAGTCATACCGCTGCACTTTTACGAAACCCCGAATACACGCATGCAAACAAGGTTCATAAATTGATAATGGAAGCTTTACGGTGGAATCTTGAAGGATCTGCCAAGGCCCATATCTTGGATGAGCGAGAAGTGCAAAAAGATCGAAAGAGTCATTATTATTGGAATCCAGAGCCATCTCACAACGCGCAATAGCCCCAGCTACGGCAACTTCCAACGCGACGTTCTGCAGTGCATTGATTTTTCCAATAGCCACTAGCCCTTCATCAAGAACACGCCTGGCATCTTGGAGATATTCCGAATTGACCGGGGTCGATGTTTTATGTTGCCCATCCCGAGGATGTTGATGGAGATGCCATATCGCTACTCCTCCACGCAAAAGCACCTCAGCCCGCCCAAACATATCTATATCAAGACTATCCAAAACAGTCATGATGGCTGTGCTATTTCCGTTCTGATAGGCGAGATTGATACTTACTTCCGCCGCATCAGCTGAACATTGCTCACGAGGCCACCGCCGCATGATGACCGATGCAATTTTAGCAAGCTGGGCCGTGGCATTCTCGCTCCATGATGCATCTTGCTGCGACACCAGAGCCTGCCAACCGGCGGACGCAAGAACAGCCGCTTTTTGAGCTATCGAATCACTCGATGAAAACCCTACGAGAAAAGAACTTAGAGAGATCGCCTCGTGGTATCTTTCATCCTCGTAAAAAAGAAGTGCCAATTGATACCTCAACAGTGACAGCTGCTCTTTTTTCAACTCTTGATTTTCAGCCGTCTGGCTCGGCGCTATTTTCAGCACGTCTTGAAGCTTCGCAAGAGCTATTGATCGCTGCGTTTCTGTGGGATTGTTGCGGTATTGTTCAAGAATCTGTTCAGCGTGTCGGAAGGATGCTACAAAACTTCGGCCAAGTCGCTCAGCGAATGCTGCATCCTGCCGTCCTAACTTCTCAAGCAATTTTCGTGCAGATTCAGAATAGACATCTTCGGCTTTTGCAACGTCTCGGGCAAGAATACGAATATCAGCCAGCAACGACTTGCGAGCATCTGTTGAATCTTCAGATAACGCCTCGAGCCGTCGCCAAAGCAGTTCGGCTGAACGGTACTTCATTGCTAAAAGATCTGAATTGGGTAGAGACGCCCGGCTATCACCAAGCACAAACTGCCGAAGCCTTTCGTCAAATTCCTGATCATCTGTCAGACTCGTCGTGTCGAGCCAGGCAGCAAGCAATGTGTCAACTGCCTTCACTCGCAGTTGGTAAATTAAATTTTCTGAACTAGGTAATTTTGTGATCTCAAGCAGAACTTCCTGCCCTTCGGCTATTCGACCCAGAGCAAGAAGGATTCTTCCTTCTTCTAGTCGTGCCCAAAGTCCTGCAGAACGCGTTGGTGCAGACAGATACACCGCATGATACCGCTGCAGGGCATCCTCCAGACTTCGGCCCCATTCTCTTGAGTGTTGCTCGAAACACTCTGCCATTTCTGAACATGCCTCAGCGGCAAGCAACTGAACCTGCAAACGTCGACCACGCAGTTTTTCACGACTCCGCTCAAGCCGGTCCAACTCGTGACGATCCGTTGAAGTAACTAATCGCTGGTCTCGATATTTACGAATACGTTTTTCGACTTGCTGGAGTTCTTTCTCTATCGCACTAAAAGCTGTCTGCCCGGAACGAGGACCCACAAAAACATGAACAGCAGATAAGAAGTATTGCTCGACTTCACTACCAACCTTCTCAGTAGAAATTCTCTGATCCTTCGACAGCCTTCCCATATCAAGAAAAACCATTCCCAATTGGAACGCTGCCTCAGAAGCAATCGACAGATCCTGATCTTCCTCAAGGAGTTGTTTGAAATCATCGATAGCTGCTTGATAAGCCCGCTGTTTTTGCTCTCGATCGGAAGTCCTGCGGGCAATAGCCACTCGCTCATTAGCGCGAGACAAAGGAATCTTCTCGCGAAACGAATCCGACACCGCATCGCTGTGGAGAAGTTGGTCTAATACAACAATAGCAGTATCGTGATATGCTCTTTCATCAAGAGCCGAAATGAGCCGTGAGGCTGATTGCTCAGACATCGATTCTGCACGAACCACACCAACACAAAGGCTGATTGATATCAGAACGATAGAAGAGACGGAAGGACGCATACAGCCGACCGAATGAAGTCGGAGGGAACAACACAACAGTTTTGCTGGTCCTTCCATGATCATGTTTGCGACAGGTCCGCACCTTGGAAAATAAGGGTGAGGCTAAACGGCTAGTCCTCTTCGCCGTACATATTATCTGGCGTGGTTGACGCATTGTCCAACAAATCTGAAAGACCGTCGTCTTCAGGCTCGGGTGGATCTTCTTTCCTAGATGCATTTTTGTTAATCCTTGTCATTGCAAGGACAGCCCAAACCCAGATCAGGGGATCTGTGACGAAATCGACAGCTAGAGAGTTGCGATCGCACACGGGAATATCAAAGGGGTTTCGAAAATGAATAACAAGCCTTAGTAGCACCTGTACGCCAAGAAGCACAAGAAACACCCATCCCCAATCAGACTTTGCACCATATTTAGGTAGATCGTCCTGCATAAACTCATTTTAGCAGACTGCTGCAAAAGGCATGGCTAGGTGTCAGTGGGTTAGCCGCTGGAAAGTCTGCTGTTGGTTTTGCTCTGGTTGCGTGTCTTTCGTTGCGGTGGGTGCACTATCTCCTGTCAGAACCACTCGATCCAGCTGCGAGCCAGTAAGGAAGTTGTCCAGCCGCTGGCAATTTGCATACTTTTGCAGAATGGATCCCGTCACAGGTCCGCACTTTCGACAATGATTCTTCAGACGGCTCCTGATCGAGACTCAGCACGCCAATTGCGTCACCACCCGGCGCTGAGCGGCCAACAGTCATCTGAGCAATATTCACGCCGGTTCCACCAAAGGCTGTACCAACATTTCCGATAATGCCCGGGACATCTTCGTGCATGAAGATCAGAAGCGTTCCATCAAGGTAGGCCTCCAGTCGATGTCCCTCAAGTTGTACCAGTCTCGGCATGGATCGACCAAAGAGAGTTCCTGCAGCGCGATGCACATGGTCACCAACAACCAGATCAACAGCGACGACTGAACTAAATGCGCCTGGGTCAGTTCTACTTTGTTCTACAAGTTCGATACCTCGCTCCCTCAGCAACATCTCAGCATTAATGATATTCACGTCTTCGAGTGCTGTTTCTAGCAACCCGGCAGCAAATGCAGCCGTGATGAGCCGGGTATTTCTTGATGCAATCTCTCCCCTATAAGCAATCGAAACTGCCTTGGGTGGCTGATCGTCGAGTTGGGACAATAAGACACCTAACCGCCACCCAAGATCCAGAAAACCACGAAGCCCCTCAAGATCCGCAGGGTCAATTGGACTCGAATTGACCGAGTGACGAATCGTCCCAGTTCTCAGGAAGTCTGTGAGCAAATTCACTCCCTCAATCGCAACTTGAGACTGAGCTTCCTCTGTACTCGCACCAAGATGTGGTGTGACAAGCACATCAGGCCGGCCGAACAAGGGGCTGTCAGTACACGGCTCCGTTTCAAAAACATCAAGTGCTGCACCAGCCAGTACGCCACTTTCAAGACCCTCAAGCAGTGCTTCTTCGTCGTAGATCCCACCTCTCGCACAGTTAATTAAACGCACACCAGGCTTGAGCAAGGACAACTCTGCCTTGCCAATCAAATGACGGGTGTCGTCTGTGAGTGGTGTGTGGACAGTCAGATAATCGAGTTCAGGCAACATTTCCCGAACGCTTCCAAATAATTCAACGCCAAGTTCACCGGCACGCTCTGCTGCGAGAAAAGGGTCGTAGACAACGACTCTCATATCAAAAGCACGCGCGCGACTCGCGACTGCCTGCCCGATACGCCCCATACCAACAATACCGAGTGTCTTGCCGGCGAGCTGGACACCCATGTATTTGCTTCTGTCCCAGCGATGTTCACGTAGACTCGCATCAGCAGGCGCTACATTTCGAGAAAGCGCCAGAAGGAGCGTAAATGCGTGCTCGGCAGTACTTACTGTATTTCCCGCCGGGGTGTTCATCACAACAATCCCTTGGCGAGTCGCAGCCTGCTTATCGATATTATCAGTACCGACTCCAGCTCGTACGATAGCGCGTAGGCGGTGATTCCCTGACAACGCATCTGCTGTTATCTTTACGCCACTGCGACAAATCGCTCCATCATGTGACGCCAGAGCATCCTTCAGCCCTTCACCCGAGAGCCCCGTCTTGACTTCGTAGGAAATCCCCAACTTTGCGGCCGCGTCAAGGAGAGCAAGCCCGTCTGGGCTAAGTTTATCGAGCACGATTATCGATGGCATAATGTTTTTGTACCTGTGCCAGACCGGCACTCCTTCAGTAGGGATCACAATGTAATGTTAAATCTAAGACGAGCACTTCTCGACACATCCAAACCAGCTCACAGGATACGCTGAGCAAGCATCGCTAGCTATCCATGAGAACTCTTGAAATCTTCCATAAACTGACACAACGCCTCAACTCCTTCTACTGGCATAGCATTGTAAATACTGGCTCGAATGCCACCCACAGACCGATGCCCTTTGAGATCTGTGAGGCCTACCGAAGCTGCCTTTTTTACAAAAGCAGCTTCAAGGTCCTCTGAAGGAAGACGAAACGTTGCATTCATAATGGACCGGCTTGCTGGACTAGCATGGCCCTTATAAAAACCGCCTGATCCATCAATCACCTCATAAACCTTCTTAGCCTTGGCCATATTGCGTTCTGAAATGGCAAGCAAACCACCGACTTCATTCATCAGCCATTCGCAAACCAGCCCTAAAATATAAACAGCGAACACTGGTGGTGTATTGGGCCGTGAGCCTTTTTCAACAAATGTTCTGTAGTCGAGCATCGCGGGCAAACTGTCCTGCGAACGGGCAAGTAAATCTCGCCGAATGATTGCAACCGTAACTCCAGCAATACCAGCATTCTTCTGGGCACAGGCGTATAGCATTCCATACTTAGAAATATCAACCGGTCGAGAAAGAAAGTCACTCGATGAATCACAAATCAGTGGAACATCTCCGAATGATGGCATCTGCTGCCATTGCACACCTTGAATCGTTTCATTGCTTGTCACATGGACATAGGCGGGAGAATCAGAAAGGCTGATCTCGCTAGCCGAAGGCAAGCAACTATATCCATTTTCGCTACCATCCCACGCAATATGTGTTGAACCTAGTCGACTTGCTTCCTTCAGTCCTCCTTTGCCCCACGTTCCGGTGAGAACATAATTGGCAGCACCAGACTCCCCAGCGAGGAAATTCATCGGAACCATTGAAAACTGAAGGCTGGCTCCTCCCTGAAGTAATACGACTTCATATTCTTCACCAATCCCCAGAAGGCCCTTCAGTGCTTCGAGAGTACGATCAAGAATGCCGTCAAATGCTTTACTACGGTGACTGATTTCAAGCACTGATGAGCCAACGCCAGGTAAGGCAAGCAACTCCCCCTGAGCCTTTTCGAGCACTGGCAATGGCAACACTGCAGGCCCTGCTGAAAAGTTAAATACCCTATCAGCAACCGTCGCCATGAATTTCTCCGTCGCTGCCTGCATACAAATAAACCACCACCCACCGGCATACCGCAGGTATGATTCGACTCACAGCGTTGCACATACTCCTCCCGAAAATCCATTTCGGAAAATTTTTGACTAGCGCAACGAAACTACTCGAATACACAAGAGTACGGCCCCTCCACCCACAGGGTCAACGGGCCACCGTTTCTTCGCGGAATCATCGAGGAGAGTAGGGGGATCCGCCGGCTGGAGGCGCTGTTGCAATGACCGCTGAAGAGCCACTCGCTGAAAGTGTAGCCACTTTTGCTGCTACAGTTGGCTGATTTCGGTCTAATTCAAGAGCTTTTGCATAGTTTGCAAGTGCCTGTTGAGTATCACCGGAAGCCTCCCGGATTTGACCGAGCGCAACAAGTGCCCTGGGGTTGTCCGGATCAACTGAAACTGCATCAACTAAATAATTTTCTGCATCCAGATTATCACCCTGTTCCTGACATAGCCTTGCAAGTTCTATTTTCGGCTCGGGGTTCGTCGGCTCTCTTGTAGCCCATTGCTCCAGCTGAGTCGCAGCATCTCCCGTACGGCCTGTTTCCACGAGGAGTACTGCAAGCCCTCGCTGGCATGCTGCATGATTCTGATTTCGCGCTAAACAAAGATGATAGTACTGCTCAGCGGTCTGAAGGTCACCAGTCCGACCAAAAAGTTTTGCCTGCTGGTGGTATGTTGCGCCGAGATTATAAAAACAGTCGGCATCCCCTGGCTGCTTCTCGAGAGCTCTCTGAAAAGAATTTGCGGCGCCAAGGTAGTTCCCCTGTTGATAAAGACGCACGCCTTTCTCCGAGTCCGACTGCACAAATCTGCCACAGCCGCAGAATAGACTGAAACCAATCATGCCGATTACGACAACACCGGCCCGCAATCGATAAAAGAAAAATCTTCTGTCACTCAATGTATCGAACTCCACGTACAGTCCGAGGACTTTTCGACAATCAAAGACGAGACGGTATCGTGGGCCACTTCACCAGGGCAAGATCGAAAATCCCTGCTAAAAGTAGCTAATACAAGGGTTTCAATCAGCAGTTACGCAGCATGGCATCAATCGGACGTATCCAAGCGAACGAAGCACGGCAAGTATCTCACTGCACGTTGGGAACTTTCGCCCGCTTTCGTTTTTATACTTCTCGAGGGCCTGCATAAATTCTACCTCTGAGGAATCATAATCACGCTCACATGTCGCTGGATCGATGGACCGCTTTCTGGCTGCTATTCCTTGATTATCTGACATTGAATCTCTCCGAAATTTTTTTGAAGTGGCTTGATTGATGGCCGAATGCTCTAACCAAGTTCCAACATGAAAGAGTTAAAAACAAACAGTCATGTCAGTCGGCTAAGAAGTATTGCTCATACCTGCAGAAAGGAGCAGGCAAAATAGCGATTTTTTTGCGAAAGGTCGGGTTGTATGGATTACACCTAAGCCAACGACTGGCGACCGGACCACGCGTCTACAGAATTACCGATTACCAAAATATTTTCGGAGTGCATCGGCTGCGGCATCCCGACTCGATCCGTCTGGCTTGTTCGACTTGGGTAAATTCCCTGGTTTGCTACGGGATTTTAGAATCTCTTCAACGGCTTTCCCGTGAGCTGAAGAATCATCGTCTTCATCAACAACGCCCGCAGATGAAATCAACGTTGCTTCGGCTGCGTCCTTACCGCTTGCGTTACTGATACCATGCTCGATTGTGGAGTCGATATCGGATGCCTCGATCGATCGCGTTGTATCGTTCATGCCAACAGGATCATCACCACCGAGCAACAACCTAGAAATATCTTCCTCAGTCTCCAGTTTTGGCTCGACAGCTATAGAAACCTTGAGCTCTAACGATCCAACACGAACAAGGTCACCGTCAGCTAATTGCTTCGGCTCACTGATGCGGTGACCATTCACAAAGGTACCGTTTCTGCTACGGAGATCCTTTGCCCAAAGGACATCGTCCTTTTGAATAATCGCGCAGTGCTTTCTACTGACCTCTTCACTAAGGGGCCGAAGATCACATTCCTCTGCACGACCAATAAGTAACTTGTCCCGTTTCATCGAAATCGCCCGTCCAGCACGCTTGCCGGAAGCGATCACTAATTTGGCGATCATATGCCCTAACTTGATAAAGACTCATGTTTCAATCCCCAAAACGAGTCAGAATGATCGGGACAAAATAAAAACCATTGACACGTTTTCCTAACGCTATCAAGTTGCCTTACCAAAGTCCAGCGACGCCGAAACGCGACCCCCTGATTTGGTGGGTGCGAAGCTTGGGCTCGGCGTTCTATGAATCACCCCACAATATGAATCACCCCACAATTAGCGTCTATGCAGCCACGCTTCACTTTCATAACGTTCAGTTCGGCTTGCAATATCGCGGTCTTCTTTTTCATACGACGAACCCGACTCAACAATCAATTCTCCATTCAGCCGATCCGCCACACGGTGCAGCCAACCGTCAACAACATCATTGACTGAGCCCGAGCGTGCCTCAAGTACATCACCAAGCCCCATATGGCTCCCTTTACCTTGGACATTGGGATTTCTATGCAGGAGTAGACTGCCGTGCTGCAAAACAACCCCAGCGAGTCTTCGCTGTGCACTCCCGAGTATCTTATGGTTACCGTGCAACGAAGTGCCTGCCGTATCGTCTATAACAAGGTCTCCGAACGCCCGGCGGTTGAAGCAATAAAAACTCTGATCGCTTTCTCTGTTGGTTGCCTCCATCATACGAGCCCCTAGGTGACGTTCACAGAGTTCTTCTACAAGCGCACCGTGCACTGCGGCATACAGCTTCTCGGTTCCCCGGCTCCAGTCATGACAACCTGGAACCGCCAACCCATAGGTTAAGTCTGTGCCATGAATAATTGCACCACCCCCACTGGGACGACGAACAACTGGTAAGTGAGCTACCTCTGGTGTTTCAAAGAAGTCACCAGAACGTTGAAAACTACCGAGTGATAGCGTGTGCGGATGCCACCCGTATAATCGCATCAGCACTTGGTTCGTTTCCTCGGCCTGACGAGCGAGTGCCTCGTCAGCTGCCATATTCCAGCCACCTGCTGCCGGAGGATCTCGCCAGACGTGGAGATCCATCCGCTGCTTATCATTCGGCGACGCCTTGCTGGAACCTGACAAATTCATCCTCCCCCAATGAGCTTGTCGTACGCTTCCTGATTCATTAATTCGTCGAGTTGCTCAACGGAATCAGGCTGGACACGAATTACCCAGCCACTTCCGTAGGGATCACTACCAAGCGTTTCGAGCTGACTCGGCAAATCGGTATTTGCCGCAACCACTTTTCCTGAAATTGGCGCATAAAGATCACTTACTGCTTTCACACTTTCGATCTCACCAAACGACTCTCCTGCGGTGACAGTTGCACCGACATCGGGTAATTGCATGAAAACAAGATCTGTCAAAGCCTCCACGGCATACGCTGAGATTCCAACTGTGACCGAACCATCATCTTCCAAGCGTGCCCATTCGTGTGATTTTGCGTAGCGACGAGACTTCTCCATGACATTTCTCCAAAAGGTATTCTTGAATACGACAGATCAGGATCCAATATGTTGTGTCAATCGTGGCGGGGACGACGATAAAATGGAAGGGAAACGATTTTTACCGGCAGTCGAACTCCTCGTACGAGAACTTCGAGTTTACATTCTTGCCCAACAACCGCTTGATCAACCAGAGCCAGGGCGATTCCTCGCTCACATGTTGGTGAAAAACTCCCACTCGTGATTTCTCCACAAACTGTGTCAGTTCCGTTCTGGATTTCCATGACGTGATCACCACCTCGAGCTGCCCGACGTGACTCGAATACCAGACCGACGCGACGACAATCACTTGCATCACGTCGCGTTCGGAGTTCCTCAGCTCCTGGGAAATCTCGACCATCTAGATTCACTGCAAATCCAAGACCCGCCGAAAAAGGGTCTGTTTTTTCGCATAGTTCATGGCCATAAAGCGGCATGGCAGCTTCAAGCCGTAGAGTATCACGACTGCCAAGCCCACAAGGAACAGCACCGCCTTTTTGAACCAACCCTTCCCACAAACCCTGAGATTGAGAAGCGTTCAGAATAATTTCAACTCCGTCTTCACCTGTGTAGCCGGTTCGACTCACAACTACTGGTTCTCCGCTGACCTGAGTCTCCAGGACACCATAATTTGGTAGAGCCGCCAGCTCTTGAAGTATTTTTTCTCCAAAGACACTTCCCAAAGGCCCTTCAAAAACATGTTCCGTCTTATGCCCGAATACTCGTGGACCCTGCACAGCAATCATTGCAGACTCAACTGTCGTATCCTTCATCGTCACGCCTTCTGATGGCAACCGGGCCTCCAGCCAGCGAACAACACGCTGCCGATTGCTGGCATTCACGACAAGAATAAAACGCTGGGACCCGTCCATGTGATCCGCAAGCCGAGTCACAAGGGCATCGTCGAGAATGACAGGGGCTCCATCCAGATCGACAGAGTCATCTGTAGCTGCTACGCCTGTAATTAAGGTGTACCGTGCACGGCCTACCGGCAGGTCGCTCACCTGCCGCGTCAACATAGACTCGAGCCATTCGACCGCCTTATTCCCCTCTATTGCAACTCGTCCCATATGCGACACGTCGAAAATACCTGCATTTTCTCGAGTGGCAAGATGCTCAGAAACAATGGAGGAATACTGGACGGGCATGAACCAGCCAGCAAAATCAACCATACGTCCGCCATTCTTTTCATGCCATTCGGCCAAAGGTGTTCGCTGCGGCATCTATTTCATGATTCCTTCTGGATACGAGACGAAGACGCGAATCAAAGGCATAACCCTATTTTGTTCAATGATTGTACGAGTTCTTGCAGAAGCAACCAGCCTTACCTGCTTTTATCCCGCTTTGATTTCTTTTGCTTCACTCTCCGACCGGTTGCTTTTTTTTGTTTCCTCGATTTCGGTTCTTTGTCAGTTGGCGTTTTTTTTCGCGTCTCATTCTGCCGGCTACTTTTTTGCCGACTGCGGGCATGGCTCCGCCGTGATGATGAGAGACGACGACTGCTTTGCTTCCTTCTTGAACCACTTCTTGCCGATGCTGGAGTGAAAAGAAGTTGCCGCTTCACGAGATCAACTTCGCGCACGCATACACGAATTGGATCACCCAATCGAAATATATTTCCCGGCCGATGCCCACTGAGAGTATGTGCCGACCGATCGAACCGATAGTGATCGATCGGTAAATCCTCTGTCTCTATCAACCCTTCAGCTGGCAACTGGATACCTTGAACGAAGATACCAAATCGCGCAACCCCTGTTACAACACCCTCAAGTTCCATTCCTACACGACTGCTTAAAAAATTCAGCAACTTGAGCTTTATCAATTCACGCTCTGCGGCCTCAGCCCGTCGCTCAAGTTCCGAACATTGCTCTCCAAGTTGTTCAAGATGATCACCAGGAGGTTTCTTACCTGCCTCTAGACAATCCAGTGCTCGATGGATTGTTAAATCCGGATACCGACGGATAGGAGATGTAAAATGACAATAACAATCACTGGCCAACGCATAGTGCCCTTCGTCCAAAGGCGCATACATTGCCCGCGACAGGCTCCGTAACACCGCGTAGTGAACTGCATGCTCTTCAGGCTTGTGACGGGCAAGCCCAAGCAATCGTTGCAGTTCAAAGCGGCTTTCAAGTGACTCGACATCGAAACCAAGCTCGAGCACAAATTCCGTAAGCTGCCGAAGCTTTCTCAGGTCAGGTGACGGATGAATTCTGCGCAGGAATTTTCCTTTTGTGGCAGCAATCTTCTTGGCTACAGCCTCATTCGCCGCAAGCATGAATTCTTCAACAATCTGGTGGCTCTCTGTGTTCTCAACAACATGAGCGCCGGCAACTCGACCCGATCGATCAAGATCTATTTTCACTTCCGGCATGTTGAGTTCGAGCGCGCCCCGCGTCAGTCGCCGATCTCGTAAGATAGCGGCAAGTTGCTGCATTCTGCCGAGAAGTTCCCGGACAGGCGCTGTCATTGCGATGTCTTTTGTCTTTGGATCCGCGATAAAAACATCAACTTCTTCATACGTAAAACGTCGACAACTCTTGATAACCGTTCGCTCAACTTCAGTATGAATCGGAGCCCCGTCTTCTGTGAATTCAATCCAACACGTTCGCGCGAGCCGAAGTCGGTCCGGCTGAAGGCTTGCAAGATTATTCGAAACAATCTCGGGCAACATTGGGATAACCTGATCAGGCAGATAAACACTCGTACCGCGGGCGAGAGCTTCTTGATCAATGGCTGAACCTTTTGGCACAAAATGAGCAACATCCGCAATGTGAACGCCGAGCAACCAGTGCCCTCTATCCAAACGCGTGAGTGAGATCGCATCATCAAAATCACGAGCATCTTTGGGGTCAATCGTGACGACTACTTCGTCACTAAGATCCTTACGGCCGGGTGGAATAGATGAAGAAAAGTTTTCAGCCTGTTTTCGTGCGTCTTCTAAAACACTTTCAGGGAAGGGCCCCGGTAGACCAAACTCAGCTACAACAGTCCGGGTATCCACCCCTGGAGCATCGGAAGCCCCAAGAGCCTCAATAATTACACCCTCACCATCCTGTAGAGGACTTGGAAAACGTATGAGCTCAACAATTACTTTGTCATCATCACTCACGCCTTTCGCACTTGGATCTCCAACCCAGATAGGTCGCGGGAACTGCGTGCCATCGAGTTGGACCCAATGTTCTCCGGCTGATTGAAACACCGTGCCGACGAAACGCGTGGTCCGCCTTTCAATTACTTCAACGATCTCGCCACAAAGCCCTGGCCTTCCAACATGCCGTTCTTTCGTAATTTTTACGCGAACCGTATCGCCATCAGCCGCATCTGCAGAGGCTACCAAGGGAATTCGGATATCAGCATCTCGATCAGTTGGCTGCGCACCTTCGGGCCGTACAAAGCCATATCCCTGCCTGGTGCGACTAAACCGTCCAACCACAAACGTCCTGGCCATATGTGTTTTCTAGTAGATGTATGCATCGCAGGACGACGTTACGCTACTTGATTCCGGGAGAGAAAACCCAATTCATAATGCAGCGAACAGCCTTAAATCCGAAGAATCATAGAATACCCGACGCTCTGCAGTGGTGTAAATGATTCATTTGTTCCAAGAAACGGGAACAGAATCGGGAAGAGTTGGAAACAAAGGAACGCAACCGGCCTTGGTGGTTGGCAATGATCAGCATAGGCTGCTGGTCCTGTTGAGAGAGGAACGGTACACCGCTTCCATTCATGGCCAGTTGGCAGGGACCATTCCCGATGCAGTTTCTGTCTAGTTCGTACCCCACAACTGCTGCTTGAACTTCACATCTACCCAAACGCAGAATGTCTACCTTTAACTAGACGTAGTCTTTGCAAGAAAAACATCATGCGGCGAAGAATGACGGCAAAGGACATGCGAATGATGTGCGGTTGGCAGATCGGCCAGGAAGGTGAAGAAGTTGCAGACCTTTGGGCTGCATTCAATACGTTGGCTTGGGATGGAAAGCTAAAGCCTGCCCCAATCCTGTTTCCTAAAACGCTTCCTTACGGGGCGGCAGTGGGTATGGCTCATTACGCAGACGATGGGCGTGACAGTATTGAACTAAAAGCCAACATGTCCCGCCAGGAAAAGGCCGATACCTTGCTTCATGAAATGATTCATCAATATTTGTTTCAAACAAATCAGAACCCCAAACATCAGGGAATGCCGTGGTGCAACGAACTTATACGACTGACCAGGCTATTTTGGGGAAAGGAAATCTGGGCTGCACCCTCTAAAGTGGCCAAACAGGTTCAAGGCAGCAAAGACGGAAAGCAAATCCGCAAGAGTGTCCGTATTCAACCCGAATCGCCTACCGGCATTCCTTCAGCATCAATGGCTGACATTGCCTGTTGGCCCGACTCTTTTGGGCTGCATGTTCCCGTTGATGCAATCCTCGATGGCTCTTTCAAAACACATACACAAAAAAAGGTGATCAAAAAGAAAGCCACACCAGCCAAGAAGCGTGTGCGGCAGATAACCAAACCAAAGACAAAACGCCGCTAGCCTGTATTTTCTTTAGTGCCGATTCTGGCCTATTCTTCTGCTCTGCCCGCAACCAATCAGCAACAGATGTTGGTTTTCTGCGTGCGCGATCTGGCTAACCATGCAGCATCTTGAACGAGGCTCATTTGTGTTCGTACTAATTCATACGCAACCTCCGCCCGTCAGCAGGTTTCATGGTTCTCCTGCTGGCGGGCTTTCTTATGCGTCGGGCCTCAGTGAGCAGCAATTTTAAAAACAGCGTCTATGGACTCTATAACTCGGCTTATAGACATCTCATTCGAAGTATTGTCCGAAATAGAGTCCGCCAGTTCTGACACCAACTGCCGCAACTTATATTTTTCAATTTCGGTAAGCGGGTTTTGGGACAGGTTGATTACGGCGAGTCCAAGTACCGTGCACGTTGAGATCAGAGTCGCTTTGATCAGCTGGCCTCCTGTGCTTAGAAAAAATACCACTCCCACCTCAACGGGATCGGATCGAGGTGAGAGTGGCTCTCAAAGGGGTACCAAGAGAGCCTATTCATTCAAGTTAGAGGAGAATGAAGACGAAGTTAGAAGTTGGTTATAGCCTGATTAGGTTTTTATTAAGCCGACGCCAATCCCACTGATAAACTGCATCCATGGAAGACGATCCACCAGAAGACGATGAGTACTTTGATTCGTACAAGAAGCCAAGTTTTTCTGCGCTGACGACTTTTTCGCTCTTTGCCTGCCTGATTGTCATGGTGATCATTGCAGGCTTTCTTCTCTGCATGTTTTTTGGGTACGTTTAACCCATGCAAGACACCCTAGAGAAAGAAGAAAAGATTTTCTTAGACATGCTGGCTTACAGACATACTGGACAACTCACTCACTACGCTACCAGATATGCATGTGGACAAATGATAAGATCTTTAATGATTGGGGTGTTGGTTCTCTTTGCTGTGGGTGGGTGTTCGCATAAGGTGACTGTTGAAGACTTAGAAGGCTTCGAAATCGCAGTGAGCACACAGGACGATGTTCTACGAAAGGTCGGAGAGCCCAACAAAAAGCTAGATGCTGGTGAATTTATTGTGTACGCATACAGAATTGATGGGGAAGAATATGTTCTGAATTTCGTGAATACACCTGACGGTTACAGATTTCTTAAGACCTCTAAGCTCACGGATGAATTCAGGAACTTTTTAAAAGACAAGTATGAGAATCTCACTGAAGAACCTTTCCCACTTGCTTGGCAATCAGTAAATAAAAAGGGTGGCAACGAATAAGCGTTGCCGCTAGCCATCTAATCAACGGCAGTGGTGTTTTTTGTCTTGTTTACCGGCTGAATTTTTATTCCAGTGATGCCTTTGGCGAGTCATGCCAAAGCGTCTTCGTTGGAACAGCACGCACTTTTCCGTTCGTCTACGGTGAAAGCAACAGTAAAAAACCGGGAAATCCAGTTTCTTGATTTCCAGTCTCTTGATTTCTAGATCGCTTGATCAAAAGATTCCATTATGAATCAAAACAATGTTAAGCCGATTCTGATTCACATCACCGGGAAGCCTGCTCTGATACCCTTTGACACAGCAGATATACCGATCCACAGCAAACCTGGCGTAGTCACGTATCAGAAAAAAATTCAACAAGCGATGCTCGACGCCGGAGCTGTTCGCTTAAAGTGTCCTGTGGAAATTGAAATCACGTATCAAGCCCCCGAACCGGCCGCAGGGTGGCTTGCCGCAGTGCTACGTACTGTGAGGATCGCTCTCAGTGGAACCGTACTAGAGGACGGATCCCAGATACGCCAATCTGATGTTGTGTATCAAAAAGGTGATTACC
>JALCBP010000101.1:0-6939 GCA_028066355.1 Pirellulales bacterium
GCTCTCCAGTTAGCAGAAAAGGCAGAGGAACTAGGGCCCGGAGATGCATGGACCGGCCTGAAGCGAGCTGAAGTTTTACTGAAACTCAATCGTCCAGAAGACGCTCAAGTTGCTATCGATGAACTCATTAAGCGACCAAATGTTTCTTCACTTCTGGCATCACAGGCCGGACGACTACGAGGACGCATTGAACTCGATAAGGACACTCCCGATTACGAACAAACTGTTGATTTATTTACCGAAGCCATTCGCAAAGCGACTCCTCTTGCAGGAAGTCGGTCCGACAATGTGCGTTCTGTTGCACAGCAAGTACTTCTTGATGCACACCTTGGTACGGCTCAGGCCATTGCGCAAGGCACATGGCAGCAAAAGAATCGTGTAATCCCCAAATGGATAAGCAGGGCGAACAGTATTGTTGAAAAAATTGACAGAAAAGACCCTAGCAGAGACCGACTAGAACTTGATTTGACGTGCGGTGTTCTCGCGGTAGCTGCTGGCTCAGCCAATGCTATTGAAGCCGTACCATGGGTGAAACGACTACTTGCAATCAGGGAGAAGATGAATGATACAGTGACCGATCCCTGGAGAAGAAGGCAGATTGATTGGCAAGTTGGATGTGGCTTGAATGATGCTCTTGAAGCCGCTCGAAAACGAGGTGATGCTGAGGACATGCTCGATAACGCCACACTCACCGTAGCCTATCTCGAACGAGGAGCTGAACACCGCGAATTAACAGCCAGAGAGCGACGAGACCTTGGTGACCTGATGTTCCAAATTGGCATCATGCATAGTCTCCGCAATAGTGATCATGCAACTGCCGTAACATGGTTTGACAAAACAATTCCATTATGGAATCAAAACAAACAGGTTGTCCAAGACAATGAATTAGGCCGTGTTGGTGAGTCCTTCATTAGCATGGCGATTTCTTACTGGCAAGTTGAACGACGTGAAGATGCAATCGACTTAAGTCGCACAGGAGTAGACTTCATGGTTGAGGCGGTGGATCGAAAAAAGCTTGAAGAACAATCGTTGTCAGTAGCCTACGGAAATTTAGCAACGATGTATGCAGAGCAAGGCGATACTGAAAAGTCACAGGCATATGCAGAAATGGCTACTCGAGTTGAATCCTCAGGCAGTCTCCTTCGGTAGAATTAGCATTGAAGCTGTTTTCCGAAGTACGCCAAGAAATGCACGGCCCAACATAATCTAGACATAATAAGTCCTATATTAGTGTCTCGAGTAATAGCCGCATTTTCCGAAGTTCACTCACTTGATCAACTCCATCAAGTGGAGGCAGGTGAATGCCTAGTGCACGGTCGTACCCGACTCGACTGAGTTGAGTAGCAATTCTTCCGTACTCAATTGTGCCTTTGCCAATCTGCACCTGAAATTTGTCTGCACGTGAATCTCTCAGGTGAACGTGACAGACGTTCGGCAGAATAGAGTCCCACGACGTAGGCCTTTTATGACCAAAAACTGAATAGCTAGGGTCAAGCGTGACACCCAGTCCGGGAACATTACGGCAAAGTGATGCTGTCGTTTCAGCATCTTGAGTCATTCGATCAGAGGCTGTCTTCACGCCTACAACCATCCCGTACGAAGCAGCTATAGCAACAAACTTTCGCAAACGCTCAATCTCACCATTAAATGGAGTGCCCAACTCGGAAGCCTCGGCAACGAGTGTGACAATGTCGAGTGTCTTCGCCAGTCGACAGCAGGCATCAAATTTGTCATACAGTTTCGCATCTTCCGGTGCAGCAAAAGACAGTGCAACCGGACGAAGACGCTGAAGATCACTGCAGGCAGCGATGGCAGCATCTCCGTTCTCAAGCACATCCTCGGGCTGAAGATGTGTGCCTCCTTCGTGTATATCAATTTCGACTGCCGTAAACTCGAGTTCTGCCAGACGTTCCATTGCCTGATCAAGTGGTAAGTTGGGAAAACACTCGGTACTCACACAAACAAACAAAGTAAATTACTCCTGACGAAGGGGAAAATATATCTGAACACAGTTCTCTTGAGAATGTTAAGGTAGCGATAAATACTGAAAACTGGCAACGTCGAACTGTAACAAGAACAATTCGATAAATGTTGCACTTTGGTACAAAAAAGGCAAAACCAACCATTTGCCGGCTGCTTTCTGAACAAGAAAGATAAGATTATTGCCTCATGGGAGATCATTATGTCCGATCGCGTCATTACAGAATCCTCGAATACTATTGCCACACAGCCACGTAACTGGGGCCGCTGGAGAGGACGATTGGCTTGGATTATCACGGGAATCTCTGTTGTTATTGCTGCAGTGGCTCTCGGAGCAAACGCTGAATATTTTCAAACAAATCCAAAAGTTATCGAGCAATACCACTCATTGTCGGAACTGGCTTCCGATAAAATTGCAATAATTGAAATTCGTGGCGCCATTATGGGGGGTGAAGGTTTCGCAAGGCATCAATTGGATCAGGTGAGGGCAGATGAGAGTGTCCGCGCAATTGTTTTACGTGTTGATTCACCTGGTGGGACGGTAAGTGGCAGTGATGAACTTCACTACCGACTACAAAAACTGGCAACTGAACGTGGTCTGCCTGTTGTTGTCAGCATGGGTAGTATTGCAGCAAGTGGTGGGTACTACGTCGCTATGGCCAATAGCGGTCAAGATGACACAATTTTCGCAGAACCATCCACAATCACTGGATCAATTGGTGTAATAATTCCACATTTCGACTTTTCGGAACTACTCAAGCGATTCGATGTAACAGATGACTCAATTACCAGTGGCCCTCTAAAAGAAATGCTTAGTGTCACGAAAGACCGCTCACCAGAGCTTGCAAAAAAAGAACGGGGAATTGTTCAGGATCTCGTTGATGAAATGTTTACTCGTTTTAAAGATATTGTCCGCAAAGGTCGCCCAAAAATCGATGATAAAACTCTTGAGGCCGTCACTACTGGGCAAGTCTTTACGGCAAACCAGGCAATCGCATTCGGCCTCATTGACAAGATTGGATTTCTTGAAGATGCCATTGACAGAGCAGTCGTCCTGGCTGATCTTCAGAAAGATTCGGTACGAGTTATTCAGTACAAGAAACCACAAGGGCTTTTCGATGAGCTTCTCGGAGGTGCCTCCCAAGCACAATCCTTCAGCAGTTTAGAAATGCTTGTGGAATGGACAACACCTAGAGCCTGGTATCTCTGTTCATGGTGGCCAGCGATAACAACCAGTCACCCCTAGCCAGAATGAGGAACAAGAAAACAGCGACCAAGTTCTGCCAGTCTTTTATGATCACGAGAGGCGAGAGGCTTCCCAAAAAATTTCATAATGATGGGACGGCACCAACATACTGCAGCATGGAGTGAAGTACTGTCGCCTCTTCTATCAGCAAGATGGATAGTAGCAAGACATGAAATGAGATCTTGAATCTGAACTGAAAGATTGGCAAGAGTCAGCTGCTGTTCACTGAGGTTCTTACCATACCTTCTCAAGAGCTGATCGGCCTCAACACTCGTAGCAACAATACCACGACGAGCTTGAGTAGCTAAGTCACGAAGTTCACCGTCTAAGAGAGCAGTATCTTCTTTGAACAGAAAATGCCTTAGGAGCTGAGAAGATCTCCATCGCAGCCATTCCAGAGGTTTTCTCTTCGACGCAAGTGGGTGATGCTTTGCAATACCTTTAAACAGTGCTAATCCAAGTAGGTCACTTTCACCTTCATATATTCCAGCCGCAAAATGATCGTGGAATGAATCACCAAGTGGATGACCAACGAGAAATGCACGGCCTCCATGAATACCGAGAGCATCAACCGCCGCCTGACGCAGGCAACGACTGGCAACAACTTTTGCAAGAATGGCTTCAAGTTCTCCTGAGCCGCCACCATCAATTACCGAAGCTGACCATCCAGACAAGGCCTCGCAGGCAAGTCTTGCAGATGCCATTCTCCCCAAACGGCCAAGTACAAGCTCCCTCTTCTGAATTGGCTGCCCCCAAGTATACCGCTTTCCTGAAAATGCAACTGCCTGATTCAACAGCACACTGATGGTTCCTGCTGCTTGTGCGGCAAGTGACACTCGCCCACGATTGAGTCCATGCCAAACAATTGACATGCCATCTCTCACCGTACCTTGGTCATTTACTGATTCTTCCGGACGCAATACCGCCGATGAGTCTACTGGAAACCGCTTGAAGGTAAGTGCATTGTTGTGAGCATGCTTGAGTGGATGAAGACCATATCTCTGCAACAAGAACTGTGGCGTATTTGAGTGGGGGAGTTTGACGAGAACAACAACAGGCTTCCCTTCAGAAATTGTGAGAAGTTTGACCAAGCGACCATATGTTGCACCTGTAATAAACATCTTTGTCCCAGTGAGTAGATAACGAGACCCGTCATACTCTAGTTGAGATGCAACCCTATGAAGGTCACACCCCGCATCTGGTTCAGTCGCCGCAAAGACAGATATCGTGTCTCCTCTAGCCAACTGCGGCAACCAATGCGCTCGTTGGTCCTCAGAACCGAATGCAGTGAGTGCCGAGACAGCCCCAATTGTTGAATGGACTGATAGAAGTCCAGAAACCGTAGGATTGACACCAGCGAGATGCGTGATCGCTTGCATAAATTCTATGCAAGTACAACCCAACCCTCCGTATGCCTGTGGCACTAGCAAACCCCACAGGCCAGTCCTACCAATCGCTTGCTCTGCACGTGCTGAAAGCTTGCCAGTTGGCGGTAGTGGCGGATCAGCTAAAGGAGCTGCAGGTAATGTCGGCCCTTCAGCCTTGTCATAGAGCTCGTCATTATTTCGGCAATTTTCGATAACGGTTTTGGCATCATTGAGAATGGCAGAGATTTCGCCCGGGATTCCTGCTGCCATCTGTTCCGCAGCATCGGCAAACCCACCTCCATTTCTGGAAGAACCTGCTCCACCCCAGAATGCCGAAGTGAGCAGACTGGTCTGCTGGGACAGACTTTGAGCCTGTGGATTTGGTTGTTTTGTCTCGGTAGACCGATGGTGTTTCTTATTGATTATGCCGACTCCAGGCAATCGACTTTTTTCTACATGGCTCGCTTGTGACTCAAAACAGTGAATATATGATGCAAAATTTTTTGAAATAATACGACGCTTTATCTTAAAAGACTCTGTTGCTTCACCATGTGCCGTATCAAAGGGATGATCAACGAGTACAAATCTCCGTACACATTCTCGCTGAGGTAGATCTTTTTGATGATCGGACAGTCTTCGTGAAAACCAACGAAGAATTCTCGGATGAGAAAGAGCCTGCTTGCGACTCCAGACTCTGCAACGAAATTTTTTAAGTAAAGCCCTTACTGTTAATGGTTCAGGCACAATGAACGCCACTGGCCATGGCAGCCCTTCCCCGGCTACACAAACTTGAGCAACAGCTGGCTCTTCAAGCAACACTCGTTCCACATCAGCTGGCAACAATTTCGTTCCGTTTGAAAGTGTTAGAACATCATCAATTCGTCCTGCAATTCTTAATTGGCCATCATTATCGATAGAGCCAATGTCACCTGTTGCCAACCAAGCGGTCCGATCAACTACCGACTCTTCCGTGCCTTCTGATGGATCTATAACTGAAATTGCTCGGCATGGAGTCCGCACTAAAATCTCACCTGAGCATCCACTCTTATTTGAGCATACCTCTTTATTGGAGATCGCAATTTCTACACCCTCTAAAGGGTAGCCAACAGCGCCGTTTTGCTTACATCGAGGATTTGACACGGCAACGACAGGACCTGCTTCGGCTAACCCATACCCTTCAACAAGGGGAACTCCGTGTTGCTTGAAGATACGAGTAGTCCATCGTCGAAGTGGAGCACCACCGGAAACACAAACACGTATTCGTCCCCCTAATGCATCGCCAAGCCTTGCAAATTTTCTTTGCTGTGCTGCTCGTGCCAACCTGTCATAGAAGATTGGAACTCCAAGAATTACCGCTGGCGGTATTCGTTCACATGCCTCAAGAATTTTTTTGCGATCACGAACAATATTCAGAGCTCCTCCCCGAACAAGTGTCGTGTATAGATCCCCGATCCGTGCTAAGGCATGACTTTGAGGCAACCATGAAAGCCGGACATCATCGGGTTCCTCTAGGAACTCCGCTGCAGATGCCACTGCATTCATTGCCAATGAACGCTGACTGTGCACGAAACCCTTGGGGCGACCGGTTGTTCCTGAAGAAATAAGTATCGAAGCTGGTTCATCAGGGTCACATTCTCTAGCTCGTTCAGCAATGGAGTCATGGACAAACGCACGTGACACTTGTTTTTCATGCCAATCTTCTTGTACGTCAAGGAAAGGCAACCCCGCCTGCATTCCAAATCGCTGAGAAATTCCACCTGAAAAAATTAATCCGCGTGGCTGAAATAGGTGCAGATGACGAACTTGTTCTGACTGACTTTCCTCTGCATGAAGGGCCACATGAACAACGCCGCTAAGCAAGCATGCAAAATCAACTATCGGCCATGCAGCAGAATGCAGACCTACATGAAGCACCCGATCACCTGGCTTAAGCCCGATCTCCTCAAGTCGCTTAGCAACTCTGACTGATTGTTGCAGCAGTTGGCCCCAACAAAGCTGTTCACCTTTAAAAGAATCAATGATCGCTGGACGATCAAAACTCCTCTTACAGCGGTCAAGTAAAAGTTGAGTTAGTGATGACGGCATGCATTTACTCTTCAGGCTGGCTGGTGTCACTCCGACTTCCTGATGCAAATTTTTTTCCATACAGCCATCTTATTAGAAACCGTAAACAGAACTATCGTGCCATCACCACTCTCGGGGTAGAGACCGCATACAAAGGCTAAAAAAGTGCAGTGTACGCCCAAGCCCATCATTCCATCGATTCAAAAATGACTGCGATTCCCTGCCCGAGCCCAATACACATTGCGGCCAAGCCAAGACGAGCCTGATGATCTCGCATTGCAT
>JALCBP010000102.1:0-6890 GCA_028066355.1 Pirellulales bacterium
GCCAGCCGTAACACCCTCTACCGTCACTGGCTGACGGGTTCCACTCATGGGGCAGACGAGCAAATCAGATCCACGACCATCCGAACCAAGCGACCAGGCAAGTAGACCCGTGCTTTCTGGTTCTTCATCTACTCGTTCCAAAAGAACAGCGCCTGCACCGTCACCAAAAAGTGGCCACGTTTTTATATCCTTCGGGTCAACAACACGTGAATTCGTATCGACTCCGACAACCATCGCAAGATTGCTTGAACCCGTTGCAAGAAATTGCCCAGCCGTTACAAGTGCATATGCAAAGCCCGCGCAGGCTGCTGTCACATCCATCGCCGGCGCTTTGAGACCCAGCCTGTCCTGAACCATACAGGCCGTGGATGGAAGACTTGTGTCGGGTGTGAATGTTCCAAGAACGAGAAGATCCACCTTGTCACGAACATCACCACATGCAGCAAGTGCACGTTCGGCCGCTTGGACGGCGAGGTCACTCGTTGCCATACCGGGATCAACGTGCCGTCGCTCTTGTATGCCCGACCGACTCAAAATCCACTCCGGGTCACAGCCAAGATGGCCCAAATCTGCGTTTGTTACAACACGATCTGGAACAGCACTCCCTGATGAAAGCAAACGAAAACCAAGAGCTCGCCCAAATCGTGATGGCCGAGGAGAAGTAAGTATTTCGGACATCAGGTTCTCGTTGAAACGCGCTTAAGTAACATAGATATATAAGCAGAAAAAAGATACAGAACAAACATCCACTTCTTATTCGGGCACAGGACCTGTCGAACCCTGTGCAGTATCACTTGCGGATTCAGCCTTCGCTTTGATCACAGCCTCACGATTTAGATGAATTTTTTCGAATTCTTCATCAGAGACAATGTAATACCAATCAGCGAAACGACCGTTAAGTTCTGCTACTCGCTTTTTTCCTTCAACAACTTTTTCGTCATAGGACTCCTGCTTGCGACGGTTCTCGCGTTCCACCTGACGTCGATCCTCGATCGCTTTTTGCATAGCTGCTTCAGCCTCGTCCGCTTGTTTTAGAAGGTCTGCTGCTGTTACATCCGCATCAGCAGGCTCTTTCTCATCACTGCTGGCTTCCTCCTCGGCTTTTTCTTCCTCACTCTCTTCATCTTTCGGCTGCTCTGTACTATCACCGTCTTTGTCATCTTCTTCAGGAAGCGAAGGTAGCTCTGCAAGCTCAGGCTTTTCTAATAAGCCATCATTAAACTGTGCCATCACAAGCAGATACCGCGCAGCAGTCTCGGCTGATTCTCCAGACGCATCACCATCTTCACCAGACCCTGCTTTGCCAGGCTCCGTAACAGTTGTGCCAGCACCAAATCGCAAGACATACTCAACGCCATCTTTCATACCAATAACCGTCTGTCCCTCTGTTGAAAGGATGGCTCCGGACGGCAGTGGAAGAAACCCCCTTTGCTGCAATGAAGACACCGCCTCAACATCATTCACAAAACTCTCAGCAGCTTTTAAATCTGCACTAAGACCAGCCGGTTTTCTTGCAACATCGATGATCTGCAAATCGCCGAGGGCATTGCGAAGGTCATTGAGCTTTGTGGAGTCTACTTCTTCATTATTTTTCAGCTCTTCCGAAACTGATTCTGCTGAGTCTTCATTTGGAAAGGTCTCAAGTGATGTCAGTTGCCAAGATGATGCTTTGTCGTCGTAGGACAACTGCATCTTTTCACTGCGTTGCTGCCGAACTTCAAGTCGTCCATCAGATTCAACGGCAGCGAGGGTATAATTATCCAGTTCAACTGACCTAACATCCCATGGAGTCAACTTGAGCAAGTCTTTCTCAATCCAATCTCCAAACTGCGTCGTGAACTTTGACGTGTCGAGTTCAACACGATAAACAGGATCTTGACCCGCCTTCCGGACAAAACGAAGCCGTCGACTGCCGCTTCCTACGCCCGCCTGCTTGTCTTCTTTACCTATAATTAGTCGGGCAATCTTGCTTCCGGAAGCATCGCGTATCTCAATTAGTTGTCCAACACCGGTCATTCCTGGCTTGATTTTTTCCTGATCAGGTTCAATGACTCCGTAGACTTCATGATCAGCAGCTCGTTCAGTCACGACATCCAGCGCTTTCAGATCAACAAGTTCTGTGGCAGCGGCTGCGAGTTGATCCTTGGCATCAGCCGGATAGTTCTGATGGGAGGGCAACACCCACACTCCGCCGGTTTTAATTACCTTAAACGGGTAGAGGGTCGCCAATTCATCGTCGTAACGGATGATCTCTAAACTTGCTGCCTTTTCAGCATCCGTTAATTCCGGAAAAAGGACTCGCTCAACTGCAGGTTTTAAAGTCGCTGGCTTGAAACGTGGCTGCACAGCCCAACCCAAAGCTAACAGCAACAGGCCAGCACCAAGAAAGCCTGCTGTCTTGCGCATTGCGGGGTCACGTGTTTCCGAGACACTTTCCATATTCATTTTGTTCTTCTACTCCAAATAAAATTCTATCGAAGGCGTGATTTTGCCACACCTTCACGCTCTTGGCTTCTACGGCGGAAAAAGACAAAAAAAGCAACAACAAGTGGTGGGATAGGTGGCAACATAACAGCCAACCATTTCTGCCAATCCTGCTCTCTTCTTATTGTTGCCTCAAGAGATCGCTCCACCTGCTCAATCTCGGCATCTCTCTTCCGCCTCAATTGCTCGAGTTTTGTATCAAGCCTTCGTTGAGCTAAACGCTGCCGGCTTGCCAACTGTTGCACCGCCTGCATAGCAGCCTGGCGATCTGTATTTCCACTCGATTCCATATCCTCAATCTTCTTTTCAAATTCTCCGACTTCTTTTTGCATTTCTGCGTTCGCACTCTGCTCTGCTTTATCAAATTCAGCTATATACTTCTGCCTTTGGTTATCAGCCATTTCGCGAGCATCAGCGACCGTATCTTCAATACGCTCAAGCGTTCGATGTTTTGGCTTGCGCTTTCGGATTTCAAGAAAACGATCATCGCCAGAAAGCGTATCGAGCACATTCAAGACAAAAGTGACGTTGTCGAAGTTAAGCCCGAAGACCTCATCGGGACGATTCCTGAGCCCGAAAATTTGAGGCCCCATGAGATCAATATCTGCAACAACAATGGCCCGAACTGTTGTTGCTTCTTCAGATGAACCTTCCGAACCTTCATCAGCACTTTGAGCTCCCGGCAAATCACGATCAACCGCCGCTGCAAGAACCATCGCCTGACTACCTGGCTTTTCGAAGATTCTCAACTGACGCATGTCTCCGCGATTTCCTAAAACCTGCTCAACCTCGATCGTGCCGGAGCGTGTCCCAGTTGCAACCAAAGGCGTCCACTCCAAGTTGGCTTTTTCATCTTTAGCCAGTGCCCCCGGAAAAGGGAACAAAACTTCTTGCAGCCCACTCGTAATTGGATTCGCTGGATTAAAACTCCGAGACACCCCCCCATCCGCTTCACCTAATTCCGCATCAATAAAAACAAACTCACTGGGCAATTCCAACTTCGGATGTGGATTGTAATCCTGCCAGACGACATAGGGCGAGGAACCCATTTGCCCCATGAGTGGGCGGCCGCTGCCTGCAGAAAGCTCGAGCCCTAGTACATCCCAGAGTTGGCTGAGGTCACCTTTGGGCTGACTTTGTTGCTGGAACATTGCCATCGCACCGCCGCCCCCACGACGAGGCTGAGACGTCCCTGGAACACTGTTCATCAAGACAGGCAATGGATCTTCAAAAATTGCAACTGGCTGCCCAGCACGAACCGCAGCTACAAAATTATTCATCTGCTCTGGACCAAGACTTGATGGCTGAACGACCATCAGTACATCGTATGTTTCTGTGATAGGAGCAGCAGGGTCAACCTGAACAACCTCGTATTGCTTTTCAAGTTCCTCAAGAACTGGCTGCCGGGGCCGCTGCTGACCACTTGCCATATCGAAGCCACCAAAAAGATCTGCATCTGTTGCAACTACCCCTAACCGCTTTCTCTTTTGTTCCGCCACCGTACAGATTGACCGAATCAACTCATACTCAACGGGTGTGCCCCGATCAAAAAATGGTACAACGACTTTTTCAAGACCGCAGGTGAAAGCACAACCAAGAAAAATATCTTCGTCTCGGAACGCACCGCGCTCTCGAGAAAGAACTGTTACTGGCTCAATGCCAAACTGCTGACTGGCCAAAGAAGCTGCTTCTGTTTTTGTTTCAGTTTCAATAACATCAACTCGCAACTTTCCACCACTGAGTCGCTGAAACTGTCGCAACATATTAAGCAGTGTAAGCCGAGTCTGAGCGTAGTCTTCAGGCACTGCTGGACTTACATAAGCGGTGACTTCAATGGCTTGTTCAGTGTTTAATCCTGACAGAAGTTGCTTGGTATCGCGAGACAACGAGCTAATCTGCTCAGCGGAAAGATCCGCTCGCACATCATATGCTCGAAATGTGAGTACAACTCCGAGCGCAGCAATGGCAATCCCAACCGTACGCGCGACAAAATGAGTACCCATTCTTGCGCCATCTCGTCGACCAGTCCAATGACGACGGCCAATGAGAACCATTGAGATATAAAGGCATACAGTCACAATACCAAGAAAGTAGCCGACGGCTGAAAGGCTGACGATACCACGACCAAAATCAATGAAATTCTCTGCAAGACTCCAAGACCGAACGACCGCTGCGAACTTCGGCCCCATCACGCTGCTTGCCTGATCAGCAACGACTAATGGTGCATTTAATATCAAACCTAGAATAAAAGATACGGTGAGGTTGCTCGTCAAAAAACTTGCGACCATGCCGATTGCCAGCATAGCCAGACCAACGAACCAATATCCAAGATAGTTTGTTAGAAAGAGGCCTGGGTCCGGATTGCCCCAAATCTGCAAAATAACCAGATTGCATAGATATGAAAAAATGAGTGACACCGTATATATGCCAACTGCCGACAGATATTTCCCCACCACAACCTCGATGTCACTTGCAGGTATCGTCAGGATTAATTCATCTGTTCCCTGCCGGCGTTCATCAGCCCAGACGCTCATCGTAATTGCCGGAATAAAAACGAGCAATATATACGGCAAATAGCGATTTAATTGATCAAGATTTGCAAGATTTGAATTAAAAAATTCTGGTGGCCAAAATGCGGCAAGAGAGCCAAGCAAAACAAATACACAAATGAAAACATAGCCTGTTGGATTTGAAAAATAAGACACAAAATTTCGCTTGAAAACTGCGTCGAGAACATACCACTTCATTGCCAATTAATTCCTCTCTCTACAAATCAACAAAAGCCCAGCTGTATAAGCTATAACCAACTTGCCTCAAGACAACCGTCGCCTAATGAAGTGTTCTATTTAACAAAAAAATTAACTAGAACGATTCTTCATTGTTGCAAATCAATACATCTTCATCCCCATGTCAGGACGCCCGCGTCAGTTCATAAAAACGTTCATCAAGCCGCTCACCCCCAGCAGTCAGTTCGGCAGGCGTTCCATCAAACCGCATACGTCCCTCTGCAATGAGAATTACCCTGTCGGCCATGGCCTCTACTTCCTGCAAGATGTGCGTTGAAAGCAACACGGTTTTTTCTTGTCCAAGCTTCCGAATCGTTTCCCTTACTTCACGAATTTGATTGGGGTCGAGCCCACTTGTTGGTTCATCAAGTATCAGGACATCCGGTTCATGTAAAAGCACCTGAGCCATACCAACACGCTGACGGTAGCCTTTTGATAACTTACCAATCGCTTTCCCGATCACACTGCCGAGTTCACACTGCTTCACTACAGCCTCGATACGTTCTTCCCGATATGGCGACTTGAGCCCACGAGCAGCGGCAAAAAATTCGAGCAAGGTACGCGGTGTCATATCTGGATAGAGCGGTCCATTCTCGGGCAGGTATCCAAGTCTTTTCGATGCTGCAAGACGATCGACAGACATGTCATAGCCAGCAAGCATTGCTCGACCTGCTGAAGGGGCAAGATACCCAGTAAGCATTTTCATAGTTGTGCTTTTCCCAGCACCGTTTGGGCCAAGGAACGCGACGATCTCACCTCGTGGAACACGAAACGATATATCTTCTGCTGCGATGAAACTGCCGTAGTACTTGCACAGACCACTTGCCTCGATCATTGCAGTAGAAGTGGCCGACCCGCTATCGCGTGATGAATTAATGGCTGTTACCGTCATATCTCATACTCTATTAAGTCATACCCAATGAATGATTTCCAGTTCCTCAAGTGTCACTATCAAGAGACACCCTCACTCGTTCTATTTTTATCGATTCTCTCCACCAAACAATCCCCTGCTCCCGAAACCGCAGGGGAGACCGAATCGACAGGGGTCCGCCATGGATTGGGCTTCTCGCGCTGCCAGCAGAGATGAACCCTCCAATCGTTGAATGTCTCAGGATAGTCTGATCTTACGTGAACACCTCGACTTTCGGTACGAGCCAAACTTGCGTAGATCATAAGCCTTCCGACCTCTAGAAGATTCTGCAACTGCCATCCCTGCGGTTCAGAGAATTCTCTCTGCAAAACATATCGACACCAGCTATCCACCGTTTGCAAAGCCTCCTGCAGCGAATCTCCTGATCGCTCAACCCCAACATGTCGCCACATCAGGCTCCGCAGAGAATTCCGAATATCGGAGACGTCTAACGGATCCCCACCGGAAGCATCGATTTGATCGACAGCACGTGCATGAGCAAGAAATGGGACATCAAGAGCATTCCCGTCCTCATTTTGTTGAAATGCGCTCTTGAGCTCTTGAGTTACTTGCTCACCCGCACGGCTACCAAAAACAAGCCCCTCCAGAAGACTGTTGCTTGCTAGTCGATTCGCGCCGTGCAAACCACTTGAGGCAACCTCACCTGCTGCAAAAAGATTTGGAATTGATGTTTGACCATCTGCATCTAC
>JALCBP010000103.1:0-6889 GCA_028066355.1 Pirellulales bacterium
CCGTGTATGGAATCTCTTTCGTCCGAGTCTCGTAGACCGGCTTGCAAACCGTATACGGAATAGTTCGTGTACGAGTCTCCCAAACTGGCTTGCAGACTGTGTATTCGACATCACGATAGCATTGCTCTTTTTCATAACGAATACAGTTGATTTTCTTCTGCTCGACCACCTTTTCGCATACGGTTTTGTAACACGTGTACTGTTTTTTCTCGTAGACAATGTCCTTGACGAGTTGTGGACCACAACATGATGGATCTGCACATGACGGCTCACAAGTCTCACAACGGCCGCAGTTCTTACGAGCTTTCGAGAAACTTACCAACGAAACTTTTGTTGACCCGTGTTGGTAGTTAGCTAGACCACAATAAGCAGCATCTGTTTTACTTGTACTGAGCAACACCACTGCCACTGACATCATGGCACAGACAAAAATCTTGTTCATAACGTTCTCTCTTGCTCTTCGGTCTCTCTAGAAATCAATCCTTCGATTTTTAAAATATTCAGCGGACGCAGATTGGTACAGCGAGTCAAGCATCAATACGTACTCCTTAAAGATCGCCCATAAACTCTACGCAGGATGATTTCTTTTCGAAATCAGTGCATTTTTTCTATTGTCAACATGGCATTACAATCGTTACATCCGGAGATTGAGTCCCATGGATTTGCGATACGTCATTCCCTCGGGTTAAAGTTTTGGATATTTCACTGGGGTCTGGCAGATATTTCATGGTGACTGAAGACACAAATGATCGACCGAATGAGATACCTTCGGACGCTACCGTTCCAAAGGTTGTCGTAAGCAGAATCAGTCTCTATTTACGGGAACTGCAACGGCTCCAGTCCGCTGGTAAAAAAACTATATCTTCCAGCCAACTCGGAACTCTTCTCGGCTTCAGCGATGCTCAAGTCAGAAAAGACCTTGGATTCTTTGGGCAATTTGGCTACCCGGGAGTTGGCTATCGTTGCGACGAACTCATTAATGCCATGCGCGACATCTTAGGAACAAACCAATCCTGGCCTGTTGTCATGATTGGAGCAGGCAATCTTGGCCTTGCGTTGCTTGGATACAAAGGTTTCGGTCAACAGAATTTTTCAATCGAAGCAGCCTTTGACGCAGACTTAAAAAAAATTGGGAAAGTTATTCAGGGGATACAGATTCAACCACTTGAAGAACTATCCGAAACTGTAAAAACGAAGGGCATTCGGCTCGGAATGATTGTTGTTCCCGCAAACCGTGCGCAAGAAGCAGCCAATGATCTTGTAAAGGCTGGCATCGAAGGTATCGTCAATTTTGCTCCTGTGACACTCACCCTTCCGGCTGATGTACAGGAAGTCGCAGTAGATCTTGCAATCGAGCTGGAACAGCTATCTTTTGCTGTAACGAGCATTCTGAATCGTCCAACAAATCAGCCTCCCGCCTCCGATAATGTCTTGCCTAATCCGCCTGCTGGAGTCCCTCACAATCGTGATTAGATGAGATCGCTACGGGGGCTCGACCAGCGCAAAACCATCTTTGCTATTTCCAGTTTCTGGAACAATCAAGTACCAAGGCTAACGCGGATCTTCCTCCGAACAAAGCACTTTAAAGGCACATCGAATCTGATGTCAGGTTTGCCATCAACAGAATCAAGAAAAACACGCTATACTATGACAGCTTCACTACCCGGTGGTGTAACGGTAGCACAAGGGTTTTTGGTACCCTTAGTCTAGGTTCAAATCCTAGCCGGGTAGCTGCATTGATGGAGTGTCAGGCACTTTAGTTGTGTCCTGTGAGTCGTTTGGCGACAAAGAAGACACCGCACCCGAATGACCGCTGCTTATTTTGTTTGTTCCTCGATTACCTAGTGAACTTTCACTAGGTATGTGCTTGGATTTCTTTCTCTGGTCAAAACTTCCTGGACCCGATCCATTCGCAATGATGAATATCATTGTGCCGCAAAGAGCCAAATTCTTGAGAAATTGAATCATCTCAGTTGGCTGATGATCCGCGTCTGCATTCCAGAAGTCATGAAAGTAGTAGGTTGCTCCTACGAGAAAGAGAAGCAGCATACACGCACCTAGACGAGCTTTAAACCCAGCAGCAACCGATAATCCTCCAAGGATCAAAAATACTATCGCGCCACACAGTAAATACTTGTGAGCAGGTATGCCAAGAATTTCATCCTGAGGCATGCCCTTTGATGCCATCAGATCAGCAACACTATTGAAATTTACGATTTTGTTTCCAAATGCACTCAGCAGAAAGATTACTGAAATCATCAGCCTGCCTGCACAGGCAAGAACCCCTTGAATAATTCTCACGCTATGTCTCCCCAAGGATTGGTACTGCCAATTATTATCTCCCTGCTGGCCCAAAATCAGCAAACTGGTGATCTTTCGGGAACTCTACTATTTCTTTCCCATATCTTTTTACCAATCTTTTTCGAACCTCTTGTAGATCTTTAGGGATCCGAGAATAAAAGAACATCTTATCACCGGTTACCGGGTGTACGAATCCTAATTCAGCAGCATGCAAAGCAACCCGCGGTGTCCGTGATTGATCTTTTAACTCACAACCCACTGGGGCCGAATAGACTCGTTCACCACAGATGGGGTGCCCACTTTCGGCGAGATGGATTCGGATCTGATGCGTCCTTCCTGTCTCCAGACGGCACTCGACCAGGGTATATGCATCAGCAAAATGTTCACATGGCCGAACATGAGTGACCGCATGTTTACCTTTTCCATTATCTGCCGAACCCCGTCGACCATCACCCCGGTCCCGCACAAGACTCGAGATAATAGTGCCTTTACCAACATGACCAACAGCAAAGGCGAGGTACTTACGATCAGTCGTATGCTGTCGAAACTGCTCTGCCAAAATTCTTCCAGCCGGTACCGTTCGGGCAAATACAAGGAGACCGCTTGTTTCACGATCAATTCGATGGACCGGACGCACTTGCCCCGAGCGATGCAATCTTTCTTTTTTTAAACCACTTTTCCACTTGCCTTGTTTTGCTGCTTTTAAGAAACGCCCTATAACTGTTGGTAAAAGTTCATCAAGAGTTGGTTGCAACTGACGGCGGCGGGCCGGCCATCCTGCCTCTTCGTGGTGCCGAGTCGTCGTGATGCCTGCTGGCTTGTCAACAACGACAACGTGATCGTCGAGATGGACAATTTTTATGTCTTGCGGGCCCGGCGGTGCAGGAGCAGGCACGTCAAGAAACTTCACGACCTCTCCTTTATTCAGACGACGGGCGGCATCCAAGCAAATATTGCCATGAATTGTGATCCGCCGATTTCGAATCCACCGTTCAGCAACAGCCCAACTTGTTCCCTTTATTTTTGTCCTAAGATAAGCTGCAAGGGTGCACCCACTCTCATCTTCAGTCACATGAAAAACCTGACCGGTTCCGTGCTTTGCCATAGATGTTCAAAATCTAGCGAATACGTTCGTGCTTTGAGAATCCTTCAATGAATCTCACCATAAGACCAAGGATTTCACGCTGCTTATGCAGATGCATCTTACATTCAGTAACGGTCTGCTCTAAGGGGCTCCCCATCAAATAACGCCAAAACCATGAGGCTAGAGCGGCCTAATCACCAGCCGCTTGACCGCAATAAACCTAGTTTTAGACTCGGTTTATTACAAAAGTGGCGTTCAGTTCGCCGCCTCAAAACAAATTCTCGAAGTGAGGGGAATCCAGCGTGCCCGGAACCTGCGTCATCGGTTTGCAATGGGGCGATGAAGCCAAAGGTAAACTTGTCGACATTCTCACAGAAAAACACGATGTCGTTGTTCGGTACCAAGGAGGCGCAAATGCTGGTCACACGGTGGTCTCGGGTGGCGAAACATGGAAGCTCTCGCTAATTCCAAGTGGCATCCTCCGAGAAAATGTTACCTGTGTTGTGACTGGTGGTGTTGTTCTCGACCCGGCAAGTGCAATTCGTGAAATTGACATGCTCGAGTCACGAGGCGTCAAAGTAAATGAGAAACTGAGGCTCAGTGATCGGGCTCATGTTGTTTTCCCGTGGCACGTCATTGAAGATGGGATTCTCAACGGCAGCCTTTCTGGTGGTGAATCAATCGGGACAACAGGAAGGGGCATTGGGCCCTGTTACAGAGATAAGGTTGGTCGGTCACTTGCGATTCGACTCGGAGACCTTTATCGCCAAGAATTTCGCTCTTCTTTTGATCATATCGTCAACGTGAAGCAACGATTTCTTAAAGCGAGTCGGCCACCTGAAAGTGATACTATCGAACTTGATGCTGAAACAATATTTAAACAATATCAGGAATATGCCGAACGACTCCGTGACTACGTTGGAGAGACCACAAACTATCTTTTGGATTCTGTTGAATCTGGTAAACCACTTCTGTTCGAAGGTGCACAGGGTGCATTACTTGATATCGACCACGGCACATTCCCGTTTGTTACGAGTAGCAACTCGTCCGGTGTTGGAGTGTCAAGTGGATCAGGCGTTCCCGGGCAGTGGATCACTCGAACAATTGGTGTGTTGAAAGCCTACTCAACGCGAGTTGGTGGTGGACCTCTTCCAACTGAGCAAGAAAACGAAATAGGAAAACACCTCCAAGAACGCGGTAAAGAGTTTGGTACCGTGACTCAACGACCACGACGCTGTGGTTGGTTTGATGCAGTCGCCACCCGGTATTCTGCCCGGCTTTCGGGCGCTAATGAACTTGCTGTAATGCTGCTCGATGTTCTCTCTGAAATTGATGAACTCCGTATATGTACGGGCTATAAAATAAACGGGAACGTTACGAATGAGTTTCCCGCACACATTGATGATTTGAAGACTGCGGAGCCAATCTACGAGACACTTCCTGGATGGAAGGACGATTTAACAACTGTTCGTAACGAAGCAGACCTCCCGACCAATGCAATTAAATATATAGATCGTATTGGCGAACTTCTCGGTCGACCTGTAACTATTGTTTCGGTCGGACCAGATCGAGAGCAAACCATTTTTCGCAGTGGAATTAACCAGCCTGCACAATGCTGTCCAAATACCCAACAGGAACGAGCAACGGTGTGAATAACCCTGTTGCCATCCCATCTACACAACAATCCACTCGGACGGCAGAACAACAAAAAGCCGTACCGACCGATCGAGCATTACCACAGCACGTTGCAATTATTATGGATGGCAACGGGCGCTGGGCCGAAAAACGGAACCTGCCGCGAATCGAAGGACACAGACAAGGCGTCACCAGTGTTCGCAAAGCCACTGAACATGCTGCAAGACGAAACATCAAGCAACTCACTTTATATTGTCTCTCCAGCGAAAATTGGCGGAGACCAAAAGCGGAACTTGATTTCCTCATGCTTCTTCTTGAGCAATACATGATAGAAGAACGATCACTCCTGATGCGCGAGCATATACGTCCGGTAATGATTGGAAACCGATCCGGATTACCAGACAGAACACTCGCAGCGATCGATGAAACGGTTCATCTGTGTCGTAACAATACCGGCATGCAACTTTGCCTTGCAGTTAACTATGGAGGGCGAGCTGAGATTGTTGAAGCCACCAGAACACTCGCGAGTCGAGTGGCTGACGGACTCCTGCAGCCAGATGAAATTGATGAGAGAAGTATTGAAGCTCATCTTGAAACAAACGGAATGCCTGACCCAGACCTTCTTATACGAACAGCCGGTGAGATGCGACTTAGTAATTTCTTACTTTGGCAGATGAGCTATGCAGAGTTTTGGGTTACACCAGACCTCTGGCCCGATTTTACCGAGAATCATCTGGACGAGGCACTAGCCGCTTTTCAATCTCGTGAGCGTCGATTTGGAGGACTATCCTCAACATGAAGAAAGATTCTACTTCCTTCGCAACGCTTGGTTCGCGGTTGTTTGTCTCGGGTACTCTGATTGTGTGCTTAACGGCACTAGCTTGGGCTGACTCCACCGGGTTCCTTGGTAGTTTGCCAGGCTGGTGGCTCCTTCCAGTTTTAATACTTTTAGCCATCGCTGGTGTGAATGAGTTTATTAGTCTCTACATGATTCATGGCATTAGGCTAAAAGGAGGAACTCTTCGTATTGGAGTTGTCGCGATATTTCTCGCCGCGGCTGTCGGCACCCAAGCGATGGTCTCTGATACGGGAGATGCTGCACCTGTAGCTGCTCTCAGTTGGGCAGCGCTGGCTGCAGCAGTCGCAATTGGTTCTCTTTTTATTCAAGAAATTTTTTTTACCCTTAAAGATGATCAAGATTTAAATCGATTGGCAGCCAGCATTTTTGTACTGGCATATCTAGGCCTCCCCATGGCATTCATAGTTGGATTAAGGCTTGTCACTACTGCCAACTTGGGTCCTGAGCAGTTACACCCTCAATATCTTGGCATAATTCCATTGCTCAGCCTTATTGCTGTTGTCAAAGCTGGTGATATTTTTGCATATCTCATCGGGTCTGCTTTAGGCCGGATTCCACTGATACCGAAAATCAGCCCAAAGAAAACGTGTGAAGGTGCGGTCGCGTCGCTCGCTGGCTCGCTTTTCACCTCGTGGGTAATACTACAATCATCTTTCATCTTCAAAAATGGGGTGCCAGTACAGCCCCTTGGGGGATGGATTACTTTTGGCTTTTGTGTCGGGCTTTCTGGTATGGTCGGCGACCTTGCAGAATCACTGATTAAGCGAGAGCTCAAAACAAAAGACTCCGGAAAATTTTTAGGTGGTTTGGGAGGAGCACTCGATCTCATCGACTCACTCTTGTTCGCTGCACCAGTTGCATGGTTTCTTTGGGTGAATACTGCTGGCTAGAAACAATTTTTCCCGATGAAATACGCGGATTTCTAACAAATCCGGGGACGAAAGCAGTGCCTGTTGGGAACGCCGTTCCTGGCGGAGTAGACTGGGAGAAGGTTCTGGTGACCATCAGTA
>JALCBP010000021.1:0-40888 GCA_028066355.1 Pirellulales bacterium
TGATTAGCCTGTTTGATCTCTTCATGACATTCTTGTTGTTGTACTTCAGCAATCGAGGCATGATGCGGAATGTCGTTGTCGAGTCAAATCCGGTAGCCCGTTATTTCATCAGTGGATGGGGAACAACGGGCCTTGTCTGGTTCAAGATTGCGATGGTGATGCTGATTGTGCTTGCTGCACAAGCAATCGCATCAAGACGACCAGCTGTTGCTCAACTCGTTTTGAATGGGGCGGCATTGTTCGTGGGTAGTGTCGTGGTCTACAGTGCGTTTTTACTTGCTCAGAATCGCATCTGAATGCAAAGAATAGTCCGAAGTCGGGGTGTAGCTTCAGGTGAGCAGCACGTTCTGAAATTGCGTTCTAACTTATTTTGACTTGAGAAGTGCGAGCATTGCCTCGCCAATATGACTGCCGATGAGATAGTACGTCTCAGCATTGTTGTTCCAGTGGTATGCCTGCTTTGAAGGTGAGACTTCTGCTGGACGGTAAAAGTCTCGAGTGGGAACAAACGCGACATTTCCTTTGAAGTCGGGGTAGTCAGCAACGGCTTTCTGTGCTGCCATGAGTGAAAGTGCCCGAGGATGTTTTTCTTCTAGGCCACTCATGCCGGTCTCTGCAATGACAAAAGGAAGGTCAGGCGTCTCGAGATCTCGGCGAACATCCTTGATGAACTGGTTCATGTTTTTTTCATAAGCATCATTGAACGATTGATTGATACGATCGTTCCATCCTTGATGCCATCCAAAGCCGGTCAGCTGAAAGGTTTTGCCCTTCAGTTCGGGAAAAAGTTGGTCAGCTGTGTTGAGAATTTCTTTCGTCTTCTCAATAACTTCGATGTAGTAAGGGCCAGTGTCACCTTCAAGGCTTGGTGGGCGGAAGTCTTCTGCCAGACTCTTTCCACCCCATGCAAGTTTTATAAGGAGTACCGGCTCTTCAAAAGCATCGCCAACCGTCCATCCAAAGCCAAGTTCAGGGCCAATCTTGTGTGTGTTACTGCCATAGCCAGGTTTAAGTGCACCTTTTCTTTCCAAAAACCAAATGAGTACATCGTCGCGTTGGACCCAGGCACCGGTATCAGTCTTCAAGTGAGAGTACCTATTTTTGGTAGAAGAGTTTTCGGTGAGCCACTGGAGCGAACCTTTTCCGCCGTTACGGGATGGATTGGATTCAACCTCCCCTGCCCCAACCATGTTCGATTGACCGGCGAGAATGAAAACACGAACGGTGTCTGATGCAAAGGCTTGCGTTGATGCAACGAATAAAACAAACAGAAGCGTGATTGAAAAGTAAAAATTGTGTAGCATCAGGAGAATTCTCTTCGATGGGGTAAGGTTCACCACATTCCACAACGCCTGGTAGTAGACTAAAAACTCGGGAGTAGTTCATGAAAAATTTTGGGAGCCAAAACACGGACGGCAAACGGTGGTTTATTTGCCCACTTGTTGTGTTGATTTGCGCATGTTTCTCGATGCCGGTTGGTGCAAAAGAAGTTCGACCAAATGTTGTGTTTATTCTGGCGGACGACCTTGGCTATGGCGACCTGTCGTGTTACGGACAGACCAAGTTGCAAACACCGAACATTGATCGTCTCGCACATGAAGGTATGCAATTTACAGATCACTATTCCGGTAATACTGTCTGCTCACCGTCAAGGGCCTGCCTGATGACCGGACAACACCCCGGGCGTGTTCACTGCCGCGGCAACGGTGACGAGAGTGTCATTGCAGCGCTTGATCCATCTATGACGACTCTGCCACGACTTTTTAAAAATGCTGGCTATGCAACCGGGGCGTTTGGCAAGTGGGGGCTGGGGGTCACGGTTGAACCAGGACGGCCTAATCCATTGACCCACGGCTTTGACCACTTCAGTGGATGGAAGAGTCAGCGTATTGCCCACACGTACTATCCAACAAGCATCGTACGTGACGGGAAAGAAGAAAACCTCCCTCCAGGCACATACGTGCATGATCTGATTATGGACGATGCGTTTGCATTCATCCGTCAGGAAGCAGAATCTAACACCCCATTTTTCTGTTATATCCCAACAGCCATCCCTCACGCAGCAATGCATGCACCGAAAACATTACATGAGAAGTGGAGAAAAAAATTTCCAGAATTTGATGAAAAAATCGGAAAATATAAGGCCGGTCCTGATGAAGACTGTCCTGATGTGAAAAACCCCATTGCCGGTTTCGCGGCAATGATTGAGCATCTTGATAACCAGGTTGGTGAACTTCTTAATTTGCTACACGAAGAAGGGATTGAGGAGGACACGCTTGTGCTTTTTTGCAGTGACAATGGTGCCCATCGTGAAGGTGGACATTCACCTGAATTCTGGAATTCAACGGGGCCACTCAAAGGAATCAAGCGCGATCTCTACGAGGGCGGCATTCGCTCACCGTGTCTTGCGAGGTGGGTCGGAACCGTAAAGGCAGGTTCGACAAGTCACCACATCAGTGCGTTTTGGGATGTGCTGCCAACAATGGCGGAGTTGACTGGGCAGCCATGCCCACCACAGTCAACTGGTGTATCGATGCTTCCAACACTTGTTGGCAACAATGGCGGCCAGAAAAATCATGAATATCTCTATTGGGAACATCCTCAGGCGGTCAAACGAGATCAAGCTATCCGCGTGGGACCTTGGAAAGGTGTCGTTCGCGGGTGGAAGAAAGACGCAACGGGAGCTTTTGAACTCTATAATCTTGACGATGATCTGAGTGAGCAGCACGACGTGGCTGCAGCCCATCCTGAAATAGTAAAAAAAATGCAACAAATGATGATCGAAGCACACCGCGATGCTTACTGAAAAAAGCAGGCTATGATATCAGTCACAGTTTTCAATCACCTGCTGCTGCATCTCGCTCATTCATTGCTTCACGTTGATCGCGTGAGTCAGCAGCTTCAGCATCGAGCATTTCATTTTGCATTTCAATCTGATCTCGCTGGGTGTTACTGCCAGTCGGCTTTCTGGGTGCAAAGTTGAATGGGTCGTTTGAGTCGCCAGACGACATGGTTTTATCGTCTGCGTTAGGAACTGGCTGTCCTGGCATTGGGTCGGTTCGTCTTGGTCCATCCGCAAAAGGATCGTCACCGAATGGATCGTCAAACAGCGCTTTTGGTTTCTTCGTGCCAGGATCGGATTCAGCAGGCTCTGGTTTTTCATTCATACCGAACGCTTCTTTATCTCCAGATTCTTCTTTATCTTTTGTGCCGAAGAATGCATCAGAATCACGCTGCGCTTTTTCAGCACCGAGCGGTTGCATCGGTTGAGCCTCATCAGCTTTCTCGGCTACAACGTCGACTTCAGCCGATTTGTCTTCTGGCATTGGCTCGAGTTCAACTGCTGGCTTTGGCAGATTCTCCTGGCTCTCAGTGCCCCCAATACCAGAGTATCGTCGTCCACCAGATAGAAAACTCTGTCGACTGCTACTGAGTTGTGGTTCCTGTCGTTCGGCAAGTGCCAGGCGGGCCTTTGATCGGGATTGCTCGAGCAGAAGACGATCTGGGCCCTGGATTCTTTCAAGCGCACGTGAAACGGTCCGCGTGTTCCCCCGTTCGGCTTCAAAGGTAGCCCCTTTCGTAAAATCGTCGTCAGCATCTTTTTGACTCCCAAGTCGCAAAGCACTGAGTCCGCGAAAGTAATACACACGTGGGTCATCTGTTCCAATTTCAATGACCTCACTCAGGTAGTCATAGCTTTGCTGGAAGTTACCAGCATAAAACGAATGCACACCCTCACCATAGATAGCCAGTACAGATGGGTCAGCGGCATTGGTTGAAGATAGGAAAGAAAATAACACGAGAAGTGTTAGGAAAGTTTTCTGATGCATATCTAAACCCAATTGTTTCTAGGCAAAAGTTGAATGATGTAGTGTTACGCTGTGATCGACTTCCCCGCCGAGAACATAGCCGAGTTTACCATGGATTATGTCTGTGTGTGATGTTCCAGGCCGACATCAATTCAGCTTGTAGAGCGTGAAAAAACCAAAAATTGCTGCAGCATAAGCAAACGGGAAGGCCCAGCGGCAGATCTTATCAAGTTGGTGAGCCATGGGTGTTCTGTCACGCTCAGTGAGGCTCTTCACATAGAGACTGTGTGGAATAGTGAGTGACGTAATTAGAAAAGACACAAGAAGTAGGGTGTCGGTAAAAGTCAGGTATGAATTTCGAGGCATATTATCAATTACAACAAATTGATACGCGACAATTGTCAAAACACCAACAAAAGAGATATTCAGGCGATCAGAAATGGACTCTGGATCAAGCCAGAAAGTCGACCATGCCATCGATACCAAAACAACAAGTGGAAAGAGGAGTACCCAAACAATTTGCCAAGACTGACGTTCGAGCACAATTGTTGTAATCATCCGAGAAAACGTTGGGGCTTCTTCATGTAGTTGGATTTGTGTTGAGTCCACGTCCATATTGAGGTTCAGGAAATCCCATCCGGCAACATTTACAGTTGATTCTCGTTTCACATAGCTTTCAGTTGTTTCTCTATAGCGGTCATCGACCTGAAGGACTACTTGGTCAGACGTGTTGCCAAAAGGAATCATAAATGCGCGAAGATGTTGGATGTCAAAAGGATAGTCATACAACGCCATTGGTGTTTCTAATCGGACGTTTCTTTGTTCCAAGTATGAGACTTCTCCGTTCGGTAAAACCGAAATTTTTATTGCATTGGTGTCACCTCTGCCAATCTGATTGATTATCACAAGTTGTGGCCACCAGCCGGTAAAGATTTCATTGAATTGAAATTCACCTTGAAAGATTTTTTTATCAGTTCCCTCTTCCTCTGGATCGAAAGCGAGTCGGGGGTCATCCCAGGATGCTACAATCGCAATTTCTGCTTCAAAGGTTTCATTCACGTCATCAATGTCAACAATATCAAGAACGAATAGGCCGCACTTTACAATTGTTGGTTCCGCTGGCGGGTTTGGCATTCCTGCATCAATTGCATGTGCTGCTGGCATGCAAAAAACCAAAGCAACTAATGCAGACACCCACAGCAAAAAATGAGTGCGTACTCTCACCGTTTTTGTGAAAAAAAAGTTTCCTGAAAATTTGTTCATGGGAATAGGTGCTTTGAGTAATGATTTCAAAGACAGTCTGGTTGTTCTCTAATAGTCAATTCGAACGGGTGTTCCAATGCTAGCATGAAGATGGTGATCAGCCCGGCCTTCAACAACAGCGATTTCCAGATAGCCTTGGGAGCCTGCTAATCCGACGAGGGTGCCCTTTTTCTCTTCACCGTAGGTTAACACGATGTGATGAACTGGTGTTCCATCACAGCTTAATTGACTCGTGGCGTGAAGAGATGATGCCAGGGTGTCTGGCAGGTTTGTAATGAGGTTGCCAAAGTGGTCGATATGAATAATTTCACCCACCACGGATTCTTGATGTTTCTGTGGCTCCGGCCAGGAAAGCGAGAAGAGTTCCGGGATGGGTGGGCCAAGGCATGATGTGTCGCCGCACACAAGGTGGGCAGCTGTTGGAGCAAAGATGTCTCGGCCATGAAATGTTTTTGAAGTTGGGTGTTCTGTAGTAAGAGGACGAATGACTGTAGGTGGGTGCTGTTTCGCTGCAAAGGATAGAAGTCCATTGTTGGGCGCAAGAAATCGTTGGTCGCCCATTTCTGCATAAATAATCTGCCTCGAGGTTCCGACACCAGGGTCGATGACAATGACGTGAAGTGTGTCGGCTGGAAAATAAAAACAACTGGTAGCGGCGAACCACGCAGCCGCACGAATGTTGTGTTCAGGGATGTCGTGGGCTAGGTCAACCAGTTGATAAGTAGCAGGTGTCGAGGCGCTTGCTTGTCTGCCGTTAAAAAGGGTTTTGAAGAAACTGCCTTTCATCTGCGCGACATACCCGCTCGACGTTCCAAAATCAGTCGTCAGGGTTACAAGCGATGTCATGTCTGCGCCATCTCACTATGGAAGTGCCCGAATCAGTTCAAGAGCGAGAGCGCGGACTTTGCCGGGGTTCACATTTGGATTTTTACGTTTTGCCTGGCCGATTAATCCACCGGCGGCCTGTTCTTTTCCACCTTTTACATCAGCCACAATCTTTGGGTTTTCAGCAATGAGCTCTTCACACAGTTTCTGAAGATCATCCTCGGCAACGGCAGCAATGCCCATACTCGCCACGACTTCGTCAACTGGTTTGCCGGTTTCCAGAACAACGGCAAATATTTCCTTGCCCCGGCCTGTGTCAAAGTCACCCTTCTTCACCCGACCAATGATATCAGCTACAACAGCCGGTTGGACGGGGAATTCAGTTATCTGTTCTCCACGCTCATTGAGCATGCGTAAGACATCCTGCTGCATCCAGTTGCTCGCAACTTTTCCTTCACCCACTTTTGTGGCGAGATCTTCAAAGTATGTGACAAGTTCAGGGCCCTGATTGACCAAGACATCGGCGTCGTACGCAGGAATTTTCCAACGCTCCGAGAGCGTTTTTCTAAGCACTGCTGGCGGTTCACCCATTTCTTTTCGAATTGCATTGACCTGGTCTTCACTCACCGTCACGGGAACGAGATCGGGCTCAGGAAAATATCGATAATCACTAGATTCTTCTTTGTGTCGCTGTCCGCGTGTCACTCCTGCAGAATCATCCCATCCACGCGTTTGTTTTGGCATGCTGCCAATTTCTGCGCCGGTGGCCTGCCATTCTCCCCATTGTCGCTCTGTTTCATAGAGTAACGCACGTTCGACGGATCGAAATGAGTTCATGTTTTTGATTTCCACAATCGGCGTTTTGGCCACTCGGCCATCGGGCTGTGGGATATGAAGGTTGACATTGGCATCAACACGAAGGCTTCCCTCCTGCATGTTGCAATCACTTACGCCGAGATAGACAAGCAGCAATTTGAGCTCGTTCAGCCATGCCCGTGCTTCAATCGGACTTCGCAGATCGGGTTCAGTCACAATTTCACATAGAGGTGTTCCGGTTCGGTTTAAGTCGATGCGGCTGTCTGCCGTCCCGGCGGTTTCATCGTGCATGCTTTTTCCAGCATCCTCTTCGAGATGGACCCGAATAATTCGCACGTTTCTTGGTTCAAACGCTCCTTTTGGGTCAGTTACTTCAAGATGACCTTCGTAAGAGAACGGCAGGTCAAATTGGCTTATCTGATAACCCTTTGGCAGGTCTGGATAGAAATAGTTTTTTCGATCCCACTTCGTAAATGACGCAATTTTGCAATTTAATGCCAAAGCAGCCCGAAGTGCGAGGTCAAAAGCCTGCTTGTTCATCACTGGCAACGAGCCAGGAAGCCCTAGGCAGGTTGGACACACTTGAGTGTTTGGTGCACTCCCAAATGTAGTGACACATCCACAGAAAAGTTTTGTTTTTGTTTGAAGTTGGACATGAACTTCAAGCCCAATAACAGTAGTGAATGGATGGTGTGAGTCAGCAGTCATAGTGGTAGCGGAAGACGCAGAGTTAGGAGGAGATCGCGGCCGTTCGTTGAAGGTGCCAGTCTGTGGTTTGTTGATAGTGATGAGCAGCCTGTAGTAGAAGCGGTTCTGAAAGAGCTGGTCCTTGAAGTTGGAACCCAACCGGCAGTTTGCCTTTGGTAAAGCCGCAGGGGAATGAGATGCCACCGATGCCTGCGAGGTTTGCTCCAACTGTATACAGATCAACAAGATACATCGCGACAGGATCGTCTGTTTTTTCACCAAGTTTAAAGGCAGGTGTCGCAGAGACGGGGCCACCAATCAGGTCAACCTTTTTAAAGGCCTGTGTGAAATCATTTCGGATGAGACGTCGAACTCGCAGTGCCTTGGCATAGTAAGCGTCATAGTAGCCCGCAGAAAGAGCGTAGGTGCCAAGCATGATGCGCCGCTTGACCTCAGGGCCAAATCCTTCAGCCCGGCTGCGGCAATACATTTCTAAAAGTGGAGAATCAAAGGTTGTAATGCCTGTTTCGTCAGTTGTTGTACCGTCCCATCGGTGCCCATAGTGTGCTCCATCATAGCGGGCAAGATTGCTTGAGGCTTCACTGGGTGCAATCAGATAATACGTCGGTACACCGTAGGCAGCATGGGGTAACTCAACTTCGTGAATAGTTGCACCAGCTGCTTCATATGCTGCAAATGTTTCTTCAACATGTTCGGCCACTTCCGGATCAAGGCCTTCGCTAAAGTGTTCGGCAACTCGACCGATCCGTAGGCCGTTAAGTGGTTTTTCAAGGTCGGCCATATAATCAGGAACAGCGGTGTCGAGTGATGTGGAATCACCCGGGTCGTGACCGGCAATAGCCTGCAGCAGCATGGCGCACTCTTCTGCGGATCGAGCCATGGGCCCAATTTGATCAAGACTTGACGAAAAAGCGATAAGTCCTCGTCGGCTTACCCGACCGTATGTTGGCTTCAGGCCAGTAATGCCACAAAGTCCCGCGGGTTGCCTAATCGAGCCGCCAGTGTCTGAGCCGATCGCTAGTGGCGCCATGTCTGCTGCTACAGCAGCAGCAGAACCTCCGCTAGATCCACCAGGCGCGCGGTCTGTGTCCCAAGGGTTCCTTACGAGTCCGTAGGCTGAGTTTTCATTTGAGCCACCCATGGCAAACTCATCCATATTTGTCTTGCCCAGAATAACGGCATCTGCCTCGCGGAGGCGTCGCACGACGTCAGCGTCGTATGGAGGCTCGTACGTCTTCAGCATTCGCGACGCACATGTAGTTCTTTGATCGACTGTGCAGAGGACGTCTTTGACTGCAACGGGCAGTCCGGCGAGTGGTCCTAGTGGCTTTCCTTTCGAGCGAGCAGCGTCGACAGCCTCTGCCTTGGCAAGTGCGCCGTCCCGGTCGACCGAAAGAAAGGCATTAATTGTTGGGTTTGTAGAATCAATTCTGTCAAGAAACGCGGTGGTACATTCAACAGAAGTCGTTTCGCCTTTTTGCAGTGCTGATGCCAGTTCAGCGGCCGAGCTCATTGTCATGTTCATAGCGTGCCGATCTTTTCCTTCGATGTAGCGTCACTTCGTTTTACGCAGATCCAGATTCACCGAGAACCGCGGGAACAAGAAAAAATTCGTCGTCATGGCGTGGTGCACAACGAAGTGCTTCGGCAGTTGTGAGTGAGGGAACAGGACAGTCCTCTCTGAATACATTTTGAGAGTCGAGTGGATGGGCGAGTGGTTCAACATCAGCTGTATCAATTTCAGAAAGCTTAGAAACAAACCCAACGATTTGCGAAAGCTCTTCTGTAAGGCTGGAGATCTCGGCCTCGCTCAGTGCTAGACGTGCGAGCATGGCAACTTTGATGACATCGTCACGCTTAAGAGTTGGGTCGGCCTTATCTGAAGCAGGCATAAGCAAAGCTCTCGTGAATTGGAACAATTGTATTGGAGGGGACGACGCTGTTTTGATCAAGCGTCTGTCTACTATCAGTACAGCACATGAACTGGGATGATCGCCCGCAACCGAACCGTCCCATAAACGTTATGGCCGCGCCCGAGGGCCAGCTGGAACGGATTCTTCAGAAGATGTTTTCTTTTGTTCGACGTTTGGGAGACGAAACGGCTTTTGGCGGACCAGTTTGGTTACTCTGCCACTGCGTATGCATTGGGTGCAAACAAGTTTTGTTGCATTTTCACCACTTGGTAATGTGACTCGTAGACGCTGTAGGTTTGGTTTGAATTTGCGCCGGGTGATTCCGGTTATCTTTGTACCAACACCACCAAGGTATTTCTGCTTACCACGGATTGTTACAGAGTTCCCCATCGAGAACCCTTTTCCGCAGATTTCACAGCGACGAGCCATCACACCACCTTATTTCGTATAAAAACCTGAACCGAACGAAGACCTCATGATACCGGAGACGCGGGAAGCCGCAAGATGAGTCCCGCGGGCTGGTTCAACATCTGTTTGCTGGCAGTTTTTCCTTATTGGGCCCGAATTGCACTGGGCGCGAGCATTTCTAGCACGTCGTTGTGAATGTGCCCGTTTGTGGCGAGCCCATCTCCCGCGTCGACGGTACATATTCCTGTCCAATCAGTGAATCTGCCCCCCGCCTCTGAAACAACGACTGCTACGGCAGCAGCGTCCCAGGAGTTGAGCATTGGGTCCGCCATGGCCTCGGCGCGTCCGGTGGCAACGAGTAAATACCCATACCCATCACCCCATGTTCGAACGATGCGGCAGGCATCTTCCAGATCATCACGGACTTTTTTGCCTGCCGTTTTTGCATCAAGTGCAGTTGGACGCCGGCGGAAATCTCGAAAATCACTCGAACAGAGCAGGCTCTCACGTATAGAAGTTTGTGTGGATACGCGTGCAGGTACGCGTTCACAACCGCGTTGCTCGTACCACGCTCCACTCCCAACCGCGGCATAGGCAAGTTCATCGAGCGCGGGAATATATATTACGCCTAGCACACCCTTGCCATCCTTTCGACAGCCAACGAGTGTTGCAAAAAGTGGTACCCCCTGAATGAATGATTTTGTTCCATCAATTGGATCAACCACCCATTCAAATCCAGATGTTCCTCTTGTACTCCCTGTCTCTTCGCCAAGGAAGCTATCGTCTGGAAAGGAGGTAAGAAGTTCCTTCTGAAGAATTTCCTCGGCAGCAAGGTCGGCTGCGGTGACCGGAGAATGATCTTTTTTCTTGGTTACCGTCAGATCATCGTTCCGGAACCACTGGAGTGTTTTTTGACCTGCCTGTCGGGTAGCAGCGATTGCGACTTCAAGACGTTTTGTGGTGTTGGCGTCAGGCATTAGTTGCCTCCGGAGCATGTTTTTGTGTTGAGGCACGTTCCGACAGTGTCGAGGGAGGAAAAAATGACAACAGTAGAAGGAGCCCTGCCCCGAGAACGAGGAAGCTGTCTGCAAGGTTGAATATCGGCCAGTCAATAATTCCGTCAAGGCGGAAATGAATCCAGTCGCGGACGGCGTAGACCGGCTCACCCTGTCGGCTTAGTGGCGCGTGCCAGCGAAGAGCGGGAATGCCTAAACGGTCGTAAAGGTTACCGATTATACCGCCAGTGATGCACGCTAGAGCGATAAGAAGAGTCGTGTCACTGCTGACGTGAAGCCAAGATACAGTCAGTACTATGCCAATGAGGGCTGCGAATGAAACGCTAATAAAGAACCATCCCATACCTTGACCAAGCCCAAAGAGTGCACCTTCGTTAAGGCTGGTTCGGAACCAGAGCATGTTGTTAATGACTGGCCACCCTGGGCTTGTGCCGGGCATGCCAAGATTTTTAAAGGCAAGACTTTTTGTGAAGAGATCAGCAGTTGTCGTCAGCATGACAAGCGTTATAAAGACCGTCCATGTCAGGGCATTTTCTCTTTGTGAACAAGTCGAATGGTTGTTCGGCATGGATTCGGTTTCAGACGGTTTGGTCACGGCACGCGTCGATCTAGAAAGAAGGTGAACAAGTGCTGTGTTGTACGAACCTTTTGCTGGGGAAGTCGAGATTAAAAACTCTGTTTTTGCTCAAGTTTTTCAGCACAGCGAATGCATCTAGGGGCATATGGTAATGCCTCGAGGCGTTTCTTTGTAATAGTGCCGTCGCAATCGATACAGACACCAAATGTTTTTTGTCGGATTCGCGCTAGGGCCTCTTCCACTAATTGAAGCGTGTCTTCCTCATTTTCCATAAGAGTTAACGTGAATTCCTGTTCAAATGCATCTGAACCAATGTCGGCTGGATGTGTGGGTGTGGTTGATGAATGCCCATTTGGTTCGTCGGAAGTTGTGCCCAGCGCTGCATCGGTCATTGTGTTTACGTCACCGCGAAGCCGATTCCGGAGTTGTTCGAGTACCTTTCTGTATGGCTGCATATCAGCGACTTTCATTGCTCACTCCCTCTCTTCTAGTCCTGCTCTTAACTTGCCTGCATCATTTGGGTCCGCTTGGTGACGTAATAAGGCAAGCTCCCCCTGACCATCGGTATATTTGTCTCAACGCTCCCTGAACCCCTCGGCAGAGTGGCTTCGTTCTGGTGTTTTATCTAATATCAGACTATGTTCTTTGAATACCTAGATCTTACGTTCTATGGTTTTTAGAGAGCAGGACGCATTTACCTGCATAGAACCGACAGTTTTTCTGTATTTTCGGTGCAGAAGTCGCTTGAATTAGAGTTATCTGAGTCGAAAAGCCGAGAAATAGAGATGTTAGGGCATTCGTATTAGCCCGTTTATCTGGAGACGTAAACCTTGGCCGTTGCCGCCCGAACCGATCTCGCATTTCAGCAATGTATCGCTCCGGCATGTGGTGCGACTTTTTCCATAGACGAAGTGCTTACGAGCTGTCCTTCGTGCGGAAACCTTCTTGATGTGACCTACGATTGGGACCGGCTTCCGGCACCACGTTCATTTGAGGTGTTTGAACGCAAATGGATGCGGCGGAATGATCCACTCGCGTTGAGTGGTGTCTGGAGGTTTCACGAGTTGCTCCCCTTTGCCCCTAGAGAGTCTGTTGTGACTATCGGCGAGGGGCAAACCTTACTCTCGGTCTCTGATGGGGTTGGACAGTATATCGGCATGAATGCTGGGCAACTGCATCTCCAATACGAAGGCCTTAATCCGTCAGGATCATTTAAAGATAATGGTATGTCGGCAGCGTTTTCGCACGCTCGTATGATCGGTGCAACCCGTGCCGCGTGCGCTTCGACAGGAAATACAAGTGCGTCACTCGCTGTTTATTGTGCTGTAACGCGGCTCATGAAGGCTATTATTTTCATCGGTTCGGGAAAAATATCATACGGAAAATTGTCGCAAGCGCTCGACTACGGTGCCCTCACAATTCAGATCTCCGGGGACTTCGATGATGCCATGGCGAGGGTCAAAGAAGTAGCAAGCAAGATGGGCATCTACCTAGTCAACTCAGTGAATCCCTTTCGACTGGAGGGACAGAAGACCATCATGTTTCGGGTGTTGGAGTCACTCGGCTGGGAAGTGCCTGATTGGATTGTTGTTCCGGGCGGTAACCTCGGAAATTCAAGTAGCTTTGGAAAAGCATTTGCTGAATTACGGCATCTTGGTCTGATTGATCGAGTTCCGCGGCTGGCGATCATTAATGCAGCAGGTGCTAACACGTTGTATGAACTCTTTCATAATCGTGGTCTTCGATGGAACGGTGGCCAAGCTGATTTAGCTCCTGTTTGTCACTATTACGATGAGTTGGACCGAGATAAAAAGCGAGCAGATACGCTTGCGAGTGCAATCGAGATCAATCGCCCGGTTAACTTGAACAAGTGCCTGCGGGCTCTCGAAGTTTGTGACGGTGTGGTGAGAGAAGTTTCGGAACAAGAAATTCTTGATGCAAAAGCCCAGGTTGGTGCTGGTGGTCTTGGCTGTGAGCCCGCGAGTGCAGCAAGTGTTGCCGGGGCACGGAAACTTGTGAACGAGGGTGTTATTGGTCGAGATGATCGCGTGGTATGCATCCTTACGGGGCATCAGCTGAAGGATCCAAATGCGACAGTTGCATACCACACCACGGATCAAAAACTGTTTAACGAAGTACTTGGCAGCCGCGGTGTCAGCAGAGCAAGTTACGCCAACCGTGCTGTCAGTGTGGGAAATCGCTTTGACGAGATCGTTCAGGCGATCGATCTTTACAGCTAATCGACTATTTCTTCTGGAAGTCACTAGCAGTTGTCGTATGTCCATGTAGGATGATGGCTATGACAACGACAAACCCTTGCAAACTTGTTGTACATGGCGCGGCTGGCCGGATGGGGCAGCGTATTGTCGCCTGTGCGATTACTGAATCAGCCCAATGGAACGTGGTAGCCGCCATCGACAGGAGCGGGCATCCACGTCTTGGCGAAGATGTTGGTCAAGTTGCCGGCGTTGGTGAAATCGGAGTTCCCTTGGCTACATCGTGGGACGTATTGGCTGATGTGGTCATTGATTTTTCGCTTCCGGGAGCGGTTCGTGTCATTGCCGAGGCGTGTGTTCGAAGGAGTGTACCTCTCGTTGTTGCAACAACGGGTCTTGAGCCAGACGATGAACAGGCAATAGCAGAAGCAGCAAAGAAAGTGCCTGTTTTGGTGTCTCCGAGTATGAGCCTCGCGGTCAATATCGCCATGGATCTTGTTGGTCGCGCGGGCAGATTACTGCGTGGCGTTGGGAGTCGAGCTGATGTTGAGATTATTGAGTGTCATCATCACCATAAGGAGGATGCCCCAAGCGGCACGGCGTTGAAGTTTGGCCGAATTGTTAAGGATGTGATGGGGCAAACAAGTGAAACGCATGGACGTGAAGGCCGACCCGGCGCCCGTCCTGAATCAGAGGTTGGATACCATGCTGTTCGATCAGGTGATAATCCTGGTGAACATACAATTCTGTTTGGCCTTGAGGGAGAAAGCCTGTCCGTCAATGTTCGGGCAACCAATAGAGATTCCTATGCTCGTGGTGCTCTGGCTGCTGCAGCCTTTCTCGTTGGAAAACCAGCGGGAATGTATGACATGAATGACGTGCTTGGTATTTCTTCGGAAAACTAACGACAAAAATTACCTGCTAGAAGGTGCGGCAGAGCATCTCGAGGGAAACTATAAAGCGGGAAAGCCAAGAGACGTTTTGAACGCTCAATTGTGGCGAGGATTTATCTTCTTGGCAGTTCAGTGACGGTTGGAGCAGAGATTACTGACCTGTCGTTTGTCGCATAGCGACTTGATATGAATACCTATAAACCGACCCCGACAAGACCTTTGCAACAGTGGGGACTGGAATAACAAAGCCGATAGTCGGCCCCTGGCGATTCACTGACAGTGCGCGACGCACTTTTCTGAGTGAGCGTTTCTTCATCGCATAGTCTCCTTTGTGGGTTCCTACTCGCTAAAGAACTATTACATATTACGGAACTCGGGGCGGAAAAGTTCTTGAACCGAGTATGAAAATACTTAGGAGCATGGTTTTCACGTAGAAAATGCGTGTAACATGCTTATAAAAACCGGTTATCGAGGAGATATAAACCGGCTATCAATTGCCAAATAGAAAAGCCTGCCAGAGAAGCGCCTTTCGCTGGCAGGCATTTGGTCAAAGAAGTTTGCTCAGTATACCGATTGAAATCACGGCGTCACGGATTAAACGAGATAACTTGATGCTCGTTTTAGGTTTCGGCCAGTAGGATCATCAGAGAAGAACGTCTTGAAGAAACAGTAAAGGTTTCACATTGCGGTATCGTCGCGATCATCGTTAGAGAAGCTGACAGAGGACCTAGTTTGTCAATTCGTAAAAGAACATGTCAAAGTAGTCTTTATGGGCCGTAAAACGTATTTGATATGTTTTTAAAGCGGCTGCTTTGGGCTGTGTAACTGCTATGTTTTGAAAAAGTCATGGAGATGTCGAATATGACAGGATTAGCGTTTGGGTTGCCAGTACTGGAACTGTTGGGTTTTTAGCAACTGAAAAATGTCCCTAAGCATTCAGCACGGGTGCTGCGCCATTGGGTATCTTGAAGAAATTGAATGACAAGGCCGTTGATGGTTCAGTAAATGCATTCCACTGATGGTAGAGCTTTGTTGACGCTATGCAGCAGGAACTGGGCTCGGAATAGCGTTGAAAATCTGTAATGGGTTCGTCCCCTTCAACACTATTCAATAGTAACAGCTCAAGCGATTCTCGTTGTTATGAAACGTTTATATTTAAATTTGTAAATCATATCGTCCCCTATGCTAAAAAGAGTGCCTTCGATCGATGCTCTTTAATCGAAGTGCAAGCTATACGCTCGCTGTACCTGTTTTGGTTTTCCGTTTGTCAGAACAATACGAGATGTAGTCAGACATCTAGCAATGAACATATGCCGATTGATTTCACATGGTTCGACACAGTGTCGTTTCAATCTGTTGAAGGATTGTTATCCCCCTTAGACACACTACTTATATAAGAAGAATAAATTCGAGTGTTGAGGGTTCTCACAGGTTTTTTGTAAGTTTCAATCGTAAGACACGATGATTCCAACTGTCCGCAATATACAGCCAGCCTCCGTTGACCTGAACTCCATGCGGCCGGTTCAGTCGAAATTCCCCTGCACCAAGTACGGTGCTCAGCAACCCGGTTTCGGGATCGAAACGGCGAACTAGATGATTGTTGTCGTCGGCAATGTACACAACGCCACGAGTGTCAATTGCTAAATGTTTAGGGCCGTTGAGGTTTGCTTTCTTACCGACGCCGTCGGCATTACCTTTCTTGCCGTTACCGGCAACGGTGCGGATCGAACCTTGAGTATCAACTACCCGTAGGGCATGCCCACCTCGTTCCACGATGTAAAGGTTACCTGCTTCGTCATAGGCCGCGGCACGAGGGTCAAAAAGGGGTGCCGTGGTTGCTTTTGCTCCGTCCAATGGGATCCCACGTTTGCCGTTACCTGCAACAGTTTCAATTTGTCCTTCATGAAGCGTGACCCGACGAATACGATAATTCTTAATATCGGCAACCAAAAGATACTTCTTATCTGGACTGATAGATACACTGATAGGCATGTTGAATCTGGCATATGCAACTGATTTTTGATCGCCCGCAAATCCCGCTTTGCCGCCAGCATAGGTAGATATATTCCCGGCTCGGTCGACCCGCCGAATTGCATGGTTGGCATGATCGGATATGTAGTATGAGCCATCGGGCCCAATTGCCACATTGTGCATATCCCTGAACGACGCTTTTGTCATTGGGCCACCGTCGCCTTCGTACCCTGCATGACCGAGTCCACCGATTTGAAATAGCTCGCCCGCTGGCGTGCGTTTAAAAATGCGGCCACCCTTGTATTCGACGATGATCATGTTTCCAACTGCGTCGAAGTCCATGCCAAACGGATAGCTAAGTCTGCCAGGTGCGACATTTTTCCCTGGGTCTGCGTCGTGCGGACCTACAAGAATCTGTACTACAGGTTCCGTGGCATTTGCAAATGCTGTGAGTGCCATGATCGCTGCGATAAGGAGTGTTCGTTGCATGATGAATCTCCGATACCAGTTTGTGTAGGAAGCGTCAGTGTTCCGAACACAATCGTCCTGTGTCAAAAGTCCTGCACATTATATATTGAATTGGATCTAAGTGATTATTCGTTTGTTAAGCCTCAGTGGTTTGCCTTCATCCATTGGTTGTGCCCACCTGTTGGAGTTCAAGATGAAAATAGCATGTAACTTACTGCGTCTTTTAATCGCTTGCGTATGCTCTGCTTGGGTTTTTCTTCTCGGGCTAGGCATAAACTTCTGGCAGGTTGGTATACAACAGCAGATTGATGGAACTCGCCTCGAAAACAGTTTTCCATATGAGGCATTTGGTCAAAGCTGTATACAGTGGGCAGCTATCTGGGGGTTTGTTTCATTGCTCGGCTTATCGTTTTGGAGCATGCACCGTCGAAGACCTCAAGGATAAACGAAACTGTACATTCAAGATGGGGATGTGTAGCTAGCACACTCATAAATGTCGGTGCTTTGGCTGCGAACAAGGCCATTGAAATAGTGAGGATGTAAAAAATCGCGTTGGTGCTACAAAAGATTTGTGGACAATCGCAGTGGTGCTAGCAAGAAAATTGGTGTCTGATGACGATGCAAATCTGCGGTCGACTTGACCGAAAGATTGTAGTTAAACTTTTAAAAACGATAGTTTATTGAATACTACGAGGGTTATTCATGACAGACGGGCTTGAAACAAAACAGCGAGAACAACACGCCAGGCATATTGCGATGAATGGTGCTGATATCAGTGGCCCTATTGAACGGCATAGAGCAGGTAAAAACAGTTTTGTCATCGATGACTTTGGCGAACATCTTGTGCTAAAAAATAACGAAGCCATTGCAGTTGTTACAGACGGTAAGGAAAGGGTTCTAGCTGCCTGGGATGTATTTCGTCAGTCGCTAAGTGGAATAGAACCAGAACAGGCCAAACGTATTGATGAAGCCGCTGTCCTGTTTGCGGGTCGTTGTGCTCATATTGGTGGTGAGGTCAGCCGTGATATAGAAAAAGCAAACCGAGAGTGGAAGCGGCGGTGATTATTAGCCCCAGATGCGCAAAAGCAATAACTGCATAAAGCAATGGTCCGCTACACGTAGAGCTTTAGAGGCTGAATAAAAATTGTGGAGAGGCAGTAGCCTTCTTGTTCTTCTTCGGTATGCCCGTTGCAATACCCCTATAAATTCAGATCCCCCATAAGATCGCTATTGCCGACGGATATCAATCACTCCGACAGCAAGCCGTTTGTCCGTAAAGTATGGGTCACCGCCACCGTTCTTCCCTTTGGCTAGCCGGTGAAATTCTTCTACCCAGTAATAGCCATCGAGTTTCCCTGCTGCGATCGCGTCATTAACCAGTTTGTTGCGCTCCAGGTCGATGTTGGGGGCAATCTTATGAGTAACTCCACCAGTGGTGCGGCTGATTTCAACGCGTTCATCATAAGTGGCCGCTCCCAGCCAAAGCGGCTTTGAATTTGAGTCAACCTTCTCAGATTTCCAGAACCGTACATGGTGACGTTGTTTTGGACTGTCTCCAACAGGCTGTTCAAAGGCTGCGTCTTGTACGCGTCCCCATAGGTATAAATTACTTACTGGAGCGTGGGGGTATGGTTTATGAAGAACAACATCAGCCGCAATGCGGAAAGACGTCTTGAGAGTCACTGAATCAGCTGCATACCAGCCTGACACAGAAAGCATGTGGTGGAGTTCTTCCTCAGAGCCGACGAAAGCCACATTAATTGCATCCCCTATATGACCTGACGAGGTTGTCGTATGTGTTGGTGAGTCGATGAGCGCTGGATGGCCATTAATAGTTGCATCTTGCTTACCTTCTTGGCTGTCTGCAGCTTTGCTGGCTGTGCCGGTGACCATGGCGAAAAGAAGAGTAACAATAGATACGGCTTGTAGGTTACACAGAATGAATAATGAACGTGCGGTGAGAATAATTTGCATGACAACCTTCGTTTCTGCTCTTTCTTGATCAAAAGTTTCCAGACTGTGGGACAGTAACGAACAGAAGTAATTTGATTCAAGGGCAGCTGACACACGCCGCAAACTAATTGTGGCTTAAAAGTAAACTTTTTTGATGATTCCGGCCATGCAGATAAGCCCGTGCGACAATGTAAGAACTTGGTTTGTATGTAGGCCAAGTGAAGAGCTTCGCCTGTGCTGATACATACGGATTTGATTGGGCTCTGGTGGTTTAGAGCACTGCTGTGAGAAGAGTGGTAATCAAAATTCTGCGTCTTCGTTTTGTGCACGCGAGAGAAGCCACCACCCAAAGATTAATTGCACGAGAAGAATTACAAGGCCAGCTTTTGGCATGCCCGATGCCATATATGTCCATCCAAAAATGAGACTTGCGAAAAATCCAGTCAGTTTTGTACCGACCTGCATGATTCCAAAAGTTGCCGCATGGTGTCCTGATGGTGCGGCGACGGCAAGCATGGCACGGAGCACACTTTGAATTCCACCAAGAACCAGAGCTAACAAGACCGCCAACGCGTAGAGCTGTGGAACCGAACTAACTGCCCAAGCTAATGCGAGCACCATTGACCAGCCAAACAAACAGATGTTCGCGGCCGCGCGGCGGCTCCAGATTCCTGAGAGCCAACCAACAAGAATCGCACCAGGAAGGGCTATGAATTGCACGAGAAGTACTAATTGAACAAGTTGTGTTGGGTCGAGCTCGAATGTCTCCAAGGCTACATTTGAAAATTGAGGGATTGCAGTCTGTACCACTCCTAGAACGGTAACAACACCGAGCATCAACCAGCCTAGCTGTGGAATAGTATGACCAGTTTGGTTTTTTGAAAAAATTGTCGTTAGAAATTGGATGAGCTCTTTTGTACTCGTCCCGCTATGATTTGTTGATGTGGCTTTAGTCATCCGGACAAACGCGGTAGGTAATGAAAACACCAGCCACCAGAGACCCATGATTGCGAACGAGCTTCGTAGTGCTCCAGCCGCTGTTAGCCCAAACGATTCTCGTGCTGCAATCAAACTTGTGGCGAGAATGAGGGCAATTGCCCCACCTCCGTATCCAGCAGCAAATCCGATAGACGACAAGGTGTCTGCGGCACGACCTTGAGCCAGTTTGGGAAGGAGACTCGCTGTGAAAATTGACGCCATATCGAACGACATGGTTGCGATAATGATCGAAACGATAATTCCAACCTGTGATTCCGCGGGTAATAGAGCAAGAGTAATGCATGCCGTTGCACCAAGCATGGAGCTTAAAACAACGGCTCTTTGGTGAATGTGGCGTCGGTCAACCCAGGCTGATAAGAATGGCGATACGACTGCGGACAAGAACATTGTTGCTGCCAAGGTCCATGCCCACAGAACACCCCCTGGAACACCCCAGCCTCCAGTGGCAAAAACTATTTTGTTGAAATAGGCAACGAGGAGTGTGATCGAAATGGTTGAGAACCCACTTGCTGCCCAGTCAAGGAAGATCCAGGCGAGGATAGAAGCACGAGATCGTTGCTGCGGTGATTGAAGAAAATTTGTAGTAATAGGTCACCGGGCAAATAAGATAAGGTCGGTTGAGATAGGTATTCATTAGAAACACTGCTAAATTAGAAGGTACGGCTTTGGTTTGGTTCAACACGTAAATATTCCCTGCAAGAAAGATCTGCACAGCAGTCCGGTTCAGTGTGAAATAAAACAGGGCTGAAATACCATGAAACAGGGTAGGCACGTGACAAAATTAGTTATGCAAACAAACGTTAATTGGCTGAACCGCCTTCTTCAGAGTTGCTGTGTTGCTGTTCTAATTAACATCATTCAGGTCAGCAGCATAGAGGGTGCGGAGCCAGTATCTTCAAAGAAGCCCGCCGATGTGAGCAGACCTGTTGCGACCGCAGTCAACAGGGCATTACCGTTTCTTTGGCAAGAAGGGGAAAGATGGATCGAAGAGCGTGGCTGTGTGGCATGTTCCGGGGACAAAACGAAAAGCAGATAACGCACCAACCGAAACAGCAAATTATTGGGGGACAGCATGGGCAGTCGTCGGCCTTCTGGAAAGATGAATAGTATGAGTGCATTTCTTTTCTACTTTGCTTCCTGGCTGGTGGTGAACTGTATAGTTGTGCCTAATTGTTATGGTAAATCACAGTGGGTACGGCATGTGATATATGAAGGTGAACAGGCAATGACTGCAGTCGCGGCTGACTTCACGGGGGATGGGATGGCTGATGTGATCTCTGATTCAGGGGGTGTGACGCGATTGTTTGTGGCCCCAGACTGGCATGAAGTGATTCTGGATGAGCACCCAGAATTCAAGTGGTATATACATAGTGAGTGTTTCGATATCGATAATGACGGCGATCTTGACTATGTAGCTGCTCGTTACAATCCCGGGCGAATCGTCTGGTTAGAGCAACCGGTAGACGGTCAAAATCAACGGTGGATTTCGCATCTTATAGATGACACGATTCACGGTATTCACGGGTTGATAAAGGGTGATATAGGGAATGATGGCCAGTGGGAACTGTTCGCCACCAGCGCTCAGCCCAAAGAGCCCTACCCCGAATCGCTTGTGTGGTTTGCCGTGCCAGAACAACCTCGACGGGTTTCCAGATGGCAGCCAAATGTTTTTGCAGAAAAAGACGCACCTGGGTTAACTCACTACCTCGGTGTTGGTGATGTGAATGGTGACGGTCGTCTTGATGCGGCAACAGGAGCCAAGGGAGGGCCTCAGGCGACGTCACAAGGTGAGTGGTTTGCTTGGTGGGAATCACCACCTGATCCAACGCATCCTTGGGCGAAACATCTTGTGAGTGACGAGGAACCGGGAGCTACGAATATTCATCCAGTTGATGTGAATCAAGATGCGGTGACCGATCTCATTGCGTCTCGTGGGCACGGACAAGGCGTTGTCTGGTTTGAAGGTCCGAACTGGCAACGACACGATATTGATGCATCAATTAAAGAGCCTCACTGTCTTGTTACTGTTGATCTAGATGGTGATCGAGACGTAGACGTTGCTACATGTGCTTTTGGAAGTAAGGAGGCGGCGTGGTATGAAAATAATGGGGAGGGCCTGTTCGTCAAGCACCACGTTGGAAGTGAACAGGAAGCGTACGATATTCGTGCCGTTGACATGGATAGGGATGGGGATATTGATCTCCTCGTTGCCGGGCGAGGCAGTTGCAATGTTGTCTGGTATGAGCATGTTCAGTAGTTGCTTTTTCCTATGTCCGCTTGGGGTTTGACGTGACGACAACATTATCGATATACGCCTTTGTCTTAGGACCACCGGTGGAAATAAACTGTAGTTCAGTCGCCTGCTTGAAAAAATAGTCTTCAAGAGGAACGGGCTGCTGCCAGGTGTCACCTTGTTCTGTAGTTATTGTTACTTGTACGGTACGGTCAGAGGCTTGGGTAGGTGTCCAGTGAAAATCAAAATGTTGCCAACTGCCAGGTACGATTGGTGCGAGGAGGCATCGATTAACTCGTATTCCATCCTTTGCGACGACAACTGTGGCAAGGTTTTTTTGTTTTGCAGATGAGTTTTTGCCCCGTATGCTTAGAGAAAGAGCCCCAGGCGTCTCGTTGTCGAGCATCGCATCAAATGAGATCTGGTATCCAGTGACTTCCCTGGGCTCTTGTACAGAAAGAGGAATGCTGGTCATCGGCATCCATTGTCGGTCATTGCTGTCACATTCCTTCAGTTCGAGGCTATGTCCACCAGCGGCAGAAACTGTTTCCGTAATAGAAGTTCCCGCTCCGACAAGGTGCAGTCTATCAACCTTGTTGTCTTCAAAGTCATAGGCTGCGAGTTGCTTGTCGGGTGGGGTTGTTGAAAGACGTTCATGGTAAACCTTGGCAAATAACACTGCGTCGCCGTCTACGGGCTCTGGGTAACCTGCTGAGATCGCTGCGTCTACGAGACTCAAATTTTCTTTTTTTAGAGTCGCATCATCAACGGGTGGATAGATAGTGAGAAAGTTATTTTCATCAATGAGATTAATAAAATAGTGTGTTGTTCCAGAAGGTATTTCGTAGATGACCTCGTCAGGAAGGCTTTCGCCAGATGAAAGAAGCCACTCTCGTCCTTCGTTTGGTGTATAGATCAGGTCAGCGTAAAGAACGGCTGCTCCGTTATTCTGATAAGACACAACAACCATATTGTCAGTTTGTTTATACCGGATAATCTGTGGAGCCTGATCACTTCCCGGAAGCCCAGACGCAGTAGGATTGAAGTATGGCTCGCGCCCACCCATTTTTTTAATTGCCTGTGACAGTTCTGTATTGAGTAAGGCGGTTTTTTTGGGCAGAAGTTTTGACAAGTCTTTTGCTTCCTCAATATCATCGCGAGAGATGTTTTGATTCGTCGTGTAGAGTTTATAGAGTGATTTCGTAGGCTCGATTGACTGCGATTGATATTGGCGAAAGAGTTTGTAATCACCCTTTCTTATTGAAGATGAGTTTTCAGACTGGGGAAAATGCCAGAACATAGTATCTCGAACTGATCCAGATTGGGTTCGTGCGAGCGTAGGGTCCGAGGGATCTTGTTTGAGTAGTACACTTAGGTCACAGCCATCAAAAATCTTGCCTTTCGGTACTGTTGAGTCCGTCAGGGTGAGTATGGTTGGGTACAAATCGAGTCCGTTGACCATGACATCGCTCTGTACAGCCTGAGGGATTTCTGGTCCGGTGATAATAAAGGGCACGCGGGTGCCGCCCTCTTTGAGTGATATTTTTCCTCGATCAAGTGGCGAGTTATCTGTGTAAATCTCGTTCCTGCTGCCCTCCATACCGCCATTGTCAGATGTGAAAAAGACGTACGTGTTTTCCATTAGGTTGTGGCCTGGCCATCGGGGGTCCTCGGTTGTTTCGAGAGAGTGAATCAGTTGCCCGACATAGTAATCAAGCTGTTCGACCATCGCGCAGTAAAACGGGTTTGTTTGGCCTGGTGTGCGCCATGTTGTTGCGTGTTCTGGCTTTAGTGTCACGCCAAGTTTGGCTTCGTATTTCCGCAGTAGAGCCTCACTCCTCATGACGATTGGTGCATGAACGAGCCAGGTTGCATAGTAGAGAAAGAACGGTTCCGCTTTATTGGTTTGCAGGAAATCAAGTGCAGCCTGTTGTGGGGTGTCAAAAGGAAAGCCATTTTCATCAAGTTGATATGGATCGTCAGATTTTGTGGTCGCGAACCCAGCGAGTCGACTTGGCTTCATGGGAACCTGTACGCCACGGTCGTGTGCCGACATTTCAAAGCCGTGTTGGTACGGCTGTGGATAGTCGTAGTGGTTTTTGGAAATATGCCATTTGCCACAATGTCCGGTGCGATACCCGGAAGCCTTGAGTGCCTCGGCGAGGGTGAATCGTTCTCGTGGCATTCGGGCGAGATAAAACGGCGAGATTCGTCGAGCATTTTTACTTTGTGGGCGTGGTGGGACTCCACCTGCCACAGAGGTCATGCCACCGCGCACTGGATGAAGTCCACTTAATATTGCTGCTCTGCTCGGAGCACATACGGGAGCTGGTGAATACGCTTGCCAGAACATCACGCCCAGCGTGGCAAGCCGGTCAATATTCGGTGTCTCCATTGGGGATGGCCCGTCAATGTCATAGCAATGGACGTCCTGCCAGCCGAGGTCATCTGTGAGAATCAAGACGACATTTGACTTGGCGGGGCGTTCAGTTCCGACAATTTCGGTTGCACCTGTCATAGTCACATGGCAATACGTGAGCAAGAAAAGCGCGTAAGGTAGTTTCTGCATGGCACATCAGTGAAGGGTAGATTGAGAAAGTTTTTCTTTGCAGGAATCGAGCTTTTGTTGTCTGTGTTTTTGTTGTGGATATTTTAGCAACCGCATTTTTATCTTATTGTTGATGATGTCTACGAAAAAAGATAGAAACCGTTGCGAAACTTATGTTTAAGTGCGACCGGTAGAGTGTCGTCATGACTCAGGATGATTTTGTGCAAAACATCCGCATAGGAGAAAACGATGAACCGATTGGTTTGTGGCGTAATTTTCTGTTTTCTACTTTCTGTAGGTGCCGGTAGGTCTGAGGGAGCTGACCGCCCGAATATTGTTTTCTTGTTTGCTGATGATCAGCGTGCGGACACAATTGCCGCACATGGTAACAGCCACATCCAAACTCCACACCTCGATCGACTTGTACGAGAGGGCGTGAGTTGTCATCAGAACTATTGTGCGGGGTCGTACTCAGGAGCAGTGTGTGTTGCCAGTCGGTCAATGATTATGACCGGACGACATTGGATGCGGATAGATGACACTCGCAACTGGAATGGACTGCCCTTATTACCAGCGCTCCTCGGTGCGAACGGATATGCAACGCATGCTGTAGGGAAATGGCATAATGGGCTCCCAACTCTGGCGCGAGCATTCCAGTCAGGTAAGTCAATTATGATGGGCGGAATGTGTGATCACACAAAAGTGCCACTTCAAGATCTCACTGGAGAGGGTGAACTGACCAATGCCCGTGTTGGTGATGGGTTTTCAAGTACCCTTTTTGCTGATGCCGCCATTGATTACCTCGCTACGCAAAAAAATGGAAACCATCCCTTTTTTCTTTATGTCGCGTTCACGGCGCCGCATGATCCGAGGAATCCGCCAGAATCATACCGGCAGACGTACTATGACAATCCACCGCCGCTTCCAGAGAATTTTCTGCCGCAGCATCCGTTCGATAATGGTCAGATAAGTCGTGGAGGACGTGATGAAGGTCTTGCAGATTGGCCACGCCAGCCGGATGTCATTCGTGATCAACTCTGTGAATATTATGGGCTTATTACCCATCTGGATGGACAAATAGGGCGAATTCTAGATGCGATAGATGAACATGGATTTGGTGAAAATACTGTCGTGGTCTATTCGGCAGATCATGGCCTGGCATTGGGAAGCCATGGACTGCTCGGGAAACAGAATGTCTATGAGCATTCAATGCGTTGTCCGTTAGTGGTTCGCGGCCCCGGCATCCCTGCAAATACTTCTACAATGGCGATGACGTATTTGCTGGATCTGTATCGTACTTTTTGTGGTTATGCAAAAGTTGATGTGCCAGAGGGCGTTGATGGTTACGATCTTCGCTCGGTCTTTGAAGGGAGTCAGAAATCAGTGCGAAACTCTGTTTTTCTGGCCTATCAGGATAAAATGAGAACCATACGCGATGGGCAATTGAAGCTTCATGTCTATCCAGAAATTAATTACCGTCTTCTATTCGATCTCGAATCGGACCCCCTTGAGATGGGAAACCTTGCAGAAAACCCTGATCATGCCAATGATGTTGAGCGTCTTATTGGTGAGATGAAGCGGTGGCAGAAAAAACTAGGCGACACAGTATCACTTTCAACGGATAATCCAAAGCCAAAAGCAATCAATCTCACTGGAAAGCCCCGGATACTTGATAGGTGGCAGCCACAATGGATTCGTGAAAAATACTTCGGGGGTCGTGATTCACCTGAGTCGGACACGACTTCCAGCAAAAAACGCAAACCCTAGAAGGAGTTTCCCAAGGCATTCATCCTACGAGGTGCGTGCGCTTGGCAAAATTAGTCTGTGTAAATCGTAGACTTGGCCTAGTCGTCACTATGAACTTGGACCCAGTGTCTCAATGGTGGCAGTACCTTGGCGTAGGATGTTAAGAGTAGAAACGATAGTATTTGTGAACCTACAGATAGTGAGTTTACGTAGCGGAGACACATACCATGGATGTTGTGAATCAGAAAGAAGCCGTCCCGTTTACGACTGCAGATGGATCAACAATTCGTGAGCTCCTTGCTCATCGGAATTCTTCAATCCGTAAGCAGTCGCTCGCAGAGGCTCGGCTTGCTCCCGGTGCTGCCACCACACCGCATTACCATGCTGTGACAGAAGAGATTTACTATATCCTGGTCGGTCAAGCCAAAATGACCTTGGGTGAGGAAACCTCTACTGTGGGGCCTGGCGATGCAATCGCCATCCCACCTGGTCAACGGCATACAATTGAGAACACAGGGAATGAGGAACTCATTTTTCTTTGTACCTGTGCACCGGGCTACGAACATACGGATACGTTTCTTGAGACATAATCATTCAGTTGACTGATCAGTTTGGAATTTTGCTGATCCGAAAATTATCAAAAAATAGGATCTCTTCAGCGGTGGTCTGCCATGAAGCATCCCCACCACCAAAAAAAGTGCTCAATAAAAATCCATCAATCGCGAAATCGTTTGTGTCACGGAATCTTAGGTCGTCGATGTCTAATACAACTTTGCCATCAAAAAAAGCACGCAACGTGCCGTTATTTTTTTCAGGCGTGTTTATAGCGAGTTGATGCACGACTGTGTGCCATTGGCCTGGTTGAAACTTGATTTGTTTTCCAGTTGTTGGGTCTATCCAGGGTATCTGATGACCGTATCTATCTGGTTGATCAGGGTAATAGAGATATTGAACGACTCTGCCGTCTTCTCGCCACATCATGCGGGCCGAAAATCCGTCCTTACCTGTAGGTTTATCTCCTCCGGTGTTGCCCTTCCCACCAAAAAGTCCGGGTAGTTTACCACCACGGGCAAAGCCAAATCCCTTTTTAAACATGACATCAAATCGAGCCTCAACAGCCGGGTAGGATTCATCAAACTTCAGTCGCCATACGGCTCCATTTTTTTCTGAGCCATAGGTGTGGGCAGGAAACGTGACGGTGAGCGCTCGAGAACCACGATTGGTTGCAACGACAGACACGCGTTTTTCTTCAATCCCGTCTGACCACGAAGGGTTGTTCCAGTCGAGGCTGAGTTGTTCCTTGGTATAGATACCATAGCTCGCGTTCTCAAAATCAGCAGAAAAAATCGGCGGTGTTGCAGTATCAGGCTGGTGTTTAGAGGAAGAGGTAGCGGATGAGCTCGATTCGCCAGCCTGCAGCGGTGTTCTCGCGAGCATCTGCAAAGGCAACAAAATAAGGATCAACACCTGCCAATATGGTTTCGTATGTGCGAAGCGTACGGGTTTGAGCATATTCATCGGGATCAACCTAGCATTTTCGAAGTTGTTACAAGCAGTTGTTTGAACGCAGTCTACGTGAACGAACATGCTTGTCCGAGTTTATTGATCTGTGGGCTGAACAAGAAGTTTAGGGCATTACGCGATCGATAGTGAGAGCTTTCAGATCGACCTCGAATGTACCAAGGTCCTGCAATTCAGCCTGACCGACCTCACAGGTTAGTGAGTTTTCTGTTGGCATTGCAAAACGATTGCGCAATTTATCTTTCGGCATTGGGTCGAGCATGTTTTTTTGCGGTTCGGCCCATCGAAAGGTCATCGTATAGTTACCTACGGGCGCTCCATCGTGTGTTTCATATGTTGTGAGTTGAAAAATTCCTTCATCATCGGTCATTCCAGACGGCCGAAACGGATCACCCTCAGAGAGTAGTTTGGAGGAATGAAGAGTCACGCGAACGTTACTTGCTGGAATTCCATCACTCGTTTGAATCCGCCCGGTCACTGGATAGGTTTCATTTGGATACTCTGAGCGTGTGCACCCAGTGACTAAAAAAACAAGAATGATCAAAGATAGTCTGGACAAAAATTAACTCCGCATGCGTTAGTCTAAATTGTTAATTAACAAAGGCAGAGTCTAAGTCAGTCGCCACCATTTCGTGTGATGAACCCTATTAGTGTTTCAATATCAATCTTTTCATTGATGAACTGAACTGAACCATCGACAAAGGCAACGTTGGCTCCACCTGGGTGAAATGAATAGAGTCCAAGGTCGTTGCTGCAATTCACACCGCATGCCCCTGGCCCCGAAGTGCCATTGGGTAAGCTTCCAGTGAGCTTTGTGTTTCCACTTGTCGTATCGGCCCAACCTCCCAGCCCTCCATAGGCTGCTGAAAGTTGATTTCCGGTATTTGTGCCTTTCTGCCAGACCATGTCTTTTCCTGCGATTTCAACCAGAAGCGCGGTGTTTGAGGTGCCATCAACGATCTCTGCATAGCTTGTCAGCCCATCAGATGAATCGTCTCGAGGGACAGCTTTGAGACAACCTGCAAGCTGAGACGCTTCAGCCGTTTTGCCGAGATATGTCATGAGATTCGGATCGACTCGTACTATGGGTGACATGTCAGAGACATATGCCGTCATTGGAAGTCCGAACCCACTGAATGTGTAAGGTCCGCTTGGCTCGGGACTCGAGGGACAGAGAAAGTCTTCGATACGAGTGTTTGACACCGCTTTATTTTGAATGCCATAGGCCAGGTTTTCAAAGAAAAATGGTGCATCGAATGAGTACTGATCGTGAAGGTTGCTTCGCTCAATAAAGGGAAGCAAGAAGAGCCCCCAGCCACAATTTCGCGCATCAACGTTTACTGCCAGTGGGGCAAACTTATTATTATTTGAAGAAGCCTGATTGGCGTAGGCAAGTGCGGCCTGTTTGAACTTGTTCTGACAATTGAGCCTGCGAGCTGCTTCTCGTGCCTGCTGAACCGCCGGCAGCAAAAGTCCTACAAGCACACCGATAATTGCAATCACAACGAGCAATTCGATAAGTGTAAAAGCTTTTCTCATGATGACCTGTTCTAAAGAATAAATGATGCCGAAGGCTACTTTTCCCCTAGGAAAACGTGGTATGCACTGCGTGTTCTGTACTATAGCTGAAGTATATATCGTATTACATGAAATATTATTCGGGTCACAGCAGGTTGGTGTGGAGTTTGGAAATTGACGTCAAATTTACCAAAAACGGCTGATGAGAGTTTGAAACTACGCTGTCAACTGGGGTGGACACATTGTCTTCTTTGGTGAATTAGCCAGAATGCGATAGACGACACCCTCTATGTGTCATGAATGTATTTACGCATCGACATTCCAAAAAACGGGTGAGAGGAATTCAAGTGCGTCAATCTCGACCGCTTGTGTATTCTCTTAGTGCATGCTGGTCTTGTGCGCATGATCACAGTTCTTAGGCTGATTGGTTTGAGATCGCTTAAAGTCCCGGTTTTTTTTCGATAATTTTTGGAGAAGTTCAGCACAGGTGACTAGCTAAAAAAAGCAAAGCTGGTGGTGCAAAATAATTGGAGCTAGAAACCAGTTGTTTTTGGCTGGATTGAACAGCGGCTGGTAGATTCTTTATGGCTGCGAATTATTCGCGTCGCTGGACATAGCTGACTCCCACTCCCCACACCAGTCTTCTGACTTTGTGGAGGGCCAAATGCCGGCAACAACGAGTTTGTCATCGGCCAACTCAGGGAGGATCGGTGGCATTCTACGGCATTGTCCCCAATCGGACTCATCACGAATCGCTTGCAATCGCCAGAATCGACATGTCGCACAGGCGCGACCTTCGGAGTTTTCGATTCGCGGATCAGTCATTGATAATAGCGTGTGTTAGGAAGTTTTCGTTGAGGGTGAGCCATGTACCTTTAATCCTAGCCAGTAACCAAAAATACTGGCGGAAAGGCCGTAGAAATCTGAAGGAATTATCATTATTTTCGAGAGTAAATGATGCTCTGCCGGATTCCATACTTCAATTCCATAGGTGACAGACCATACAAAAAATCCAAAGACCATTGCTAAAATACAGCTTGTCTGATTACGGCGGGGTACATAGATACCGAATGCAACGGGAACAAACAGAGCGGAAAGTTGAATTGAAAGTGCAATATCTAAAAGTCCCATCAGAGATTCGCCGAGCATGGCGATGCAGAGGCCACCAACTGAGACCAGCACGACGCTAAGACGGTCACGGAGCAGTGCTCTTTCTTCTTTGAAGAAGGGAAGTCGTACAAGGAGGTTATGTCCCAGAATAGTAGCGGGTGCCAACACTGCACTCGTAGCCGTTGATACGATCATGGAAACAACTGCAATGACGAAAATAATGAGCATCGCGGGAGAAAGATAGGCATTGGCGAGATAGGCAACAGGATCGAGCGACCCGCCGGGATGCGTGATGAGTGAGGCCAAACCGAGTAATAAAGGAAGGCTTCCGAAAATGAGATAAAGCAGCCCAGCCAGAATGCAGGCGCGCGATGCGGTCGTGGCGTCCTGAGCGGAAAACACGCGCTGTTGAAGGTCTTGGCCCGGTATATTCCCGAAGAGCCCGGTCGCCCACGCTGCAAGCACGCTCAGCACAGCAGTGACGTATGCAGTCAAGGAGCCGGCCACAGCGTAGTCAGGCCAAAAATTCAAATGATGAGGGTGGTTCATACGAATTTTTTCAAATAGAACGCTCGCGCCGAGAAGAGGGTTACCATTCCCAAGGAGTGGATCTGAAAGTGCAGCAGAGGTCAGGACGACGAGACCGGCAATTGCCACGAGTATTTGTAAGGTGTCTGTCAAAGTGACTGACCACATGCCCCCAATGAGTGTGTAAGCAAGTGTGATTATGGCGACGAGAATGAGTCCAACTGGAATTGGGATGGCAAAAAATAATTCGAGCAGGCTTGCAAGTGCAGAATACTGCAGTGCAATCCACGCAAAATAACTCGGTACCTGAATGAGACCACCAGTTAGCTCGGCTGCAGGGCCGTATGTCTGACGATAAAAGTCGGCCATTGTGAAGATGTTTTTATTCCACAATGGACGAGCAAAGAAAACACCAGCCAAAATCAGCGTACCAGCACAAGCAAAAGGATCGAGCACAACACCCAACAGGCCCTCTTCACGAACAGCCCCTGCGGCACCGAACATGGTCGCTGCACCGAACCATGTTGCAATAAGCGTTCCCCATGCAAGAGCTAGTGGAAGTCGTCGGCCTGCAATAAGGTAGTCGGCTTCTGTGGTAACTCGGCGGCTGGCAAAGATGCTGATAGCGAGTAGGAAAAGGACATACCCGCACAGGGCAACTGCTAGAAGACCTTTAGCTGACGGTGGCAAATCAATCGAGTGAGTTCCAACGCTGGGAGACATGGGTAAGGCGTCTTCATCCAAATAGGAAATGGTGTTTCCGTGATAAGATTCTGTAAGGCGATGTTCGATGCATGAGCACAACATGTGGCTGATGCATCGTAAATGAAGTCAGTGCCCAGTAGAACATAAAACTAACGAACACTAAGTCGCAGGGTCATTGTTTAGAGTTATTCAGATGACGTCAAAAGCACTGTGACTTGGGCCTGGCGCGTCTTGTGGGTACCTTTGGGGGGGACGGTTGAGTGGTCCGGATGGACACCTACATTGATTTAAAGCGATAAATTATTAAGGGCCTGTAACGTAAAGGGAACGATGAATGAATATTCTTAAACGGCGAGCGATTTACCTTTACGGTCAAGGGCTTGGCAGACGAGTGTATGGCCCCCTGCTCTTTTGTTGCTTAATAGCGGCGATTATTTGGAGCACCTATAGTACTCCGCAGGTACATGCCGAGACGTCATCCACTTCGGAGTATGAGTCAACTTGGGAATCGCTTGATTCAAGAGCAACGCCTGACTGGTTCCAGGATGCGAAGTTCGGTATTTTTATTCATTGGGGACTCTACTCAGTTCCAGCTTGGTCACCCCGGGGGACGTATGCGGAGTGGTATTGGCATGCCAAAGACGGGCTCCCGCGAAAGCACGCCGCTGCTGTAGCCCGGTCGGAAGCCGTGAAAGAGTTCCACAAACGGGTCTATGGTGAGGAGTTCAAATATGAAGATTTTCGCCCGTTATTTACCTGTGAACTTTTTGATCCTGAACAGTGGGCAAAAATTTTTAAACGAAGTGGTGCCCGCTATGTTGTACTCACATCGAAACATCACGACGGGTATTGTTTGTGGCCAAGCAAAGAAGCGACTGAGAGTTTCGGCACAGCATGGAATAGCGTTGAGTCGGGACCACACCGGGACCTTGTCGGAGATCTCACACAGGCAGTTAGAGCCGAGGGTCTTAAAATGGGATTGTACTACTCTATCTGGGATTGGTTTAACCCATTCTGGCCTGAAGGCGAGCAGCCCTACGCTGGCAAAAAAGAGGAGAGTTCCGAAGGTGCTGCTGCCCGAAAGAAATACATCCATGATGTGATGTACCCACAGTTCAAGGAACTTGTAAAAAAGTATAAACCTTCACTGATTTTTTCTGATGGGGACTGGTGGATGGATGATGAAAAATGGGAGACGCGACCACTGCTTGCCTGGTTGTACAACAATGCCCCGAATAAAAATGAAGTAGTGATAAATGATCGGTGGGGCAAGGTCAGAGGAAAACACGGTGGCTATTTCACGACTGAATATGGTGCTGGGTTTGACGACCCCAACGTGCTTTGGGAAGAAAACCGTGGCATAGGTATGTCGTTCGGTTTTAATCGAGAAGAGTCATTTGAGGATTACAATACGGCAGAACATCTTATTCTTATGCTTGCCGACACCGTGTCACGTGGTGGAAACCTGTTGTTAGATGTTGGTCCGACGCATGACGGCCGAATTCCCGTCATCATGGAGGAACGTCTTTCTGAAATTGGAGACTGGCTTGCGGTCAACGGTGAAGCCATTTATGGCACCCGTCGTTGGATTAAAGATGCACAATGGAGCGCTGGAGCGAGGCCAGAGTTTACAAAAGAAGATCACCACACAGGAAGCGCGCTAATTGAGTCAACCATCCGTCCAAAGCCTGGAAATGCATCAAGAGAAGTGATGTTTACCAGCAGAGGAGATACGCTCTATGCGCTCAGCCCTGGCTGGCCAGTTGGTGAAACATTAGTCATCCGCGAGGTGACTGCGTCAGATGCAATCAATGTGTCACTTCTCGGATCGAAGAAGAAGCTCTCTTGGCGAAGCGTAGGTGATACGATCGAAATTGATCTTACAAATATTGGCATACATGATCTGCCATGTGAACATGTTTTTGTATTTAAAATTACAGGTATTAACCCGCATTCAACAAAAGATTAGATGGAGACAAGAATGACGTTACCCGGACTAAAGGCGATGATCAAAAGTACTGTCGCCTTTGTATGCATTGGCCTTGCAGTAAATGGTTACTCAGCTGAAAAGTTTGAGCCTACTGTGAAGTCTCTCCAGCAATATCAGTGCCCAGAATGGTTTCGTGATGCAAAGTTTGGAATCTATCTGCATTGGGGTGCTTATTCAGTTGTTGAACGTGGAGAATGGTACGCCCGCAAACTCTATGAAGAGGGTGGTGAAGACTATGCGTATCACCTTGAGCATTACGGGCATCCTTCAGAGTTTGGCTACAAGGATTTTATTCCACTGTGGAAAGCAGAGAAATTTGACCCTGATGCATTGCTGGCTCTCTTTAAACGGGCCGGTGCGAAATATTTTTCACCATGTGCGGTCCATCATGACAACTTTGACTTGTGGAATTCGACCCATCACAAGTGGAATGCGGTCGAAATGGGTCCGAAACAAGACATTATTGGTGCCTGGCGAGAGGCCACACTAAAAGCAGGCTTACGTTTTGGTGTGACCACACATTTGTCGCGTAGCTACAGTTGGCTCAATGTCGCGAATCAAGCTGATACACAGGGAGCAAAAAAAGGTATCGCCTACGACGGTGGGCAAGGTACGGGAAAAGGCCTCTATCCACCAAACGATGGGCAGAGCACGCACCCACGTGCCCCGCTGAATGCGCCCAAAGTCTGGAGAGATCACTGGAAGCGGAGACTCGAACAACTTATCGATGACTATGAGCCCGATCATCTCTATTTTGATTGTGCGGTACCATTTCGTGGTGAAGACAATGGTCAAACAGGAATGGATGTCATAGCGCATTTTTATAATGCTCGTCCAGAAGGCGTGATGTGTGTCAAAGAACGGCCATGGCAGGGACTATACGCTGACGGCATAACGACACTTGACTACGAACGCGGCAAGGCAGGACACATACTTCCGGAGCCTTGGCAGACAGATGACTCAATCGGTTCCTGGGGCTACAACGCTAATAAGCCCTATACGACATCGGACCTTCAAATTGATAAGTTTGTTGACATCGTTAGCAAGAATGGAAATCTACTATTAAATATCCCAATTCGCGCTGATGGGACACTTGATGAAACGGCCACAAAAATTCTCGAGGATATTGGCGGTTGGTTGGACGTAAATGGTGAGGGTATCTATGGAACCCGTCCATGGCACTATTTCGGTGAGGGAAAAGTAAATGAGATTCCCCATTTTGTAGAGGAATCTCCATTTACGTATAGAGACGTTCGTTACACAGTAAAGGGTGATTATCTTTATGCTTTTGTCCTAAAATGGCCTCCTAATAACAAGGAATATGTTGAGTTTGCTCTTCTTGCTCCGGGTAATCGGCGAATTAGCGGCATTCAATCAGTTGAGATGCTTGGGCACACAGGCGACCTAGTTTGGGAACGGCACCCCGATGGGCTACGAGTCACATTTCCGGCGGAAAGACCGACAGACTTTGCGCACTGTTTAAAGATTCATCTAGAACAGAAATAAATTGGCTGTCGTTATGAGAGGGGTTTGCTCATGACATCACTACGAGTTTCTTTGTTGACGTGTGTGATTGTTTCGGCTTGTCTTATCAATAATCTGCAGCTGCATGCAGAAGAGTACGAACCACAATGGGAATCCCTCGCTCGACATCATCAGGCTCCGGAATGGTTTCGCAATGCCAAGTTTGGAATTTACTTTCATTGGGGGCCTTATGCTGTTCCAGCGTTTGGGAATGAACACTACCCACGGACGATGTATGGTCATGTAAGTGGAAAGCCCCCAAAACCTAAAAAGGCGGCAACGAAGGGTATTGGTTTTCAGACATATCGGGAACATGAATTTCATATTCGTACGTATGGGCAGCCAAAGGATTTTGAATATCACGATCTGTTCCCATTGTTCACCGCACAATCGTTCAATGCTGAGGAGTGGGCGGACCTCTTTTTTCTAGCGGGTGCAAAATTTGCTGGCCCCGTTGCAATGCACCATGATGGTTTTGCAATGTGGGATTCTGCAGTTACACCATGGAACAGCATGGCAGTCGGGCCACGACGTGATGTTGTTGGGGAAATGGCCCGCGCTATTCGCAAGAGACAGATGAAATTCATTACCACCTTCCACCATGCTAAAGTGGGTCGGGCTGCCGAGGGTGATCCAGACAAGCACCGTTGGCATTATCTAGGGAGGCAGAAGTATCTTGAGCGAGAGTCACCGGAGAGGTTGAGTTCTGGTGACAAACAACTGAAAAAGCTCTATGGAACAATGCCTTGGTCAGAGTTTCTAACGATGTGGAAAGCTCTACTAAGCGAAGTCATACACGCTTATGAGCCTGATTTGATCTGGTTCGACTCATGGCTCGATCGTATTCCAGAAAAAGAAAGGAAAGAATTTCTTGCTGAGTATTTCAATGCCGCTAAGGACTGGAATAAAGACGTGGTTGTTACGTATAAGCAAGAAGATTTACCCGCTGATGTAGGTGTTGTTGATTATGAGAAGGGGCGGCTTGACAAACTCACCGATTTTACCTGGTTAACAGACGACACCATTAGCGCTGGTTCATGGACAACAACGGGAAGCTGGTCCTACACAGAAGAGTTGGATATCAAAACATCAAAGGTTTTGCTTCACACACTCATCGATATAGTGAGTAAAAACGGTAACTTGTTATTGAATATTTCGCCAACAGCTGAAGGTGTTATTCCGGATGATCAACGTGAAAGTCTTCTTGGGATGGGGGTTTGGCTGCGGGCGAATGGCGAAGCCATTTATGGGTCCAGGCCCTTTTCGAGTTATGGAGAGGGGCCAAAGCGGCTGGCGTCGAGTGGGCATTTTGTTGAAATGAGCGGTGACTACACGAGTGAAAATATTCGGTTCACGCAAAAAGAGAATTGTGTCTTTGCTATCCAATTAGGCTGGGCTGGAGCAAATCAAAGAATCGCGATCAAAAGTCTGGGAAGAAAGCTTGGTGGGCATCTGCAGATCAAGAACGTAACGGTGCTCGATTCTCCCGAGGAAATTGATTGGTTTGTTGAGGACGATGCTCTATATGTGACGACACCCGCAGTTGCACCGAATGATATTGCTATCTGTTACAAGGTTGAACTAGCCGAGCAGTAGATAATTGACAGTCGATCCGCTGCTAGTGTGAAGTCAGTTCAAAAATAATGGGATCCATGCCAGGAGAGACATTAATTTCGAGGCCGGAAAGGTCTGGGCTTGCATATTGGGGCGGTGTGACCAGAGTGAAATTTTGACTTTCCTCCTCGGCATCATGTTTTGTGGGGTCGTTGCGTTCCTTTGTGATTGACACACGATTGATGCCGACGCACCCACCATCACCCTGGGTTCTTGTTGTGAGGTGGAAGTTGCCAAGGTTGTCAGTGATGCCAACTGCTGGTCTCTCATCAGCCTCTGGGTGAAAGAGAACAGCAGCACCCTCCAGCGGCTTCCCGTCAAGTAGCACCGTGCCAGTTACTGGAACAATATTGGATGGCCTATCGCACCCGATGATTTGCCAGGAGATGGAGAGGGCGCAGAGAAAGAGAAAAATAGAGAGAATACTGGAGGAACTACGTTTGCTGTTTATGGTTTGCGAAAACGCTGCTCTAGGTGAGGGATAGCAGTGAATCATTGGTTTTACCTTAGGGCGAAGAGGTAACCTTGGCGTCATTCATACATCCAAGATATTGATATGACCAATGTTCCATGTTCTCTGAAAGAAAGCGGACGGACCCATCACCAAAGCAAAACTGTACACCTCCAGGATGTCTGGACTTAAAAGCAAATTCAGTGCTCCAGTTTCCCCACCAACGACACGCGCCATTTGATTGATCTTGTGTGCAACTATCGTAGTTCATTGGGTAGATAGTACTGATCATGCCTTGGGTACAGCTAGAGTGTGCCCAGCCTCTCATGATATGAAAGGTGCAGTCACTCCGAACCTCTCCCATGAAGATTGTGTTTGAGAGACCGTCCTGTATATCTCGCATTGTGCTTTGGTATCCACGGCCGTAACGAGTGAACGGCCCAGCTGGGCTCCAGTCACTGGAACTGAGTTTGTACGTGTCCCACGCTGCGCGTTCAGGGCATTGCCCCTGTGGATTATTGCCGGTCCGCGTTGGACCCTTGGAGGCTGCGTAGCTGAATGTTGCAAGATTACCAATGGCGATGCCGTTGATAACCTCACGATTCATGAGTGGGGAATCATCTGAGGGGCAACGAAAAGTTGATATAACAGTGCCTGCTATATAGGGGGAACCAGTCGCTGGTGGTGAAGTAAATTGTTGATAAGCAATGGTGCGAGTGGGATCGAATTGGTCGTACACCGAATTCAACTCCATGTAAGGGAGTATGTAGTAAAGAAGTGACCCACGATTCTTGGACCAGGCATTTGTATTGCTTGGGCTATTCGTCCACCAGATCCCGCCTGGCGGAAATTTTTTCTGGGTGTCATGGTGGAGGTGGAGGCCTATACCGAGCTGCTTGAGATTGTTTGTGCATGAAGAACGGCGGGCCGCTTCTCGGGCTGTTTGTACTGCGGGAAGTAGAAGTGCAACCAGCACACCAATAATTGCAATTACAACAAGCAATTCAATGAGCGTAAAGCCACCATTACGAGCAGCCTTCGATGGATGAATCGTAAGCATAGTATCTCTCCGGACGTACGCGCATTTAATTCCGATCCCGCCAATTTCATTGGTATACCGCTTTCTACAACAGAAGTAAAACATCGAAATGCAGATTGATGGGGCCGTGGGTGGGTAAAGATTAGGGCAAGAGTCTGCTTGATAATGAAACGAGCCCCGGAATGTCTGCTAAAAACGAAGTCAAAGCTTGCAAGGAGCCAGAACTAGCTCATTGACATTCGAGAATAAAGGACCCCGGCAATAACGGCTAGAATTCCAGCAATGACATAGATTGTCTGTAGACTTAGAAGAGAACTTCGTGCGAACAAAATTAGCATCAGCATTAAAAAGTCTTTGTCCTGAAAATGCAGGGCTTTTAGTGAGCCATGATCGCCATGGGCCTTGTATTCAACCTCTAGGAAGGTAGACAGGTGCTCCCCACCCGACCGGCTAAACCATTAGTGTGAAGAAAAAAACAGACTTCTGAAAAGGGCTTTTCCAATGTCGTGGATGCAATGGTACGAGAGTCTCGAAAAACCAGCATGGACGCCCGACCCAGAGACCATCAGCATTATTTGGCAAATACTCTATCCGATTATTTTTTTCAGCTTTGGCTATGTTTTTTTTAAAGCAATTCAACGAAAGATATCTTGGTCTGTTGCTCTTCCCTTTGCGATTAACCTTATCGCGAATTTGTCATTCACGCCCCTTCTGTTCGGGGCACGAAGCCTCATTCTTGCTTCAGTTGATATCATTGTTGTCTTGGCGACAATTATCTGGGGAATGACTTTGATTTGGCGGCATCGCCGATGGGTTGCTATCGCACAAGTGCCCTATCTTATTTGGGTTACGATTGCGACATGTTTGCAACTTGCAATCACCCACATGAACGATTTCGCAGCTTAAAAACTTAAAAAGGGTGAAGTTTATGAATCTGACTTATGTTTGCACAACTCTTCTGGCTCTTTGTTTGAGTCAGGTAACAGTTCCCGTTGAAAAGAACGTTCTTGTTGATTTTGGAGATAAGCAGAATTCGTCCGGATGGAATGTAGTGAATGATGGAGTGATGGGTGGTCGATCAGTAGGAAAGGCACGGCTGACTGATGATGGCGTAATGAACTTCTCCGGTACTTTGTCGTTAGATAATAATGGTGGCTTTTCGTCAATTCGGTCTGGGCCTATCGATGTTCAAATGGCCATTGAGGATGGGTTTCGGGTGCGGCTCAAGGGTGACGGTCGGACTTACATTTTCAATTTGTACCCGAAAACCCGAAGGATGGCATTTTCATACCGTGCAGCCTTACCAAGCGTGGATGGTCAATGGACCGAGGTGTTTGTTCCTCTCAAAACTTTCGTAGCAACGTCCTTTGGTCGACGAGTTCAGGGAGGAGGTGTTTTGACTCCCGGTCAGATAAGTAGGATTGGTTTCATGTTAAGTGATAAAAAGCCTGGTGCCTTCAACCTTGAAATAGAATGGGTAAAAGTGGAAGAGGCGCCTGGTGTTGGAAGCCAGTAGATTTCTAATTTATGAATTGTTATCTCACGACATCTGAGAGATGAAGTGCGCTGACGGCCCCAACAGAAACCCCAACAACAAGCGCAAAAAGAAGACGGCTTCGGGTTGCCTGAAAAGGATTTAAGAGATACCCGAGTAATGCTGTTAATGATCCCGCCCCAAGGCTAAGAAGAGATTTCACCGGAGCTAATTGGTCTGGTGAGACGTTGATAATCAGGGGCGTTACCAGCACCAGAAGAATCGTAGCAGACGGTATAAGGCCAATGATGGCTAATCCTGCATATCGACGTGTGTTCAACGTATGCGGACCTGGAGTCCACCATACCAAGGCACTTAACAGCAGTGCCAGAACGAGAGCAAGAATTGGTGTTGGTAACGTGGCTGCAAGATACTCCGGTAGAGACAAACCAGTTATCGAATCTGTGGCGATGGACGCAGTGGCTACGGCAGGAAAAATCCAGGCAGTAGCGATGCGGCTGCGTAAGGGAATATGGAATGCCTGCGCAAACCATACAAGTCCTAGTGCGACCGTACCATCAAGAACCAACTGGTATGACGGCCCCCCTGCCCCATTGACCCAATCAGTGATGGGCCGCACATAATCTCCAATCTCGTCGCCGGGGGGAACAGTTTCAAAGAATCCAGTAAATACACGAAGTCCAAAAGCACAGAAAGGAATTAGGCCAATAACAACCTCAGTTGTGGGCGAAAGGGGCCTCAGCGGAAGTACCCAGAAGCCTGTCCAAATGAGGGTGAAAAGAACCAGTTGAAGAGTTTCCATGTGACAAAAGGCTGGCGGTGTTCCGTTGTTTGGTGGGCGATCGTTCAGATATGCATAGCCGTCTGTAGGCAGATGTCTAATATTTTAACAATGAAGGAGTTGTTTATGTCTGAAGCAGATTGGCACCTTGTAAGAGCCGGCCACCCGCAATTGATAGGTTCACATCGTCGATCGACTGGTGAAGCGTTCCAGTTTCTGCCGCTGTTTCGTACCCATCGTGAGGCAGTGC
>JALCBP010000104.1:0-6725 GCA_028066355.1 Pirellulales bacterium
TTTGCTTCATTGAACGGCGTTACGCGAACCCAATCGATTTCAAGCGTTGCCTGATCGAAGTTTGGATCGCCGGCCCAGCCAACTCGGGATATCGTCTCTCCATCAACTTGTTCTTGAAATCCCGCTGCTGGGAACCAGATTCCCAGCCAGAATCGAGATGCTCGATATGGAATATTATCTTGACCGAATTCATTTCCTTCATGTCGATAGACTTCTTCGCCATCAATCAGCCAGATAACCCGTGGCAGTTCACCGTCACCTCCAGCATGCCAGTCAATGGTGTAGGTGTGGTACTCGCCATCATTAATGATTTCTACTCGGCCTGGATGGTGCGCTCCCTCGCCACCGAGTTTTCCACCCCAGCTGTTCACTCGAGCGTAGTCATACGAAATGGGATCATTGTCACTACCTGTTTGAAGAGCAGTGGGAAATTCCCAGTCAATTTCAGAGTTTCGAATCTTACTTGGCTCTTCCCAAAAGCCCTCATCGTTTGGCCCGTATTCGATGTAATGGAATGTCCAGAAAGCTGACGCTGCGCCGAGGACCTGCGGAATGCGAGCGCGAACTTCGTAGCGGCCGGACGCATAGTAGTCACGGGTGGCAATGCCGGCACCGACGCGGGTTGTTCGGTCCCCGTGGCCGACAACGTCTCCGGTGTAGTCGTCACCATTTGCACGAAGCAAGAGCTTGCCGTCTGCAAGCTCAACATTTTCGGGAACAAGCCCACCGTTATCGCCACCCCATGCCTTGTCAACAATCAGCCATCTTTCCGGATCAAGCGGGCCGCTGAAATCGTCAAAGAGAACCTCGGTTGTTGGCGTGGGGATCGGGTTTGGCGTGTCGATCCACTCGTTGCCCTGTGCGAGAAGTGAAACAGATTCAACAGTCAAGATTCCTGGGCTTGCCTTGTACTGTTCGAGCATGACACGAATCGTCTCGTAGCCAGACGATGTCGTGAATGGCAGAACAACCCGTCGAGTGGTTCCTTCTTCGATCTGAATAGATGCGGTGAGTCCGTCTCGCCCAGCAACTGAAAGAGTTGCACCTGGACCTCCTCCACGAACGATTGCTTCAAGGCTGTACGCTGTATCAGGGGGAAGTGCAAAAGGAATGTCTTGTACAAGTCTCGCAGACTCATCAGAAGTTGGTGTAAGTGTGACCGTGTTATTGGCTATTTCAGCATGATCACGCACCCAGCCGGTGAGCCCGTCCGCGAAGTCACTGTTCAGTAACATCTCTTCACCAGCGTTGACTAATGCTCGTGGTGCAGGCAGCGTAAACCAACCTTCATCAGGAGGAGTTACTGGCGTGAGTTTTCCTTCAACGATTTTTACATCATCAAAAAATACGGGGCCTGGTTGTCCCATGTAACTTTCGAGAAACAGTCGTACCTGGGTGCTGTCAGCAGCCGTGTAAAAGGTGAAACGTTTTTCTTGCCAAGCGTCTCCCTTGGCAGAATTCGTCTTCGCATATTGAGTGCCTGCATCGACACCAAATGATGCCCACGCACCTTCGAGAGAGCGAAGTTTCACAGAAAAGCTATAACGCGTTTCTGGTTGAAGCCCTGTAATCATCTGCTCAACACGGATGGTATTGTCTTGTGTAGCAGCAAGTTTCAGAACACCGTCGCTGAGTGTTGCTGCACCAGCTGGACCTGAGGACTGCCAGCCAGAGAGATCTCCAGTTGAAAAGTCAGCGTTACGAACAAGATTGTTACCAACCCGAGGAGGGAGTTCTTCTGGTGGTGCTGGATCTGTTGGTGTTTCATCTGGAGGAGTTGTATCCACTGGCGGTGGATTAATGGGTTCTGGTGTTGGCGTGCCGTTGTTGGCTTCAAGACGAATGTCATCAATGACAATCGGCGCTGTTTGTTGGCGATACGCCTGAAGGAAGACAGTAATTTCAGACACATCCGCATCCGTCACAAAATCGAGCGTCTGCAGCCCTGATGCGTTGTCACCAACTGAAATTTCAGACCATTTTCCGGCATGGCCACGAACACCGGCGTAGCCGTAGCTCCCACCGACACTTGTCAGTGAAAAAGACAAGCGGTAGCTGGTGGATGGATCAACAGCAACCTGTTGGAGAAGAGCTGCTGTTCCTTCCGCACTTGGTGAAAGCTGCAATACGCTTCCGGCATCACCTGGAATGGCCTCAGCTTTTCCACCAGCAGTACTGATGTCGCTCCAGCCACTCAGATCAGATTCAAAGTCACCGTTTTCTAGAAGGGAATCACCCACGCTTGGAGGAGGTGTTTCAGTAGGTGGTTCAATTGGTTGGTCTTGAGGTGGCTCTATCGGTGTTTCAGTCGGTGGTTCGGGTTCTGGTGAGACTGGAGGAGAATCAGCCAAGGCAAGTTGAATGTCATCGATACTGATAGGCGCTGTTTGCTGACGATATGCCTGAGCAAAAATTGTGACTTCGGATACATCTGAACTTGTTTCAAATTCGAGCGTGTATCGACCAGCTTTATTCTCTCCTGTAGAGAGTTCAGACCATTTCCCTGCATGTCCGCGCACACCTGCGTATGCATAGCTGTCGCTGGTGCTGTTTATTGTGAACGAAAGTCGATAGGCAGTTCCTGGGGTAACTGATACCTGCTGGATGATTTCAGCCGTTCCGGTGTCAGTGGGCGTAAGGAGGACACGAGGATCGTCTACGTTTACAACTTCAACCTGAGCCGTTTCTGTTGCCTGTACAACCCAGCCGGTAAGTCCGTCAGAGAAGTCTCCATTAGAAAGATCAGCTGCCATCAGGTAGCGGTTTTCGAGCGACTCGTGAAGGAGATGGGCGTGTCTTTGGTCAGTTGAAAGTCGAGCTTTTCGTGCCATCGTGAGTGCCTCATGTTCAGAGGTGAAGGGTGAATAACCGCTTCTTTTTTTCTACTCTCGACGAACTAAATTGTTTATATGCCGCGGCATAACGTTATTTATTTGTAGACACTATGCTCCTGTCTTTTTTTCAGGCGACACATGCCAATATGAGAATCTGAACGACTGTGCGTCGGGCAGCTTCCATGTCTGCTAGCTTCCATGTCTGATAGTTTGCGGAAACGTATTGAGGGAAACGTGTCAGACAAGAATTGAGGCCAGACGAGAATTGAGGAATGTGCAGATTCAGACTGTTTACGCCGAGGGCGCTGGTATGCCGGCAACAGGAGAAACGGTTGGTGCTGGTCCAAAAATAGGATCGTTCTTCCACGCTTTCCCAAGATGGGCAGATCGTCGAAGAAGATCATCTGTGACGACAAGAACAGCAGGTAACAGAATAAGTTCGGCGACCGTTGCAGCAGCAATTGCAGCACAGGCGAGGCGTCCAAAACCTGCGAGTGACGGCACACTGCTAACGGTCACAGCTGCAAACCCAACACCAAGAACAAGTCCGCCGAGCACGACTGGATTTCCTGTTTCGACTATTGCACGTCGCATCGCACTGGAAATCGAAACACCTTCTCGGCGGTTTCTGGCCAGTGCGGCCATGACGTGAACGGTGTCATCAACTGCCAGACCGAGACAGACGTTAAACACAATCACAGTAGCCGGGTCGAGGGATCGGCCTGTTAGTACAAGGACAGCTGCAATAACTGCCAATGGAAAGACGTTTGGAATCAGGCTGACGATGCCAGCAACTGGTGATCGAAAGGCGAGGGCAAGAATGATGGCAATTACCGCTACTTCCAAAAGCAGGCTGCCGCCGAGATCAGTGATCAGTTGGCGGATATTGCGGGCTGAAATAACAGACATGCCTGCAAGATCAAACCGCCATCCGTTGTGTGTTTTAGCCAATGCATCGAGCTCAGTGCGAATGTCGGCGTAGACTGTTTCAAGTTGACGAGATCCAGCGTCACGGACACGAGCACGAACGATTGCCATTCTTGTAGCTGGGTCAACCATTTCGTTGACGGCATCAGCCGAGAGTCTGCGACGTACTCGATCTGGCATTGAATTGGTGACTGATGCCAGCGAAAGCGGATGACTTGTTGCTTCTGCAGTGTCTAGAATGGCATGAACTTCATTGAGCGCTCCGAGAAGTTCATCACTTCGCCAACTCACGTGCTCTGGCCATCGGACAACAACGTCAATCCCCATGACGCCCCCGAACTCTTTATCAACGGCAAGCAGTGCCTGCGACGAGTCGGCCTGTCGCGGAAGAGAGTCAACAACACGATTATCGGCATCAACCTGCATGCCAATCGCAGTAAGTACGAGCGTTCCAACAAGGCCAACTGCCGCAATCGGACGGGCATGACGAATTGAAAAGGATGTCAGTGTTCCGGCAATGCGGCTTGCGAGTCGCCACGATCGACCGAGTCGAAGTCCCTGGCAGAACTGGGTAGATGCGAGAAGAGGTGTTAGCAGTGTAACGGCCGCGAAACTCGCCAGGGCACCAGCAGCAGCGGCGATACCAAACGTGCGGACCGCCTCTATTCGAGCCGCGGCAAGCGATGCGAATCCAACTGCAGTGACGATGCTTGTGAGGCCACATGCTGTACCAACTCGGCGGATGGCGTTACTTGAAGCGATGATTTGGTGGGTGCCGCGGCGAACACTGCGCCTCATATCCTCGATGAAATGAATGGAGTCACATGTCCCGACAACGAGGGCAAGTGACGGTACGACGCTGGTGAGGAGATTAATGGGCGCACCAAAAAGTCCAAGGATTCCCATGGCCCAGACGGCACCAACAGCCGGCGGAATGCAGGCAACGACCGTCGAACGAAGACTGCGAGCGAGCGTCGCGGAAAGAATAAAAGCGAGCGTCAGTCCAAGTGAGTTGAAAATGAGCATGTCGTGTCGAAGAGCCAGAGCCGCCTGATGTCGCAATGCAGGGAGGCCCGTGAGTTGCACGCTGATGCCGTCTGCATCAAAGTCGGAAAGCGTCGCTTCAATGGCCTCCACAGCTTGTCCAAGTTGGGGAGGTCGGTCGGCACCGGCACTCAGGCGAACGATACACAATGCTGTTGACCCGTCTGCAGAAAGCAGCTGGCCACTGATTAGTGGGTGTTCATGGGCACGAGCACGTGCATCAGTGATTGATTGGGGGTCGAGCTGGCCGGCTGACTTGGGAATGACGGGGAGTATTGCTCCAGCAATACCCTGCCGACGAACATCGAACATTGACCGAACCTGACTCACATCCGGCAGTTCCTCAAGATTTTTGACGAGCCTTCGGATTTGTGAAAGGCCTGGCTCGTGAAAGATGTCACCTTCAATACATTTAAGACGAATGATGCAGTCACGATCCGGTGCACCAAAGCGATTCCCAATGGCGTCGATCAGTGCAAATTCTTCATCAACACGGGCTGCGTCGGAGCCGCTGAACAAACTTGTTGGACGAACACTTCGGAGTAAGGAACGAAGATCGTCGTCAATCCGAATGCGGCTGAGCCCGTAACCTGCGAGACAGGAAATCAATACGACTGCAAGGAGGCTCCATCGTCGCCAGTTTCCTGCAGCGGCAGGAGGTGGAATTCGTCCGGGTCCACTATCCATCCGCGACATGTTGGTGCTCCGCACTGGCATGGGATTGCTGCGTCCGCTGGCCAGCAGTAATCGATCAGTAGTTGTTCTCCTGGAACGATTGGTCGGATTGTTTGCAGCCACAGCCGATCTTCCTGGAGGTTGGTTTCTTCGTCCTCCCAGTAGAAAAGTTCACAGTTCGGATCGCAACTGTGGTTCAGGAAACGTAGGGGAGCGGTGGGTTCCAGGAGTTTTCCGCTCGGAAGAGCCATGCAGTAGCTGGAGTCTTCAGGGTAGTCGTCAAGCACCGTTCCGTGGATTTCACTAAGCAGTATACCTTCATGGATGTTGCGTCTCGCGAAGACTCCTTTGCCGACAGACGTCTCCCCAACACGGATGATTCCGTTTAGAGAAGTGCCGTACGTGAGCCTCTCGTTGTCGGCCTTGTAGGTGTTGAAATCATATGAGTGGCGTGTTGTGTCGGCGTTGAATGGGGCTGTTGGCATAGGGTGAATGAAATTTCTTATGCTGCTGTGGAGATCAGAGAAATAAAAAAGGCTATGAACCGGTTGCCCGGTGCATAGCCCCAATAGATGAAAAGAGAATGTAACGATGCAAGTGGGCACTCGTCAATTAGGCAGCCGCATAATTGTGGGAATAATTTTTTGGTGTGGTGTACTCACAACACTGAGGAGTCTGGTCGCTGATGATCCAGCAGGGCAGGATGCCCGTTCTTCAAATGTTCGTATTGCCTGCTTCAATGTTGAGTCACTTACCGTGCCTGGTGAGTGGGGGCGTTTCGCCCGATATCGTTTTCCACCGGGAAGGATGCGGCACCTCGAGGGTGTTGCGTCAGTCGTAGAGGTCGTAAATCCAGATATCCTTGTCCTGTCAGAGGTGTCTTCTCCTGAAGCAGGAGAAGCCTTGGCCGCAGTTCTCCGTGAAAAGGAACTAGGTGACTTTCAGTCCTATCATGTTGATGGTCGTGACAGTTACACGGGTTTTGATGTGGCCTTCGTGTCTCGGGTGGTACCTGACAGGATCGAGGGCAAGTCGATTCATTTGTTTGCACCGAATCCGACCCCACGGCTAGCTGACGTGCAGAACGGATCGGCACCATTACCCTGGACTGCTGAGCGATACAGTCGGCCAGAAGAGCAGGGCGAGGATGCCGAAGCTATTGCCGTGCTGAAGAGGCACGCAGTCTGTTATTTTAGTCTTTTTGGGCAGAAACTCGGGCTCATTGGCCTTCATCTCAAAAGCAAT
>JALCBP010000022.1:0-40037 GCA_028066355.1 Pirellulales bacterium
GAAGAAGTCGTAACTTTTGCTGAAAATCAAATAGATAGACAGATGCAAGCAGCAACACCTGAAGACGCGATGATTCCAGAAAGCACTATTTCTACCACAACCGCTACAGAATCAATGCCCATCCCCAAACTGGAGAATCCCCTAAAGAAACAAGATATAGACAAGAATGACAAGCAAATGGGCGGTGGCACCACAGCACTCGCTTCAAATAAGGATGCAAAGGTTGCTCTATCAAAACGTTCTGGGACAGCGAGAGGAGAAACAGCACGTGCTCGTGGTGGCTCACCGGCGAGTGAGGCCGCAATTGAACGTGGACTCTTGTGGCTTGCACGACATCAAGCGGCCAATGGCACCTGGTCTTTTGAACATCCCTATTGTGTTGGACCCTTCGGACGTCCTTCGCAACAGTGCTTGTGTCGAGCTAAGGGATATATTGAGGGCCATATCAAAGCGAGCACATCAATCGCTCTCTTGCCATTCCTTGGGGCTGGACATACTCATCTGGACGGACAATATAAAGAAGTCGTGTATCGAGGTCTTGAGCAACTCAAGACAATACTCGACATCGAGCTAAAAGAGCTTCATCCTGAAGATCCCGATTTTGTCTCGACTTTCTCTGGCGATCTTTATGGATATGGCCTTGCAACACTTGTCATGGCTGAAGCCTTTGGCATGACTGGCGACCCCGACCTCGAGCGCTACGTAAATGCATTGGCTGCGTTTTTAACACGACACCAGCACCCACTTGGAGGGTGGCGCTACGAACTCGGTCAGCCGGGGGATATCACGGTTACCGGATGGCAGGTCGTAGCACTCAAGAGTAGCCAAATCGCCGGAGCGGCAGTCCACTCTGATATTTTTCGTCAAGCAGATAAATTTCTTGACAGCCTTACGCCACCTGCCCCCCAGAGTCGTCCGGGGCGTGCTCAAGTTGTTGCAAACCAAGTTGGCAATACAAAACGTGATCCAACCCGCTATCACTACCTTGCGTCGTTTGCAAATTCCACGACCCGAGAACCTGGAGAATGCACGTCCGCGGTAGGTCTGCTCTGCCGACTTTACACAGGATGGAATAGCAATGACCCAAGACTTCTCCAAGGTGTCAACCAACTCCTCAATTCGAAGACACATCCCGCACTACTTCTCTACAGAAACTTTTACCTCGCACAAATTTTGCTTCATATTGATCATCCCGCATGGAAGCAATGGAATAGGCGAAATCGAGACTATCTTGTGCAAATGCAGGTCACTGAAACAACACGAATGAATAAACGTAGTCCAGCTTTTGGCAGCCCTCCCTGTGAAATCGGAAGTTGGTATCTAACCAACCCTAATGGCAATACAAAAAATGTGATTCGCGACCGCCACCTTGCGCCCGCTGGTAGGCTCGCACATACGGCACTTGCCATCCTTACACTCGAGGTCTATTACCGATTACTGCCGATATACAAACCGGTAGCTATTGAATAATCAATCACAACGCCAAAAACTTCATGCGATTACAAACATTTTTTTGGCTCGCCGCAGCTCTAGCAGTCGCATTTTCTGCCATTAACTGGCTAGGACTTGCTGGCTGGTTGGCTTCGCTGGTCATATTCGGCAGCCTTGCCATGCACATCGCGGGAAATGCAATTGGCACCCGTATGCGAGAGGCAACGGATCGTGATCTATCACGCACTCATCAACGAACATCTATCGTCAATGTTCCGGCTCCCTCTCCTTCTCATCTTGAACAACACTCACGGACAGGCTGGCTTTTACCAATATCGGTGAGTATCGGCGGATTGATTGGAGGAATATCAGGCGCACTCGCCCTGTTTTCAATGACATCCTCATCTTTTGCAGGAACACTTCTGGGAGGCTTCTCTTCAGCCGTACTCGGCGGTATCTTTGGCTTCCTGAGTGCCAGCTTTATTGACATCTTGAGGACATCTATACGTGAATCTCTTGATGCAGAACGACGAAGTGCAGAAGGGCAAGAAGAGCAAGAAAATAGCACTTAACAAGTCGTTTCCGGCTTTATCAGGCCGGCTTTAGAACATTCGGTACATCTCACCGGGGAAGTCCATGAACACCGTGGAAACGACACCAATACCGTGGTAAATTAAAAATAGTACTTTTTGGAAATGAATAAAGGAAGCCATCAGTTATGTCGAAACCTCACAGAACAATCAAAAAAGCGAATCATGGTTCAAGGCCAGCGAATAGTAAGGCAAGAAAAGCAAAACGAAAGCACATCAAGACGTAACAACCGAGTACAATCCTCGATTGCAATGCTGACCGTTGTTTCATGCAACGTGATACTTTTACAACGACCACTCATGGAGTAGCCTTCCGTGGCCCCTCGCGACTATATCATTCATCCTAACGAATACGACCTCGGTACTGTCATTGCTGACATTGACGAAATTCGTCGCTACAACCAGCAGCGTTTTGAAATGGAGCAGTTAACAGCAATTGTTCACGAGGACGAGGATCGCGGGCTCTGTGTTGGGTACAAAGACACAACAGCGGATGAATTCTGGGCACGGGGACATTTCCCGAATGTTCCGTTGATGCCAGGCGTCATCATGTGTGAGGCAGCGGCGCAACTCTCTAGCTACTTCTCTCAGAAGCACCAATTACTCGAAGCGGAAATGATTGGCTTTGGTGGATTGGAAGATGTCCGGTTTCGAGAGCCCGTGCGGCCAGGAGAACGGCTCGTTATTGCTGTGGAGCGAGTGCGGGTACGCCCCAAAGCAATGATTGTTTGCCGTTTCCAGGGACTTGTCGATTCGAATATTGTTGTGGACGGTGTGATCAAAGGTGTCCCTCTTCCGGTTGATTTCCTTGCCGCCAACCAGACCACATCAACGTCCTGACCTTTCGGGCTCACTCTGACTCATTGCCATGCCGCGGCGTCATCCCAAAAAACCACCAAAAGATCTCGATATTTCTGGGAACTTGAGGCTTTTGACTGAGTTGGAATCTCCGCTAGATCCGACAGCACTCTTTTGTCGCCCAGGTCCTGTTGAATTGGAAGTTGGCACGGGAAAAGGGATGTTTTTAACATCCGTTACCTTAGCATGCCCAGATCGCAATTTCGTAGGCATTGAGGTTAGTGCTGGCTATGCACGGATGGCTGCTTCTCGATTAGCCTCATCAAATACCGCAAATGGTCTTGTCATTCATGGTGATGCCATGCATCTGGTACGACACTCCCTCCCGAACAAATCGCTATCTGGACTCCATGTTTATTTCCCTGACCCATGGTGGAAAGCACGGCATCGAAAACGCAGGATTTTAAATCCTGAATTTCTTGAACATGCGGGTAGGATCATGCAATCTGGGTCACACCTGCACATCTGGACTGATGTTGAAGAGTATTTTTATGAGGCCACTGGAGCTGTCAACAATACTCGATTATTCAACGAGCAGTGCGATGAGGCTCCAGGCGGTCCGAACGCAACGTACCGTACTCATTTTGAGCGACGCACGCGACTTGCAGGTGCGCCCATTTGGAGGGCGGTTTTTGAGCGAAATGAAACACCACCTCAAAAACATCGACTTGTAACAAAGCGTCTTAGCTGATTGATTCTATATGTCGGCAAAACCAAATCGGATCAAGGTTGCAAACAGCTTATTTACCGTTCGATGATGCTCGTTGAATAAGAAGGCGATCAATCCGCCGACCATCCATATCGACCACCTCGATTAACAAACCATTCCATCGAAAGGCATCGCCGACTGACGGGATTTTTTCGAGTTCATCGAGAACAAGGCCAGACACAGTCGAATAATCCCGAGCTCCCCCAGGATCGGGAAGTTCCATTCGACCAAAAAGGTCATCAACCGCGATGCTTCCGTCGACAAGCCACGACCCATCTTCTCTCTGAACAAAGTCACTGTCGCGGTCATGATCATGCTCGTCTCGAATTTCCCCAACAAGTTCTTCCATGACATCTTCCAAGGTGACCAATCCCTCTGTTCCACCATATTCATCCAAGACTATCGCGAGCTGGTTTCGTTCTTTCTGAAAGAGTTCAAGGAGACGATCAAGCGGCATCGTCTCAGGAACAAAAAGAGCTTTGTGCATCATCTTTCTCAACTCGATTGGCCACCCCATCCAATTCTGTCGGAGGACATCCCGAATTGAAACATAACCAAGAATTTGATCGAGAGATCCTTCATAGACAGGTAACCTTGAGTAGCCTGCCATCGCAATGGCTCCTAAGACTTGATCGCCGGGTGTATCAACATCAATAGCATCAAGGTCAATACGTGGTCGCATGATATCTCGCACCGTTCGCTCGCCCAATCGCAATGCTTCTGCTGCAACCGCTTGCTCCACAGCTTCAAGAACACCCTCTGCTCTGCCAGCCTCTAAAAGATGCTCAATATCATCGACGGAGACACTCGGCTCGTCTTGCTTGTGGGCCCGAAGCATGAACAGAACAGCAGATGTTGAAACTCCCATGAGCCACACAAGGGGACGCGTTAAAGAAGCAAACACCTGCATAACTGGAGCAGCAAAGCGGGCAACATCTTCAGCACGACGTAGGGCCAACCGTTTTGGAACAAGCTCCCCTAAAAGCAAAGTACAAAAAGAAAGAAGTGCCACAAATGTTGTCAGAGCAATAGACTCTGCGATGGGCTGAATTGCTTGCGGCCCGTTAGAAGCTAACCAATTAGCTAGATTACTCACCACCTGACTGCCACCGTAAGCAGCAGCAAGAGTCCCGACGAGTGTGATGCCGATCTGTACAGTAGGTAAGAATTTATCGGGGCTGCTCGCAAGATCGAGAGCTTTCTGTGCTGCTTGGTCTCCATCCCCAGCAAGTCGACGCAATCGCCCCTTTCGACTCGCAACAATTGCCATTTCTGCGCCCGAGAAAAAACCATTGGCCAGAATCAGAATAAAAACGATTAGCAGTTGTTCGACCATCGTCAGGCTAGTTTCACGATTCTTGGGTAAATGGTTGGTTTTGTGAAGTTAATTCTTCTCGACATATTACTACCAAATCATCTCGGTGTATCACTTCGTCATACGCACAAACACCGAGAATCTCTAAAATTCTATCAGTTTTAAGACCTCGTATTCGCTCAAGATCAATTGAACTATAGTTGACAAGTCCACGTGCAAAACAACTGCCATCACTTGCTTCAAGCGTCACAACATCACCAACAACAAACTTTCCAGATACAGCTAGAACGCCAGCCGGCAATAGGCTACTACCTCGTTCAAGGATGGCCTGTCTCGCACCATTATCGACAACGATTTTACCTGATACTGACGCAGACCACCCTAACCAGCGTTTCTTCGCGGGCACCAGATCATTCCTACCCAGAAAAAAAGTTCCTACATCATGGCCCTGCACAAGCTGCTCAAGAATCGATTCTTGTCTGCCAGAGCCTATAAAGCAGTGAATTCCGACTTCATTGACCGTCTTCGCTGCTTTTAATTTGCTGGCCATGCCACCCTTGGAAATACCTCCTGAACAATCATGTACCATTGCCTCAATGGACGAATCTATTTGACGTACGGTCGATATCCGACTCGCCTCCGGACATTTTGGATCTTGGTCAAACAGCCCCTCTACATCGGAAAGCAACACGAGAGCATCTGCCCCCAAAAGGGTTGCAACTAATGCAGCTAAGTGATCGTTATCACCGAAAGTTGTCTGAAGCTCAGTTGTGCTTACCGAATCATTCTCATTAATGATTGGAATAGCACCAAATTTGAGAAGAGATCGAAGCGTATTTCGAATATTTAAGTACCGCCCCCTGTCGTGTATATCATCAGCAACGAGCAGTAACTGTGCTACATGGCGGCCAAAAATTCCCAGTGATCGCTCATAGGCTTCGGTAAGACAACTTTGACCAACCGCCGCAACCGCCTGCAAGTCAGGAAGCGCACTCGGACGACTGGTCAGGCCGAGACGGCCCATCCCTGCCCCAACCGCCCCAGAGCTTACAACAACTATTTTTTTTCCACTTTTAAGGATTTCGTGACATTGCTGCCCAATCTTTTCGACACGTTCAACATTAAGAAGTCCTTCTTCAGTTGTTAGAACGCGTGAGCCGATCTTCACCACCACAAGTTGGGCGGACCGCAGAGCCTCCTGTCTTTGTCGATCGATCATAATTTACTTAAAAAGTGTGTGTACTGATAAGAAAGCAATAACTACACAAGTATAAAAATCGTAATTACAGATCCTAAAAAGGGACTCAGGTTACTGGCCACAAGTTGCTTTCCTCGCAACCCTTTCCTTGCCACGAATCGTGGAATTTATTAAGGCTGACGGGCGACATACCGTACCACTCATTCACACGTCGTTATGCACATTAATGAGAGAAGACTCACTTCGAGCTGTTGAATCAGAACCGAACCGAGAAGCATCGTTTCGGCTAGCAGCTACCTTCTCCATGTAAGCTGAATCAATATCACCCGTCACATAGCTACCATCAAAAACTGAACATTCAAAGGCCTCGATCTTTTGATTCCCAGCCTGCGAACACTCTACCAAGTCATCTAGATCTTGATATACCAGCCAATCTGCATTAATAACTTCGGCAACTTCATCATCCGTTCGATTAAAAGCCACAAGTTCTTCGGAAGTCGGCATATCTATCCCGTAAACGTTTGGAAAACGCACGGCTGGAGCTGCAGAACAGAAATACACTTTCCGCGCACCGGCATCGCGTGCCATTGCAATAATTTGGGAACACGTAGTTCCCCGGACAATTGAGTCATCAACGAGGCAGACTACCTTATCTTTAAATTCCAGTGATACCGGACTGAGTTTTTGTCGGACACTTTTTTTCCTAACAGCTTGACCCGGCATTATAAAAGTGCGCCCTATGTAACGATTCTTAATAAAACCTTCTCGATAGGGAACTCCCAGGCTTTCTGCCAGTGACATTGCAGATGTTCTGCCAGAATCCGGGATGGGCATAACGACGTCAATATCATGATCAGGTCGTTTACGCCTAATTTTTTCCGCTAGTTTTGTTCCCATGCGAAGTCTCGTTTTGTAAACCGATACTTCATCAACAATTGAGTCTGGCCTCGCAAGATACACATGTTCAAAAATACATGGTGTAAGCGTCGCATTATCAGAGCATTGCTGAACATGGCAAGTGTTGTGTGTATCAAAAAACACTGCCTCTCCTGGCGCTACATCTCGTTCGACTTCATACCCCTGAGAAACCAGAGCGACTGACTCTGATGCAACCATAAAGTCTCGACCAACACCTTCATTTTTTTTCGAACCGAAAATCAACGGTCTGATTCCGAAGGGGTCCCGAAAGCCAACTATGCCATACCCAGTAATCATTGCGACTACAGCATAGGCTCCACGACAACGACTGTGGACACTACGAACGGCCTCAAACACACCCTCTGCCGTCAACTTCTGCTGGCCCACCTTATGCAGTTCGTGCGCAAACACATTCAGGATTACTTCACTATCACTTGATGTATTGATGTGTCTCAGGTCGGACTTGTATAGCTCCTCTTCCAATTCGTCTGAATTTGTGAGATTACCATTATGGGCGAGAGCAATTCCATAAGGCGAATTAACATAAAACGGCTGAGACTCTGCGGAACTGTTACAGCCAGCGGTCGGATATCTCACATGACCAATACCCATAGGGCCAACTAGCCGACGCATGTGGTCTTGACGAAAAACGTCGTAAACCATCCCATTTGATTTTCGCAATGACACCTTATCTTCTGCGCAGGTCATAATGCCAGCGGCATCTTGCCCTCGATGCTGAAGCACTGTTAAGGCATCATAAAGATTTTGATTCACGTCTTCATGAGCAACTATCCCAACAATACCACACATGTGTTTCTCGCACTGTGAACTAGATATTTCTCAACCGCAATCAATTGAACTGTATCGATTTCTCAGAAATTTCCGCGCCCTTGCCATAAACTCAGCTTAGCCCTCAACTCGAATCCGTAGCTTACCAGCATTTCGAGAAACTGAAAAACTTTTCAGACTGAAGGGCTTTTTAATCCATTCTAACCATGAGGCTCCTTCACGCCCGCGGGCTGTTACCCTGAATCACTCCTACAGTTCGCATGGACTTTGCCAAACACCCAATTGACGCTCCAGTTGGCCAGAACATGAAAACAAAAAATAGCTCTGCATGGGACGTCGCCTTATAAAAGATCGAAAATGCTCACTTCCCATTAAGAACATCATCAAGAATGAAGGGCTGCGGAAACGGCTCATCGAGTTGCTCAAGCAACTCACGATACGTATCAATAATCTCAATTATATCTTCCTGAGTCATTGCATCCTTACGAAGCACATCCGAGTCATCAAGTACTTTACGCCACGCCTTAAACGCCTCCTCGAATGCTTGTTTGGCTGGTTGCAAACGAGCTTCCTCGTAGTCTTTCTCTGCTCGCCAAGTCGCTTCTCTAGCCTGCAAAGCTAAGTCGGTGACACTCATTTCACAGGTTGCTCGCCAGTAATCAAAATTCACGATATCCCTGTACCGATCTATGATATCCGCCGTTTCTGTTGCCTCTACATACTCTTCCGCAAGACGCTTTGCTTTCGCACGCACCTCGGGATCAGCATTTTGCGCAACTAGCCGCCAGGTCACCTTCATTTCCCTTTGCGCCGCTGCCACCAACTGTTGCTCTTGTTCCGTACGATCCAAAGGAGGCACCTGTAATGCAGACTTTTGCTCCTTACTCAAGGCATTCTCTCGATCAGACTCCATTTCAGAAAATTTTCCAGGGAGTAACTCCTCAAGTTGTTTTGCTAAACGCTCTGCTCGGGCCAACTCTGCCTCTCGCAGCCCCAAGCGAATCGGCACATCCCAACTTGTTGGAATCTGTCTCACAGCAAACCGACGCATCTCCTCGGTTGCCAGTTCCCAGCCGTCTCTAGCTTTATCATCAAAAACACCATCTGATTCCAATGCGCGAGCATAATTGATCGCTGTCATCATTGGCTCAGAATGAAAAATTAACGGTGTCGTTTTTAATGGTGCACCTGAGTCAACTAGTTTTTGTGCTGCAAGATATTTCTCACGACCAACTAACCAGTTATCTCTTTCAACAAGTGTTCTACCAGGGCGATCTCTCTCATGAAAATCATCGTCTGCCTTGAAAAGGCGACGGTACTGGACTTTCTCGTCGGCACGCCCGATCTTCTGCCCAATAAACCACCCCATGCGTCCAAGTAATCGCGGCTCACGCGTGTTAAAGAAAACTCCTTGCCTAAGAAACTCAATACCTTTCATAACCCACGCATAACGATCATGATAATCATCAAATTGGACGGAAATGTTGTATGAAAGATTATGAGCCTGAAAATCCCATACCGAATAAAAGTTTGGTTGCAGTTTTGTCATTTGCTCCAAAACAGCTGACAAATTCGTCCAATCTTCAACTTTTTTATAAAAGTTTGCTCGATCCCAAAGCAGTGTCACCGCGATGTTTTTCAGTCCTAGTGTCGCTAAACGCATTGTTTCACTAGTTGGATCAATTTCTCCTAAGTCGGCCTGAGACAATTGTGCTTCTGTCCTAAGCCGAGCCAAGTAACCACCAGAAGAAGAGGAATCGCGAGGCTGACTCAAGGCAGAAAGCGGAACAAGGAGAACCGCGATCAGCACGAGTGTGACAAGTGTCTCTGGCCGCAAACCAAGCCAAGCACCTCTGTCTTGGTGCTTGGATTGCACAGGCTGCTTACTACGCCCTTCAGTCATGATGCCACCTCACGGGCTTTAAGGATGAATGCCCCGGCAATAAAAAATGCCAAAAGATAACCGATTGTCTCAAACGCGTGTTGACCAATCAAATTCATTGGAATATCAAAACCGCTTGCGACAAAATTACTTGTTCCTAAATCTGACAAAGAAGGAAACAACGATGCTGCCAGCCGCATCGGAGCCAGCAAGAATGTGTCCACTGTTTTCATAGCCGTTACAAAAGGCGTTTGATCCAGCTCCACAACGATACTCGCCTGAGTAACAATTCTATACAGAGATTCGATCGGGCCACCACCTGGCACTTCAAAGTTATCGCCAGTCAACTGAGCATCAAAAAGGCCTTCGATGAAATTGCGAAACTGGCCGATCAAAACGACAGACAGTGTTGCCAGCAAGGCAACGGGCCCCGCAAGAAACGTACTAAACATGACACCAATAGCTGCTACAAGGAGCATAGCAAACCAAATCCCTATACAACTCTTTGCATAATTTAGAGCAAAAGACCCGTTACCGCTACGAAGATAGAAGTCAGCTTGAGCAACCCCGTAGTACTGTGCTGGCTCAAGGCATTGCAGAACTACTTCTACCCTTCCAGCAGAGATAATATCCTCAAATAAATCAACTTTTCTTGTCCCACCATCGGCTGAAGTTGCGACCAAAGTTCTTGGTATGAGGAGTGAGTCAATAGTGAATTCTTTCGCCGTGAAATAAATCGGGTCACTCTGCAATCCAGTTGAAGGATTTCGAACACGCACACTCCCAGCAATTCCCTTTTCGATATCCCCTTTATACGTTCGGAAAACCCTAACGATCATCTCGAGAGGCAAACCCTTAGGAAACTCCGCTGCCGTAATTCCTTCAAATGTCCAGATTGCAGCAGCAAGAGAACCACCCTCAATGTATTGACGATAAGACCATTCGGCCCCAACACTTATCCCCTTATCACTGGGTCGACCCTCTCGATCAAGAAAACGCAAAGTACCTCGTAATGGCCTTCGAGCTTCAAGAAGCCCTTCGACTGAACCAACTTTGTATCGAACCGTTTCTCCAGACCCACTCAGTCGTTGAATTGCATGCCTATGGCCTTGGGTAGTATCTGTAGAGCCATTCCCGTTCGCATCAAGCTCAACACGGTGTCGGTGCCCACGGTCGAGACTGGTCCGACCCTCCAAACCCGTTACCCGACCATCTTCCAGTCGGTCTTCTAGAAGGTCGGCCCCAGATAGTTTATGGCTGTGACTTACGCTGCGCACAACGAAGGCCCACCCAACGCCTCCCATGATTACAAGCAATACCGTACCGACTACCGAAAAACCAAGTATTCTTCCAAAGACAATCTCACCAGTGCGCACCGGCTTGGTCGTCACAGTCTGAATGGCTTTTGCCTTGACGTCGGCAGGCAGACTAAAGACAGAAAGCACTAAGACCACGAGGCAAACCAACAGGTTCGTTGCAGAAAGAATGAAGCCCAGATAAAGCTTGCCCGGATTTACGCTTTGCGGGTCTAGGAACCAGCCAGCAAATAAAACAATGACAGCGAAGAGCCCAAGAACAATGAGCACATTACGGCGTAGTGACTCTTGAATCGCCAAACGTGCAAGGGCCCAGATACGACGCATCGACATCCCAAGAAGGTCTGTGATCCCAGCCAGCACGCCTCGATAAACACGATCGCCTGCCGCCAGTGGTCCGGAAACAGCGGACATCGAAATCCACGCCAAGAGAGCTGCAAAGACAGAAACTAGAAAGGCCACTAGCAGGTAGGATGCGAGTGCGGGGCCAAACCAATTAACAAAAGTTGGTATTTCCTGTTCAAGAACCATCGATTTCAGCGCTCGTTTGTAAATCAGGTAAAAATTATGATGAAAGATAAAGCCATTGGTAGTGTCCTGCTCATTATTGTCCTCGAAAACAACACGTTCTGTTTCCCGCAATGCACGAGTGGCACCAACCAGCTCAACTACTAGTCCTTCCGTGCCCTCCGACCAGGCCTCGACTCAGTATCTCGAACGATCTCAAGAAACAAATCTTCTAGCGTTGTCGTTGGGCTACCAATTTCAGTTCCGGTGCCGCCATGACGCTCTATGACTGCACGAATTTCATCATGAGCCTCTACAGGAAGACCGGTTGAACGGATTTGCGTTATATCTGTCACCCGAAGTAATTCATCAACACGCCCAAGTTCTTTGAGTTCTCCCTGATGGAGGACGGCGATGCGGTCGCACACGTCCTCAACATCAGCCAAGAGATGAGAACACATAATGACTGTCTTCCCTCGCTCTTTAAGATCAATAATTAAATCCTTCATTTCACGAGTACCAATCGGATCGAGACCGCTAGTTGGTTCATCGAGAAGGACAAGTTCTGGGTCATTGATGAGTGCTTGAGCAACGCCAATACGTCGAGTCATACCTTTCGAGTACTCCCGCAGCTGCCGTTTCTTATCGCGGCCAAGTCCCACCATTTCAATGAGCGCATCAGCACGATGCTTCCGTTCCTCAGGGGGCATATCAAATAGCCTCCCGTAGAAATCTAATGTCTCTTCAGCATCAAGAAACTTATAAAGATAGGACTCTTCAGGTAGGTATCCGATACGGTCATTCTTTGAAACGTCTGTAGCATCCTTACCAAAAACGACAGCCTCTCCAGACGTTGGGAAAATCAGACCTAGCAGCAGTTTCATGGTTGTCGTTTTCCCCGAACCATTTGGTCCGAGTAAACCAAATATTTCACCCTGGCGGATCTCAAGATCGAGGGGTTTCAGCGCAACTTTTTTGCTTCGTCCCCAGAAGTCGCGATAAGTCTTCGAGAGATTTCGAGCCTCTACAATGACTTCGGTCGGCTGACCTCTTTGAGTTTCTGCCTGCTTTTCCATATCAGCCACATCTCCATTAATTTTGGCGGTAATTCTGTGACGAATTGCGTTTGCTTTGACTCGCCCCACTTCAACTACTCTTGTAACCCAAAATTGCCTGCTTGTTGAGGGGGCAAGGCCCAAACTCAACTGTTTTTACCATGAGTTGGCGAAACCGTTCCCACAAATGTGGGGGTGGGCTCATAGATTGTGTAGAAATTGCGGCTCAAAAGAAAGCCACTTCACTATTCATCGCTCACCAGAGGAGCGATGGGAGGAGTTTTTATGCATATCACTGACCCGCTTTTGGATCACGCCCACTACCTGGCGAGCAGCAAAAAGTTCTGCTTGAGTGAAAAGTCGTTGATCAGGAACACCTCCCGGGCGATCAATCACCTCAGCGGCTAGTTTTGGCCATGGAAGGCCGCTCGATATGTTCCACGCTGCTGCCTGCGCAACGTTAGGCGGGATTTCACCACGTCCAAATGAATCGAGCAACACTGCAAGTGCTGGGTCATCTGAAAATGACTCGAGAGCAGCTAAGCGATAAGCCATGCGTGGCGAAGGTTCACGCTTTCCGTATTCAAGACAGACCGTGGCTACTTTTACAACCTTCGTTTTCTCTGGTGGCACCGAGAACATGCCACCACCCATGCCACCCATGCCACCGCCCATACCACCGCCCATGCCGCCCATGCCACCGCCCATGCCGCCCATGCCGCCGCCACCAGCTGTTTGTCCTCCACCCATACCACCACCCATGCCACCGCCCATGCCACCGCCCATGCCGCCACCAATACCGCCTTGACCGAATTGCGCCAAAACGGGCACGCCGACAAACGCTTTTGGTAACCGCAAAGTAAGTGGTTGATCTGATTTGTTGTCAATGACGATCTGTGCTGAACGAGAGTCGTTTGGAATGTATTTGACGTTAATCAACCCGGCTTTCTCTGCATCAAGTATGTTCTGACTCGCAACAACTGAAGACTGAGCCGAAGAAATACCGTCACCGAATGACTGCGGCAAAAGGCAAGTAATAAAGAAGAACAAACTAAATCCAGCGATGTATGATCTCATTTGAAATCTTCCCAATCGTAAATGTGCGGAGGCCAGAATGCGGCTGAGCATCTCTCCTCATCCGCCGTACAAAACAGGCACTCAGTCGGAGCAACCATTCTTCTAGTATTGCTTCGGCTGCTAGCAAAGGGAAACCCGACCAAGTCAACCAAATGTATTGCTCAGGCGGAATAAAGCGTTGGGTCGTGTTATGACTACTTTAACGCTTAGAAAACTGGGTTCCGCGACGAGCACCACGAAGACCGTATTTCTTTCGTTCTTTCATTCGACCATCTCGAGTCAGAAGCCCGCCTTGACGAAGTGGTTCGGCCAACTCAGTGTCAAAGTCTTTGAGCGCACGAGCAATTCCGAGACGGCACGCGCCTGCCTGCCCCGAAGCACCTCCACCAGTCACCGTTATATCAACATCGACCGTCTTTTCTTGTCCGACGTGCCCGAGAGCACCTGAAACCAACTCTCTGTCTTTCAGGGATGGAAAGTAAACATCCAGAGGACGTTTATTCACCGTGATTGCTCCAACACCCGAACGCAACCGAACTCGAGCAATTGCAGACTTGCGCCTGCCAGTCGCAATCACATTGCCTGCTAGGTCCACACGTTTCTTCGGCATTGATGACGCAGTCGCTGTCGGAGTAGCAACAGCTGGTGATGGTGTAACTTCTGTCGAAGGATCGGTAGACATACTGTCGAACTCCAAAGTATTAATGTGAGCAGGTATTTCTAAGAAATGAGTTTACTGGGCAGCAGTGCAACGGGCACCAAGTTCTTTTGGTTCGGGGCTCTGCGCTACATGAGGATGATCTGGGCCAGCGTACACTTTCAATTTATTCAGCATACTACGACCAAGTTTATTTTTTGGCAGCATGCGTCGTACTGCTTCCTCAAGAATCAGCGTTGGCCGACGATCACGTCGTTTTTCGGCTGTTTCAACTTTTAGTCCGGTGTAACCGGTATACCACCGATACTCCTTCTGTTGCCATTTGTCTCCGCCGAATTCAACTTTTTCGGCGTTCACTACAACAACAAAATCGCCCGTGTCGACATGTGGCGTGTACGTTGGACGATGCTTACCCATCAGGATCATTGCGATGTCACTTGCTAGACGGCCAACTCGTTTTTCACTGGCGTCTACCAGCCACCATCGTTGCTCGACTTCACCCGGTTTGGCCATGAACGTTTTATTCATCATATTTTTTCTTTTCTTCGGTTCGGCAAAACGGCTTCTCATCCCAAGGCTGCAAAACCTCAGATATTTAGACTTCGGAGAGTTCTTCTGCTTTCAGAAAACCTGTTTTTGCCAGAGTCCCGAAGAATACCAGCGTAACAACAACTTCTCAAGCCTCCCTCGTACTCACCGCAAGATGGCACCGATTTGCCTACTGACCCCAGAAAGTGCAGAATCTTGGCGATTAGCAGTCATTAGTGTTGAATCACTCAAAAGTTGCCAACGCCACAATCACTGCTTGCATCACCATCCGTTATCAAACAACTATCCTATTCCCCTTTAATCTCGAGCCACGCAATGAAAGTAGCGGTCATCAAGGAACGTTTCCCCGGCGAGCACAGAGTGGCTCTTGTTCCTACAGTTGTCGGCGCTCTTGTGAAATCCGATCACGATGTACTAGTTGAGAGTGACGCGGGACTTGCAGCCGGTTTTAGTGATACCGACTATGAGCAAGCAGGTGGAACTATTGTCAGTCGAGATGATGCTTTTGAGGCCGACTGCATACTCACAATTCGGGCCTGTGGAGCCGCTGGTGAAACGTGGGAATCAGACCGCAAAAGAATGTCGAAGAAATCTGTGATTATTGGCATGGTTGATCCTCTCGGCGACGTTCAAGCGTGCCTTGAAGATGCCAAAACTGGGGCAACCATCTACGCGCTAGAACTTGTGCCTCGAATTACTCGTGCACAAAGCATGGATGTCTTATCGAGTCAAGCAAATATTGCTGGATACGAAGCCGTACTTCTTGGAGCAACGGCACTGAAAAAAATCCTCCCCATGATGACAACCGCGGCTGGAACAATTCGTCCAGCTAAGGCGCTCATTCTTGGAGCTGGCGTCGCCGGGCTTCAGGCGATCGCAACTGCCAAGCGACTTGGTGCACAGGTCCTTGCGTATGACGTTCGGCCTGCTGTCAAAGAGCAGGTAGAAAGTCTCGGAGCAAAATTTGTTGAGCTTGATCTAGAAACGCAATCGAGCGAAACCAAAGGTGGATACGCCAAGGCCATGACAGACGAGTTCTACAAAAAGCAGCAGGAACTACTCGGAAAAGTCATCTCCGAGTGTGACCTTGTCGTCACAACAGCTCTGATACCAGGCAAGCCGGCACCACTTCTTATTACAAAAGCGATGGTCGAAGGAATGGAGCCAGGGAGCGTAATTGTAGACCTCGCCGCGGAAAGAGGTGGTAATTGTGAGATGACCACCCCTGGTGAAACAACATGCTTTAACGGCATTACCATTCTTGGTCCGACCAACCTGCCGGCTGAGGTAGCCACGCACACCAGTCAACTCTATTCGAAAAACATCGTTACCTTTTTGAATCATCTTATTAGCTGTGGTTTCCCGCAGGAAACATCAGATGACGAAATCTGCCAAGAAACACTGATCGCTCAGAACGGCCAGGTTGTTCACGCTCGGGTGCGGGACTTGGCTGGAATGCCAACTCAGCCCAGTGATCCATCCTCACAAGAGGGTGGCGACACACCATCTTCCCAAACCTCTTAAATAACAACAGCAATTTTTACTTTGCCCAATAAAGAGATCACGTCATGAATATTGTTCTACTTGCCAACGTGCTGCCGCTTCTGGCTACTACTCCAACTCCTGGTGAAGATCCGGCCTCTCGATTCATCCGGCTCCTGACAGTTTTTCTGCTTGCGATGTGGGTTGGCTTTGAAGTGATTACAAAAGTTCCACAACGCCTTCACACCCCTTTAACAAGTGGGTCGAATGCAATTTCTGGTGTCACGGTTGTTGGTGCTCTGGTTGTCGCAGGCAGCCTCACAACAGGATTCGGCACCTTGTTTGGACTCATGGCAGTCTTACTAGCAATGATCAATGTAGCTGGAGGTTTTGTTGTCACTCACAGAATGCTTGAAATGTTTAACCCGAAAAAAAAGTAGCTCCTTTAGTTACCGCTTCCACTTTCTCTGTTAGCTAAAAAGGATTTCGTATGTCGAGCCAGGCATGGATTAATCTTGCTTACCTCACTTCCTCAATGTTGTTCATTGTTGCTTTCAAGCAAATGAGTGGGCCACGAACTGCTGTGCGTGGGAATCTTCTTGGTGCCGCAGGCATGACTCTCGCAATCTTGGCTGCATGCTTCGAACAACCCATCGCCGCGAGTATCACTAGCCATGGCTTCTGGCCTCTTCTTTTGCTCCTTCTCTTTGCTGGCATTGGTGGTGGTATTGGTGCAACGATGGCACTTCGCTGGCCAATGACAGGAATGCCACAGATGGTTGCTCTTCTGAATGGATTTGGTGGCGCTGCTTCAATGCTTGTTGCTGCGGCAGAACTAACCAGCACCCGGGCTGTTGCCAGATTTGCAGAAGGAACTCGGCAGGCAACGGCAGTCGCTTCGCTGGAGCCGTGGACGCAGTTTGCGATCGCAATCGGCCTGGCGTGCTTTATTGGGTCCGTTACTTTAACCGGAAGTCTTGTCGCATTTGGGAAACTTCAAGAATTGCCACAATTCAAGAAACCATGGGACAATCCCAATAGACAATTGATTAGCCTCGCACTCGCACTTGCTGCTCTCTTTCTCCTCTGGGGAGTGTTCAGTACCTCCCAGTTACTCTTTTTCCTTCTTCTTGTAATTATTGCGGCCGCTCTCGGAGTTACCCTCACGCTTCCAATCGGCGGGGCTGATATGCCAGTGGTTATCTGCCTTCTTAACAGTTACTCAGGGCTTGCCGCTGCTGCCGCCGGTTTCGTTATCGATAATTCCGTTCTTGTAATTGCTGGATCACTTGTCGGAGCAAGTGGTCTTATTTTGACGGCCATCATGTGCCAGGCCATGAATCGCTCGCTCGTGGGCGTCCTTTTCGGTGGCCTTGGTACAACCACTACCACCGATGCTGATGAAGTCTACGCCGGCAAAATCAAGTCTGCGGATACTGAGGAGCTAGCCATGGTTCTTGAGCAGGCAGATCGTGTTGTCATCGTTCCAGGCTATGGATTAGCCGTTGCTCAAGCACAGCATGCAGTCAGGGAACTCGCTGATGTCCTTGAAGAGCGAGGCACCTCTATTGCCTACGCAATCCACCCGGTTGCTGGAAGAATGCCGGGGCATATGAATGTGCTCCTCGCAGAAGCAGACATTCCGTATGAACAGCTTTGCGAAATGGATGATATCAATCCAACTTTCCCTGAAACTGATGTGGCTATTGTTATTGGTGCCAACGACGTGGTGAACCCCGCTGCTCGCAATGATCCAGACAGCCCAATTGCAGGTATGCCGATACTAGATGTTGATAAAGCACAAACAGTTATTGTGGTTAAACGATCACTTTCACCGGGTTTCGCTGGCATCCCAAACCCACTTTTTGCCGCAGACAACACGCTGATGTATTTTGCCGACGGAAAAAAAGCGTTAGTCGATTTAACTGCTGCAATAGCAAGAGACTAGCCCTCATAGCACTGCCGGCCAGAGCGAATCCGACACAAGCATGCCAGAACGAGTTAGTCGAATCCGGCAACCATCATCTACAGCGAAGCCAGCAGCAATCCACTTTTGAATCGGTTTCTGGGCTAAATCATCCACATCAAAACCACTGGCTTGAAAGAATGCTCCGCGTTCAACACCACATCGACGGCGAAGACCGAGAACGAGCCTCTCCCGGGCTGCCTCTTCGGACGTCATGGTATCAACATGACCAGTAACATTTTGGCCATTAAGTAATTTTCTAATCCAGCTGCTCACGCTTCTTACGTTTGTTGTTCTTTTTAATCCATCAAAACGAGCTGCACCGGGACCAAAAGCTTCCCACGCCCGGCAATCCCAATAGGCTTCATTGTGCCGACAGGTCATAGCGGGCTGAGCAAAATTTGAAACTTCATACTGCTGATAGCCTGCAACGGCCAGCCGATCTATTACCAACTCATACATTTCGCGTTCAAGATCTTCACCAACTGGAGTGAACACTCCTCGCTGCCGTTTTCCCCAAAAAGCAGTACCTGTCTCCCAAGTTAAACAGTAGACAGAAACATGGTGAGGTGAGAGAGAAACAATGTCTTCAACATCACGAGCAACCAGATCAAGAGTCTGCTCAGGAACGGCTATTATTAGATCAACACTAACTGTTAGACCTGATTTTCCCAAAAGACTCATCACTTGCCTAACATCACCCTCTCGATGGTCACGATCAAGCGTTTCGAGTGTCGTTGAATTAAGTGACTGAACACCCAGGCTTACCCGATTAATTCCACACGCATGAAATGCCTCGATCATAGATTCAGTAATGTCCAAGGGATTGGCTTCGATGGTCACCTCAGCAGCTGCTGAATATTTCAACGTGTCATGAAATTCAGAAAACAAACGTCGCACGCCATTGGGCCCCACATGCGTCGGGGTGCCACCTCCAAGATATAGTGTTTCCAATTGGGCTGGCTGGTGGAGCCGCTTCAACTCAATACCTAAGGCGGTAAAATAATTCTCAAAGAGATCATCTCGCCCCGCGACGAGGGTAAAGTCACAATAGCCGCAGCGATGTCGGCAAAAAGGCACGTGAACATAAGCATGCCGAATAGGACTGTTCACAGCCACACCTGAAGGCGGCCGTCTAATTGATCTGGCAGCCTCTTTGAGAGTATGTACCTGATGCGTTCGTCCGTATATCTTGTTGAATAATGCGCTGCAATGATCACCTCATTCTGAAAGCGTTCTCGGCGAGCAAGAAAGTCGTCGAGGTGCATATGACCGTATTTATGAATGTTCTCACGGCGATGACTCTTCGCAACAAATGTCATCTCTGTGATCAAAATCATCGCATCATACATGGCTGGACATCGATCCAATCCATCTGGGTTCGAGTCACCAAGATATCCAACGAGTGGGGTTCGCACCTCATCGGTTACATCAGTACCTGAAAGTCGTAGATCTCGAATTTGACTCCCTGAAAGCCCCTGGTATTCATTCTTGAGTTTCCGCCGTCGGTCCCAAACAACATAGCCCACGCTTGGGATCGTATGGCACGTACTCGATACAGTTACAACGTGTTCCCTGGAAAGTTCTATTTCTTCACCCGGACAAGCTGGAAGAAGTGTGCAAGGGAGCCGCCCTTTATCAAGATCAGATACTGCACGTAACAGTCTCTCAATTCTGGAAACAGATTTCTCTGGAACATAGATCGTTGGTGGGTCCATTTTCATCATGCGGCGACGAGCAACATACACCGGCAAGGCTGCAATATGGTCAAGATGAGTATGGCTAATAAACCACGTTGACGTTGCCATAAAACCCCACGGCTGACCACCAAGGTCAAAGCCAAGCTTCAACTCAGGTATGCGCCAGTAACTCTGGACAGCCGCTCGGGAATACCCTTCGACAGTAAGACCCTTATGCGAGAGTGATCGAACCGGAGCATTATCAATCATGAAGGCCCTTCTGACACTGACTCGTTCCGCAAGCGATACTCCAACCAAATTTCACCAAACAAATGTTCCTGCCTCGTGATTAACGTGCCACGGCGAACAAGTTCCAGCGTGGCAAGGAAGATCCCTACTACTCGCATCCTTGGCATGTCGTCATCAAAAAATGACGTGAATGCAACTCTCTTTTTTTCTTTAAGTTCTTGCTGAATACGCTCAACATGCACCTCAATCGGTGTATCATCTTGAATTATTTGTCGTGGTTTCCTTCGTTCCTGACGTTCGCGAACACGTGTGAAGGCTCCCACAAGATCCCACACTTGCGCATCTGCAAAATGAATCGTTGCTGGTGGACCTTTCCTCGGCAAGTCCTCAATATGAGAGCGATTGAACCGAGATTCCCACTCCCTGGCTCGGTCTTCTAGCAACACTGCTGCATCTCGAAACTGTTTGTATTCGAGCAATTTTTCAACCAAGTTCTCACGAATCGGTTCAACCACTTCTTCTTGTTCTTCCGGGCGAGGAACAAGTTCTCGTGCCTTAATCTCAAGCAAAACGCTAGCCAATTCGACAAACTCCCCTACCTGATCTATTGCCAACTCCTCCAGTACCTCGAGGTAAGCAACAAATTCCTCCGTTACTTTGGCAATTGGCACCTCTGTAATATCAACCTCATGTTTTTTTACAAGATACAGCAGAAGGTCGAGAGGTCCGGCAAAAATATCTAAGTCAACTTTGAAGCTCACAAATTACTCCTCTCGCGCAGCCTGATTTATCTCTGGGTTGCGGCAATCAAACCCTTGCTTGTTGTATAAACACAACTTTTCATCAGATTCAGGTACCATAGTTTAACGGCAGGTATGTTTCATTTTTAAACAAAGATCTACATGACGGAATACTCGAAATATCCTGACAACCTTTGGGCTCCTTGGAGATTGTCTTATATCAAAGGGAATGTTGGAACCAGCAGCCTACCGGAACCGGACACATGGCTGCCAGGAGCCGATAAAGCCTGTTTTCTTTGCCGTGTTGCAGGATTATCCGAAAAATATGACCGTGATGCTGGCGTTTTAGAACGCACGAACCAAAGCATCGTGATTCTGAATAGGTATCCCTACACCAACGGTCATCTCCTCATAGCACCCCTTCAACATCACGCTACGTTGCTGGAAATTGATGCACCTGTATTGCTTGAACTCCAGCAGCAACTAGCAGTGTGGTGCCAGCGACTGACAAAAGCAATTGAGGCGCAAGGCTTCAATGTTGGTCTGAACCTTGGTCAGGTCGCGGGTGCAGGTGTACCAGGACATTTGCATTGGCATCTCGTACCAAGATGGCCCGGTGACGTAAACTTTATGACAAGTTGTGCTGGAACACGGGTAATTCCCCAGTCGCTGGATGAATTATGGGAAGAATTGAGAGCCTATCGATGACCCAGAAAACGAACGCTGATGCAGACAATTCAGCCACCAAAAAACTACCTTGTAATTGGCAGGTTCGTGAAGCAGCCATCCTTGCACCGCATGCCATGCATGCAATCGACTCAGCAGGCCGTGTACATAAAGAAAATCCTCATCCCTTTCGGAGTGCTTACCAGCGTGACCGGGACAGGATTGTGCACTCAGCTGCATTCCGACGGCTTGCCCATAAAACACAGGTGTTCACTGATTACCCAGGTGATTACCACCGAAGCAGACTTACCCACACACTGGAAGTCACAAGTATTGCCCGAACACTCGCTCGATCTCTTTCATTGAATGAGGATCTTGTAGAAGCACTCGCTCTTTGCCACGACATCGGACATCCGCCACTCGGCCATGCCGGTGAAGACACACTTGATGAATTGCTTCGAGATGATGGTGGTTTTAACCATAATCGCCAAGCCCTTCGAATCATGACGTTACTTGAACAGCGGTATCCTGGATTCCCTGGACTCAACCTTTCCCAAGAAGTGCTGGATGCACAAGCAGTCAGAGCAAAACTGCCAACTGCTCCTCCTCCATTACTTGAGACACAAGTAGTTGATGCTGCTGATTCGATAGCCTATGACACACACGATGCCGATGATGCCATCGAGTTGGGCTTTGTACAAATTGATGAATTACTCGAACTTCCGCTAGTTGCAAAAGCAGCAGAACATGTTGATTCTCAGCACGGAAAGCTGGCCCCACTCTTACTACGCAGAGCAGTGCTACATGAACTTATTGAACTACAGGTAGCAGGACTGGTCGAAGAAACTTCGTCTCGGTTACGCACCATGGGCAATACCACCGTCACCAGCATCAAGGAGGCATCCACTGGTAGCGATCGACTTGTGATGCACGATCAACAGATCCAGAAAGGCAAACAAGAATTGGAGGATTTTTTGTTCCAGCGAGTTTACAGAAGTGAACAAGTCATGAAGATCCGACGGCAGTCGCAAGAAAAGATGCGAGATCTGTTTCACTGGTATTGCAAGACTCCTCACGCCTTGCCATCTGGCTACCTCCAACGATCTGAAACTACTGGAGTGCTACGAACCGTTGCTGATTATATGGCAGGCATGACAGACCGTTTCTTCAATCGAGATGCTGCCCATCGGCTCAAAACGTAGGTTTATGCCGGAAAAAGTGCCAACGACGGGGCTTTCTGAGAAAGAAATCATGCCTGACCACGGCGCGTCAATTTTTCCGGCATGGTAATATTTTGTTGGTGCTGACATTTCTTTTAGCACCTGCGACCTCCATTATTGACTCTGTTTATCCTCCTCTAAATTAAATATCCGATGGCATTAATAATACTTCGCTCACTGTTTTGTATGGTGTCTCTTGGCATCGCTGTTCTAATCTTAAACTCACCCTCGATGAGAGAGGCGCCCGACTGGGTACCATGGATTGTCCTCCTAACAATGATCGGCATCCCGTTGGCCGCTATTCTGATTGACTCTTTCATCCGTAGAAAAGATTTAACGGTCATTACATCTGTCTATTTTGGACTCCTTATCGGCGTATTCCTAACGTACGTCGCCGTTCTTGCATTAAGCCCACTTCTTGCTTCATTTTCGAGTTCACCCATACTTCCATGGCTACCTCTTATTCTGGGCATGCTTCTTTGTTACGTTTCGACCAGTGTGCTCATGCAGACACGAAATGACTTCCGGTTTATTATTCCATATGTGGAATTTGCTCGGGACGTTCGTGGACTGCGGCCGAACGTACTCGATGCCAGTGCCATCGTGGATGGCCGTATCGCTGAACTTGCTGACACCGGTCTCTTTCAGAGTCGTTTCGTTGTACCTGGATCGGTTATGGAAGATCTTCAACAGGCTTCGGATGCTGTTGAGAAACCAAAGCGAATGCGGGGAAGAAGAGGACTCGACGTCCTTGAAAGACTTCGTGGTACACCAACTATTGATGTCGAAATTCTTGGTCAATCTGGACCACTTTCTACTAACGCATCCGTCGAGTCCGAGATAGTTGAGTTGGCTCGAAATCTCGGAGGACGGGTTATTACCAACGAACCGACTCTCATGAAAATTGCGGGAGTCCGTGGCGTGCCTGCGCTAAACGTGAACGACATTGCTGTTGCCTTAAGGCCATCATATGTTCCCGGCGACCTGATAGATGTGAAAATTGTGAAACAGGGTGAAGAACCTAGCCAGGGCGTTGGATTTCTGGACGATGGTACTATGGTTGTTGTTGAAAGTGGCCGCGAAATCATTGGCCGGTCTGCAACCGTGAGCGTCACAAGCACTCTTCAGACATCTGCTGGGCGGCTGGTGTTTGCCAGACCCGAGGAATACGACGATTAGTTGAAAGACGTTCGTTACGTGTCTCGAAATCCAGTACTAATGAACTTTTAAGATCCGTGAATCTGCCGTAAAGTGGACTCACGTCGCCTACGATAATTTGTAGCACGTTGTTGAAGCAGAATTCTTTACAGAAAAAGCTCTGTAATCCGCATTGACACCATGACAACACGAAAAAGAACACTCTATTTCACTCTGTTGTTGATTTATGTTGCAACAATGGAGCAAGCAATTGCTCAAGAGCCAAGTGGCATTGTTTTATTTCGTAAACACTGCAGTCACTGCCACGGCAACAACGGAGCGGGAAGTGAATCCTACCCAGATCCTCTTCGAGGCAACCTTTCGGTCACTCAACTCGCATCTTACATTGACAAGGAAATGCCAGAAGATGATCCATCACAGGTGACTGGTGAAACTGCAGAGATCATAGCAGAAACTATTCATTCTTCTTTTTACTCTCGCATTGCGCAAGAAAAAAAGAGAAAGGCCCGACTGGATTTATCGCACCTTACAGTGCGACAGATGCAGGAGTCTTTAGCCGACATCATTGGAAGCTTTCGAAACCCTCCCCCAGAAACAGGTAAACAAAGTGGGCTTCGTGCGGAATACTTTGATTCAAGAAGGTTTAGTAAAGACTCATGTGTTCTAGAACGCCTAGATCCAACGATTCAATTCTTTTTCGGAGAAGGCAGCCCCTCTCCAGAAAAAATCAAGCCTGAGCGATTCTCTATCCGCTGGGACGGCTCCATAAAGCCACCCGAAACTGGCCAATATGAATTCATAATTCGGACCAATCAGGCCGTTCGCGTTTACGTCAATCAAACAGCGGCAACTGAGCCGCTCATTGATGCCGCTGTGAAGTCTGGAAACGAGCAGCAGTATCAAGCTGGTATCTCGCTGCTTGGCGGCCGTGCAGTGCCGTTACGGGTTGAGTTCACAAAAGGGCGACAAGGCGTAGCAAAGGCAGGACAAGACAACCCAAATACTGATGCATTTATCGAATTACTTTGGACTCCACCTCATGGCGTAACTGAAGTGATTCCAGAACGCTGTTTATGTCCAGATCCGAGCCCTGAAACCTATGTCCTTGTAACTTCTTTTCCGCCGGACGATGTATCAACTGGTTACGAACGCGGCAGTTTGATATCAGAGGAGTGGTTTACGGCGACAACCCGGGCGGCACTAGATACAGCGGACTACTGCCTCAAACACATTGACGAACTTGCAAGTGTGAACAGAAATGAGTCCAGCCGCAGGGCAAAAATTGAAGGCTTTGCCATTCAATTTGCCGAAAGAGCTTTCCGCAAGCCACTTTCTGAGCCATTTCAACAACAGATTGTTCTTGAGCCTTTTTCGGCTACTGTGAAGCTTGATACAGCACTCAAACAGTCACTGCTACGAACGCTCACCTCTCCATTGTTTTTGTATCACGAAGTAGAGACGAAAACGGCACGGCATCTCACTCCTTTTGTTATTGCAAGCAGGCTATCCTTTGGCCTCTGGGATTCGATTCCTGATAAAAAGCTTTTGAATGCGGCGCAAAGCGGCAAACTAAGAAACGACAGCCAAATTCATCAGCAGGTTGAACGAATGCTGAATGACAGCCGAACCAAAGCGAAGGTTTTGCGATTCCTAAGTAATTGGCTTGGCATAAAAACCGGGCCTGAATTAGTAAAAGATAAAACACAATATCCTGAGTTTTCGCAGGAGGTTGCTGTCGCGATGCGAACGAGCATGCGACTTTTTCTTAATGACGTTGTATGGAAAACAGGTTCTGACTATCGAAGATTTTTTACTGAAGAAACCGTCTATCTCAACGATTCCATCGCCCCACTTTTCAACATTGATTTGAAAAAAGATTCATCCTTTCATCCTGTGAGAATAGACGGTGGCCAACGAGCTGGGATAATAACCCATCCTTATATACTGAGCATGCTGTCTTATACAGACAATACATCACCGATACATCGAGGTGTCTTCCTTTCCCGTAATATTCTTGGCAATGTTCTCCAACCACCCGCAGATGCGATCGCACCGCTTTCAGATGACGTTTATCCTGACTTAACAACCAGAGAACGAGTGACGCTACAAACCAAATCGACGACCTGCCAAACCTGCCACGCAATGATCAATCCACTTGGATTTGCATTAGAAGAATACGATGCAATCGGTCGACTTCGTATGACAGAAAATCGTGCTGGTCAGGCCAAGCCAATTAACGCAAACGGAAATTACCAACCAAGGAGTGGAACCGAGGCTGTTTTTCATGGCGGACATGAGCTAGGCCACTATCTGGCCACTGAACGGGATGCGTGCGAAACCTTTGTCCATAGCCTTTTCCACGCTATCGTTGGATATCCTCCGAAAGCTTGGGGAAGCAACACTATTGGACAACTAACAGACCGTTTTATTTCGGAAAACTACTCCATTCGGAATTTAATTGTTGAAATAGCACTCGTCATGACGAAGCCTACTAAAAAGACGCTACAACATTAATCTCGTAGTGAGAATTATTGCGTCTAAGGTATCATACGAAGATTGTGTTCACGTGTTTCAAGCATTAACCCTTAGAGTCGCCATCCACACGACCCCCGGGGCTACCTTCTAAAGTTGTTTATATGTTAAGTCGACGTAACATTCTCAGAACCCTTGGGATCGCTCCAACCGCACTGCCTTTCCTTAGCAATCTTTCGAGTGTAGCTGCAGACACGAACACTGAGCACAAAACAAAGCAACGACTCGTGATTGTCTTTACTCCCGATGGTGTTGTAAAAGAAAATTTTTGGCCCGAAAGGCCAGGTCTATTCAGCCCTGATCCAAATACTAAGCAAGAAGGTGCTTTGCCCTCTATTCTCGCTCCGTTCGAGTTGATTAAAGACAAACTTCTTCTCGTAAAGGGGGTTGATAATAAGATCCGTGGAGACGGGGACGGGCATATGCGAGGAATTGGGTGCCTTTTAACTGGCATCGAACTGTTTCCAGGAAATATTCAAGGAGGCAGTCATACCCCCGCTGGCTGGGCCAGCGGCAAATCTATCGACCAAGAAATAGCCGAACATTTGCAAGCAAATATTACAACAAGAACACGGTTTCGATCACTTGAGTTTGGCGTCCTTGTTCCCAACAAGGCTGACACCTGGACAAGGATGGTCTATGCAGGACCAAATAAGCCAATCCCACCAATTGACGATCCATATCAGATGTTTGACAAACTATACGGCAACGTCGAGAACCGAGAGAACTTGGAAAGTGTTCTTGACGAAGTTCGTGGTGATCTCACCAAACTTGCAGATAGCCTACCTTTCGAGGACCGTCAACTTCTTGAGGAACACTCGGAAATGGTCCGACGATTTGAACGTGAGTTGAAGAGAAACCGAAAGGATGACACCCATCCAAAACCTATCCTTGAAGAAGGGATCATCGAGCAAAATGATCAGATGCCGAAAATAAGTAGGATGCAAACAGAACTGCTTGTATCTGCACTTCAAGCTGACTTCACGAGGGTAGCAACTATTCAATTTACAAATTCGGTTGGTCAGGCAAGCATGACCTGGCTCGGAATTCCGGAACGGCAGCATACTCTCTCCCACAGGCCAAACTCTGATGCAGATGCCCAAGAAAAACTTACCAAGATCAACGCTTGGTACGCTTCAGAAATAGCACACCTTGCCAATCGGTTAGCTGAAACACCTGAGCCAGGTGGAACTGGCTCGATGCTTGACCACACAACTATTGTTTGGACGAATGAACTTGGGGAAGGCAACTCACATTCTCACAAAGATATCCCATGGGCTTTCATTGGTGGCGGGCTTGGTTTTAAGGGTGGCCAGATGGTGGACGCAGGCGGCATACCACATAACCGACTTCTACTATCTATTGCTCATGGCATGGGTCTCACAGACCTATCGCAATTTGGTAATCCTGGCTTCTGTCAAGATGGACCGCTCAAGGGATTGTCCTAGTCATTCTTGTGATATTAAGTACGACTCTTTCATTAAAAACGATGTTCTGAGACAGGAATATCGTATTGGATAAGTTTGACCTCAAGAGAGATCAATACGAACAGAGTCGCTCGTTCGATATACAGCTATTTTGATTATCATGAATAGACCATTACGTACCTGAGCACGAAAACAGTCTCGCCATCGTGCCGGTTAAACCACAAATAGATAATGCCCCACCACACTCTCCTGTTATCAAGATCATATAAATTCCCTTGAATCTCATCACGCCAGGCTAGCATCAAAACTGTGAAATCATCGACCAAGAAAACTCCTGATGCATCACGCCAAGAAGGGTACAACAAACAGGTTGTCTGCGGCGGCTGCGAATTAATCTGTGAAGACGTAACCACACAGAGTATTGAATCAGGTATTGGATGCACAATTGCTGACAACTGGTTTGCCAGCAATCCGCTACAGCCAGATTCAATGGTGGACAGCAGGCATGTATCACTTACTGAGGCAATCGACGTGGCAGCATCACGACTGCTCTCATCGCAACGAACACTCATTACCGGCCTTGTTTCAACAACGCTTGATACAATTAAGATTGCATGTTCGATAGCTGAGTGCATACACGCTTCGGTCGATGCTAATGCACCTGAAAACTCTAATCTAACAACACCAACAGCAATCCGAGTTGGTGATGTAACCGCGGACTTTGAAGAACTGCGTGACCGTGCAGATTTGGCTATTTTTTGGGGTAGTAACCCGACCTTTGATTGCCCTCGCTTCATCGAGCGATTCATCAAACCTATGCCATGTGGTGGCGCTCGTCGCACAATCAGCGTAGGCCCAAGGCCGGTACTACCACAATCTTCGTATAACCTTCATTTCTCTGTCGCCGAAAATCAACTGGTCAGCCTGGCTCGTCTCGTGCAGGCTCAAATTGAAAAAAAAGCAACGCGAGAATCACACCGTGATCTTGAGAACATTGCCTGTCAACTTCAGAAATCAATCGACACTGCGCATTGCATAGGTTTTATTTCCACAAAAACAGCGGATCACACGGGCCTTGTCAACTGGAGCCTTTCACATCTCACGCGAGCACTTGCTCACCGAAAACCTACATTCGGAATTCGGCTCGGCACAGGAACAACTGCAGGGGGCGGCAACAGCGCCGGCGCTGCTATTGTTTGCACCTGGCGATTCGGATCATCTGGTGCAATTCCACGCGCATCCATTACTGGAAGTGAATTCCTTCCCGCAGAAGTTGATGCACGGAGTCTGATCGAACGAAATGAACTTGACTGTATCCTTGTTGTCGGTCGCATGCCTCCTCGGATTGAAGACTTGTTGACTACAGTTCAGAACCCGACGACAGTCATTCAGGTCTCAGATATATCTACTACTCTCCCTGAACACAAGAACAGCATCTACCTTGGTTGCGCGAGCCTCAGCCGATCAACAGAGGGTGATATGCTGAGATCTGACGGCAGATTAGTCACACTACGTCCGTTCGAAAAGTCTCGACAGCCATCGATTCAAGAAGTTTTATCTAGACTACTTAATCAACTTGTAGCTGAGACGCATTGCAGGAGCGCACAATGAATGACGCACCTCCTGATTTCTCCCCATCATCTTCTCATGACCCATTCGTTCTTATCGGTGGAACTATTCATGATCCCACGAATGGCCATGACGGAACAGTCGCCAATATTTGGGTAGAGTCAGGACGAATAGTCAGTCCTCCCTCTGACACGACACGATTCCGCCACGTTGATGTCACGGGTCTGGTTGTCATGCCTGGTGGCATCGATCTGCACAGTCATGTTGCTGGACCAAAAGTCAACATTGGTCGCTGCATGTCACCGCAATTAGGTGTCCACCATCGTGGGCACAATCAACCTAGTGCAGTTCCAACGATTCACGCAACAGGATCGCTCTACGCATCACTGGGTTACACAACAGTTTTTGATGCAGCAATACCGACTAGTGCAGCTTCGCTTGCAGAAATTGAGTTAGCTGATCTACCTATTCTAGACAAAGGATTTTACCTGCTTGCTGCAGAAAACACTGAACTACTCGATGCACTCGAATCCGGACACCCAGATGTTGTCCAGCAATGCATATCTTCAATTGTTCGTACTGGCAGTGGCTGGGGCGTAAAAGTAGCGAATCCTGGTGGTGCTGCATTTTGGAAAGACAGTCGAGGGAATCATCATGATCTTGATACAGACCTTCCAGGAAGGGCCTTAACTAGTCGCAAAATACTTGAACGACTAGCCGTGGGTGTTCAGGATGCATCGCTACCTCACCCACTTCATATCCACACTTCTCACCTTGGTCTCCCTGGAAATTGGCGAACTCTTTTTGAAACCATGCGAACTCTTGATGGTATACCTGCCCATCTCGCTCATGTGCAATTTCATAGTTATACAGGCGGTGACCTTGATCCCGACAGTTTCGGTTCTGGAGTTTCACATCTCCTTGATTATTTCCATGAGAACAAGAATCTCACCCTCGACGTAGGTCAAATACTTTTTGGCGAAACTGTGGCCATGACTGGTGATCCAGAAGTAGCTGAGCACCTAGCTCACACAACTGGTGTTCCCTGGAGCGCCCATGACCTCTGGCTCGAGGGTGGCTGTGGTGTTTTGCCAATCGAATATAAAGAAAAAAACCTGATTCACTCATGGCAATGGGCAATCGGACTCGAATGGTTCTTATCGGTTGATGACCCTTGGCGAGTTGTGCTCTCTACTGACCATCCAAACGGCGCGCACTTCACAGCCTATCCAATCCTTATGCAACTCCTTGGTGATGAATCCTTCCGGCGAGATGCGTTTCGTCGCATTCATCCGGCCGTTCAAAAACGTTCACCACTCGCATCAATTTCTCGTGAGTATTCCATCCAAGAGCTATGCATTATTACCAGAGCAGCACCTGCGAAAATTGCAGGACTTCCTCGGAAAGGTCACCTTGGTGTTGGTGCGGATGCAGACATTACCGTCTATAGACCAAATCAACAACTTGCTGAAATGTTTGCAATGCCGGCTGCCGTTTATAAGTCTGGGAGACTTGTGAATGAAAATGGGCACTGCCGGTGCCTGTCTGCGGGACAACATTTAAGAGCCTTGCATGCACTGTAGAAAGAGACAGTCATGAGGCCAATACTTCGAGCAACTTGGACAATGATGAGGTCTGGTCAAACATCTCTTTTGCTCTTTGTTTCCCTGCCGAGGAACAGCGTGTTCGCAATTCTTCATTTTCGAGCAATTCAGTTGCCCGACGAGCAAATTCACTGCCCGGGCTTGTAGGTACAAGAATCCCAGCATCACTATCACCAATCACATCACGACTGAGTGGCGTATCGACCGTGACAGCGGGAACACCGTGTGACAACCCTTCAAGCAAACATCCACCATAAGCAACACAACCGCACTGAAGAATCAGTTCGACGTGCCGAAAAAGAGACGGCAAAGCAGGCAGATATTTAAACCAATGGATCGAGTCGCTCACTTCCTCCACCCAAGCACGTCGCTGCAACCGTTGAAGGAGTTGCCCACGTCCAACAACAATGTGTTCTAAGCCATTGTGAGTAACAGCCATTTGATCAAAACCCCAAATGAGCCTGTCGATACGAGATTTTGAAATTAGTGGAGCAACACAGAGTGTCCATTTCTTGCTCGGATCTAAGCCTACCTGCAAAGCCACCTGCTCTCGATCGACTGTTTCATCGAAAGCTACAGCTGCGGGGGGCACAAAGGTAATTGATTGTAAAGACGGCTCTTTCTTACATGACCTCCAAACCGATTCTCCCGTCACAATAATTTGATCTGCTTGAGCTACCATTACCGATTGCAGAACAGTCAGCGAGGGCTCTGATACTTGTTGAATGTATCGCCATGAATGCCGCGAGAGTTTCGTTAAAACCTGTGCACCACAAATTATTCCTGCTGTCTCAACACCCCATCCAATGACGGTCTGCGGCCGCTCGTTCCGGATAATGTCTGCAACCTTCGCAGTCACTGAAAGGCTTATCGATGACTTTGAATTCAGGATACGCACCGAAGCTCCTAATGCCTGGAGCCGAGTTGAGAGGCTACCACCTGAAGAGACAAGAGCAACACATACTCGATGGCCAACGGCTATTAAACCTGCGACAGCAAGCTCAATCTGCCGTCCATTTCCTACTGGAACACAATCACCGGCTACCAGCATGTACGTTGTTTTTGAGTGACTTAGCATCTTCAACCGGTTGTGCTACGCAAAGGGACTTAAATATACCCCAACACCACAGCGACTTATACATCAACAACTTGATAGTCAATCTATCACGCAAATCTGCGGTAAATTTCGCCACGCACCGTTATGGTCCAGACCATAACCAACTACAAAAACATCGGGAATGTCGAATCCCACATAGTCTGGGTTCATAACCACCTCAGTCCTACTCTTCTTGCGCAAGAGAACAAGTGACTTGACCGAGGCTGCACCCCGAGAATAGATTGCGTCGACTAATGCAGTCATTGTGCGTCCCGTATCAAAGATGTCATCAACAAGTAAAACATCCTTTTGAGACACATCAGGCAATAAGTCGAGGTGAAGATCCAGCTCCCCAGGTGTCGTTTCTACTCCTCGATAACTACTTGCCGCGACCATTCCCACTTCTATCGATCCATCAAGCCTACGCAAGAGATCAGCAAAAAGAACAATGCTACCTGTAAGAACACCCACAAGAACAAGAGGCTGCGTACCATGATCGTTTTGCACGAGAGTAGCAAGCCTATCGACGCCCTCTGCCAGCTCCTCACGAGAAAGTAACACTTTCATTATGATCTCCTCTTATGCGGCACGATAAACCACGCTATTTCGTATTTGCACGTTGCCGCGTCCTATCACAACGATACTGAAGCCATCAATAACTCGAAATCCTACATGTCAACGAACGCCTCTACAAATTGGACATGTTACTCAGTTGCGGGGCACTCGTGTGAACTATTCACCCCTTCTACTATTGTGGAACCCGGGCGAATGATTCTTTATCTCCACGACCTACAGGAACATTCGCCAAAAGACTATCCAGCACTTCAAAAAGCACTCGAGTTCGCAGGCATCCCAGTCCTTGCACCCCGCATCGGGCGATCGTGGGGCCTTCAGCAAACATTGACCCGATTTGATGCCGCAATGAGTGCTGAAAATTATATTTTGGGCCCCATCTTAAAAGAGTGCCATCGAATCATTGGTGAGTGCCGAGGAGGAGTCGGACTATTAGGCTACGACATGGGAGGTCAGGCCGCCCTTCGACTGGCGTATCGACATCCAGGAAAGTTTCCAATTGCTGCGGCCATTGCACCAGCGATTGACTTTCATCTTAGCATGCGACATGGACACAACTGGATTGACGGTGAACTATACGACACGCTTTGGGAAATTTTTGATGAGCCCGAACAGGCTAGACAAGAAACGGCTGTCCTCCATATTCATCCGCTCAACTGGCCACGTCACCAGTGGTTTGTCAGTAGCAGAAACGATGAAAGGTGGCACGATGGTGCTGTTCGCTTAAGCAGTAAACTAATAGCTCTTGGCATTCCACACACTGCGATTATTGATGAGAACAACAACGAAGATATTTTGTCCACTTTTGTTGACGACGCCATCGAATTCATCATGAAATCCCTGGATTCTGAAGCGAGGCGTGTAAATTGAATGACGCATATTAATTGTTTGCTAATTCAGAAATCCCTGATGGTGGGTGCCACTTAATTGGCGAAGAACGCTAATTACACCTTCGTATGAGCACGAATAGAAGGCAGGCTACCGAGGGATTTGGGGCATGTTTGTCCCACCAATTTGATCAAGGTCAAGGTATCGAGCATCTTTTACTTCAACACGGTTATGTTTTCGCCAATAAAGGATCTTTCCAGCTGATGCACTTGATGTTGGACCTCCCACTCGATCTTGACGAAAGAGCTGTGCATCACTCCTTCCATCTCCTTCAAACACAAGAAGGTCTTTCGCTTCACTAAATGAAAGTCGTGCACTACGTGCCGTGAACGAGTCGCCCTCAACAAGTACATTTCCACCTGCCGAGAGCTCGACTGAACGCCCCCGAGCCCCAGGAACAGAAGGTGCCTGACCAATTCCCAAAGTATCACTTGTTACTGCGATAGAACTCTCGTCCAATCCCTTTGGATCATGAAGATCGAGGATGGACTCCCATGTCTCAACAGGTCCCCATATGGTTTCCACGCGTTGTTGAAATTCCATTTGCATTTGATTCATATTGCCGGTGAAGCCCCTCTGAAAATCCACGCCGAGAAACGTCACACCCGCACTCTTGGATGGATTCGAAACAGCTGGTTGCCGTTGAAACTCTTGCCCTGGAAGACTAGGTGCTCCCATGGGAAGTACCCCTTCACCTCGGCGAGTACTGGTTAACCGACCTGGACCGGTTCCTCGAACATCTCCCGTCAACCTGTCGAAAAAGAGATCTCTCGCGAACAACTTTTCACGAGACTCCAGATTTCCATCAACTTCAGAAGTACTACTTATCTGAACACCATCCCCACACCTAATTTGGGCTATATCTGTCTGCTGAGATGGAATCGAACCTTGCAACTTATTAAAGTCGACGGGCTGCGTAAAAATACAATCAAGTAATCCTGCTTGCAACGATACGCCTTCACTGGAAGTCTGCACGCGATCAACAAAACGGGCGACCTGTCCATCAAAATTCATTCTGCCCTGCCAGACGATTACCAGAGGCTCTGCTGGGCCTGATTTTTCAATCATTTGAGCTTGTGAACGACCACGCCCTAGAAGATTGAATGAGCCCAAGCCAACCCCCGCGGTAGCAACGGGAACTGTCAATTGTCCGCCGCCATCAACAGCTACTCGGTTCTGACCTCGATCAAACTCAATCAGTGGGCCTTCCAGATCGAACTGATCATTTCGCACAATAGCAGGGCGTCCAGAGACAAATGCTTTCGCATCAAAACGTGTGGGACGTGTTAACTGCAACTGATCCCCGCATATCTTGAGACGAGGATCTCCTTTGTTCCCATTGCCAGCTTGCTCGAGAAGCTGAACCTCACCTTCGAGTGACATCTCCTGCAATTCATTCTGATTTGGTGAAAGAACAACAAGTCCGCGAATGAGATTTCCTGTCGCGAGTAATTTGCGATCAGCTGAAACGGGCGGCCTGATTGCAGGAATTGGTTGAAGGGCACCTGTTCCTACCACGTTTTGTGTTTTTCCTACGTCGGCACGCGCAGGTACTTCACCGGCGGCACTACTATCAGGACTCTGTTCTCTTTCCGCACTTCCCTGCAACTCAATATTTCTTCGAAACCAAACTTCCATGCGATCTGTACGAGCTGCTACCTCTGGAACTTCGACTTCAACAACGCCACGAACGAGCATTCGAAGCGGATTCAATGAGCCGATTTTAGGCAAACTGTTGGTTGTTGGACGTTCAGCTGGCTGAGCAGGAGTCTGCTCGAACCAAAAATGCATTTCTGCGCCGGTAAGCTTACCCTGCAAATCAACAGACACCTCGGCTTGACCCGATATTGATGCAACATGCCCTGTCTCATCCGGACGAATTCGCAACCATTTCTGCCAGCGAGATTCAACAGCAGGCTGGTTCTCGTCCATGGCCCGAACCCATCCGGGGCCAATCGCCATCAGGGAACCGATTGTATTCTCCTGGCCCGGTGTGTAATCAACAGATTTTGCCTCAAGCTCAACTCCTGTAGCGTGTATAGAAACCGGATCCTCTCCGTCCAATAGAATCCGGCCTGACTGCAGTTCATACCCAAGGCGATCAGCTCGCACTTCAATGCCTGCAGATATACTTCGAACTCGAACCGGTGAGCCACTGGCTTGTATTTCTTCAACCTCCAAACCACCTGATGATTCGTCTACCTTTTGATTGGCCTCACCTAAAATGAGAGCAAGCACGTCGCAGGACAAGTTATCTCCTTCCTGACCTGGATTCCCCCGGTGAACATCAACTGCATCTTCAAGGGTAATTACATTTGCCGAAAGATTTGCAGTGAGGCCACCATCACATTTCACCATAACAGGCTGTTCATCGGCTCCTGACTGAGTTGTGATATCACCTGATCCTGGCAAAACTCCTGCAGCTAGACCTTCCAATCGCAACTCTACTTCTCGCTCAAGTCGTATCGTATCGACACCACCAATATTTGGACCATGGCCACTCCCTGCTTGACTTGGTAGTAACGTCGCCACCAATCCCCGACCTTTGCCAACAGACCGACCAAAACGAAAATCTACTTTTTCATTTGTATGAATTTCATATTCATCGAGCTCTAGATCACGTGTAACAAGCTCAATATCATCGTTTGCACCAACGGAACTTTGAGTCCCTCGTATTGTTACTTGGCCTCGCAAACTACCACCTACGAGACGAGCCAGCCTTCCAGCACGTAAATCAAGTGGTTCATCGAATTCAAGGACTGCGCCCTGAGGCGCACGTAACAAAATAGTACGGCCATTCTCCGAATGTGCTCGTCGTTGACCATCAGGCAAAACAACAACCGTGCAGGGAACGAGATTTACTCGACCGTTCGGTAAGGAGTGATACTGTTTAAATAGAAGCCGCATGCCACGGCTTTCCATTACAATTGGTTCTTCGTGCTCCCATGAACCAGGAGGAAATAGCTCCCTCACAGTGTCAAGCCTGCGATCAGCCCGACTGCGGATAGCTGCAGCTTGTTCAGGAGTCAACTCCTCAACATCCACCAGATCACGATAACGAGGTTCCACCCAAGGGACGACTGCTAACCGGTATAGACCAGCCGTCGCCAGGACTACAAGGAACACCCGCACGGTACGCCCTAATCGGTGTTCCATCAAGCAATCCCATTTCCTTCATAATGCTCTATAAGATGCTTCCAGCAACCTCGTGCTCGCAACAGCACTTCAACTGTTTCCCGTACAGCCCCTTTTCCTCCCGCCAACCGTGTCGTGAAATCTGATGCCTCCTGAACTTCTGAACAGGCATCTGCAACTGCCACACCAAAGCCAACCCGACGAATCACTGGAAGGTCAGGTAAATCGTCTCCAATGTAAGCTACTGAGTCCCAATCCAAATTACAGGATCTTATCAGTTCAGAGACCACCGCGAGTTTATCTCCAACACCTTGCCTAACAAAATCAATGCTCAACTCAGTTGCTCGCCATTTGACTACCTGGCTTGAGCGGCCGGTGACAATGCCAACTTGAAAACCGGCTCGCTGCCAAAGTTTGATTCCCAACCCATCTCGAATATTAAATGTCTTCTGTTCAATGCCGTCCTCTGACCATGTCACCCCACCGTCTGTCAAAACGCCATCACAATCCAGCAGAAGAAGCTGGACATCTTTTCCATTAGACAGTTCCAAACCCAAGGAAAGATCTTCTGGATGTTCTTCCATCTGTTATCTCGAAATAACTTTAATGAGCAGACCAATTACTATTGAAAACTTGCCTTCTCTGCAAAAAGATCAAAGGTTTTTCAGGCTGCTGAACTATGACGACACTGGTCGGTTTCCGTACTGCTTGAATCTCTAGAACTTTCGGCAAGATCACCACCAACTAAATCAACGATATCAATAAGGCCAGAAGGACATCCACTTTTGTCAATAACTGGTAACTCACTGACCCGACATGAGTCGAGCAAAGAAACAGCATCTTCCAACCTAGTTCCTTCTAGCACAGAGATCGGTTCTCTGGTCATAACTTCTCCGATTGGACGGTCGAGTGCATCGTCTTGACGATTCTCGAAGAGTTTGGCGAGATCGCTATCTGTAAAAATCCCAACCAAACGATTTTCAGCACTGACAATCATGACAGCACCTGTCCGACGTGATGGGAGAGGGCGGGCAAAAACTAGGCGGACAGTATCCTCTGGTCTCGCTAGACGGCAATGCTCAACAGGTCGCATTTTCTCTTCGACTTTAAGAAGTCGCATGCCCAGGCTTCCTCCAGGATGTCGGGCAGCAAAATCATCGTGACTAAAACCTCGATTTCCACTGAGTACGAGAGACATACTGTCACCAATTGCAAGCATGACGGTAGTGCTCGTGCTCGGTGCAACGCCTAACGAGTCCGCCTCCACAAGGCTACCTGTCTCGACAACAACACTCGCGAATTTTCCAAGTGTGCTATCTCGCCGGCTTGTAAGAGCTATAAGAGGTATTTCCCTCGATTTGATGTGAGGGAGAATCTGTGTCAACTCTGTCGTTTCTCCTGACTGTGAGATAGCAAGCATCAGATCGTCATTCCGGAGAACACCAAGATCTCCATGCATTGCTTCTGCTGGATGGAGAAAATGGCTAGGTGTTCCAGTCGATGCGAGTGTGGCTGAGATTTTTCGCCCAATGAGACCGGCCTTGCCCATACCTGTGACGACAACACTGCCCGTGCAGTTCTGTAGAAGTTCTATCGCCTTACAGAACGACTCATTCAGCGTTTCTGCTGCAGCAAGAATCGCAGTGGCCTCTGAGCGGAGTACCGCGGCGGCTTGCTGGAGCAATGCTTGATTCTTCGATTCAACCACAGTCGTTCTCCAGTCCTCATTCTGTTCGCCTCGTAATGAGGCAAACTAGGTGGGACTATACGACGACTGCACGCGTCACCACAACGCATATTTCGGGGGAAACAAGCGTTTTTCGGAAGCACAACACCTTAAAAGAACGGCTATTAACCGTACCGTTTGGCCATTTCATCAAGGGTTATTACGGGCACTTTTCCAGCATTACCGGCTTGGCCGAACTGTACCATTCGCTCAGCACACACCTTTTGCATAGCTGCCCTTGCTGGCTTCAAATAATCGCGCGGGTCGAACTTCTCCGGTGATTCGGCAAGAACCTTCCGAATTGCACCCGTAATTGCCATTCGGCAATCTGTGTCAACGTTAATTTTACGTACACCATGCTTGATACCTCGCTGAATTTCCTCAACCGGAACACCATAGGTTTGAGGCATCTTTCCACCATACTTATTAATGATGTCTTGCAACTCTTGAGGCACACTTGATGAACCGTGCATAACGAGATGGCAGTTTGGCAGTTTGGCGTGAATTTCTTCAATTCGCTTCATTGCAAGAACGTCACCGTCTGGCTTACGACTAAATTTGTATGCTCCGTGGCTTGTACCTATCGCAACTGCGAGTGCATCCACGCCTGTTGCCTCAACAAACCGAGCAGCTTCATCAGGATCTGTGAGTAATTGATCCTGCGAGAGTACACCTTCGGCTCCATGACCGTCCTCAGCCTCACCCTGCCCACTCTCGAGCGAACCAAGACAGCCGAGTTCTCCCTCAACTGAAACGCCTCGCGAATGAGCCTGCTTTACAACTTCAGTGGTTACCTGGACGTTGTAATCAAAATCAGCAGGAGTCTTTCCATCTTCTTTGAGTGAGCCATCCATCATCACACTGGTGAAGCCGTTATCGATCGCGCTTTCACACGTTGCCGGTGAATTACCGTGATCTTGATGCATGGCAATTGGTATTCCAGGATAAAGCTCTGCTGCTGCAAGCATCAGATGTCGCAAATAATTATCCTGACTGTATGCCCGTGCACCCCGTGAGGCCTGTACAATAACCGGAGAATCTGTCTCTTTTGCCGCCTCCAGAATAGCTTGGATCTGCTCCATATTATTGACGTTAAAAGCAGCCAACCCGTAATCATTTTCAGCAGCATGATCAAGCAAAATACGCAAAGGAACCAGAGGCATAAGAGAACTCTCCGTCAGAATGGTGAAAGCGAACAATCAGTGACCTATGATCATACGGAATCTTTCGACATGCTAAAATCCCCCCACCAGATATGCCCAAAGCCCAATCGAGAGAAATAGGCATGGACTTAAAGCCAACGACTGACCCACTGAGTAGCTTTTTTTACGTAGCTGGAGGGTGGATTTGTGTCGGCTTTGCCGTCCTTGGTGCTATTCTTCCCCTCCTCCCAACAACGCCATTTCTTTTGCTGGCCAGCTGGTGTTTTTATAGAGGATCCCCAAGAATTCATGCCTGGCTGCATCGTTCACGGT
>JALCBP010000105.1:0-6603 GCA_028066355.1 Pirellulales bacterium
AAAGATTCCTGCCAAGTGGTGCCACAGATCGTGATGACACGCGTTTTTTTCTGATAAGAAACCTTCGCACCCTGTGAAAAGGGAATTTCTTTTTGCCAGGCGATGTCTCTGCTTTGATTCGATACAAGAAGGATGCCGGTAGACTCATCTGAAATAAACGGAACGCCTATCTCATCACTCGCGACATATCCAGTGGCAACAAATGATTCTCGATCAAGAATATCGAGTCCCCGAATCGCACCATTTTTTTTATGATCCAGAGCTTTCTTCCATGTGACTTCACCAGACGGGCTTATCTTCCAAAGACACGCTTTTGATATTTTTTTAGAAATACCCGTTGTTCCACCAACGATAAAACCGTCGTGCACTTCAATAACACAGCGTACTTCGTCATGAGAACTTTGCTTTCCCAGCACTGTCAGCCACTCTTGTTCCCCATTGGCATCAACTTTCATCACAAATCCATTTGCCGTTGATGAGTCTGGGTCACCACATTTTCCGACTACACAAAAACCCCCATCTTCTACGTGAACACCCTCAAAAACATGATCTTCGTATTCCGTTCCCCAACCAGTTACCCACTCGACATGTGGCGCACCAAAAACTGGTACACAGCAATGAGAGAAAAATAGGAAGCAAAAAACTATCACTTGATACAAATACAACTCAGTCATGGAAACACCACTCAATCGCATTCAATAAAAGAGGCGGAAGAATCGGCCCATGAAAATCATTGACATGTCCGAGCGATGTATAGAACGACTTGCCTCCATCAGCACGACGAAAAGTCCAGGCAACAGGTTCGGGGGTATGTCCTTCAACAACACCTTCCAATACAACGTCTGCCTTTTCTTCAAGCGGTGAAACACAATACAACGAGCCACCCGAGGCACATGGGAGTTCTTTTATTCCGGACAAGAGAGATTCCGACACGGTAGAGGATCGATTTACTCTCTGGATGGTCGCGATGAGTGAGTTTTTGTAATGGTTGGTATAGTTTCCACCAAACACCGTTTTGTCGAATTCTGGCCATGCAGCAAATCCATCTTCTGGCTCTTTATTACGTAAACAAAAAGCATGACTCGCCGTACGTATACCAATAACTGGCTTACCTGATTCAACATAACGACGAATTCTATTGAGTTGTTGTGGTGGCAATGTCCTTCGGCGAACACTCACAAACAAGAGATCTGCAGTATCAACTGCCTCACTACCAATCAATTTGTTGGGCTCATCTGGATCTGCGTAGACAAAGCTACTTTTTTCGTCACGTACATACTGCTTACAGAAATCAGGGAGTGTCTGTTCCGTTTGGTACTCTCTCTCTGCTATTAAGAAAACAATGTGCCGCTGCTCCGCATCGACATGTCTTATCCCCACAAAACAACACGTGATCCATGCCGTCATCATGTAACAGAGTAAACGCACTGGAAGTCCCTCTCATTTCCATTTGTAAAAGATACTGAGAAATCAGCAGTATATGTCCTCTTATTCCACATCGACCGTGTGGCTCTTCAGTCTCTCAACTACAACTGCGACCGCTTTCTCGGCATTAATTAACCCGTATCCTGTTTGGTAGTCGTAGCCCTCATCACCAATATCATCTGCTGTATCAATAAGAATCTGTCTCGTTTCCCATGGATGCAACTCCGGATCGACTGAAAGCATGAGTGCAATCGTTCCGCAGAGCATTGGCCCAGCAAATGAGTTTCCACTCGCTGCTTGACCAAGAACCCGGCCATTCGGAAGGATCGACGGCAGACGGAAATTAAAAGCCGCCACTTCCGGCTTCTTCACGTGGCCATCTTGATAGTGATGCGTTTTCCATTCTACCGGGCCCTGACTGGAAAAAGGTGTTCGGGACAAATCACGTTGAACCCCGGATGCAGCAAATACAGCAAAAGGGATATCTTGTGGGATTGGCATCTGAATAGGAACCGGCTTGAATTGAGGCGATCCTTCCATTGCATAATTCCCCGCGCCTGAGACAAGGTGGACACCGCAAAGGGAAGCATGCTCACACGCTTTTCTCCAATGCGATCGGTACTCACCCAGATTTGCTCGGGAGAAACTCATACTATAGGTATCGGCATCATGTTCGATCGCCCACTCGAGAGCTTGTTCAAAACACTGACCTGCAAGCACACCTGCCCATTGAGCATTCGGCGCGATACCAAATTGTCGAGCAGGCTTTCCCGCTGTGCGACCGCAGATAATTGCAGCACACTGATGACCATGGAGTAGTTTTCTATCAATCTTGTTTGGATCATCTGACCCGCGTCGCAGCAAATCACCGGTTTGACGATCGAAGTCAAAGCCATACAGATCATCAATCAGATCATTCCCGTCATCATCAATTCCATTGGCGTGTTCACGTTGATTCCGATAGCGAGTTGGACGAATAGTCGGTGATACCACAAAGTTGCCATCATGAATGACATTAAGCACACCTGCACCTGTAGCGTTGTATAAACTCCAAGCCTTATCAGCACGGAGTGCTTTGATATACCACACAGGGGGAGCACCATCTGACTCAAACGGCACTCGTTGAGATTCCGGTTTTGGTTGTAATTTTTCTACAACCGGAATATTTCTCTTGCGGACAGGACCAGCAAAGAAAAGACATCGAACACCTGGTATTTGTCCTATGGCCTCGACACCATTTCTATCTGTCGTACAGGTAAAACCATTCACAATCCAATGATATGTAACGTCTTGAATGACGCCGGATGCTTTGAGCGCAATCAGAGAAGGACCAGCATTTTTAACAGCCAATTCGTTAGCGGATTTCAATACGTTTCGAACATCGACTCGGAGTGCGCGACGTTCTCTGTGCTGCAATGATGCGATCCGCCGCTGATACGCAAGGCCATCACCGAGCAGTTGCTGTTCAAACCATGCGGTGACTCGAAAACGTTCAAGGCGGTGTTGGCTAATTCGGGGATCAATCCAACATCCATCTCCGGGAATTTTTTCAAGCACTATCTCGCATGCAGTAGCTGTTGATCCGTGAGCAAAAAAAAGTACCAAAAATACAAATATGGCATATCTCATTGACTCAGCAGCCCCCCTCATCCTCTGCATGATTTTCAATAACACTTTATCTCAAATGCTTCCCTTGTAAGGAACCACTGGCAGTCCATGTGTCGAAAGACCATCTACAACAAATACTTTTCCTGCGTCAGGCTCACTCAGGGTCTTGTGAAGTCCGGTTGTTACAAAGAGTCTGTCATACTGAGCACCACCGAATGTACAGGCAGTCGTTTCAGTACACGGGAAAGAAATCTTCTTTACGACCTTTCCTGTTTGCGTCTCAACTTGAATCACGGCACCTCCGTGACACATTGCGATCCAAAGATTTCCATCATTATCGATTGTCATGCCATCTGGCGACCCCTCGACGTCTGCTAGTTGAGTATCGATAACTACTTTTGGGGTACCCAGATTTCCGGTTTCGTTCTCAAACGGATATGCCATAACTTTTTTCGTCGGCGTATCTATGTAATACATTGAAGACGCATCCTCGCTCCAACAGATTCCATTCGAGTTGGTTACATGAGGAATCTTTTTGTGCAACTGCCCCTCAAGATCAAACATATAGAGGGATGCATCTCCTACCTGCTTTGTAGTACTGATCGTGCCAGCCCAAAACCTTCCTGACGGATCACACATGCCGTCATTAAAACGATTGTCTGGTCTTTTTGCAGATTCAGGGTCGGCAAGAACCTTCTTTTCGCCACTCTGCAGCCGAAAGCTAAATATTCCTGAATCTCCGGCACATAATAAACCTCTATCGTGTGTCGGTGTCACTGCACCAATTCTTTCACCAATGTCCCAAACGTCCTCTTGTTGTGAATCGGGACAGAGGCGAATGACTGAGTGGCCTTCAATGTCCACGTAAAACAGTGCGTTGCCCCAGAAGCGTGGACCTTCACCCCATTTGGAAACATATGTGCCAACAGGTTCTACAGCAAGATGGTCACTTTTAGATATCAATGAAGAACCCTCCCTGAGTGGAGACAAATCGCCTCTTGCAAGATATGGCTCTTATGAAGGTCGAAGGAGATGCTTGTCTCTTCCAGATTCTACTTTACAGCAACGATGTAGCATAACCAACTTGGATAGCTTTCTGCCTGTTCAGCTTTGATCCACTCACCAGTTTCTTCACCGTCTTCGTCTTCTTCTTCCCAGTAGACGTATGACTTTTTGAAACCAGCTTCTTCAAGAAGTTCTCGAACTTCTGCAATTGTCCAGAAACGCCAGTTGTATTGAAAAGCATCCTGTAATTTACTGCCGTCACCAAATTTAAATGAGATTGAGAAATCCGCCTCGTGTGTCACAGGATTAAATTGAACCTGTTTCCAATGATAGCTAAATCCTTTTTTCCCTTTTTTCACGACTTTCTTTTCAACTGTATTTTCTGCGTAGCAGTCACCACCGCCCATCATATCCATGACCATGACGCTCTGCCGACTCATGTTTGACCTGGCGACGCGGAAATATTCCAACAATTCTTTTCGTGTCTTGAAAAGCCAGAAAGAAAAGTTCTGAGCCGCGAGAACATCGACACCTGGCCGCGTTTTCTCCCGGACATCTTTTTCGAGTATGCGGACTCGCGAAGCTTGTGATGACTCAAGTTTTGAAAGAATGTGTTTTTCACCCCATGCCAATGGCTCTGGATCAAGATCTACACCTATTGCCGTGCGTTGTTTGCCAAGCTTCACCCATTCACAACAGACTGAGAATGTGCCACAAAAATCTTCCCGTAGTGTCGTTGGCTTACGACGAAACTCATCCTTAAATGCCTGATCAAAAAATTCAACTTCATGTTCAGGAGACTGCACTGACTTCAGATAACACTTATACTTGTCAGCCTTTTCGGCCATCGATCGACGTTGTTTTCGAGCACACATAGAAAAAAGTTTCCTCATCAAAAAGAGCCGTGACTGCTCTCGTTTTACGCCCTGTTCTTTCAGGAGGAAAACATACAGCCTACTTGTAGATGGTACTTCCGATTCAAAAGGAGTCAAAAACAGTACACTTTACAATTCAAGATCTTGATTGCTCACGGGCCTGATTAAACTGACATGATCCTGCGAACCATGTTTTTCGTTGCTGTAGTCACTCCGAGCATGGGCATTCATGCAGCTGATCTTGTGACCCCACCAATGACTTACGGGGCACCCGCAGCAGGAAAACGTGTCTGGCAACAGGCACCTGAATATCGTGGTACGGATGTCTATCACTCACTCTATCTTCCACAAAAATGGACCCCCGGAGAAAAATATCCAGTCCTTGTTGAATATACCGGTAACAAGTTTCCACCAGGAAAGGGAAGTGGTGAGGTTAAAGACGCCAACCTCGGCTACGGAATCAGTGGCGGCAACGATTTCATATGGATTGTCATGCCATACATCGCCATGGATCAAAAGCATAACGCTGTAACATGGTGGGGTAATCGGGAGGCAACTATTCAATACTGCAAGCAAAATATTGGTCGTATCTGTACAGAATTTGGTGGTGATCTCAACAACCTATTGATTTGTGGATTCTCTCGCGGAGCAATTGCAACGAGTTACATTGGACTTGCTGACGATGAGATCGCACAGCTCTGGAAGGCTGTCATCACTCATGATCATTTTGATGGAATGAAACAATGGTCATATCTACATAGCGATCGACAATCAGCTCTTCATCGTCTTTCGCGACTACAAGGAAGACCCGTGCTTGTCTGTGGGCAGCATGCAACAGCTGTTCATGAAGACTTTCTCACCGAACACGAGGAACTGGCCGAATTCACGTTCATTGATGTTCCAGTACAGAACATCTTCAACATTCCGGAAGGGCCTTACCTGCATTCACACACTGATTTATGGATGCACCGCCCAAGCATGTATCGTGATCGTGTAAGAAAATGGGTTCAAGAAGTCATCAAAGATGTTCCAGAAAGGCAGACACCACAGCCATGAGTCCATACCGATTTTTTCTGATCTCTATTTTTGATGTTGTTGCCTGCATCGTTTGTTGTTTTGGGTTTGCTCAAGCGGCCACCAACCAGCCCAATATTATCGTCATCATGGCTGATGATATGGGCTACGCCGATGCTGGCTTCACTGGTTCAGAGGACATTAAGACACCAAACCTTGATGACATAGCCACTTCCGGAGTTATCTTTAAACAGGGTTATGTGACGCATCCGTTTTGCGGTCCAAGTCGAGCCGGTTTGCTGTCTGGTCGCTATCAGCACCGCTTTGGATTTGAGACAAATCCAGCGTACGATCCAGCAAATTCTGTAATGGGTATTGATCCGGGTGAAAAACTTTTTCCCGAAAGGCTCAAGGAAGCTGGTTACATCACAGGATGCATCGGGAAGTGGCACCTTGGAGCAGCCGAGCAGTTCAATCCAATTAATCGTGGGTTTGATTACTTTTACGGCTTTCTTGGCGGTGGACATGATTATTTTCGAATCGATCTGACAAAGGCCGTAAAAGAAGGCTACCTTCAGGGCCTCATCCGTAATAACCAGCCTGCTGACTTCAAAGGTTATCTCACGACAGCACTCAGTCATGATGCTGCTGAGTTTGTTGAAACGAATAGAGATAA
>JALCBP010000106.1:0-4342 GCA_028066355.1 Pirellulales bacterium
CAATGATCCAGTACTGCTGGCGAATCGATCAGTCTCGACTCCCATGTTCTGGAGCATGCTGACAAAGACATTGCATAGCGGGGTGTTGTTCTGTGAGTTGAATGCGAGGTGCTGCCCGTGCCGAAACCCACCACCGGCAAGAATGACTGGGAGGTTGGAATTATTGTGAATATTGGCATCGCCCATATGACAGCCATAGAGAACCATTGTGTTATCAAGCAGGTTGCCATCCACCTCATTGACGCTCTTAAGATCCCGCAGAAACTCACCGAACAATTCCATTTGTGCGTTTTCAATTTCCTCAAGCCGACTCAGCTTCACTTCATCTTTACCGTGATGAGAAAGATTATGGTAGCCACCGAGCGTTCTACCATCATCAAACGTTACACCTGGGGTGCGTACACTGCCGAGGAATAGGGTAATGACCCGAGTCGAATCCGTCTGCAAGGCAAGCCGACACATGTCATTCATCATGCGAACCATTTCAAAGAATTCCTTCTTATCCTCTGGATACTCTGGCATCGCTTCATCGACAGTGGGTTTCGGCCTCGCTTCCCAGGCTTTCGCATCAGTGAGCCGCTGCTCAAGACTGCGAACTGCAGTTTGGTATTGATCGATTCGCTGCCGATCTGAATCGCTTACACGTTTGCTTAAACGCGAACTCTGTCCTAACACGACATCAAGAATGCTGCCCTTTCGCTGCAGCCGATCGAGCTGTGCTTCCATCGCATTACGATCTCCTTGTAGAAACATTTTTTTGTAGAGATCAGCTGCGCTCTTGATGGTGGGTATCTCAACACCGGCCTGTGTATAAGAAAGACTCCTAACATCGTTGATGCCAAGAGAAAGCGAGCGGAATCGTGTCTTGTTGCCCACCTCATTGGCGATTACCTGGTCGAGAGAGATGCTATTACGAAAACTCGCTCGCCCCGGATGTGGAGCTGCAGTCAGAAAGGTTTTGTCAGCACGGTGGCCACCGTCAACACCGGGATGAGAGAGCCCGCTGAATACGGTGAATTGTTCCCTGTGTTCTGTGATTTTCTCAAGATAAGGGGACATCGTATAGTCTCGGCCCGCGTTTTTCGGAAAGAAGAGCTTGGGTATGAAACCGAGATCCTGATTGATCGCAATCATGCGTTTTGGAGGGGTCTCTACCGAAGACGCTCCTCCAAAAGATTCCAAAAGAGGCAGGCTCACACTGACACCAGCAGCTTGTAGAAATGTTCGACGGTTGGTTTTCATTGGCCTATTTCCTTAAGAACATTGGGCTCTGAACAATTTCATGAATAATCGTCCGCATGCCAAATTCTGAGTCACGACTTTTTTCGAGTATGGCCGACACCTCATCCCGATCAGCAAATCCAACCGGTGATCCGGTGGCATATACGAGGAGTTGCTCAGTTATATTTCGCGCAATGACTTCTTCATTTTTGAGCAGCAATTTCTTAAATTGAAGTACATCTTCAAACGGATCCCCCTCTGGTGTTACTCCGGAGGCATCGACTTTATTTCCAATAAAGTGCACATACTCATTGCCGCTTCGCCCCACGCCTTCGATCCGCTCAGACCCTTCGCCCAGTGAGCGGTAGTTCTCCCGCCAACGTCCCATGACATCGAATCCTTCCAACGCAAATCCTGGAGGATCAATCTTTTGATGGCAGCTTGCGCAGGACGCATCATCGCGGTGCTTTTTCAGCAATTCACGAATTGTTGTTGCGCCACGAATATCTGGCTCTACCGCAGGAACCGATGGTGGTGGCGGGGATGGAGGATCGCCGAGCAGTCGTTCCATGACATACACACCGCGCAGTACTGGTGAAGTCACAGTTCCATTGGCTGTCACCTTGAGCACTGACGCTTGCGTGAGGATTCCTCCATACGGGCTGTTCTCTGGAAGCGAGATGCGTCGAAACGTGGGCCCGACAACTCCCGGCACGCCGTAATGCCGTGCCAACCGTTCATCGGCAAATGTGTAATCAGCATCGATGATGTTTCGGGCCGGTCGATCACCGGCAATCAAGTCGGCAAAATAGAGACGCGACTCTTCAATCATTGAGTTCACGAGCCACCAGTCACCAGCGTACTCCGGGTACAGTTCGCGGTCAGGATCAGTATCGTTGATTTCGTCGAGCTTTAGCCAGGCATCAAGAAACTCCTTAACGAAACGTTTTCCTTCCGGTTTTTCAAGGAGGCGATCGACTTCACTTCGCAACGTCTCTGAGTCACGAAGTTTTCCTTGTTGGGCCAAGGCACGAAGTGACTCATCCGGAATCGATTCACCAAGAAAAAATGAAAGACGTTCTGCGATTGCAAAGTCATCCAGTGCACCTGGTTGTCCGCAGTGAAAAAGAAATTCGGGAGAAGCAAGTACTGCTGAGTACGTGGCGATCATCGCTTCTGTGAAAGCCTCTCCGTCCTCCAACAACTGCTTCGCATACAGGTAGAACCGATCGAACTCTGCATCAGCAACCGGCCGACGGTAAACCCGTGTCATGAAACCTGATAAAAGCTCGCCCGCCTCTTGCAACGGATGCGTTGGAACAGCGATGACATGACGCCCCGATTGTTCTGTCGGGACGTCACCAAACAGTGCTTTATAGGATGCCGGCGGCCATTCCTTAATAAACGGCCCTTCGACCTCCAGCCAATGAAAAGCAACTCCGGGGTAGCCCTCTGGCTCAATTTTCTGAATCGTATGCGGCATTGCCGGAACCATTGGGCTGGGCAGCCGCATGCAATCGAGCTTTACCATTGCCCCCTTCTCGAAAAAGGCTTCCATTTCGAACACCTCGGGCGCATCAGGTGGTGCTTCGAACATTCCAATTGGCAGCATGCTCTGGTTGTTCGGCTCAGAGAGGGTAGAAGAATAGACTTTGACTGGTTCACTGCGCTTGCCAGAAAAAATGCGATCGTTCACGGGTGTCGGGTATCGCCGTGTCGCATCAAGCACCAGTGCTGGGTAATGCCGCGGTTTCTTTTCCCCCTTCCACTCAACGTAATCAGTTTGGCGGAGAACGGATCGTGCTTTCAGGCGAACCTTATAGTCACCACGGATTGGTGCTTTGAACTTTTCAAAACCGTAATAAAAGGGCGTGTACGCTCCGCGAAAAATGGCGGTCGACGCCTGTTCTTTTGACAGTTGAGCTTTTTGTTTCTCCTCGCCCGAGTCATCAAGCGACACAAACTGAACGGCATCCGCGACGACCCATCCATTGGCATCTTTGTTGCTTAGAGAGATTTCGGCCACAACAGGCTCAGAGTTTGAACCATTACCCATGGAACCGAATCTAAAACGTCCCAGTGGAAACCAAAGGTTCTCAATAGTGGGTGTAACGGTTTGGTCGATCGTCAGTTGAGTTTCCCCTTCAGCATGCCTGATGCGGTAAGGGGCTTTCCGGGCCATGCCCTTTCCCCCGATGAAACTGACTCGCACTTCGTAGGTTCCAGGTTTTGGCAGCTCAGCCTTCCACGAAATCGTGTAGGTACCTGTGCCCTCGTTATTGTCAGCCAGATAGTGCGTCCCAACATGATTGGAGCTTTTGGTCGATTCCCGCCACGTTCCAGTGAGTTCGGCTGATGTGTTATCAACCGTAATCACTTCTGCCCGAACTTCGTAAGCAGGGTCAAAGCCTTTCTTCTCGAAGGAATACCGGTCATTCATTTCGAGCCCCTCCAGCGCGAGGGAAAATCTCGCCCAGCCAGGATTTCCTTTACCGGCCCACATCCGAGTTTCCTCGCGTGCATAGTAGCGATTCGACTGGGGTTGGGGTTTTTCCACAGGGAACTCAAGCGCACGACGGAGAGCAAACTCAGCCGCATCGAGATACGCATTGACCTGAACATGGGAAACGTCAAGGGCTGTCCCTACTTTCGCAAACCCATGGACTTCTCCGTCAAGAGGCAACTGATCGGCAACTTTGAGAGTGGGGTCGTGCAAAAAATCACGCAGAATGTTTTCGTATTCAAACCGATTTACCCGACGTGCCACCGATCGCCCATATTTTGCGTAGTTCTTCTCCTGAAATCGTTGGATACGACCTGCTAGATCTTCGATTGCTACGCCACGTTCCTTTTTCCCAAGACTGCTTGCATCCTCCGGTGGCATTTCCTCAGCTGCAATTCGATCATGAATCTTGACCCAGATATTCGTGATATGTGGGTCATCAAGACTCCAGTCAAGTGACTGAATGTTTAGCCCTCCGGATGCCTCCGCGTCATCGTGACAGTCTATGCAGTGATTGCCGAGAAACGTATTCAAAGCCTCCGGCACGTCCGACCCCTGACTTGCCTGCGCAACCAGCCCCATACTCATCATGAAAATGATTGCGAAGCCGTACACCAC
>JALCBP010000106.1:4442-6546 GCA_028066355.1 Pirellulales bacterium
GCACCCGCATCCTGCAGCATGGTTGTCCACAGGTTCGCCAGTGGCGTATTCTCTTTCGAGGCCACTCGGTGTTGGCCGTGCGTCAGGCCTTTAAAGCCACCCCCGGTGAGCAGGCAAGGCACGTTCGTATTCCGGTGAGCAGTGCGCAACCCACCGCCGTTGTAGACGAGGCTGTTGTCGAAGAGCGTGCCGCCATTCGGATCGAGTGGATCCTTCGCTGAGCGAAGCTGATCAATGAACCCGGAATACAACTGCATCCATTTTGTTGTCCGCTTCAGGTTAAGCTCGTGCAGCGACACATTGGAACCGTAGTGGGACAGTGTGTGTGGCGTGGAAGAGATTCCCATGCTCTGTAGTAGACCGGCGTCGGGCATGCGGTAGGTCACCACGCGGGTGGCATCGGTCTGCCAAGCAGCGAGGATCATCTTGAACATGGCCTTGATCTCTGGCTCACCTTGCATTCCTTCCGGCGGCCTCTTCTGTGTCGCCTTCGGATACGGAATGTCGATCCACTCCTCTTCGCGACTCAAGGAGAGTTCAATGTCCCGAATGCTGGTGGTGTAGTCTTCCAGCTTCTCTCGGTCGTCATGAGTAAGGAGCCGCTTAGTCGAACTGCCTTCAAGCTCCAGGATATCGAAAATGCTGCGACGCTGCTTGAGCGTGTGCAGCATTTCCTCACGACTCACATTGCCACCAAAAACCTTGAAATACACTTCCAGTGGCGAGGCAAATCCAGGCAGCGGGCTACCGTCCTCACGATAGGACATGGCCACCCCGCCGTGCCCATTGCCGGAATCACCGTTTTCACAATTAAGCTGCAGACTCTGGTAACGCGTCTCCTGTCCCAGGTGAGCCGCCGCAACCTGATCGCAGGAAATGCTGTTGTGCCGCGCCTTGCCTGGAAATCCAACAACATTGACGCAGGTCAGGACCGCCTCGGTCCCTTCATGAGGCTGCTTGTTCTCCGCATTGGTAAAGTTGGAAACCATTGTTACCTGGTTGAGATTCTTCTTCATCGGGCCCCAGCCGGGAGGCAAAGCAATGTCACTCAAGCGACCACTCTCCGTTGGGTAGAAATGCTTCTCCATGTGGCCGTGACCCATCGCCATCCAGAGGAGGCGTTTCGGCGCGCCGGAGGACAGAGATTGCTCTGCAAGAGCTCTCGAGCCGGCCGGGAGAAGACTGGCGAGGAACGGGAGCGTCAAGGCGTTGGTGCCGTTCCGGAGAAACGTCCTGCGGTTCGTGCTGCTCAATATGTTCATAAGGAATTCCAGGTTTCAGTAATAGTCCGGGCTTCAGTAATAAAAGGTGTGCATGGTTTTTTTGTGGTGAATCGCATCGACTGGGCTTCGACTTACCGTTTTTTCACATTTTTCGAATCGAACAATGTCGAGTCCAGTGCATGAAAATAGTTCAATTCTTTCTCTTCGAGTTGGGCCAGATGCTTCAGCATCGACTGGTATCTTTCATCATGCAGTCTGGCATCTTTTTTAGCCAGCACATTTTTCCGCGTTGGTTTCGCCCCGTAGAAGGGATAGAGTGAACGAATCTCCTCCAGATAGGCCGACGTTTCTTTCACTATCGCAGCATAGCCCGGGTCACCGTTGTCTCTCAGTTGGCGGCGCAGCGCAGCGACGCGAAAGCGACTTTTAAAGTCCTCTGACGCTTCCTTCTCCCAGGGCAAGCGATCCTGCTGCCTGGCGATCCAGGCTTCACGGTTCTTCGTCCAGTCCGAACGAGGCGTGCCCTCCCAAAGCCGAATTGACTCAAGTGTGCTCTGTCCACCCTCAACGCTCACCGCAATGCGATGCTTCGCACGGCCCGCACGATAGTTTCCTCCAAAAAGAAAATCGTTATCGTTGATGCGAATCAGAAACTCTGATTCACACATCTCCACCGTCACGGTGTAAAGCTCACCCGGCTTCAGGCTTGAGCCGGACGCATCGGGGAACTCCTCGAATCGATGTAATAAATCCTGATCCGGCCACTTCCTGACATGATGATACTCAGGACTCAGCTGAATGATGATCGCGTGACCAAACTCATCGTTGTAGACGATCTGAGTCCGGTCGAGTTCCTCCTCGTAGCGGAAGGTGCATTCAAG
>JALCBP010000023.1:0-23166 GCA_028066355.1 Pirellulales bacterium
TTGCGACGGTCATGATGAACTCCAGTGGCTTATTTATCTAAATAACGATAGACGCCGCCTGTTCACTCGGGTATGGAAAAAGCTATTTGGCTCCTAAATATGTTTAAAAATAGCAATTTGGTACCGAAATAGACTACTGTCGTGCAATCAAGCCAAGATCAAGTCCGAAGACAAACAGCATGAGTGAAAGCAAAAGAATTAACCCGATATACGATAGAGCCGCCACGACATTTTCACTCGGCGGCTTACCACGGACGAGTTCATACATCAGAAAGACCATATGCCCACCATCGAGAACAGGTATGGGTAAAAAATTGATCACAGCAAGATTTGCGCTCAACATTGTGAGAAAAAGTAATAAACGCCCGAGGCCTTCTTCAGCTGACTTTCCAGCCTGCTTAGCAATTTCAATTGGCCCGCCAAGAAGCCTGGGGCTAATCTGATTACTCGTAATCTTCTGCAAAAATCGATACACCATTGACAGGTCTTCACCTGTTTTGGAAAGACCTTTTGTCAAAGCAGCACCAATGGAACCGGCTTTCACCAGACGATAAACCGGACGGAAGACCAATCCGCGATCAACAATAAAGTCGACAGTTGAATCCACCGGATTCAATTCAACATCACGAGCCAGTCCATCTGATGATTTTACAGTTAATTGGAGACGAGTATCTTTCGGTGACTGCTGAATCATCGCCATAACGAATGGCCAACTCTGTGATTCTTCTGACAATTCAACGCCGGGATCATTTTCATCAATCGGCTCATCTTTTTTGGCAAATCGTGCTCGAGTCACAAACTCACCATCCTGAATACCTGCCCGAGCAGCTGGTGAGTCTGGCACAACCTTAGCAACCTCTGACCCAACATTAAAAGCAATGCCAAGACTTGAAACCGCTACTGGACTTTGGGGCCACCGTGCCTGCTCAATCCATGTAACGTCTCGTGGTGTTATTTCGATCGTTTCAGGTACAAGTTCGCCAGAAGCATTGTGAACTGCATCAGTTCGAAGGACACCCAACAAGACAACCTCGCCAGATCGCTTTCTAAGCCTGTTGTCGATCGTCAACGGATTGCCCAGTGATTCACCATCAATAGAAACAATTTTATCTCCTGCTTTTAGTCCGACTTCAGATGCCGGAGAATCAGCTTGGACACTCGCAATGGGCCCTGGCACCATTACCAAACCAGTCTCACGTCGAGGCTGTGAGGAAACTGAAATAGGCAAGCTCTTGTTTTGACGCTGCACCGAAACTGAGACAGGCATCGCCACCTTGTTAGAAAGCGATGCTATCAATTCGGCATACGTTGAAACAGATACTCCATCAACTGCAGTAATGGTGTCTCCTGGTTCAAATGCCGGCTCCGCTTGTGAAGCAGCACCAGGAAGCCCCGGTTCGAGGCTTTCGGGTAGTGTTATTGAAAACGGACTTGTCACACCGACTGTCGGAATCCCCAAGTCTGTATCTGGATGCAGCGTCAACGTTGTCTCACTGCCATCAGCTGGTCGACGTACTGTGAAGTCTATGCCTTGTGACGGGTCACCCAGCGTTACACCCTTTTGCAGATCAGTAAAAACTGGTTCGGTTTTGGATCCTACCGCAACAATTTCATCACCGGTACGTAATCCAGCTCGCCACGCTGCACCACCTGGCCGAACACTCGAGACTTCACAGGTCAGTTCTTGTACGCCAAGACCAAAAGCCCACGCTGCAAGCAACACGGCAAAAATCACATTCATTATCACGCCGGCCGAAATAATCGCCATTCGTTCAGGCACCGATTGGGCAGGATAACTTCGCGGGTCCCATGCAGGATGTGGATCAGAAGTTGGCTCGGCTGGCAAATCACCAGACTCCATAATGTCCTTTGCACGCTGGGCTTCGCGGGCCGCAGCTGCTGGATTGTCATCCTGCCCAAGCATCTTGACATATCCTCCAAGAGGCAGAATTCCGATGCCATACTCTGTCTCACCCCATGTAAACTTGCCGAGATTCCAGCCGTTTATATCGAAGCCGATATAAAACTTCTCACATTTGACACCGCAAGCTTTGGCAACGAGAAAGTGTCCAAGTTCATGGACAAAAATGACGAAGCCAAGACCAATGGCAACCTGCAAGATCACAAGCCAGCTTGCTGGCTGAAGAATCCACATTCCTAATAACCCCACGGGTGAAATGACCAAACTCAGCGACATCAACACATCCACGTTTTGACTTCCTTTCTTGCCCAGGCATCAAGCCTGAGTATGTCTTCAAGTGTAGGATCACCAATAAATGGATGTTCCGACACTGCTCGCTCACACAATTCAGCAATCTGTGGAAACCGCACCACACCATTGAGGAATGCCTGAACTGCCTCCTCGTTTACAGCATTCAAAACCACGCCAGCTGTACCACCCCGAGCTGCAACATCATAGCCGAGACGAACTGCCGGAAAACGTTCAAAGTCAGGGGGACTCAGTTCCAGTTGTTGTGCGACACCAAAATCGAAACGCCGAGCCGGTCCATCGTACCTTTCCGGATACGCAAGCGCATACTGGATTGGCAGTTTCATATCTGGTGGCCCAATCTGGGCGATGACCGAACCATCAACAAATTCAACAAAAGAATGAATTATTGATTGTGGATGGACAACTACACCCAATTGGTCTGCTCGAAGATCAAAGAGCCAGCGAGCCTCAATCAATTCCAGTGCCTTGTTCATCATGGTTGCCGAATCAATGGTAATCTTTGGACCCATTGACCATGTCGGATGTTTGAGCGCTTGCTCTGGTGTGACCTCAGCAATCTGTTCTTTCGTATGCGTTCGAAAAGGTCCTCCGCTGGCGGTCAGAACAACTCGCTGCAATTCCTGTCGACGACCACTCCGCAAGGCTTGATGGATTGCAGAATGCTCACTATCTACCGGAACGATCGTAGCACCAGAACGCGCAGCCAACTGTGTCACCAAAGGCCCGGCTGTAACCAACGTCTCCTTGTTGGCAAGCGCTACCGTCTTTCCTGCTGCAAGTGCTGACCAGGTACTCCGTAAACCAGCAGCCCCCACGATAGCTGAAACAACGCGATCAATCTCTGGACCAGTTAGCAGTTCTTCAAGACGTTCTGGACCGACGACGAGTTCTGTTCCTTTGGGCAACGCCCCTGATCCGAGTGATGCCGCAGCAGCAGAATCAGTTACAACGACCCAGCGAGGCAGGCATACCTGAGCCTGTTCAACGAGAACATCAATGCTGCGGTGCCCACACAGCAGGTGCACCTTGAAGCGACCCTCCGAGGCAGCAATAACTTCAAGAGTATTCTTGCCAATACTTCCTGTCGAACCCAGAACCGCAACACGAAGAGGAGCGGAGTCTATGGACAATTGATCATCGGCCGCATGCTCTCTCCTGACTTCCTCACCCGAAACAGCTATTGAAGTGGCAGAAGCCACAGTGCGGTCGGGTAACATCATGGACGGGTCAATCTGGGAAACGATGAAAACATGCCAAAATACGCAGAAATCTAGTTTACGCACTCCGCTCGTCGGATGCCATGCAGGTCATTTGTCGCGGGCTTCTTTCGAGCCTACTATAGAAGGATTGCAGTGTTGCCTCTTTAAATAAAGAAACGATTGCGGCATTTCGTCTATGAATCAACAAAATAATGAAAAAGATCCCGGAAGGCGTTCTGGCGATCGGAAACAGGTTTTCGGTGGCTCAAATCTCATCTGGTCCCTGATTGCAGTAGCAGTTGCTGGTCTTTTTGCGGCTAGCCTTTTTAGCAACGGCCAGGAAGTCCAACTGAGCTACACCGACTTAGAGAGGCTTATTCGTGCTGCAGGTGAAGAAGAAGATCAGTCAGGCTCACCACGATTCGTAGAAGTTGTCACGGGTGAAACAGCAAAAGGATCTCCACTCGTTTCACGATTCTGTTCAATCGATGATGTTGTTATCGGTGCGTTCGAGGTAACCGGAACGCTTCGAAAGGTGCCTCTCCCAGGTGGCAATGGACGAGGAGGTCTGCGACCGATCGATGATGGTCGACTGACGGCCGGGGGAAATACCCAAGGTGAAAAATTACGATTTCGGACAGCCAAACTCCCGAGTGAAAATTCCGAAGGACAGCTGTCGAAGATACTCGACCTGAATAAAGTTGATTATCGATATGAAGACCCACCTAGCCCGTGGCGAAACTGGATGCCAATGCTGGTGTTAACTGGATTATTGGCTTTGGGATTCTTTCTGATGGTGCGTCGCCTAGGAGGAGCTGGAAGCCCAATGGCATTCGGTCGCAGCAGAGGAAAAATGTACGCCCAGGAAGATCTTGGGATCAGCTTTGATGACGTCGCCGGAATAGATGAAGCAGTTGATGAACTTCGTGAAGTAGTTGAATTTCTACGAAGCCCTGAAAAATATCAGATTCTTGGTGGGCATATTCCTAAGGGTGTTTTGCTAGTCGGTCCTCCAGGGACAGGAAAGACCCTTCTCGCAAAGGCTATTGCCGGCGAAGCTGGAGTCCCCTTCTTTGGACTTTCCGGGAGTGACTTTGTTGAGATGTTTGTTGGTGTTGGTGCTGCCCGTGTCCGCGACATGTTTCAACAGGCTGCACAAAAAAGCCCGTGTATAATTTTCATCGATGAGCTCGATGCTTTAGGAAAAACACGAGGATCAAGTGTCGTTGGTGGTCATGATGAAAGGGAACAAACGCTCAATGCACTGCTCGTTGAAATGGACGGTTTTGGTAGTAACTCCGGCGTCATTGTGATGGCAGCTACGAACCGTCCGGAAACCCTTGATCCAGCGTTACTCCGACCAGGTAGGTTTGATCGACATGTTCTTGTCGACCGACCTGATGTTCGTGGAAGAGAGGCTATTCTCAAGGTACATGTTCTCAACGTGAAGCTTGATCCGAAAGTCAATATCGAGCAGGTGGCACGGATTACCTCAGGTTTTTGCGGTGCAGATCTTGCCAACCTTGTGAATGAAGCCGCGCTGCTCGCAGCTCGGAATAACAAGAAGTCTGTGGGAATGGTGGAGTTCAACGAGGCTGTCGAACGTGGCACCGCAGGCCTTGAAAAAAAGAAGCGTGTTATTCATGAAGATGAAAAAAAGAGAGTAGCGTATCACGAAGCAGCACATGCCTTGGTTGCATATTCTCTTCCAAATACTGACCCGATACATAAAGTATCAATCATACCTCGTGGCCTCGCCGCATTAGGCTACACCATGCAGCGTCCCGAAGACGATCGGTATCTCCTTACACAAAGTGAACTTGAAAGCAGAATTCATGTTCTTCTCGCCGGAACGATCGCAGAAGAAATGATCTATGAAGACATTTCAACGGGTGCTCAGAATGACCTCGAGCGAGCGAGTGAAATTGCACGCTCAATGGTGATGGACTACGGCATGAGTCAACTGGGTAGAGTGAACTATCGTGAAAGCCAGCGATCGCCATTTCTTGCTGGCGGAGGTGCCGACTTTGGTACAACTCGCAGCCACAGTGAAGAAACTGCTCGTGAAATTGATGAAGAAGTCCGCCGTATAATTGATACGTCGATTGTTCAGGTTCGACAGATTCTTCAAACCCGTCGCACATCACTTGAATCAATTACAAGTCGATTAATTGAGGCGGAAGTAATTGATGGTAGTGACCTTCAGGAAATTATTGAAACAACGAGTGGGAAACCTCAACTCGTACCAGGTACAACAACCGAACGTCGCACTGGTGCTCCACAAACATCATCTGATAGAGAAAATGAACCGTCAGCTGACGCTGCAAATAACTAGTCATGCTACCTGAATTATCATCACAGTCGTTCTAGGTTGCCCGAGACAAGCGGCTTCTCTAGATGGGTTCTTGAGTAAGTCGATGAACCTATTCAAGTCGAGAGCTTTCGACTCATCGCGTGAGAAGTTCGACTCAGTTGACAGGCACCCTTATGTGGAAAAGTATATTTTTGGCGATTGGAATATTCGCTACGCTACTTGGTATTGAACTATTGTTCATCGACTCTGCTGTTGTTGTACCACTAGCGGGTGGCATCGGGCGTTCGATTACAGCACCTGAATGGGCACCATGGCTTCTTATCTCTGGTGGGGCCATCACAATTTTAAATCTGTGTACACTCCCTAGTGGTTTGATCAAGGAATAAACCTGACAATGGGCTATCGAGACAGGCTTTATCACATGTCCCTGAATGACTCTTGTGTACGATGATTTCTACCGAAAAGCATCCGGAGCGAGACACCGTTCTCTTCGACGGAGAATGTCGCTTCTGTCAACGCCAGATTGCGATCCTTAACAACTTGGATTTACGAAACCGATTTATTTACAAGTCACTCCACGATCCAAGTGTGGCTGCTGACTTCCCTGAACTTACAATAGAACAACTCCAAGAGCAGATGTTTGTAATCGACACGCAAGGAAACGCTCGGGGTGGTGCAACTGCTGTCCGCTATCTCTCTCGTAAACTACCACTCCTATGGCCTCTCGCTCTTCTGCTACATATTCCGGGGTCACTGCCACTCTGGAATCGGCTATATGCATTTATCGCCAAACGCAGGCTCTGGATTGCTGGACGGTGTGATACAACAAGCTGCCAAATAAATAAAAAGTAGTCAGCTTTACTCTTTGTTCTGAACACCAAAAAACATGAGATGCTGCCATGGCAACTCATCAAATTCACGTTCAAGAATAAACCCATTTGGCTCAAGTTCTTTTTTGACCTGCAACTTTGTCATCTTGTGCAGTGGCTTGATTGGCACCGAAGCATCTTCCCCGCGGAACTCTGCTAAAACAATTTGTCCATTATCAGAAAGACTTTCTCTGATGCGCTTGAGCATCATTTCAGGATGAGAGAACTCGTGGTAGACATCAACACAAAATACGAGGTCGACTTCTCCCTTGGGCAATCGTGGGTCAATGAATGTTCCCAGAATCGGCTGAATGTTAAAAAGCTTTTCCTGCCTTGCCCGTGCAACAAGAAGACGAAGCATCTGAGGCTGGATGTCAACCGCATACACTTTGCCTTCGGGTCCGACTCTCCTCGCTAGCTCAAGTGTATAGAACCCATTACCACATCCGAGATCACAGATAGTCTGGCCTGGATGAATTTGAAGTGCCTCAAGAAGCAGTCGGCAATCTTCTTCACGTTGACGGCTTTCACGAACAAGCCAAGGGGCTCCCGTGTAATGCATTGTTTGGGCGATCTCTCGACCCATATAGTGTGTTCGTGGCGGTGGGATTTTGACAGAACGATCAATCCTAAGATCAATAGCCAGTGGACGTTGTGGAACACGTTCTATTTTTTTTGAAGAAGATACGTCATCCGCCTTTAGCGATGGCGCACATATACAAACCGCACAAAGAAATACTTGAGAAACTATTCGCACATGATAGACCAGTGAATAAGACATCTACGCAGTCTACCGTCAATAGAATGAAAAGCGATATAGTCAGGCAACGTCATAACGTGGTTTTTCCAACAGGGGAATCCCAGCAACGTCGTAACAACTCACAATTGAAATACCGCAACGACTCGCATATGCAGTGATCTGCTCTCGATCAACAAGAATCGTCTTCCCAGCCTCGATCACAAGCACCTTGCCTCCTGAAGCTCGTATTGATTGGAGTGTCCCAATACCGATTGTCGGCATATCAAACCGTTCATCTTGCTGAGGCTTTGCGACCTTCACTACAGTCATACCACCGGAACGGCAAAGCCGACCTGCCCGTCGGATGCACTCATCAGTGCCTTCGATGGCTTCCAGTGCCATCGGAGCCTGGTTCTTTACAACTACAGTCTGCCCAATATCAAGACGCCCAAGTTCTTTCGCAAGCCGCCATCCAAAAACCACATCCGCCATCCGGCGTTTCGAGAGTGGCTTGCCAGCCAGTACACCTTCGGTTGCCAAGAGTTCAGGAGCAAAATCTGTTGCGGGGCAAATACGAATTTCTGACTTCTCAAAGGCTTCGGCAATAGCTCCAAGAAGCGCATCGTCCCGGTTGTCTTTACTACGCTTAACAAAATGTGGCCAAAATGTCTTCAGCCCTTGCCAATCAGGAATATGCCGAATCCATCCGAATCGACGAAACAGTTTTTTCTTATGAATCTTGCCTGCCATCGTCGCTCGACGCACACCATGCTGACGAAAGAAGTCAATGGCTTTTCCGATTTCAGCAACGCCAACTTCTCCATATACATTAGCTATTTCCTCGAGTGATTCTTCGGCATGATACCGGATCGTTAGAATTGCAACCCGGCCACCACGCCGCTGAATCGCCTCAGCTGTAGCAATTGGAAACCTTCCCCAGCCTGCAAGAATGCCGACCAGTTCTCCATTGAGTGATGGCAGATCGTTCACGTCCCCGGACCAGGCTTTCATTGGGCTATCAATTACTCTTTATCTATGTCTAGCGATTTCAAAACACGCATTGAGGACAATTTGCTCTTCTTGGATTAGATCCTAAGCCGCTTTTGAGGAAGACTCTTCTGCTGTTGATTGAGAAGACTGTTCTAATTCTTCAACTCGTTTGAGCAGGTATTTCACCTGTTTTCGCATCTCAGGAAGCTTTGACATCGAAGCAAGTTGCAGTTTGCGTTGTCTCAGGTCAATTGCTGGTTCACCAAGTACTGTTTGCTTTGGTGGAACATCATTGGAAACACCTGATCGTGCACCGAGCACAGCACCGTCACCAATATGAATATGATCACGCAAGCCACATTGGCCAGCCATGATCACCCACTCACCAGTCGTTGTACTTCCTGCCACACCTACTTGAGAGCAGATCATATTGTGACGACCAATACGGCAGTTGTGAGCAATCATGACCAAGTTATCTATTTTTGTACCGCTACCAATTACTGTCGGACCGTATGTTCCACGATCGATAGTGGTTCCTGCACCGACTTCAACATGATTACCTAATTCAACCCAGCCAAGTTGGGCAGAAAGCTCCAGACCATTTGCATCAGGCTTGTACCCAAACCCAAAGGCTCCCAAAACAGCATTGGAATGAATAATACAATTGCGACCGACAAGCGTATCGTCATAAAGAACTGCATTGGCAAAGACTGTTGTTCCAGCACCAATCCGGCAGCCTGCACCAATTTGAGCTCCTGCGTGAATAACAACTCCCTCCGCAAGTTCAACATCTTGTCCTATGACAGCAAGAGGCTGGACTTCGACATTCCCAGCAAGCCGGGCTGAGGGATCGATGACGGCCTGAGGACTCACACCTTGACGGTGTCGAGCACGAGGTGGACGAAAATGTTTGATAACTGTTGCGAAAGCTTTATGCACATCTTGAACTTCAATCGTTGGTCGATCTTGGGTCCCTGTGCCTACTGGAACAATGGCGGCCGCTGCTTGGCTTTTGGCCAGACTTGATAATCGCTCGGCAGAATCAACGAGTGTTATTGCATCTGTGGTCGCCGTCTCCAAAGTCGCCGCTGCAACTATGTGCTCCTGAAAGTCGAGTGCATCGGGTATGACAAGCTGACCATCAACCAGCTTCGCAACCATAGAAAGAGACTCAGACATGGAACAACCTTCCTCACCAAACCCAGTACAAAACAATCACCAAATGGCTGTAGCTTGGGAGATTAGGTGTCCTGCTGGAGGGACGCAAGATCGGCCAAGGCTGGCTTACTGGCCAACCAAAACTGCCATACCATGCCGACGGAAAGAGCCATTCTGAATGACCAGAGGATGGTTCGTATCCAATTCGAATTGACGAGAAAACTGAGAGTTTGAGCGTCCCAGCCGGTTGAAAGCCGAAGATGGCACGGCACTTGAAGAAAGAACGTACTTGCCCAAATTCCCAAAATTGCCATTATTCCAACGATAGGGAGCAGTGGATGAACACCGCGTGGGCGATGAAAAAGTAACCAAACAGCAACAACACCTTCAATCAGCATGGGAGGAATAACTACGAGCCCGGTGCGGTCGCGATGGGCCATCTCCCAATTTCCAAACTGATCATGAGGCCACCCTTCCATTAAAGGATAATGTACGACTTGGACAAACCAGATGAGTCCTGTCATGAAGCTTGTTGCAAGCACCTGCAGAATAAGAGTTCGAGCACCATTCATGCCGCTGTTCACCATGTTCCTATCAATGCAAAAATTCAAGGATGGATAGGTACGTCTGCACTGGCGTAATTCCGTGAGCCATCTCGAGTGCTCGCAGATCACCAAATACTTTTGGCTCTGGATGAATACGAGTAATGTGCGGCAGGGGCTGATCTATGAACATACGCGCAAACCTAACCTTGTCATATTTCATGCTCACATCCAACCCTAAAGTGAAAGTGCTGTCTATACCAGCCGGCTGACTGTGCAACATCACTCACAAAATTGCCACCTGATGAGAACTATCAATTGATGAATTCACGTCTGCTTTAGATAATTCACTTGTTTTCAAACAGTTTGACATATAGTTGCTTTCGGCAGTGAATCTATTAAAAAAGTCTAGGCTACATTTGCAGAAGGATTCAGCGGCAAAAAGCGAAGTGTAGGCCGGTTTAACTTTTTGCTTTCAGGTCTGCCAAGCCACCATCCACTCCAAGAATCTGGCCCGTTACCCATGAATTTTTTGGATCGAGAAACCAGCAAACCGCACTCGACACATCCTCAGGCTCACCAATCCGCCCGAGGGGGTGCATAGAAACGGAAGCCTTTTCGGCGAGTTCACTGGATAAGAGTCCTGCAGCCAAAGGCGTCCGAACAAGCCCTGGTGCTACACAGTTGAACCGTATCCGAGTTCGTGCATACGTTGAGGCCGCTGACAGTGTAAGTCCGACAACTCCAGCCTTTGCCGCCGCAATTGCCTCGTGATTTGCAAGGCCTACTCTGGCAGCAGCACTCGAAAGCAATACCACTGACCCGCCTGAACTTCGTAGAAGTCGGCCAGCGGTGCGAACGCAATGAAATGCAGTGGTCAAATTCGCTGTGATTGTTTCATGCCATTCGTCTGAGCTGGTTAGATGTGCCGGTTTCAAGAGAATAGAACCAACACAGTTGACGATACCTGTGAGGCCTTCCAAAGCTTCAGTTGCAGTATTACCGCACGAGTCAACTGATGCAGCGTCCGTCGCATCGGCAATACCGTATTCACAGTTCAGCTCCGATGCAAGTTCCCGAAGTTTTTCCTCATTACGTCCAGCAAGAAAAACACGTCCACCCGTAGAAACTATCTCGCGAGCCACTGCCGAGCCGATTCCACCCGCTCCAATGATTAAAACTTTCTGCACGTGATTCGCTCCAACAAGAGGTATTTCCGAGTTGAAGGTCTCGTTTACAGCCAGTCACCAATGGTGCGTTCGAGATTGGCTTCTTCAGCCATCGTACGCAACTTTGCAATCGCCCGTGTTTGAATTTGACGAATTCGTTCTTTGCAGACTCCCATTTCAGTCCCTAATTGCCGAAATGTTTTCGGCTTGTCACCATTGAATCCAAACCGTGCAAGCACAATCTGTTGCTCACGGGATTCAAGCTGGTGAAGGAACTTAGAAAAGAGTGTCTTAAGATAGTTGACTTGGTCAGGAGAACACGATTCGTGATCGGAGACTTCTTCAGCTCGGTCCTTCACAGGTTCATCGTCAGAGGCAAATCGATTACGATACTGACGGCTCTTGTGTGAAATCCGGAAGAAATGTCGCTGGATCGCATAGGTTGCATACGTACTAAAACGATTACCGAGAGCGAAATTAAACTTTTCGACGGATCGCATCAGAGCCACATTGCCTTCGCTAATGAGTTCATCGAAGGAATGACTCGGCTCATTGAATTTCTTTGCTATCGAAACGACCAAACGAAGGTTTGATGTAATAAGAATTGCTTTAACGGTTTCGGCCTCAGCTAAGACGGCCTCAATTTGTTTCATCTGTTTCATCGTTGCTCGCTTTGGGTCAAGACGATTCCGCTTCTGAAGAGCCTGGAATTTAAGCCAATTCATCCTACGAAAATAGAATTGTTCTTCGTCTTTGGAAAGGAGTCGTGTCTGATACAGACTTGCAAGGTATGGCGAGAGAGACCGACCGGAGGACGACTTTTTATCGGAAGAAAAGCCCTCCAATGGAATTTCTGCATCTGCTGGTGGTGAATTAGCGAGAAGATCGGCATCTTTTTCCAAGAAGACATCTCCTCCTATGTATTCTATATCTCTTTCAAAAAGCGCTACTCTTTTTCGTGAAAGAATTGTTTTTCTTCGTTTTTCAGAGGGTGATAGGCCTATCAACTTTTTTGGCTCGCTATCTCTGGCGAGCACTCTCGAACGTCTCTGAGATACTGAAGATGACTTTGAAAGACCACGTTTCGAACCAGCAAGGGCAATCACGGTTAATTCCTTTCTCACAAATCCCTGGAGGGACTGTCGACATTACGAAACCTGCTATCGTTTAAAACCGCAAAATCGACGGATTACTAACTGGCGTTTTGGAAAATGTGTGAAAAGATGCTTTTACCGGTTGGAAAACGGGTCTCGAAGTACTTTTACTGGATGTCTTCCCCCTTTCGAAGGTAACCACACCATGTGTCGCAATCTTGTGCTCGTTCTGGGTGATCAACTCGATCAATCAAGTGCCGCGTTTGATAACTTCGATAAAGATCAAGATGTTATTTGGATGGCAGAGGTAGCTGAAGAATCGACGCATGTCTGGACACATAAAGCCAGGATCGTCCTTTTTCTCTCCGCGATGAGGCACTTTCGTGATCACTTGTTAACGAAGGGATTCGCAGTCGACTACCATGAGATAAGTGAAAAAAAGAAACCCCGAGAACCAATTTCACTAGCTGATGCTCTGAAACAAAGCCTTCATCGATTTAAACAAAAAGGCGCTAAGCCAAATCGCTTGATTTGTGTCGAACCGGGTGAATGGCGAGTTCGACTGGCCTTGGAGGAAGCTGCAAAAAAATCTGGTATTCCATTGGAAGTACGTCCCGATCGTCATTTTTTTACAACAGTTGATGATTTTTCTGAACATGCGGCAGGGCGGAAACAGTTACGACTTGAGTTTTTCTATCGTCCACTACGGGAACGCTTTGATGTTTTAATGGACAACGGTGAACCGACAGGCGGACAGTGGAATTACGATGCAGACAATCGTGGAAGTTTCGGAAAATCTGGACCAGAAAAAATTAAATCTCCGAAGCGATTCAAACCAGATGCCGTAACGCGCACCGTTATTGATCTAGTATCAAAGCGATTCCAGAAACATCCTGGTTCACTTGAACAATTTGACTGGCCTGTCACAAAAAAAGATGCACGCGCTGCGCTGCGTGATTTTATTACCTATCGACTGTCGAATTTTGGAGTCTATCAAGATGCCATCTGGACGGGTGAACCATGGCTCTATCACTCACGCCTCTCAGTTGCGCTAAACTTAAAACTGCTGGACCCCCGTGATGTCATTTCTGCTGCCGAAAATGCATACCGGGAAGGATCTGCTCCCTTAGCATCCGTCGAAGGATTTATAAGACAGATTCTTGGATGGCGTGAATATGTGCGCGGTGTCTATTGGCGATTCATGCCGGAATATGCACAACGAAATTCACTCGGTGCAGAGCAGCCATTGCCGAGCTTTTATTGGACTGGTGACACAGAGATGAATTGTTTGAAGGATGCACTTGGGCAGACCCTCGAATACGGATACGCCCATCACATTCAACGCCTGATGGTCACAGGTCTATTTGCGATGATGTACGGAGTCAAACCAGAAGATATTCATAAATGGTATCTCGCCGTCTATGTAGATGCAGTCGAGTGGGTGGAACTACCAAACACGATCGGTATGAGTCAGTTTGCCGATGGTGGTGTTATGGCGTCCAAGCCTTACTGTGCAACGGGGGCTTACATTGATCGGATGAGTAATGCATGCAAGGCATGTCGATACAAACCAAAGGTTGCCCAAGGACCTGACGCCTGCCCCTTTACAACACTTTACTGGGACTTTCTTGCCCGACATGAAAAGCTTTTAAAAAAGAATCCGCGAATGTCAATGCAGTTGCGGAATCTTGGGCGTAAAGATTCAAGTGAACTCAAAACAATTCGACGTCAGGCAGAGAAAATTAGAACGCCCTGAAACAGCCCTATCCTTTGGAATTGACAGGCCTATCTTGTCTGACTCTCGTACGGTCCATGTCATCTCCCGATCAATTGCGAATACTTTGAGATGCTGACGAAGATCACGCGTTCTACCACGTGTGTAGTGGAACGTTACCACACTGTCATTGATCGTACTAACTAATGCATCCTGCCCAGATCCTGCCCACTGAAAAAGGATCACTCTGTGTGTCTCAAAACTCATTTGCTTTTCGATATCTTCTGCTTGTTGGGGGCCTAGCAGTTTGGCAAGCTCCTCCTTGGAGTTTGCTGAATATGGAGAGAGCACATTTCCCCGCAGCTTTGTGGTGAGCGGGCTTTTCAATTTCAGAGGCTCAATCAGCAGATCACCGGACGCAAGAACATGAGTTCCAATCAGCACACCAAAACTTATCAATACATTCTGAATTTGCATGCCGGCATTCTCCTCAGTTTCTTTCCGCCTGAAAGTTATCACGACACCTGAGTTACACAATACGATATGAATACTGTGACTCGTCTACCTATGCTTTTTCAAGAATAATTTTGATTGTGAGCGTCACGATCTCTCGAATAGCATCTGCAATCTCCCTTCACTGGACTGTATCTGGTTAACGCTGAAGCAGGCAATCTGTTTCATCCAAGAGAGCGTCAGAAAATATATCTACGTGATAGGTTCCACGAAGACTTGCTTTATTACTTCAAAATGAATCAACGGACGGGGTTAGCAACCAGGTCCACCAGGCTAGATGTTCCGGAATTGCACGCCATTGACAGTCTCGCTAAGGTCTCTCTCATATTTCATGACCCAACTGTGGTTTTACTGTGCTACTTAATTTTTTGCGTCTTCAGGGTTTGTTCTGGTGCTGCCTCATGGCGAGCACACTTTTGGCGCAAGACATCGTCTGGGTACAACCTGTCTATTCGCCACCAAAAGAAACACACTTGACCAAGACGGCACACCAATGGACACCGTATAGAGACACCGGTCAGCGAATTGATCTCCTCCCACCGGTCGACTTCAATCTTGAGCAGGATACATTCGCCAGTGAACCAATCGCTGACCTCGACCCGATTGAGCCGAGTTCCAGTCGACGGAAAAAGCCTAGCTTCGGTCGGGGAGCTCCTTTGAGCATGGGTGGCTTCTGGGCTCCAAACACACCCGTTGTCAATCAACCGGCAAACCTGCAAATGAATGCCCAGTTTGCTCGAGCAGCTTTACCTCTTGGCATCCCAGAAGAAGGACAACCACTCTGGTTAGCGATCGCCAAATTTGGACGACTCGAGCTGGCAACAGATGCAATCCTGCCCGATTCATTGGAACCTGTGCCTAGTCAATTCTGGCTGGTGGAAACCGGAGTCACTCACATTCGTCCTCTGGCCTCGGGCAGTACCGTTGGTGGTACGTTCCTCTTTGGTTCGGCGAGTGATAAACCTTTTCATGCAGGTCGCGATCTGACACTTATGTCGATTCTCTTTGCAACAGTACCTGCACGAAACCAACGCGATGACTGGAGCTTTAGTCTCTTCTATTCACCAACATCTCAGTTGCCTTATCCTCTTCCGGGAATCGCTTACGTCTGGAAACCAGATGAGACACTAGAGGCAAAAATTGGTTTACCGGCTGGAATTGAATGGCGTCCAAATGATGATTGGGAACTTACATTCAACTACTTTCCACTTGTGAATGTGAATGCCATGGTGCGAAGACGTTTAGCTGACAAACTATGGTTATTTGGCGGCTATCGAACAGATACACAGATTTATTTTCTGGCTGATCGTGTGATTGAAAAAGAACGTTTCTATGTGTTTGACCAGCGTGCTGGTATTGGGCTTGATCAACAAATTGGAGCGGGCTTCAGCCTCGAGTTCCTGGCTTCATACCTCTTTGACCGGGAACTTTTTCAGGGCACTAGTTTCACTTCTGGACGAACTGATGTCATTGAGTTTGACCCCGGCCTTGGTCTCTCACTGCAACTTCTGTGGCGAAGATAGCGACTACTCGTAATTCCACTTCGTAATCCAAGGATCTGAAAATTTCCGTTGCATGGATTTGAGTTTTTCTTTGTATCTGAGAAGTACTGTTGCCTGATTTGGATCATCAGCCAGATTCATGGTTTCCTCTGGGTCTTCTGCAATATGATATAGCTCAAACCTCGGACGATATATGTACTCTTCAACGGTTTTCGTTCCGTAGGGAGCGTTGAGGCTCTGCCGATACTGAGCCTGCCAGCTACTTGCTACCCAGAGATCTGAAGCAAATGGATAGGGGAGTGGGTGTGCAATATTCCAGATGAGCTTCCAGTCATGATCACGGATGGCTCTCATGGGATAATACATCTGAATTTCATGAAATGTATGTGATGCAAAATGTACATCATGAATTGTGATGTCTGTATCGGACAGAATTGGAATCCACGATCGTCCGTGATACGCTTCAATACCTTTTCGAGGGCCATGATTTTCATTCATCACGTACGGCTTATTTTCCCAATATTCTTTTGGTTCTACCCAACGCTTCGGACGCTGCTTCGCACGGTCAAGTTCACCCGCAAAATCGAGTAACGAGGGTGCAATATCTGTGTGATTGACAATACTCTGAGTCCGTACTCCACGACCCTTTGAGTATGGATCACGAACAACAAAAGGCACACGAAGGCCCGGCTCATAGACTGTTGTTTTCCCTCCAGAGAACGCCATCCCATGGTCACTGGTAAAGAGTATGAGAGTTTTATCAAAGAGATCAGCTTCTTTCAAAATTTCCACAAGTCGTGCAAGCCCCTGATCAATACGAGCACACGACTGATAGTACTGAGCAAGCTCACTTCGAGTTTCTGCCGTATCAGGTAAGAAGGCCGGTATCTGCATGTCCTCAGATTCGAAAAAAACTTCCTTGATTCCTTTATGGCTTCCTCGATTTTTAATATTTCCAAAAAGATCAGGTTTCAATTCCAAAGCAGAGTTTTCATCACGTCCACCTCCACGATGTGGATCGCTGGTGGCAAAGTAGAGAAAGAAAGGCTTATCACTCTTTGATTTGATGACATCAGCGGCAGCATCTGCCATCTGAACTGCATTACGTGGATTCCCCTTAAGGACGGTTTCGAAGTGATACACTTCTTCCGGCGCTACGTGGTACTTTCCGATACGAATCGTTCGATACTCCGAACGTGCTAATGCTCGCGGCAGTGACAAACTGATGACGTCATACCAGCTTGCAAACTTATGAAAGTCATGCTGGTGCCCATACTGGCCATTAGTGTGATTATGTAAACCAGAGAGAATGACGGAACGGCTTGCTGAACAACTTGCTGTTGTCGCGAATGCGTTATCAAACACAACCCCGTCAGCCGCCAAAGCATCGATAGCCGGTGTCACCGCAACATCATCACCATAGCAACCCAGAGTTGGTGATTCATCATCTGTCACAAACACAATGATATTTCGCTCGGCTGCCTCACTCCATTGCGGATAAGCAATCGCAGAAACAACTCCAAGGAGAACGATCACCATAAATCTCTTCAGCGGCAAAATATAGCCTTGACAGTGTGTGTTCATCAGAAGAGCCTCCAAACAGTGATGTTGCACATTCCGCTAAATTACCTATGTTCACGATCTCCAAAAAGTATGCCAAAAACTGTGACAAGACGACAAAAACCGTAGCTGAGGAGGAATTGCTTCTTTTCTGTAATTTCCCCTACAGTACGGAGAAATTATTGTTTTCCCAAAACGTGAGACCCGATGACCGCCTACTCGCTCACCCATTTGCGACAGCTTGAAGCCGAAAGCATTCACATCATTCGCGAAGTCGCCGCTGAGTTTGACAACCCTGTCATGCTCTACTCAATCGGCAAAGATTCAGCCGTGATGGTTCGATTAGCCGAGAAGGCATTCTATCCAGCCAAACCACCGTTTCCGCTCATGCATGTTGACACCACCTGGAAGTTCCAGGAGATGTATCAATTGCGCGATAATTATATTGCGAAAGAATTGGGATTTAAACTTATTGTTCATGTCAATGAAGAAGGTCGGGCACAGGGAGTCAACCCTTTTACTCATGGTAGTAAAGTCCACACTGACATCATGAAGACGCAGGCTCTGCGGCAGGCGCTCGATACCTATCGTTTTGATGCAGCCTTCGGTGGCGCTCGGCGTGACGAAGAAAAAAGTCGTGCCAAAGAAAGAGTTTTTTCTTTCCGTGATGATTTCCATCGATGGGATCCCAAAAACCAACGACCTGAACTCTGGAATCTTTACAACACCAAAGTAAAGAAAAACGAAAGCATTCGAGTCTTTCCAATTTCAAACTGGACCGAACTCGATGTCTGGCAGTACATCCATCTGGAGCAGATACCCATAGTACCGCTTTATTTCGCAAAAGAACGACCAATTGTATGGAGAGACGGCGTCATGATCATGGTCGATGATGATCGGATGCAGTTGGAACCAAACGAGAAACCGGAAATGCGAAGAGTTCGCTTTCGTACCCTTGGTTGCTACCCACTGTCGGGTGCCGTCGACTCAACAGCTACGACTCTTCCAGAAATTATTCAGGAAATGCTACTGACCACATTCTCAGAGCGACAAGGCAGGCTTATTGATAGCGATGAAGCCGGCTCGATGGAGAAGAAAAAGAGAGAGGGATATTTTTAGTCTATGTCTCACCAATCATCCCTTATTGCTACCGACATCGATAAATACCTTGCGCAACATGAACAGAAAGAACTTCTGCGGTTCATTACCTGTGGCAGCGTAGACGACGGTAAAAGCACACTCATTGGCCGACTCTTTTACGAGTCCAAGATGATTTATGAGGATCAGCTTACCGCTATCAAAAAGGATACTACGCGTTACGGAACAACTGGCGAAGAAGTCGATCTTGCACTCTTTACTGATGGACTTGAGGACGAGCGGCAACAGGGAATCACTATTGATGTTGCCTATCGTTATTTCTCAACCGAGAAAAGAAAATTTATCATAGCTGATACGCCGGGTCATGAGCAGTACACACGAAACATGGCCACTGGAGCATCCACTGCTGATCTTGCGATTATTTTAATTGATGCGAGACATGGCGTTCTTCCACAAACAAAACGTCATTCTTTTATTGTTTCTCTTCTTGGCATCAAGCACATTATTGTGGCAATCAACAAGATGGATATTGTTGATTACAGCCAGGAAACATTTGAATCTATTCGTCGCGACTATGTTGACTTTGCAGCACGACTCGAATTACCCGATGTGCACTTCATGCCAATCTCTGCACTCAAAGGTGACAACGTTGTGACAAATAGTGAGAGGATGGCATGGCATGAGGGTCCACCACTCATGCATCTTCTCGAAACGGTCTATATCGGTTCTGACCGCAACATGGAGGACTTTCGCTTTCCGGTGCAATACGTCACTCGACCAAACCTCGACTTTCGTGGATTTGCTGGGACGGTTGCATCAGGAATTATTCGCAAAGGTGATGAAATTATTACCTTGCCCTCTCGCAAGAAGAGTCGCATTCAGTCGATCGTGACTTTCGATGGAGAACGTGATGAAGCATTTGCTCCTCAGTCAGTAACCCTCACACTCGAAGATGAAATTGACTCCAGTCGTGGTGATATGATTGTCCGAGCGGGTAACCTCCCAAAGGTTGATCAGAAATTCGAAGCGATGCTTGTCTGGATGGATGAAACGTCGCTTATCCCAGGAAAAGAATATCTTTTCAAACAGACCGGCAAAGTCATACCAGGCCGAGTAAGTTCCATCAAATATCGAGTTGATATCAATACACTTCACCGTGAACCTGCACCAACGTTAGCACTCAATGAGATCGGGCGCTGTGGTGTGACTCTGGCTGCCCCAATTGCTCACGATTCATATCGACGAAATCGCACAACTGGTTCCTTTATCATTATCGACCGGCTGACAAACGGAACCGTCGGTGCAGGTATGATCCTCGATCGGGAACCAGAAGAAGGTGCTGCCCACTGGGATGATGAACCAGCAACAGAGGGCTTGACCCTTTCTTCAAGCAGAGTGACTACTGAAGAACGTGAAGCTCGTTTTGGACAACGGCCTGTTACCATTCTCATTACGGGTCTCACCGGTTCAGGAAAGACAACAGTCGCTCAGGCACTCGAGCGCAAACTCTTTGATGATGGTCGTGCCATTATGGTTCTTGATGGACAGGCCATGCGACTCGGCGTAAGCCGTGATCTTGGCTTCTCAGCAAGCGAAAGGAGTGAAAACCTTCGCCGGTCTGTAGAGGTGGCAAAGATTGCAAATGATGCTGGATTCATTGTAGTTGCGGCTTTCGTGGCACCTGATGAGCAGTCAAGACAAAAAGCTGCTGAACTTGTTGGCAAAGAACGGTTTCTCACCATCTATCTCTCAGCACCCGTGGACGTCTGTCGTGATCGCGATGAGAAGGGGCAATATGCAAAGGCAGATGCAGGTGAATTGGGTAATTTCCCTGGTGTATCTGCACCCTACGAACCTCCATTAGAAGCAGATCTAGTGCTTCCTACTGATCAACTCCCGGTCGGTCGATGTGTAGATGCAATCATCGAACTCCTTGAGACTAAGGGTATTTTGGGGTGAGTAAAGGACCGGATGTAGAGAAAAACTGTGGTGGCTCAATTCGCATCGGAATCCTTACAGTCTCAGACCGGGCTAGCCGGGGTGAATATCCTGATGAAGGTGGGCCCGCTGTTCATGATTATCTTCGTGAAGTGCTTTGTGTTTCTTGGGAGCCTGAAAGTCAAATTGTTTCGGATGAAGTCGAATGTGTTGAAGCAGCTATCAAAGACATGTCTAGCCATGGATGCTGTCTTATCATCACAACAGGCGGCACCGGACCTGCGCCACGTGACATAACGCCTGAGGCAACTGAGCGTGCCTGCTCAAAAATGCTCCCAGGATTTGGCGAATTGATGCGGCAGGTATCTCTTCAATATGTTCCCACTGCAATTCTTTCTCGACAAACTGCAGGTGTGTGTGGTGGTGCTCTAGTCGTTAATCTCCCAGGCCGCCCTAAAAGTATTTGTGAATGCCTTGATGCGGTTTTCCCTGCAATTCCTTACTGTATCGATCTCATTCACACTGGGAATGCTCAACCGCCTTACCTTAAAACAGACCCAACTCGAATGCAGTCATTCCGTCCAAAAGGCAAGTAGTTCTGCATGTTCTGTCAGAGAGTGGCTTTCATCTATTTCTGCAGAATTGCTCTTTGACATTCTTGCTTTACAAGTCCGCTACTGGCGACCTGCCAACAAACGTAAGACGGCCTGGGAGCACTCGGATTGTCAAAGGCAATTCACCTCCTGGGTCACCATCGAGCTGATACGGGACTGCCTCATCAGATTCGATAACAATTTGTGTTACCTGTTCTACATGTGTGTCGCGCCAGCTTCGATGCCAACCAAAAAGCACACCAACAAAATACCGCAAACCATTCCACCAACGTCCCCCGCGAAAACAACAGAGATCAAGCCGGCCATCAGCAAAATCACCCTCGGCAACAAATCGAAGTCCGAGTGCATATCGTGGCACGTTAAAGACAAATGCCCAGCGAGTATGAACGGCTTTTTCACTTCCTTCTGTCCGAACACGAATCTTGGGAAATCGATATCCACCAAGTGCCTGTAAAATTGGTCGAATCCATGTTGTGTGATCAATGTGACCGGTTCGTCGAGCACTGAGAAGCCGCACCACTTCAGCATCAAAGCCGACCGAAGCGACTGCTAGAAAAAGCTGTCCGTTCGCTTCACCAGCATCGAGTGTGAATGTTTTAGAACTGTCTATTTTGTCCATGAGTCGATTGATATCACAATCAAAACCGAGTTGCTTCGCAAGAACATTTTCTGTCCCAAGTGGAAGAATTGCTAACGGGGTTGCAGGAGCTGAACAATTTGCCACAAAGCCAATTGTTCCATCACCACCTGCACATATAACACACTCGATTTTTTCCTCGTTCGTACTGTCACCAATAGCCAGAATGTCCTGAATTCTTTTTTGGTCACTCTCTTGTTCAACTTGATAGCCTCGTTCAATAAGTCCCTCTTTCAGATCGCTGAGGAGCGACTGCTTGTCTCGTGCACCAGCGCTTGGATTTTCAGCTATTAAAATTTTTTTATTCATAACTGACTCATATCGCTCATTATCCGTAGATCGTCGCTGTGCACCGACAATCAGTCCACTCGCCTGAGAAGGTTGTATATCCTGAGCAGGTTGTAAATGAATTCGGTCAGCTCTTATTGAAAGACACCCTACTTCTGCATTGTAACTGTATTCGTTCGATACATTTCTTTGCGAGCAGTGCCGTCACCGGCAGTGTCTACAACGTTCTTCAAGCACCCACTCATAACTTGGGACTTTTCGGGTCACTTCCGTCGTTACCGGAATTGTTTTTTTAATCACTTTCGCCCACGTTGGTTTCCAAAGCGGGTACCAGAAACATCCGCATTCATCACTTCCATGCTTTTTTCCACAGAGGCAGGCTGGGCCCGGTATGATCACATCTTCACACTTCGCATGAATACATGTTTCTTTCACCTCTTTCATAATTGGTTTTGTAACTGGTACGCGACGAATACATTGGCAACTTCCGCAGAGATCACAATGACCATCACGGTTGTCTGGCTTGTCATTCTTTTCATTGGCACAGACGCTACTGATAGTGATAAAAAAAACAATGAATACTATGCCTCGCATAATGACTCCTAGAACTCAGCTTGAAATCGTGCACCAAAAATATCGAAGGGAACGGGCCCTGTAATCGTTGGAGGAAGTAATGCGGTAGTTTGTGCCGTATACGATGGCATGCTATGAATCCAATTGAACTGCACGCGCATCGATCGATTCCACCACCAATTGATTCCTACCGTTGACTGGTTGAGAACACCAAACTGCGGATTAGGTGGCAAAATAGCATCTGGGTCTGCGAGATAGTTAGCGGGGTTATAATCACGATTTGCAAGATCAACATATGACCATCGAAACGCAAGTTCCCACGCACCCCAACCGCGTATACGTCCTTTGCGGCCTGTTCCAAAAAATGGTGTAAAAGGATTCACGTTGTAATCAAAAACACCAGCCTGTTTGAGGTATTTTGC
>JALCBP010000023.1:23266-39469 GCA_028066355.1 Pirellulales bacterium
GTGTAAAAGGATTCACGTTGTAATCAAAAACACCAGCCTGTTTGAGGTATTTTGCATGTTCTCCTGTGAGAAAATACCCGCACTGCATGTATGCACCGGACTGGAGAAGAAGTGGTCCAACTGCTTGTTGTACTGGCTCTAACATGACTTCGCTTTGAAAATTGAACTGGCCACGATTGAACGCAAGTTCAAGATGGTAAAGGCTAAAATGTGTTGCCTTAAACCGACCAGTATCAAGCACAACTGGTGTTCCAGCGGCAGTGATCTTTCCACCTGCTGAAATATCTCCAACAAAGAACTCTGGCAATGTATGAGATCGATAACTCTGTGCAAAAGTTCCAGATGAATCAGAATCACCCCCGATTTGAGCGTAGATAAATCCCGTTCCAACATGGAGAAAATATCGCCCGTCCGAGGGTTCATCATAATGAACAAGGTGTGTGATCCTTGATGCAAAAGTAACACCACCTTGATCACTGAGTTGGACTCCAGTCATATTGTCGCCGAACGTATTATAATTGCTTTGTGCACCAGAATTGTAAAAAGTAAGTCCGGTTCCATAGACGCTATATGCCCAACTCGTACGCTCATCATCACTGATGTCATAGGCCATAATGCCGACACGGCGGAAGGGATCAAAAGCCATAAATGGAGCTGATCGCTCAAGAAAGTTCAGGTGACGAACACTTGTCCAACTATCCATGGTGCCGGGCTGCCTGAACTGACCAATACGGATTGTTCCTAGATATGGAAGCTCTGACTGCTCACCCCAGACATCAAGGAAACTTGGCTTACCTGATTGACCAAAATCCATTTCAATACTGAATGCATTTGTTTCTGTAACTTTTCCAATTGCCTGAAGACGAGCTCTTCGGAAACCAACACCGTTGAGCATGTCTCCAAAATAAGCACGTGCGAGAGTATTCTGACTGTAGATTCCGCTATCAAGTTGAAAGAAACCACTGAGTCGCACAATTGGCAAGCTTTCGCCAGCACCCTCAAGAGCATCAAGTCGGGTCATGAGATTACCGACCTGATTGGGGTCCAGTACGGTATCGTTCGGATCAGATGTTCCACCCAATTGTTGACCCGCACCACGTTGAATATTTCCAGGTTGGTCTGGTGCAAGAATCGTCTGGCCGTCGCTTGGTTCCGCCAGACTCTCTGGTTCACTCGTTTCTTGAGGAAGTGGTGCCGGTATTTCCTCGGGCTGAAGTTGAACAGATTCAAATTGCGTTTCGCGAATGACACTTGCCGGGAACTGATCATTCGGTGAGAAAGCACGTGTGTTGGACGACGAGAAAAAGAACAGAAGGATCGCGCACACTGCTCCACAGAGTTTTGCGAAAAGACGTTCTCTCTTTCCCGGTCGTATCACGACTGGGCCCTCCACGAATAGCGCACTAGACATCTCACAAAGGAGCACCGCCTAAGAATGATGTTTATGCTTTCTTTTATCGGCATAAACGTTAAAAACACGCTACTTTGTCAGCCGTAGTCTGATCTTTGTCTGACTAAAAAAGGAGAAACTGGTGATGTTCGGTAGCTTTCCAGTATCAGAACCGATTGGTTAAAAGGAAACAGCTTCCCCAGATCACCCATTTCGACAAGTTGATCTGCGGAAGCTGTTATCAGAACGCTGCCAAGTGAGATTCTGATCGAGGGCTTGCTATCGCACTCGGACAGACCTCGAAACACGACCAAAATTATCAACAAGAATAAGGTCTGTTTGAGAAATTGAACGAACCGCAGGCGTGAGTGTTTGATTCGTTAGACCCACTCGTGATGAGGCTGTTACATGAGTAATCAGTCGACCATTCGATATCATCCATGTACCACTGGAAATTGGAGTAGGTACAAATACTGATTGAAAGTTTTGAAGCATCTGATAGTACCGATACGTCTGAAACGTTCCGTCAACGTTATACGTGATGTCAACAGATCCTTCGGTATCTGTCATGCGCCATGTTCCAACAGCCATTTCACGAACCTCAGCATCAGTCAGTACACGTGATGTCACACCACCACCCGGCACAACGGCCGGAGGAGGTGCTGGCTTCGCACTTTGCCACTGACTCATATCAGGAGGATTATCATGAACTGGCTTTGGTGCTGGTCGTGGAGCACCCTTTGGAGTTGCTGAGTTATTCGGCTCATACTTTTCCATCACAACAAGAGCTCGTGCCGAATCTTTTGGAGCTCCAAATTCGGTAGGAACTTTTGAGATATCTCTTGAAAAACAGACGACAAGTTTGCCCTCATCAAATTTGTAGATACCCTTCCCTGTCTCTGTATCCTTATTCTTGATCGTGATTCTCTTCGGATAAGACGTTGGATCTATTCTGAACTCACGAGTTGTTTTGCCACCACCAACTGGATCTGAGAAAAGAATCGTGTAGTCAACGATTTCCAGATTTCCACCACCTGGAAGCCAGTACTGCATTTGTTCCTCAGGAATTTCCTGCCCGTTTTCGACAAGTTCAACAACCCGCCAACTGCCGCGTACTCGCTCTAATTCCGTATCAACTGCCGAGGGAGTTTGAGCAATTGCCGAAGCGGGGAAAAGCGTGAGGACAAGACATCCGAACATTGCAAGGCTCAGGGCCAAAATGCGTGAAGCGTGCATAGCATCCTTTCAGGGAGGTTTCTTCCTAATACGACGGGAGCCATCGTTTCTTGAAAACAGGTTTGAATCATACGGTGGAAATTGAACTACCTGTCCACTTCCTTCAGTCTCAGATCATGTGAAATTTATGCGTGTTCCGTCAACACGAGCCTGTAGGCCAGAAATTTAAAAACTTCACTGAGAAGCACGATCTGGTTTCGTCTAATTCATGTGTTTCAGCACTGTCTGGCAATTTTTGGTGCAAAATAGGTCAGAATCGCATCGGCCCCGGATCGCTTTATTGCAAGAACTGCCTCGTGGGCAGCCTGTTCACCACCAAGCCAGCCATTAGCAGCTGCTGCTTGAATCATGGCGTATTCACCACTTACCTGATAGGCAAATGTGGGAACACCGAAGGTTTGCTTGACTCGATAGATAATGTCCAAACATGTCATCGCTGGTTTGACCATGACCAAATCTGCACCCTCATCAAGATCAAAGGCAACCTCTCGAAGTGCTTCATCTGTGTTTGCTGGATCCATCTGATACGTCTTTTTGTCAGTAACTCCAAGAGATTTGGCGGTACCGAGCGCAGCATGACTGCCAAGCGCATCACGGAAAGGACCATAGAATGCAGACGCGTATTTTGCTGCATAGGAAAGCACACCAACCTCTTCATGTTGATTTTTATCTAGAACGGTTCTAATGGCCTGGACTCTCCCGTCCATCATGTCGGATGGAGCAACGAGATGACAGCCAGCTTGGGCGAGTACGAGAGCTTGCTGCTGGAGAACAGCTACTGTCTCATCATTTACGATACGGCCATCCTGAAGCAGTCCATCGTGACCATGTGTCGTATATGGATCGAGTGCTACATCACAGATGATACCAACATCATTTCCAGTCTCAGCTCGTACTGCCTGAATTGTGCGGCATATCAGATTGTCTGGGTCAAGAGCATGCTGTCCATCAACTGTCTTATACTGAGGAGCAATCACTGGGAACAAAGCGATTGCGGGTATACCTAAAGACTTTGCATCCGCTGCTGCCTTTACAACACCTTCTATTGGCAAACGATCAACATCAGGCATTGCAGCAATAGCTTCACACTCTGTCTTGTCATGCACAAACAATGGCCAGATCAGATCATTCGGTGACAACGTCGTCTCCGTCACCATGTTCCGAAGCCATTCATATTGACGATTTCTGCGAAGCCGGGTTGTTGGAAAACGTCCAAGGCTTCTTCGTGTTTCTGAAGAACTCATGGTGTCACCGTCGACTATCTTTAATTATTGCTGTACCTGGCATGGCTGGGCCACTCGCCACTGAATGCTCAGGACGTGTCGCTACGGCACAAGACTCACTGGTCTCCCACAGAGAAACCTGTCGAGCAACGACACCAAGATCTGTTAAGACATGCGGGGCGACAACCTCAAGAAGATATCGTGCCATATTTTCTGCCGTAGGATTATCAGGCATGACAAAATACTTTACTGGCTCGACCATCTGAATCGCAGCCAAAGCATTCGCATCTTTTTCGTAGATTAGGAACGCATGATCCCAATGATCATCGAGCCAGCCAAGCATGCGTTTTTTTATAAGTGAAAAATCTACAACTCGGCCAACTTCGTCGACTTCATGACCTCCTTTTGCGGCAACCACCTCGAGATCAACACGGTAATTATGCCCATGAAAAAACGCACATTTACTTTCATGTCGGTAGAGCCTGTGACCAGCACAGAACTTGAGCTGACGAATGAGTGCCAGTTGTGTTGTTGATGCATCAGCCATAGCAAAAATTGCCTCGTCATTCACTCGCTGGATTACAACTGTGTCGGATTTGGAGCATCACCGTAGACTTCTTTTGGATCAAATGTTTTCTCAGCTTCGAGAAACTCAAGTTCCGAACTGTTCTCTCGCTGCACACCCACTGGAACTTTCCGATAAAAGCAGGAGCGATAACCAACATGACAACTCGCTCCGCCAGCGACATCAACTCGCAACCAGATACAGTCCTGATCATCATCAATCCTCATCTCAACAACTTTCTGAACAAGCCCACTTGTCGCTCCCTTATGCCAGAGACACTGACGGCTCCGGCTGAAGTAGTGTGCTTCCCCACTTTCAATCGTTTTCTCCAGTGCTTCTTGGTTCATGACAGCTACCATCAACAATTCACCCGATGCATGATCTGTTGTGACGCACGGTATGAATCCTTTTTCATCGAACTTAGGCGCAAGTTCATTTCCTTCCTCAACTTGTTCAATGGAAGTACGGGGCGCAAAAAGATGATGGACATCTGATGAGGAATGTGAATCTGCCACTGGCTTGTTCCAAAAAGGGACTGGAATGAAAACTGGTATTGTTCTCTGAGTTGTAACTACACTCCTTTATCATACCCGCCAAAATCAAGAGTTCACGCCAACCACTCTGAATAACACCGTATAGCTCAAAATAGCATTCTTTCTAGTGCGACAGCATCACTGGAGATGCAGCATGACATTCGATAGTAGGGTTTTTAAGGAAGGTGAGGTCACAGACACCATTGCGGTGTAAGATCGATACTCTGTGATTCAATAACTTATTTGAATGTTGGGAGTACTCACTTCGTGTTTGCTTATCGACTATCCGGCCGTTCTTTTCGACTATCATTGCTTGTGCTTCCCGGACTACATGTGCTTCCCGGACTACATGTGCTTTCTGTACTTCCTGTGCTTGCTGTACTCTCTGGATGTCAAAGGCCTGCTCCATCACTTGTTCAGCCACCGACACCTGAAGTTATCGTCACGCGACCAAGTATTCAGAATCTTGCGAATCCTTTGGAGTTCAACGGGAATGCGGCGGCTGTAGAAACAGTTGAGGTCAAAGCTCGTGTTTCCGGATTTATCACAGAAATTCATTTCAGCGATGGTCAACGTATTACAAAGGGCGATCCGTTGTTTTCAATTGATCAGCGGCCATACCTCGTTATTCGCGATCAGGCTCAGGCAGATGTTGCCAAAGCTCTTGCCGAACTCAATGAACTCGAGAGTGAAGTTGCCCGGTATAAGAACCTGCTCCCGAAGGCTGTGGTGACTAGAGAGCAATACGAAATACTAGTTGCGAAGCGAGATGTTGCAAAAGCGATGCTTGATAAATCACGTGCAACTGTGGCGCAGGCTGAACTCGATCTTGAATTCTGTCATATCATCTCACCGCTCACTGGTCGCGTGAGCACTCGTGAGGTAGACATTGGAGACCTTGTGACAGGAACTGGCAGTTCAGCAACACGGCTCACGACAGTTGTCACGACTTCACCTATAGAGGTGTACTTTGACACTGACGAACGTGCACTCCTACTTGCACGTCAACGGGCTATAGCGAAACGCGGAGGTGAAGCCGTTACCTGGAGAGATATTAAAGAACTCAAGATTCCTGTATCGGCACGACTTGTAACGGAAGACCTTTTTGTACACAAAGGAATTCTTGACTTCGTCGACATTGGTGTAAAACCGACAACAGGAACTGTACGATGCCGTGCCCTGCTGCCGAATCCTGAAGAACTCATTACTCCAGGAATGTTTATGCGGGTGCAGATGACAACTGCCGAACCAGAGCAGACGATGGTGGTACCAGAACGAGCAATTGGTATCGATCAGGGTCGGAAATATGTTGCTGTCGTTCGTGAAACGAATCGTATTGAGTATCGAACTGTAAATACCGGACGAAGCGTTCCGGCAACCACCGGAATGCTCCGAGTGATTGAAAATGGTCTCAACGAGAACGATCGCATTGTCATCTCTGGCATGTCACGAGCACGCGAAGGCAGTATCGTGCAGCCAATTGAAGAATCTGAAGTTTCTCCAACACTACTAAAAGTGGTGAAGCCGTGATCAGTCAGTTTTTTATTAACAGGCCGGTCTTTGCAACAGTACTTTCGTTAGTGATTGTTATTGTTGGTGGCATTGCAGCAACGGGGCTTCCCGTAAGCCAATATCCGGACGTCGTGCCACCAACGATTTCTATTCAAACCGTCTACCCCGGTGCGTCTGCCCAAGTCGTTGCAGACACCGTTACAACGCCAATTGAACAGGAAATCAATGGTGTTGAAGAAATGCTATTTATTTCATCAAAGAGCACTGGTGATGGACAAGCTGTTATTGATGTCACATTTAAACTCGGAACTGATATCGATCTTGCACAAGTACTGACACAAAATCGAGTCGCTATTGCGGAGGCAAAACTTCCTGGTGAGGTAAAGCGTCAAGGTGTGATCACCAAAAAAAAATCACCAAGTATTCTTCTTTGTGTCAATCTTTTCTCACCAGACGGCAAATACGACCAACTCTATCTGAGTAATTACGCCTTAATTCAACTGAAAGATGCCATTTCACGACTTGATGGTGTCGGAGATGTGTCTTTCCTTGGAGCGCGTGACTACTCCATGAGAATCTGGCTCGATCCAGATGAACTTGCGACACGCAACATGACCGCTGGCGATGTCATCAACGCATTGCAGGAACAAAACATTCAGGTGCCAGTTGGGCGACTTGGTCAACCACCAGCGACGCCCGGAATAGCTTTTCAGGTACCTCTTAATACGACTGGTCGATTACTAGACCCAGAGCAGTTTGCAGATGTCATTATCAAGACTGGTCATGAAGCCTATTCAACAAAAGGTGCTCCTGCTGTTGGTCGAGAAATTGTTCGCATTCGTGACGTTGGAAGAGTTGAACTTGGTGCAAAAAATGAAGATACGGCGAGTCGTGTTGATGGTGGTGAAGCCATTACGATGGCGGTCTATCAACGACCGGGGTCAAATGCCATTGCAACGGCAAAACGAGTACGCGATGAAATGAAGAGACTCGCTGCAGACTTTCCTGCTGGACTACAGTATGGCGTGCTCTATGACACAACTGTTTTTGTTGAGGAAAGTATCGAAGAGGTTATTAAAACACTTTTCGAAGCTGTAATCCTCGTCTTTGTCGTCGTCCTGCTGTTCCTACAAAACTGGCGGGCCACCTTGATTCCAATGATTGCTATACCCGTCTCTTTGATTGGCACATTTGCCGTGATGTCCGGCCTTGGCTTCTCACTGAACAACCTGTCGTTATTTGGACTCGTGCTTGCAATTGGGATCGTAGTTGATGATGCGATCGTGGTAGTGGAAAATGTTGAGCGGTTGATTCGTCAAGGGCTTCCTCCACGTGAAGCTGCACGACAGGCAATGCGCGAAGTAAGTGGCGCACTCATAGCAATCTCGTTGGTTCTTGCCGCAGTTTTTATACCAACAGCCTTTATCACTGGAATCAGCGGTGAGTTCTATCGCCAATTTGCTATCACAATTGCCGCCAGTACGGCTTTTTCAGCGGTTAATTCTCTTACACTTTCTCCCGCTCTGGCCGCTATTCTTTTCAGCAGTCAAGAAACACAGGATTCAACAAGGCCAAGACACCAATGGAATGATCCGCTGCCTGTCATTGTTATTGGTCTTCTCCTTGGCTTATTAGCTATCTGGACTGCTGAAGACTTTGTTATTGTCTGGACTGGTTTGGCTGACGGCACCAAGCCAGCTTTTACCATGTGGTTTCTCCGCCTTTGTATATTTGGTGTTGGATTTGTTCTTGGATCTTTTTTGGCACCTCTTTTCAATCTGCTCCTGGCTGGTTTTTTCAAGATCTTTAATCTGTTTTTTGATGTCACAACGGGAGTCTATGGAGCCGTCGTTGGGCTGCTTTTGAAAATCGGTATTGTGATGGTCGGGGTGTACATTGCGTTGATGGGGCTTACCTATTTTGGTTTTAATACTGTTCCCATCGGATTCATTCCAGAACAGGACAAAGGGTATCTTCTCGTAAATGCGACACTCCCCGAGGGCGCGAGTCATGAACGGACAGCAAAAGTCATTTCTGATTTAGAGAAGATTGCTGCCAAGACGCCAGGTGTCGCGCATACAATATCTGTCTCTGGCTATTCCTTATTATCCAGTGTTAGCCTGTCGAATGCTGGTGGCATGTTTGTCATTCTTGAACCGTTTGCAAGCCGGGCTGTGCATTCAGAGCAGTCCTCTTTTGCAATTGCAAAAAAATTGCGGAAAGATTTCTACCGAGTCCGTGATGCTCAATGTGTAGTCTTTAATGCACCACCTATCGATGGCCTTGGAAACACCGGTGGTTTTAAATTACAGATTCGTGACCGTACTGGTCATGGACCGACCGAACTGGAACAAACAACCGCTGGGCTTGCTGACGCGCTTGCTGCGCAATCAGGACTTGTCGGACTCTTTTCAAGTTTCAAAGCCAATCAGCCACAGCTGTTTATCAATATTGATCGCACGAAAGCCAAAGCTGCTGGCGTCTCAATGAAGTCTATTCATCAGACACTCCAAGTTTATCTTGGCAGTATGTACATCAACGATTTCACAGCCTTTGGGAGGAATTGGCAGGTTATGGCTCAGGCCGATGCTCCTTTTCGAATGCTTCCTGAAGACATCCGAAGGCTTGAGGTTCGCAACGCTGACAGTGACATGGTACCCCTCACAACTCTTCTGACTGTGGAAGAAACAAGTGGTCCAGCGGTTGTCACACACTATAACCTTGCACCATCAGCAGACCTCTCAGGGTCAACACTCTCTGGAACAAGTTCTGGGGACGCTATTGCGTTAGTTGAAACACTTGCACGCCAACCACCAGCCGGCCAAGGACTCCTTCCACGAGGTATTGACTTTGAATGGACTGACTTGTCTCTGCAACAGATACTTGCTGGGAATACAGCCAGCTTTGTCTTTGCCATGGGTACTCTATTTGTTTTTCTGGTACTCGCCGCTCAATACGAGAGCTGGCTTCTTCCACTTGCTGTTATTTTGATTGTTCCAATGTGTCTCTTAGCAGCCATATCCGGGGTCTGGATTGCTGGAAGTGATAACAATATTTTCACTCAAATTGGTCTTCTCGTGCTGGTTGGTTTAGCTGCAAAGAATGCCATATTAATTGTTGAGTTTGCCAAGCAGCGTGAGGCCGACGGACTACCACGCACACAGGCAATCCTTGAAGCAGCAACCCAGCGTTTACGTCCAATTCTGATGACATCTCTTGCTTTTATTCTCGGCGTCGTGCCGCTGCTCATTGGCCGTGGTGCTGGCGCTGAGATGCGTGTGGCCCTTGGGACAGCAGTCTTTTCCGGCATGCTTGGGGTCACTATCTTCGGCATTTTCTTCACCCCTGTTTTTTACTCTATCATCATGTGGTTTGGTCAAAAATCAAAAACATCAGCTGTATCCTAAAATGAACTAATACGTGATGTTCACCACCATAAGATCACCAATACGTGCTACATGGCTCAGTATCAAGGTTGGCAAGTCTCTCAACCAGTGAAACCGAACTTTCATTAAACTTTCAGATATATCCGACTGACTTGCCTCTTGAGTAGGCGAACGCGTTTAGAATCGTCATAATGAGCCATACTGAGTCATCTCATTGCCAGTAGACGAATCCTTAGCCAATACAACTGGAGAAACACTTCATGCGGTGCACCCTGAGCAAATTTCACCATATCTTCTTCGTTTTACTCAGCTGCTTATTTCTCCAAGCAGTACATGCAACTGATTGGCCTACATTCCGTGGTAGCAGCCGCACGGGTATTGCTCCTGACACCAACTTACTTGAATCATGGCCTGAAGAAGGCCCAAAACTTGTCTGGCGTTCAGCTGGTGCCGGCCGGGGATATGCCAGTCTCGCTATAGTGGGAGATAGAATTTTTACGCTGGGTGACGGACCCTCGACAGCATCTGATGCTGATGAATATCTTTCATGCTTTGATCGTGTCACTGGGAAACCAATCTGGCATACGAAAACAGGTGATGCATGGAATAATGGAAAAGATGACTGGCAGGGTTCTCGTAGCACCCCCACCATTTCTGATGGCATCGTCTATGTCATTACACCACATGGCAAACTCATTGGCTGTGACGCCGAAACCGGAGCATTTGGAAAAGCAGTCGATCTGAAAGCCGCTTTGGGTGGCACAAAAGGTGATAATTGGGGTTACAGCGAATCTGTACTTATTGATGGTGACAAACTTGTTTGTACTCCAGGTGGCAGCCAAACAACTATGGTTGCGCTGAATAAAAATGATGGCAGTATCATCTGGAAATGTACTGTTCCAGATGATCGTGGTGCTGGCCATGCATCAATTGTGATCAGTGAGATTGCCGGCAAAAAAATCTATGTGCAAACGACTGCCTCTGGAGCGTTTGCTGTTGATGCTGAAACAGGGAAACTCCAATGGACATTCCCAATCGAAAAGACAACAGCTGTTATACCGACACCGATTATCAAAGATGATCTTGTCTATTTTGTAGCCGGATATAAAAGAGGAGGAGCGCTCATCCAGCAAATTCCTGGTCCTGGTGGATCAGTGACATCAAAGGAAATTTTTCCTCTTAAAAAAGAGTTGGCCAATAAACACGGCGGAGTTGTGCTCATTGATGATCACCTCTACGGGTGTGCAGATGACCAGCCAATCATTATCTGTGCTGAATTGATGACGGGCGACGTGGTATGGAAAAACCGAAGTGCCGTTGGTGGGCAGAAATCAGCAGCTATTGTTGCTGCTGATGGACACCTCTACGTGCAGTACCAAAATGGTATTCTTGCTCTCGTGAAAGCAGATCCAGCTGCTTTTGAAGAGGTTTCCTACTTTCAAATTCCAGACAGTGGTGACAGCCCCTGCTGGGCACACCCCGTTATTGTTGACGGCATGCTCTACATCCGCGACGGTGACAACATGTTCTGCTACGACATTCGCAAGTAAAGCGATCTACAAGATTCTATAGAAAAATTTGTAGAGTGCCGGAATGAAAATACACATTCCGATCACAACTGCAGTCACCGCCGCTAAGAGTACAGCCGCACTGGCAATGTCCAGTGCATCGCGTAATCGTGGGTGAAACTGAGTATCAACGGCACGTGCCAATGACTCAATCGCTGTATTAAATGTTTCTGCTACCAGCACCATTCCAATGGCGGCAACAAGAAGCACCCATTCAATCGCTGTTACCCTGAATACAGCAGCAGCAGCAACAGCAACACATGCGATGACTAGATGAACCGCAAAACTCGTTTGTGTGCGGAAAGCGCGTCGGAGGCCTCGTAGCGCGTAACCAAACTTATTTTTCCATGAATGAGTACGGGGTCGACCGCGCATAGAACGTTCCAGCAGCAGAACAAATGAATTCTGTCCAAGAAAAAATCAGCCAACGTTTACGTATGGATCACCCTTCTTCCAATTGCACGGGCAGAGTTCATCACTTTGAAGAGCATCGAGAACACGAATGACTTCAGCAACATTTCTGCCAACACGCCCTTGATTAACATCGACCCATTGGATCACTCCATGTGGATCTACAATGAATGTGGCCCGTTGGCAGTATCCTTCTGTTTGCTCAAGTATACCGAGTTCGGCACCTAACTTTTGTGCGGCAATAAGTGGGTATGCAAGATCCTTTAGATCTGCATGCGATCGACGCCACATCATATGACACCATTCGTTGTCAGTGCTGCCACCCACAACACTCGTATCACGATCTGAGAATTCTTTAAGTTGTTTATTAAATTCGGCTAACTCGGTCGGGCAAACAAACGTAAAATCCTTTGGATAAAAGAAGAACACCGTCCACTTTCCGGAATAGTCAGCTGATGTGAGCAACTTGATGTCTTCCTTTTCCGTGCCGGTACAGGCTTGGACAGAAAACTGGGGAAACTCGTCGCCAACTGTAAGCATGGTGTTCTCTCCGAATATCTAGGAATCTGTCTATACGTCTTTGCCGAAATGCACTCTTGTGAATGTCACTCTCGAGCCCAACTTGTTATAGGCTCTGAGTGTACGGGCGACGATTGTAGCGATCAATAAGAGGGTCGTTTTCCCCTTTCCAATTCATTTGAGTGGTTCAAGTATGTCCTTCTCATTCGATCATTCGAAAGAACCCACCATTCATTATGACCCTCTTAGCAATCGAAATATTTTTCTCGCACCACGTCGTGCTGACCGCCCAAATAATCTTCTCGACTACCAGAAAGAAGACTGTCCGTTCTGCATAGAAAACTCACATCTCACTCCAGATCCAGTTGAGCAGTGGCCATCAATCGAATCTCAAGATTGGAAGTCAAGGATTATTCCGAATGCCTATCCTATTGTCGAGAGAAGGCAGCCCACTCAGACGAGTGATAACACAGACGCACACATACCGAAGAAGAAAGCCGTGCATGCCTCTGGCATTCACGAAGTGGTCATTGAGTCACCGAACCACATTGAATCGGTACTCGACATTCCTTTTGATGATTGGATAAGTGTTTGGAAACTCTGCCAGCAGCGAATGAAACAACTCTCGTCCAAGACTGAAATCAAATGGGCAACTCTCTTCAAAAATGGTGGCATTCAGGCAGGAGCTTCACTAGCACACGTCCACAGCCAACTGATTGCGATTGATCATACGCCTCCCTCAATCGCAACAAAGTGTCATCAGATCATTCGTCAACCAAACCTATTTGAAAATATTTTGTCTGAGGCAGCAAATGAGAACCGTGTTGTTCACGCGTATAAGAGTTTTGTGGCAATCGTTCCATCTGCACCTCGCCAGCCTTTTGAGGTTTGGCTCATTCGAAATGAACCTTCCTGTTTTTTTCACACTGAAACCGATCACCAGATGGAAGAGATTGCACACTTTACGCAGCAATTCGTCCTGGCGCTGAATGAACTGATTCCGAATGCAAGCTACAACTGGTGGCTGCATCAATTTCCATTTATTCCCTCTTTGTTGCTCGGCAAAGCAGCGACTCATTGGCATTGGCACCTTGAGGTTCTCCCACGAATTGCTCCCATTGCCGGATTTGAACTAGGCACCGGATATCACATTTCAACCATTCCCCCAGATGAAGCGGCAGGTTTACTTCGTGAAACTGATGCTTGGAAATAGCCGGACAACAGATAGCCAGAACGACCCTCGCAAGAATTCTGACACCGGTAAACTTTCCCAGTCCCTAGAGCCGGTATGACCTTTACAGTGACATAGCGAGGGGACCAATAAAATCTGTCAATCACGTTTGGCGCGGCTTTCACAAAACATGAAAATCAGAGGGTTGATCCAGCCTCTGGAATGCCTGACGTATGCACCCTGCTGTTCGCTTTATTTTTGTTCTCCATGACCATCAGCCTGTTGGGAACTTTCATGGTGTTGTCGAAGATGCCTATCAAAAAAGCTATCTTCCTTTCCTCGATCTACTCCAGCAGCACCCGGCTATTCGGATTGCTTTACACACAAGTGGGTCACTTGCTGAATGGCTCGAGATAAACCATCCTGAATATTTCGACCGCTTAGCTTCCTTAACTGCAGCAGGACAAATTGAAATTGTTGGTGGTGGATTCTCTGAACCGATACTCGCCATGTTGCCATCGCGGGATCGAGTTGGCCAGATTCGTCAGTACAACCATTGGCTCGAACAGCGTCTTCAGACCAAAGTCTCCGGGATGTGGGTTGCTGAAAGAGTCTGGGATTCAAGTATGACAGCTGACCTCGCAACTGCTGGTGTCGAATGGACTATTCTCGATGACTTCCACTTCAAGGCTGCTGGGCTCGGTGAAGAAGAACTTGATCGTTATTGGATCACGGAGTCCGATGGTCGCACCATTCGTGTACTTCCTGGCAGTGAACATCTGCGGTATACCATTCCATTCGCATCTCCAGATGACACCATTGAACACCTCCGCGCCCTCGCATTACGCAGGCAGGACGCATTAGCAGTCTTTAGTGATGATGGAGAGAAATTTGGAGTCTGGCCGGACACCCACAAAACCTGTTTTCAGGACGGTTGGTTACAGAAGTTCTTCAATCTCCTCGAAGCAAATCACGAGTGGATCACGATGTCACTACCGTCTGATGTGATTCGAAATGACCCACCGGGTGGAACAATCTGGTTGCCAGAATGCAGTTATCGTGAGATGACTGAATGGGCTCTTCAGCCCGAACAACAAGTCGCGTGCATCAAAGCACGTCAAAAGGCACAAAGGGATCCGAATCAAGCAGGCATTCTTCCATTTATTCGCGGTGGATCCTGGAAAAACTTTCGGTATCGATATCCTGAAGCCAATGAGATGTACGCGCGAATGATGGTGGTAAGCAATCGGCTCGCCCGCCACTCTGGAAAGTCCATGACTGACGAAACCGCGTACCAAGAAGCCGTTGCATCGCTTTATCGAGGTCAGTGCAACTGTGCGTATTGGCATGGTGCTTTTGGTGGTATCTATCTGCCTCATCTTCGGAATGCAATCTATAAAGAATTAATCACGGCTGAGAATGCACTTGATCATGCCGAAGGTCGTCCAGCTACATGGGTAGACGCGGCGAGCTCTGACTATAACTTTGACAGCAAGACAGAAGTTCGACTTTCCAACGAACATGTTGATCTCTGGCTTGCCCCGTCTGTCGGTGGAATGCTTTATGAGTTTGACCTCAGAAAACAGCGTCACAATCTTCTTGCAACGCTCGACCGTCGTCCAGAAGCCTATCACGATGAGGTACTTGTAGGTCCTGGCAACGCGCGAAGCATTATTGATCCTTCCCAGTTGGCTACATTTAAGCAGGAAGGTCTTGATAAAAAGATTCAATACGACACGAATCGAAGAAAAAGCTGTATTGACCATTTTTTTGATGTTGATGCGTCGGTTGCAGACATCATTTCTGGCACGGCAATGGAACGCGGTGATTTTGCCACAGGCTCATACGAGGCAAGTATCCGTCGCAATCCAGATCGAATGCAGGTACTCTTGTCACGAAAGGGGAATGTTTGGGGAATCCCACTTACTCTTTCAAAAGCCATCACACTCTCAGCCGGATCTGATACCGTTGAAATTGGTTATCGGCTAGAAGAGTTGCCCGAAAACTTTTGTCAGCATTTAGCTATAGAATTCAACTTTGCTGGCCTTCCTGCAGGCACCACTGGTCGCTGTTTTCGAAACAAAGAAGGTCTTGACCTAGGGCATCTTGGAACTCCTCTTGATCTTAAAGAAACATCTCATCTTTGTCTCGAAGATGACTGGCTTGATATCCGAGCAACCCTCAACTGCAGTGTGGCAAGCAATGGTGGACATGCCGGATTCTGGACATTTCCAATTGAGTCGGTCAGTCAATCAGAAGGTGGATTTGAACTCATTCATCAGTCGACAGTTGTGATTCCTCACTGGATTGTCACACCAGATTCGAGTGGATGCTGGCAAGTTGGCATGAAGTTGTCGGTTGGTGGTCTTGCTGAATATGTAGACACAATTGGTCAGACAAAAAAAATCAGTGCGGACATCTCATAAAATGCATGCTATGGATGTGTTTTAAAAGGCACATCCAACGGTTCCGCAATCAATTGCCACTCCACGAGGGGTTGAATTGTTGAGGCGTTATAGCCGAGACCACAAACAACCAGATGAGGGAGTCTTCTTTGTAATTCTGCTTGTGCCGTTTGTGCGAGAACATCGGGACTTTCTGGTGTTTTATCTCCACCTCGTGTTGTGTCCCCACCTTGATTGCCTGATTCTGACTGAGAAAGAACAACTGCTGAAACGGTGAGACCCAC
>JALCBP010000024.1:0-39335 GCA_028066355.1 Pirellulales bacterium
GTTACGTGGTCTTCACAGGCAAAAATCATTGTCGTATCGCAAGCTGTCGAGAACGTTCAAAAATAAGAGTCATGACGACTTCCTACTTGCTGTAACCCACTGCTGGCTGTCCGGAATCGGTCAGTTTGTGAGTACTCCAAAGGAGCCCACGGCATATCAGATCAAGGTACCGATCATCGCTAAATGTGTCGTTATGATGGCCAAGAGATGTGCTGAAAATTCTTGTTTTCTCCGGGCCATACTCGTTAGTCCAAGCAACAATAGCATTTGCTTCGGTAGGTTTAGCATCAGGATTCACAGGCTGATTTTTCTTCTTCTTCGGCATCTGCATTTGTTGGCCATTTGCAAGAATAGTTGCACCGTCGTAGACGCGGACATTGTTATAAAGCTCTTCTTCAGGCGTTGTCCAAGATGTGAGGCCTTTGGTAATAGCATGATCTGAATACGTCACGTCAATAGAGCCACGTGGACCATGACCAGTGGACTGCAGTCCTATCATCTCATACCAACTGCCATTATCTGCCCCATCTGCGACTGGTTCCCGAAAATTTCCCCACCGGTAGCAGTGCATCGCACAATGGAGATTGACCGCGGGTACACCATTACGATGTGCTTTCAAAATACGATCAACGTACGGCTTATCGGTCACGTTAGCGCTACACTCGTTATGCACTACTACATCGAAGCCACTCGCCCAATCTTCTGATTCATAGATTTCAAAGCGTGTTTCAGTTGAAGTATCGGAGTTATATATGACTTCAACAGTGGCGTTTATTGTGTCTTCTATGCCCGTCTTAAGGAGCTTTGCTTGTGACTCGTAGTCATGGCAGCAGCCACCGACAACGAGTAAGACCTTCAAAGGCTCAACCGCTGCAGCTTGAACCGTGATACAGCAAAGGGACGTAAGGATAACTAGTCGCATGAATACACAATGCATCGAAAAATCTCCGGAAAAGGACAACAAAAGAAGTTCTTATCATACCCTTTGATTCCCCTGTTTTCTCTATTTTCCCACCGATTTTCCGGGAAGTCGTTGTTTGGCAAGGGATAGTGATCATCACAGACTTCTCCGAGTAAAGACGCCGTAGCTGCCGATAGCAGGTGCGGGAGGGCGGTGCTGTAGCGATCCAAAACCGAAAAACGTGGCTTCTGGCAATTTTCACTGTTGTCTTTACGAACAGTTTCATTTTCTGCGCACATGGTGCTGGCCTTGAACAACGTTCGGCAGACCAGGTTCGGATAGCAAGTTTCAATATTCAGGTATTTGGAACATCAAAAATGGCCAAGGCTCATGTTGTTGAGACCCTGTCAAAAGTCATTCGCAATTTTGATGTCGTTGCCATTCAAGAGGTTCGAGCAAAATCAAATGATATCATCCCAAGTTTTGTCAAACATGTGAATGCTGATGGAAGCAGCTACCAATATGTGATTGGACCACGGCTTGGTCGAACAGTCAGCAAGGAACAATACACATTCCTTTACGACACACGCCGGATTGAAGTCGATACGTCATCCGTTGGCACCATGCATGATCCTGGAGATCGACTTCATCGGCCACCTCTCTTTGTGCGTTTCCGATCACGCATGGTTCCTCCAGAACAAAGTTTTACATTCTGGATGATCAACATCCACACAGATCCTGACGAAGTGCCAGAGGAGGTTGATGCCCTTGCAGATGCATTTCTTGCATTGAAAATGGCACGACCCGATGAAGATGACATCATTCTGCTTGGAGACCTCAACGCTTCACCAAAGCAGTTTGATCGCCTCGGCACGCTGGATAACATCTCGTGGGCGGTCTCTGGCACAACAACAAATACCCGCCGGACAAAAACCTATGACAATCTTGTCTTTCAGCGAACGACGACAAGTGAATATACCGGTCGTTGGGGTGTCCTTGATTTGCAAAATACTTATGGGCTGAGCCTGAAACAGGCACTCGAGGTCTCCGATCATAATCCTGTTTGGGCAACATTCACAGCGCGTGAAGCCCATGCAACAAGTACTGCATCGATACCAGCAGGAGCGAATCAGCACTAGTTACCTGTCGAAGCAGATTTTTCTTTGTGCTGTTGAATCCGATAGATCCCCTGTCCTGTATTTGAGGATGTCAACACATAGACAGCACCGTCTTGGTCATGACCGAAACCAAATATCGGCAGACCGTTCCACGGAATCAACTGGTTTGAAATTGTTGAGGGGTCGTATGAATCCTGCACACCGAGAGCCCAGAGCCGGCCGGACACAAAGTCTCCATAAAGATAGCGACCTTCTAACTCCGGAATGGTACTTCCTCGAACAACAAGACCACCAGTAATTGACTTACCAACCTGATGATCGTATTCCCAAAGAGGATCAATGGTTGCGAGATCAGCTGGAATATTTCCAAAAGGATAACTCCCTTCTCTCCGTCTCCAACCGTAGTTTCCTCCCTTTTCAACAAGATTGATTTCCTCTTGTAAATCTTGGCCTACATCTGCCATCCAGAGAGTACCGGTCTGATTATCAAACGTCAGTTGCCATGGATTTCGAAACCCAAAGGCCCAGATCTCTGGTCGCACCCCATCCATATTCATAAATGGATTATCAAGGGGTATCGCATACGCTGTTTCAGCGCCCCGCCGATCGATATCAATGCGAAGAATTTTCCCGAGCAAGACACCGAGGTTTTGAGCATTATCAAAAGGGTCATTTCGGCTGCCACCATCTCCAAGGCCGACGTAAAGAAACCCATCAGGGCCGAAAGCTATCGAGCCACCATTATGATTCGGAAATGGCTGATCAAACTGAAGCACTGTTTCCTCACTGTTTTTATCAGCTTTACGAGAATCCTTAGCAGACACATGAAATCTAGAAATCCGTTCGGACTGTGGTGCATTCACCGGACTGTAGCAGACAAAGAATTCACCGGTTTCTGAAAAACGTGGATGGAAGGCAAGCCCAAGGAGGCCTTCTTCATTCGCTTTTTTCCACGGGCGAGTAATGTCACGTATATCAAGAAAGATTTTTGCCTTCTGGCCATCTTTTTCAATCACATAGATTAGACCAGACTGCTCGACAATAAATCTTCTTCCTGAACCATCGTTCGCATGAGTGACCATCAACGGACGGAGTGGTGGCACAGGTTTTCCATCATCAGATAGTGGTGACCAACCTTCCCAAGCGAGGCCTGGAAATGCTGGCACTGCCTCAAGACTTAGTGTTCCATCTGCTGGCTTTCGCGGAAGTTTTCCATCAGGTAATCGACGGACTTTTATCGATCGAAAAGCAACCTCATCACCATGATCCTGGAAACATAGATGGCCGTTTCCAGCCTTACCGAACTGTTCAAATTTTGAAAATTTGCTCTTAGCTACACGTTTGTTCCAGTCATCATTTCCAATAACAAACTTATAATAGCTGACTCCATTAAGACAAACCTCAGATGATCCTGGTGTCACCCGAAGGTAAAGGTGGTTCCACTCTCCTGCAGGGCGTGTCGCATCAACTAATTCCTTCACTGGTAAGCCAGCAGCTTTTTCAATTCGCATAACCCATTTTTTTTCATGAGGCTCATACAGTTGGTAGAGCCACCCTGCTTTCTGGCCATCTTTCCCTGCATCATTATCAATGATCTGAACTTCCGGACCGCTATACCACGGTCGTTTGCCATCTTCAGTTACATGAAACATGAGCCCACTATTCCCAGCCTTACTGATTCGATATTCAAGTTGAATTTCGAAACTGTCGTACATTTCTTTTGTGAGAAGATCTCCAGCGGCTTCTGTACGCACAATGGCTCCATCAATAACCTGCCAACCAGCACCCGGGGTATCTTGCTGGTAGCCCTTGAATCCTTCAAGTGATGTACCGTCAAAAAGAAGCTCCCAGCCACTTCGTTTCTCAGACTCCGTTAACCGGTTTATAGATTCATCCGCAAATACGCCGCTCATGCATGGAAGAAGGAGTAACCAGGCTGCGAGAATATGCTTTCCGATCAGGAATCTTGTGGCTTTCATTTGGGTGGCTCCTTGCTCCATGTCGTGACGAGTGGGGTTTGCCGCGCGAGGTGTCTTGGTTCTGGGCTTTTTAAAAAAATATACTGAGAACTTCATTTTAGATAGGTCATAAGAATACTATTCTTACAGGTCATCTAGTAGTCTTATAGGTCATCCGGTGGACTTTTCGTTTGCCAGCATGATAGTCTCAAATACTGGTTCTGCTCTCGCCAGACGCTATTCCTTTCAGACGTGGCATAGAGGTTTTCTCGTAACGAAAGAATAGTGCCATGAGGATACTTGCTCCTTCAAAATGCAGTCACTTTAAAGTTGGCTTCACACTCATTGAACTTCTTGTCGTGATTGCGATTATTGGCGTTCTCATTGGATTGCTCTTGCCAGCAGTCCAACAGGCACGCGAAGCAGCAAGACGTTTAGCCTGCAGCAACAATATGAGGCAGCTCGTATTAGCTGTTCATAATTACGCCTCATCCAAAGGTGGGTTTCCACCGAGCATGATACACACACCAGGAACCGCATTCCCTAGTAACAATGAGTCCTGGGGCATTCATGGCCGGATCTTGCCCTACATTGAACAAGGTGTCCTGGCAGAGAAAATTGATCTCGAGAAACCCTGGGACGATGGATATCCGGGTGGCGCTGCCGGAACAAATTGGGCGACTGTACGTTCAGCGAGGATTGAAGCATTTGTTTGCCCAAGCGAAGTAAATAACTTTTTTCGAACAAAGGATGGCACGAATTATGTCTATCCAACCAACTATGGTTTCAATTTTGGAACCTGGTTTATTTATGATCCAGCGACAGGTGAAGGTGGAAATGGGGCATTCCATCCGAACTCACATTACAAAGCAAAAGAATTTCGAGATGGCTTATCAAAAACCTTAATGGTGAGTGAAGTGAAAGCCTTTACGCCATATGTTCGAAATACATCCGATCCAGGAAGTACCTATCCAGCCGGTTCTCCTCCCTCTGATGATTCTCAACTAGCATCTCTTGCTGGTGGCGGAGAAAACAAATTAGGGACTACGACAAACAAGAATACTGGCCATACGGAATGGCCAGACGGCCGAGTCCATCACAATGGTTTCACCGCAACATTTACCCCGAACACAGTTGTTGAATTTCCAGTGAGTGGTGACCCTTACGATATTGACTACAACTCACAACAGGAGGGAAAGAGTGCAACGCAGAAAACATTTGCCGCAATCACATCTCGTAGTTACCACAATGGGGTCGTGAATACTGGCATGATTGATGGATCGATTCGAAAAATCACAAATGATATTTCCTTGCGAATTTGGCGGGGACTTTCAACCCGGGATGGTGGAGAAGTAGCAAATCCACCTTAAATAGAGGCTTTCAGCTTCAAGCTACCCAAAAATATATGGGGTGGCGCATCTGCTTCATTCCTTTGGTACGATGGAAGGTTCCTGGGACTACTGTGGTAAAGGTGCTTGTCGCCTTTGCTCGAACTCCACTATCGAATTGGTGTCAATGTTTCAGACAAGCCACTACGCAGTGAACGTCTTGTGTTCACTGCGAACAATTTGTCTTTTGCTACTCACACCCTCTCTGGCCTACGCAATAGATGTAGCTGGGGTTACGAACACAGTTGGGGCGGGGAGGCATGCAGTCCGATGCTATAGAGAGGACCCTCGCCCTTCTGGCGATGTCCCAATGGGCGTTCGTCCTGAATCTGGTTCATATTCAACACAATATCCACGACGTCGACTTTCCAGGCGCGCCCAACGAAGAGTCAATCGTCGTAGTACATGGATAGTGGTTCCAGAAGATATACCGCCAATTAGTGGATTACCCATTGAACATCGAAACCTCTCGTATGGATCAAAAGAGCAACACCAACAGTTCGATCTCTATCTGCCGGGCGGTTGTCGTGAAGGAAGAATTCCCCTTGTCATCTGGTTGCCGGGTGACGACTGGTCAAGTATTCCTCGTATCGATTGTCCTCTTATATGGCTCACTCAACATGGATTTGCTGTTGCAAGTATTAGCTATCGTCCAAGTCATACACATATTTTTCCAACGCAGCGAGATGACTGCCTGGCTGCGATCAACCGTCTCTCTGAGGATGCCGCAATTTGGAGTATCGACCCAACACGAATTTGTCTTATTGGACAAGCTGCGGGTGCACATCTTTCGATGCTAATTGGTTTGGATTCAAATCTGAAACAGTATGAATCTATCGAGGAAAATGAATTTCCGAAGCATAGAATTGCTGCAATCTGTGGCATTTCAACAATTGCCCATCTACCCACACTTGGAACTGATTCGGACCGCGCTTCGTCTGCGGCAAGCAGGCTCATTGGTGGGCCACTTCCTGAGTTTCGTGAAGCCGCCCTACGAGCCAGCCCGATCAGCTACGCCTCACGTAATGACCCGCCTACATTACTTATTCATCGTAAGGGCCATGAGAATATCCCTGTCAGCCAAAGTGAGCGGTTACATACAGCACTTCTAGCTGCAGATGTTGATAGCACACTTATTCTTCGTGAGAGTGAGCAAGAATCTCTTGAAGAAGACGGACCAATTCGCCAGATAGTGCTTAATTTTTTAATCCGGACACTTCATACTGAAGTCGATTCGATCATTGTTCCAGAAAAAACCACCCAAATTGATCTGGAAAATAATCCAAATCAGTCTTGAGAATTTTTCCAAAAATCATGACGCTCTTTTTTTTCAAAAGTGGAGTGTTTGAGCATGATGCGACCCCGTCTTCAGTTTAGTAGACGACAATGGATCCAAACAGCTGCGGCGACTACGTGTGGTATTGCCGGCGGGCTCCTGGCAGAATCTTTTGTGGTGGCACCAAACTCACTCACTCAGACGCATCTCCAGATAGGAACGCCCTCCTCACCAGATCGTCAGAATCTGCGGATCGTTCAACTCAGTGACCTGCACCTCCATGATGTTGGTCAGTTGGAAATACAACTTCTTGAAGCTGTCACAGCTGCCAAGCCTGATGTGATTCTACTAACAGGCGATACGATGAGTCACAAAAATGGTATGCAGCCACTATCTGAATTTTTAGAGATGCTCCCACCAGTATCTCACCGACTTGCAGTCATGGGAAACTGGGAATACAACGCTGGCTTCACCGCATCGTCATTCGGTAAATTCCTAAGTCCGTTCGGATTTCAAGTCTTGATGAATGAGTCATACCATCTCGAACACGATAATAGCACAGTAGAGATCACAGGGTTTGATGATCTCCTTGCAGGACAACCAAAGCCTCTCGCTACAAAAGAAAATGAGGATGCGGATCAACACCTTGTCTTAGCACATTGTCCGGCGACTCGTGATCTTACCCAAAAACTTCTTGGGTTTACCCCAAGTCTCATTCTCAGTGGTCACACTCATGGAGGTCAAATTGCTCCAGGTGGCTTTCCACTTATTACTCCTCCCGGGAGTGGCGACTACGTATCTGGATGGTACTGCGAGAACGGGCCACCAATGTACGTTTCACGCGGTATCGGAACCTCACTCGTTCCTCTTCGACTTGGCGTACCGCCTGAACTCGTTGTGCTTGACTGGCAATTATGACCTCTCGATTCCTAAGTACTTCTTGAGACCATCTCTTTCTTGCTTGGCCGTGCAGTCGATACAGTCAGCACAGGGAGCCTCATTTTCCCTCTTTGTGCAGTCGTCCTTGCTGAACAGTCGATAGTTTTTTCTGCGGGGAATGTTTCCTCTGGGACGTTCACCAAAAAGTTTTGTCCTGTACCTGGCGGGAGATGCGATGGAATGGCTCGACCATTTCGTGTGACTTCGGGTACGGACCGAACATCTGGAAGTTCCTTCTTTCGTACTCACACCAAATTATCGTTCATTAGTAAAGAGACCAAGTAAAAACTTATGGAAACTTATCTACGCGACATCAATGAAACTGCTCTCCTAAGTGCAGCTGAGGAAAAACAACTGGCTGTTCGTGTTCAGCAAGGTGACCCCGCTGCACGTGATCATATGGTGAGGGCGAATCTCCGCCTTGTTGTCAATATTGCTCGCGGCTACTCAAACCGAGGGCTTCAGCTTTGTGATCTGATTGAAGAAGGAAATCTTGGTCTCATGCGAGCAGTCGAAGGGTTTGACCCAACTGTTGGCACGCGTTTCAGTACATATGCCAGTTACTGGATCAAACAATCAATCAAGAGAGCTCTGATTAACAACGGGAAGACAATCCGAATTCCTGCTTATATGGTTGAGATACTGTCGAAATGGCGGCGAGCGTCGATTCGTCTCCTCGACTCACTTGGTCGAACGCCCACACCTGAAGAAGTAGCTCGCATGCTTGGATTGGCTAGAAAAAAACTTCCGATTATCAAAAAAGCGATGCAGGTGCACCAGACTGGTCCGCAAACCGATCAGACAGAGGGTGGGTGGTCGCTTGGCGATATCATCCAAGATCAAAACGCACGATGTCCAGCTGATGTCATGCTTGATGAAGACACGCTCCAGCATGTTTTAAAACGCATTGATGAGCTTGAAGAACGAGCTGCCTCTATTATCCGAATGCGTTTTGGTCTTGAGGGCGGCGAGCCTATGACACTTAAGGAAATAGGAAGTATCTTGGGCCTGACTCGAGAGCGGGTTCGACAGATTGAATCTGAGACCCTGGCATCCCTCGCTGCTGAAATTGAGGGTGTTCCACGGGCAACTATTTCACTCCGCCCTACAAGACAGTTGCGGCGAGGCGCATAAACCGGATACCCTCTTTCTATGAATTTAAAAGACCATATCCGTGATGTGCCCGATTTTCCGAAGCCGGGCATACTATTTCGCGACATTACGCCACTACTTGCAAGTCACGAGGCATTTCTTGAGTCAGTAGAAAAGTTAGCCGAACCATGGCAGGACACCACCATGGATGCCGTTGCTGCTGTCGAAGCCAGAGGATTTCTCTTTGCTGGGCCTCTTGCAATGAAACTTGGTGTTGGTTTGATTCCTGTTCGTAAACCAGGGAAACTGCCAGCTGATACGATCAGTTATCAGTACGAATTAGAATACGGTCATGATACTCTCGAAATGCACAGCGGAATTCTCACACCACAATCACGTGTGCTGATCATCGATGATGTTTTGGCGACAGGAGGTACGGCTGAAGCCTGTGTAAAACTGATAGAATCTGTGAAAGCAACAGTGGTGGGCTGCTCTTTTCTCGTTGAACTCGAGGGTTTAGGAGGACGTGAACGATTGGGTGGCCATCGTATTGAGACTGTTCTGCAATATTAACTCCTTTCATTGCGTCCAACAGCTATTGGAACAAACCTTTCAGATTCTTTGTCAGACTGATTTTCATGTCCCGCATCGTCATTGCCATGTCGGGAGGTGTTGACTCAAGTGTCACCGCCTCATTACTCGTTGAAGCTGGACATGATTGTATTGGTGTCTTTATGCGACATGGGCAGCCAGCGCTGCCATCATCATCTGCTACGCTTCCAATAGTTGAAGCATCTGATCCCAAGCCAGGACACCAAGGCTGTTGTTCTGTTACAGATGCTCTCGATGCCCGTCGTGTTGCAGAACATCTTGGCATTCCACTGTATCCACTCGACCTGACAGATGACTTTGAAAAAATAATAGATACGTTCGCCACGGAATATGGTGCGGGCAGGACACCTAATCCATGTGTCCGTTGCAATCAATGGATCAAATTTGGACGTCTCTTTGACTATGCCAATGCAGTTGATGCAACACACGTTGCAACGGGTCACTATGCAAGAATTATTTATAGTCATGACTCAGGCGATCATGTTTCCATTCCAGAAATTCACCGAGGCCATGATGTCTCACGTGATCAGTCATATGTCCTATTTGGGATCACGCAGGATCGTTTATCTCGAATGATGCTACCAGTTGGTGAACTAACGAAATCTGAAGTTCGATCACGAGCAGATCGTTTGGGCCTGGTAACAGCAACCAAACCTGATAGCCAAGAAATATGCTTTGTTCCACCAGGCCAGCATCCACGTTTAGTAGCCCATAGACTGGGTGGTTCCCGGGCAGGAGATATTGTTGACTCAGCTGGAAACATTCTTGGACAGCATGCTGGCATAGAGCATTTTACAATTGGTCAACGACAAGGTCTTGGCATTGCAGTTGGTTCGCCACTCTATGTCATTCGTATTGAACCAGATACTTTTCAAGTGGTTGTAGGACCAAAGTCTGAATTACCGCTGCAAGGCCTAATTGCTGATGAAGTGAGTTGGGTTGCGGATGTACCAACAACTCCTTTCGAATGTCTTGTTCAGTGCCGAGCCCAACGACCACCAGCAAAAGCTATCGTCACCAGGATAGGTGATCAAAAGTTTGAGGCACGCTTTCTGGACCCAACGGTTCATGCCCCGGGTCCAATTACCCCAGGCCAGCCAGCAGTCTGCTACGACAACACTCGCCTTCTTGGGGGAGGCTGGATTATTCAGCATAAAGCGATTTGACAACGTTTGAACGATGTTCTTTGACTTCTGTCAGAAGGGCCTCGCCATCCAAAAGGCATGCATTTTTGCATTCCTGAATCTTCCAAGTACTATCAAGATAAGAGTGATCGGTTTGCTTACTGTATTTTGACTAGGAGATCAGCCTTGCCACCAGCCGCATTTATAGTTTTTGGCGTTCTACTCGGAATCATTGCATTTGCAATATTGATTCTGATATTCAACTATGGCCAAATTTGGTTTCAGGCGTATTGGTCAAAAGCAGCTGTTACATTTCTTGAGCTTTTTGGTATGAGCTTGCGAAAAGTAAATGCTCGTACGATTGTTCAAGCTCGAATCATGGCAACGCAGGCCGGCCTTGGGAAGCAGCTTTCTCCTCGTGTTCTCGAAGCTCACTATCTCGCTGGGGGTGATGTTCCTCGTGTCATCCGGGCTCTTATCGCGGCCCATCGCGCTGGCATTGATCTTGATTATGATAAAGCATGCGGAATAGATCTTGCTGGTAGAGATGTACTCGATGCAGTGCAGACAAGTGTGAATCCCAAAGTGATTGATTGCCCAGATGTTGCGAGTGGCAAATCAACTCTTTCTGCCGTTGCGCGAAATGGTGTTGAATTAAAAATTCGGGCCCGTGTTACCGTCAGAACAAATCTTCATCAACTGATTGGCGGAGCAACTGAAGAGACAATTATTGCTCGAGTTGGTGAGGGAATAATTACCTCCATTGGATCAGCTGCGACACACTTCGAAGTCATGGAACACCCAGATACAATTTCAAAGGCCGTACTCGAACGAGGGCTTGATGCGCAAACGGCGTTCCAAATTGTTTCTATCGATATTGCTGATATCGAGGTCGGTGAAAATATTGGCGCACGGCTTCAGGCAGATCAGGCAGAGGCTGACACACGCGTAGCACGTGCTAAAGCTGAAGAAAGGCGGGCAGTGGCCATCGCTCGTGAACAGGAAATGAAAGCAGCAACTGCAGAAAACCGTGCAGGTGTCCTCAAAGCCGAGGCACTCGTACCCAAAAGTATTGGCGAGGCACTGAGGGCAGGTCGGATGCAGAGTCAATCTGGAAATAGCCAGGTTTAACCAAAGCCCCAAAAAACTTGAGTTTTCGGGCATCAACAACAAAAACCGGCACAAATGGAGAATTCGGTCAAACTTTATGGCCTCCATCTGCCGATAGTAAATTCCAAGACAGGTTTCATGGTGCCCATGATATGCGAGCTACATGTTGTAGCGAGTAATAAACCTGTCTGACAGGCAACGATCCAACGGACTTCCGAAGGATCACACGGCAAAAGGGAGTATGCCATGGGTCTGCGAAAACTACGCGTATACAATGGACCGGAATCTGAAACTGCTGGTGTTTCGTTGCTCGAACAGCAACTTGACCCACATAGTGTCAAAGTAACACTTGGTGAAATCCTACCGATCTTGGCTGATGCTGTCTCAAGTGACAGGACCTGGCTGACTGATTTTGCTGAAGATGAAGTTACAATTTCCTCTGATCTTCACGATGTCCTTCAGGCCTACCGTCACTTTCGTCGTCCGGGTGCCTAAGTATCCTCGCGGACAGTAAAAGTTTTTATGGGCAGTGTTGAGAGACACTATCCAGGAAGAATAAACTTTTCTTCCTGGATATCTTGTGTTTATAGAAGTTTCTCTTTACTTCAATAGTAGTTGCCAGAACTCAAGATCAAGCCATCTATTGAACTTGTAGCCAGCTTCACGGATTGTTCCGACGGGAGAAAAACCCACATGTTGATGAAGTGCAATACTGGCAGTATTCGCTGAGTCAATACCAGCGACAAGAAGATGAAGTTTGTGTTCTGTTGCCTCACGAATAATAGTTTGTAGCAACAGTCGACCGAGTCCGCGACGTTGATACTCTGTCGCAATGTAAACAGAGTGTTCAGCTGTCTTGGAGTAGGCCGGATATGGTCGAAACGGACCCCATGTCGCAAACCCGACTACTGAGCCCTGTTGCTCGACACCAAAGACGGGAATACCAGCACGCTTTTTTTCTTCAAACCATGCAACAATCGTTGCCTCGGACCGGGGTGACTCTTCATACAGTGCCGTTGTATGAAGAATTGCCTGATTGAAAATACCTTGTATATCCTTCAGATGCTTTTCGTCACAACGTAGCACATGGGCACCAGTTAGCGTATCGCTCATGCATCTACCACCTGCCGCGGCTCCTGTCGTGGCGTGAGTAGTGAGACAAGAATGAGCACCAAGAACCCAAGTGGAATTGTCACCAAACCTGGCTGACTAAATGGAATCGGTGAGTCACCCCGTGGAAGTCCATATACTTTCTCAAACGTATCTGCCGAGAGGAGAATCCAGCCGAGTGATGAAACCATCCCAACCGTCACGGCTGCCGTTATCCCCTGTTTTGTTGTTCGCGGCCAAAAGAGCAGCATAACGAGAGCGGGGAGATTGGCTGATGCTGCTATATGAAATGCCCATCCAACAAGAAAACTCACATTGAAATTCTTAAACAGAATTCCAAGTGCCATAGCAGCGACGCCAAGAACAACAGCAGAAATTTTACCCGCGCGTACTTTTTCATGATCATTCATCGTGACACCAAAGCAATTTTCAACAAGATCATGGGCCACTGCCCCACTGCCGGCCATAATGAGACCACTGACCGTACCCAGTACTGTGGTGAACGCTATTGCAGATATCACGGCAAATAAGGTTTCACTAAATGACTTCGCAAGAAGTGGAGCAGCCATATTGGAACTTGTTGGATCAAGGTATCCACTCGTCATGGCTCCAAGACCAAGATATAGCGTTAAGACGTAAAACCCACCAATTGCTGCAATTCCAACGACAGTACTTTTGCGAGCTGCTGAAGCGTCCTTGACGGTGTAATACCGGATCAGAATATGTGGGAGAGAAGCTGTTCCACAAAAGAGTGCAAGCATGAGACTGGCAAAGTTTAATCGATCAGTCAAAGTTCCAGACGAGAGCCCTTTAAAATATCCACCTGGCTTCAGTAGGTCTTTGCCCTCACGTATTGTTGGTGTGAATGTTGTATGAACACCTTTTTCATCAGTCTGCTTTTTTGCTGACCAGGTCACAACCTGTGAATCTTCAAGCGTAGAAAGATATTGAAGAGGGCGTAATGGACCGGTCTCACGCGCGTCACCATATCGGTCCGGAAGCTTGTAGATGGTTCCAACAGGCCGAAGATCATTCTCAGTTGTCTGTGGCTTACCATTCACAAGTACCTGACCGTCTGGCGTCACCGTCTGCACCTGCGGACGTAGATCTTCTTCACCCTGCCGTCCGGCATTGAGCATGAGTCCACGATTCAAAATCATAATCGTCAGGACACCACAGAAAAATACGAGTAAAGAACCTTTAATGAACTGAACCCATGTCGTCGACACCATGCCTGCTGTCACCACAATGAGTGTTACTGCAACGCCAACCAGAATAACGCCAACAGCGTGTGGGAGACCAAGGAGTGGAACAATGAGATGCCCCGCACCAACCATCTGTGGTATCAGATAGAAGACACTCACAATTAATGTTGAGATAGCGACTGCGAACTTGATCCCTCGACTATTAAATCGGGCATCAAGTGCGTCAGCAAATGTAAACTTCCCAAGCGCTTTGATCGGTTCAGCAATAACAAACAGCGCTACAATCCAACCAGCAAGAAAGCCAATAGAGTAGAGGAAGCCATCATAGCCGTAGAATGCAATCATTCCACAGATACCGAGAAATGATGCTGCTGAAAGATAGTCACCTGCAAATGCAATTCCATTGACAAACCAATGTATTTCACCATGTGCAGCATAGTATCCCTTTGCGGACTGTCCTTTGCGGCCAAGCCAAAAGGACAGACCAATAACCCCAAGGACAAAGCTGGCAAAAATAGCAATGGCAACTGGTGATGAGTCGTAGAGCATCGAAGATCCTCTCTATAAAAATCAGGCGTCTGAAGAACCGCCTCGGCAGGCAACCATATAGATCAAGGCCAGCACAAAAGCTGAAGCGATCAATCCCATTCCGTAGGCAATTGCAAGATTCACTCCACCGAGTGGTCGCCATGAGAGTACGTCTGGCCGAAATAAGACGATGCCCATGAAACCGATGTAAAGCAGGACGTAAATCAGAAACAATCGCATGCCGATGACACGACTACGAATCGATCCCTGATCTTTCAATTGATGGTTGTTCCCCATGAATTTGATTCCTGTAAAGTCCCCAGACACGTTCAGTCACTTTTTTCCAAGGCAGAGTCTAGCCTAGTTTTCACACAACCACAGTAAGGATTACTTCGCTGTGGGAAATTCATGATGCCCAGAAAGCCCTGCGGGGAGATTATCACCAGCTTCAAGGAAGGATATAAGATCAAGAATCTCCTGTTTTGTAAGGACATTGATCAATCCAGCAGGCATCGGTGAAACCTGAGAGACAAATCGTTCTTCAACGTCTTTTTTCTGTATTCGTTTGATTTTTTCAGGCATGAGGAGATTTGGCCTGATGGTATAGGTTTCTGGTGTTTCACTTGCAACAACTCCAGACACGACACGACCATCTGTAAGTAGAAATTGCACCATGCGATAGTCATCATCAATTTTCAACGATGGATCAAGAATCTGAAGCAGGAGATCTTTGCCTCGAAGTTTCTTCACACTTTTCACCAAATCCGGCCCCAGATTGACACCATGACCTGCTGCTACATGACACTGAGTACACTGCGCTTTCGCAAAGGCATGCATGCCCCGTGACAGTGTTTCTTCATCCTGACTCGTAGCAACTGTAGGGAAATCTTCAGCTTTCCACACATTCACCAGAGTCGGTCTGCATGCATCGAGCAAACGCTCGGCTTCCGCCTGATCACGTGCGACAACCATCTTGCCATTCATCACAATCCAGTGACCAGGGAACGTACACACATACGGGTACACTCCTGGTTCCTGCGGTGCTTCGAAACGCAAAACATGTACTAATGATTTGCGTGCAGGACCAATCATGGGGGTCGCTGCCAGAATCAAATTCTTCTTTTCTTCGGGTATGAAATCACTCGTTGCATTTTTTGGGTCACGAGCCATTGCATTTGCTGCAACGCCAACCTCCTCCATTGCACCTGGCTGAACAAGAACAAGATTGTGATCGGTTGCATCTGGATTCAGAAAAACAAGTTTGACTGGTTGACCTGGACGAACGTTGAATTGCTTATTTGTAAAAAGCATTCGTTCTGGTTCACATGAAATTCGCACCTCAACTGTCTCTGGACGCCTATCAAACGCTTTGTCCTTCCCCGCTGCCTTGGGCTCCTGAATTTCAAGAGACCGCCGTGCCCGTTTCAGGAGGGCCGGGACAATACTCTTCTGATCGTTTTGCCAGTGTTGTTGGAGTGGTTGTGATTCAAGTGCACAGACAGCTGCATAGGCAAGATGTCCACCGATTGGTTGACGAAAGATACTCAGCACCGCATCCAGCGCTTCTCGTGTTCCGATCCAACTGGCTGCAATCGCCGCCTCCATCCGAACAAGTCCAGAGGAGTCGGTCGCAGCGCGAGAAAGAATCTCATGCCTGTCTGGTAGAGATTCATGCCAAAATCGTAGCTGTCGAATAGCAGCAGCCCGTGCATGGTGATCAACATCTGATGCAAGCTCAACAAGAATCTCTGGTCGAACGACACCAAGTGTTGAAAGACATGCCATACCCTCTGCCATATTGCGGGCTCTTTGAGGATCATCATCTTTTTGACTTTCAATCCAATCGTTGACTGCTTCAGTAGCGAGCGTTTTGTCACGGCTGGCGAGTTCTCGTGTGGCAAGATATCGCAGACGAAACTCTCGGTGTCCCAAGAGTTCTGCCAGTTTTCGTTCTGGCATTTCCTGAAGGTGTGGTACGTCTGACACCTTGCCTTTTTTTGCAGTCACTCGCCAGATACGGCCAGACTCTCGGTCGCGCCGGGAATCCCTCAATGAGTATTGTGCGTGTCCCTTAACAGGGTTGTACCAATCAACAATAAAGAGATCACCACCAGGACCAAAATGAAGATCAACCGGAATGAAACTGAGATTTGTCGAGAAAATGAGATCACTGACGTATTGCTCATTGAACCCAAAGTCATTTTCAAGCCAACGGTGAATTTCGATTCGGTTGGTGGGCTTGTACCGTGCTTTGATAAACCCGCCTTGAAGTTCTGCTGGAAATCCCGGGTTATCAACAAATGCCTGACCACAGGTTCCCGAATAGGCTTGTAAACCCTGGGGCCGTGCATGTTGCTGCGGATATGGTGGGTCCAACGAATGAAACGCCTCAGCAAAAATTGGGTGACTGGCAACATGATTCCCCCACGGATCAAACGTCACACCCCACGGATTGGTACTCGGGTAGGTGCCCATTGCCGTCAGTCTGTGGATCTTTGGCTCGTAGCGAAACCAGCCACTATTCTGCTGTCGGACTGGTCCATATGGGGTCTCGATTTGCGAATGATGGAAGATTGATTCTCGAAACAGCAGCGCCCCATCAGGCGTCCAGATAAAGTCATGTAATGCATGATGCGAGTCTTCTGTACCAAATCCAGAAAGAACAACCTCGTGAACATCAGCACGGTCATCTCCATCGACATCCTTAAGGAATGTCAGGTTAGGTTGTTCCGAGACATACACTCCGCCATCCCCAAATTCGAACGATAAGGGAACATGAAGATCATCAGCAAAAATTTTTGAAGTGTCTGCTTTTCCATCGCCATCAGTATCTTCCAGAATCACAAGCCGATCATGTGGCTCGAATCCAGGATAGATATGTGGATATGCCTGTGACGTACACACCCAAAGCCGACCTCGTGTATCCCAGCGAACCTGAATAGGATTGGCGATTTCAGGAAATTCTTCTTCCCCTGCAAACAGATTAACCTCAAATCGTGGATCAACTTTGAAGGCTTTCTGTTCCTCAGATGCTGGCAGCCAGTTATTGGCACCACGTGTTTCAAGAGCAGCCGGTAATTCAGGAACATTTGAATCGTCGACCTGTTCAGAAACCGGTCGGCCATGAGCTATATCCCAGATCCTTCGATCTCGATTCGCGCACATGATCTCAAAATTTCTCATGGCTGGAAGAAAATCAAGATATCCATACCGTTCATTTCGGCCACCTGTGTAATAGAAGGTATTCAGAGGCCGATATCGTCGGAAAAACTGTCGCTCCAAATCAACAACAGCAAGACGCAATGATTCCGTAACACTGTTTGCAGGACGCCCAAAACAGGATTCAAAAAACGTACTAGCAAATATGGCATAGCCCTCTTTGGTGAGATGGCATCCATTGCTCGTTAAATCGTCAGCACCACTCAGCACAGCACGCATTGGCGTATCGACATCAATGAAAGCGACGTGTTGCTCAGCTGCTACCTCTTTCATCACTGATGTATAGCGAGCAATATTCTCGTTATTTTGATCAGCGGCAGATACACCAGGCACGTTTTCATTTGGAATAGGTGAAACGAGAATGATTCGTGGGGCTGTCTTTCCATTGAAGGCTTTTGTCTTCGTGCGTTCCAGAAATGCTTCGAGTCGCTGACGGAATTCTGGAATACCGGCTTCACCAGCAAACGATTCATTGAACCCAAATGCCGCAAAGATGACATCTGCTTTCTCATGAAAAAGATGCTGATCAAGATCAGCAAAATTTTCCGGACGTGGCATCAAGCCAACTTCATCTCCAGACCAGGCCAGAGTCCGGATGACCAGTTCATGATCTGGAAATCCTGCATGAATTGTTGCTGGTATAGAACCAAACAACTGAGCTCGCTCAAAAAGCGTATTTCCAATCAGGCATATATGATCACCTCGCTTCAGTTGGAGTAGCAGAGAAGTTCTTTCGGCCTCACAAGCAGGCGGTCGCTCCGCGGTATCGAGAAAAAGCGCATACTGCGAATAATCTTCTTGTTTTTCTGGCTCTGCCGCCTTCTGCTTCGTCCGGGGCGCCGCGGTTAGAACAACAGAAGTCTTTTTGCGATGAATCGCTGGAATGAATGCTGTTTTTTGTGATTGCTTTGCTGATGTAGCATTACTTGTCGGCTTTTTCTTTTTTTTGCGATACGACTGATTCTTCCACCAGTCAGGAGCCTCTGCTTCGACTTCGTGGGTGTACTGCCGCAGTCGCTGCATCATGTTGGCAAGACGTTCAGGCTCATCCGTCGACAGGTCTGTTGTCTCGGCAACGTCACTATCAAGATTATAGAGTTCTGGATTTTCAAATGATTCATCAACGACGATCTTCCAAGGACCCTCACGGTAGGCAACAGAACCACCCCATCGCCAATAAAGAGGCTTTGTTCGTTTGATTGGGGCGCCATCAAGAGCAGGCAAGAGATTCACCCCGTCATATGTTTTTTGAGGCGGCTGAATACCAGCAGCCGCAAGTGCCGTAGGGAAAAAATCACTTCCGATAATTGGGAGATCACTTTCACTACCTGGCTCAATCTGGCCCGGCCACCGCACGATCCCGGGAACTCGATGGCCCCCTTCATACATAGATCGCTTACGACCACGAAGGTCACCAGCAAGACCACGACCTGGTCCCTTGTTGCCAGCACCTTCCGGGCCGTTGTCACTTGTAAAAAAGACAAGCGTCGAATCACGAACACCGAGTTTATCCAACGAATCCATGACCGTTCCAAATGCATCATCAAGCTGTGTGATATTCGCTCGGTAGGTTCGCTCCTCACGATCTGCAATACCTGCATGCTGGTTTTGATATCGCTCTGCAGATGCTATTGGATAGTGCGGTTCATGTGTCCAGACAGCAAGAAAAAAAGGCTTTGTTGGATCTCGCTTGGTCTCAAGCCATGACGCAGCTTCTTGTGCAATAAATGGAGCTGAATACGCATCGACTTTTCCAACCTCTTTCCCATTCCTTACAAAATTATTGGGAAATGCATGGCTTGGTGCTGCATTGTTTTGTGTCGCAAGCCACCAGGCATACCCATGATCGGATGGTTGTGGTTGATCTGGTGAATTGAAAAGTCCGTTGAGATGCCACTTACCAACATGGCAGGTGTCATACCCTGCTTGCTGAAGTAGCTTTGGAAGTGCCTGTTCACTCGTACGAAGATGAATCGGGCTCCCGTTTGGAATCCAGGTAAAGACTCCATTCCGAAACGGTGTCCGTCCAGTAAGCAGGCTCGACCGAGCTGGTGAGCAGACACTTGATGCCGCATGGCAGTCTGTCAGCCGAAGACCCTCGGCGGCGAATCGGTCAAGATTCGGCGTGATCGCATCAGCGTTCCCATAGCACCCAAGTTCACCATAGCCCATGTCATCGGCAAGAAAGAGCACGATATTCGGACGGTTCTCTGCCAGTGCCGGGGCCATGTACAACACAGTTGCCAGGCATATTAGGATAAGAATGGAGCGGATATTCTTCATGCTCATTGTTCTTTCGTTGGTTGGTCAGAAAAGCGATATGGGTCATCATGTTGAATCATTTGTTCAAGCAACAATGACTCCATCGCTGAACGAGTTGTGGCGTGGTCTGGTTCATCTGCAAGATTTTTCTGTTGCGGAGATGGTTGCTCTGGAAGCCTTTTGAGCACACCCGGAACATGATGCTCAGCAAGAAACTCATGTGGGTTCTCTTGAATATTGAAAAGTTGCGTGTGAAGGCCACCAGATGGTGATTCGTACTTGATGAGTTTCCAGTCACCTTTACGAACACTTCGCATTCCGGGCTTTTGACCACCGCAGTAGACCCCGTACAGAACATCTCTAACTGTTTCTGTCTTCTCTTTAAGAACCGGAAGGAAGCTTTTCCCCTCATCCGTTGGAGGTGGGGTCAAACCCGTGATAGCACACAACGTTGCCAGCGTATCACCAAGATACGTATTGCCTGGCATCCGGCTGCCAGGGCGCACGCCTGGTCCTTTTACAATCAGGGGCACTCGCCAGGTGTGCTCATAGAGATTTTGTTTTCCTTGAAGGCCATGACGACCAATCGCAATACCATGGTCAGATGTATAGAAAATCCATGTATTTTCAAGTTCACCCATGGCGGTGAGCTTTTCAAGCACGCGTTGTACCTGCGCGTCAATGTTTTCACTACACGCATATTCACGTCCAATTTCATTGCGAATGGTCTGTGGGTCACGATTGCTCCAGACACCACTGACTGATACTTCATCACGAACATCCATATGGGTGTTGTCGAATGGATGTGCTGGGAGCCAGTTTGGGGGTAGCGGTGGTTGCTTCTCATGAGTCGCTGGAAGCTCTTTTTTATCCGTGTGATTTGTAGCCCCATAATGCGCCAGGTATTCAGGTGTTCCATCACGTGTATCGTGAGGATGTGACAATCCAAAATAGATAAGAAAAGGATCTTCATCACCAGACTTGTCACGTTCTGTTAGAAAATCAATGACCTGATCACCATGCCATTGACTCCCTTTCTCTGCCGTACCGCCCCGCTTGGTCGCATCATTTCGGACTGTAAATTGCTGATTCGCTTTTTCATAACTATTGCCACGCTTGCATGTCCGCATGGTGTCGTAACCAGCTCGATTGAACACGGCAGCGAGTGTGTTTGATTCAAGTCCTGGCGGACAATGTAATGCAACGTTTGGCTGACGTGATTTTCCCTCTTCACCGCGTGCCTTCTTTGGACCGATTGGCAGATGCCATACCGTTCGACCACACATCACCATATGCCGACTGGGTGTGCAGACAGCGCCAGAAAATGAACCCATATGGTACGCCGCATCGAATACCATTCCCTCACGAGCCAGATTCTCAATACACGGTGCGTTGAGCGTTGAGGATGGGTTATAGAATTTGAAGTCAAATGGAGATTGATCATCAACAATGATGAAGAGAATATTCGGTCGCTTCTCTGAATGAGGCTCTTTTGAAAATACAAACCCAGACAAAATTGTAAGTGTTACCGTTGTAAAACAACAAATGACACGCTTCATTTTAGAATCCTCTTTAAGCAAATCAGAACTATTGTGGAATAAGAAAATCAATCACTGCATCTGACAGGTTCGGATGCTTTACATTCGGTGCATCCGGATAGACGAGTTCACACGGCACCTTCACTGAATCGAGTTGTTCTTTTAATTTGACGCCAAAGTTGGCTGAGTGGGTTGGATCTTTTGCATCATGCCCAAGAGCCGGTTTATTGTTGTACGTCATGTACACAGGCGGGTCATCCGCTGTAACAAGTGCATACGGAGAATACTCCTGAATCCACGGTAAAAGTAATTCTCTCGATTTAAGAAATCGCGTGAATCGACCGGTTCGTCGATCACTCTCCGATGCAAGAATCGGAATGCCAAATGCATGAGCTCCATAGTGACTATTTGGAGTCCACTCTTTCATCTGCTTTGGATCAAGTGTTGTTTGTGCCCCACTGACAGCAACAGCAGTCAGCCGAGTTGATTCACGAGCTACGGGATCATCACTAGTGGGGTCTGCCATCTCATCATGCAATGCTAGCCACAGACTCGTGCACGCTCCAGCCGATCCACCAGCTGCGACGATCCGATTGGGATCAAGATGCCATGCTGATGCTTTACTACGAACAAACTGGAGTGCCCGTGCCGCATCCGTAAGAGGTGCTTTGACAGGGGGCTCGATCCCTTCGGCTTCATCAACAAAACGGTATTCAATCGATGCAACTGATATACCTGCTTCGAGTGCGGGTTGAAGATTTTGAGACAAGCCACTCAGACGGTTTCCAGCGGACCATCCTCCACCATGAATGAAAAAAAGGAGTGGTGCAGGATTCTCTGCAGTTGCTGAGGGTGTTTTCCAAAAATGAAGCTTTTGTTTTTGGTGCTTACCATAACTCACGTCTTCCTGTGTTGGCCGTGGCCCAAACTGCTTCCAGTAGGCTGTTTTAAATGGGTTCTCTGAGGGCCCATCAACATCTTCATTGACAAGGTCTGGCTGGACACTTTCCCACCATTTCTCATAGGTAGTCGCTAGGCGGTGAACAACATCTTGATGCTCTGCAGCGATATCGTGTTCTTCACTTGGGTCAGAATCGATGTCATAGAGCTCCCAGGCATCTGGTTTGTTTTGGGTATTAACCAGACTCCATCTGCCTTCTCGAATACGGCAGTTTTTATAGGCATTCTGAGCAGCCTCACCACGTTTCCACCGTCCCTGATGAGTAACCAACGGGCGGTCTGGCCACTCAGCGTTTTGATTCATAAGTAATGGAACAAGACTTCGGCCTTCAATTTTTGTATCAACGGCTTCGGGCACCTTGACACCGGCAAGCTCGCAGAGTGTCGGCAGCACATCGATATGTGCTGTGACCTGTGGAACATTGACGCCTTCTGGCAGGACTCCCTTCCATTTCCAAAACGCTGGGACGCGTGTCCCACCCCGATACGGGGAGTTTTTCGATCCATGCATTTCGGCGTTGTAGAAACTACTACCCGCTGCTGATCCATTGTCTGTTGAAAAAACAATGAGTGTATTGTCTGCAAGCCCGAGTGAATCAATCGTGCGAAGTAATCGCCCCATATTGGTATCGATGTTTTCAACCATTGCATAAAACGGTGCCACACGATCAATCTGTTTTGCATTTTTCAATCCAGCTTCCTGCAGCGCTTTGCGATAATGGTCGTCACCAGATGCAGGAGGAATAAGTGGTCCGTGTGGGGCGTTTGTCGATAGGTAGCAGAAAAAAGGTGTATCTTTTTCCTTGCACTTTGCAATCCATGTTTCAGCTTCACGAAAAAAGATATCGGTACAGTACCCACGGGTCTGGACAAATCTGCCGTCACTTCGAATCATTGGATTAAAATATTTGTTCCCAGGTGCATCGCCACAACTACCGGGAAAACTCTGCCCAATACCTCCACCACCGTGAATGAATACTCGGTCAAACCCACGACTACCTGGCTGGTATGGATCTTCATCACCAAGATGCCACTTGCCAAAAATCCCTGTCGTGTATCCCGCCGTTTTCAAGAGTTCTGGAAGTGTTGTTTGTGAAAGTGCCATCCGTTCTCGTTCATGAATCGTATGCGTAACGCCCGAACGAAATTCATGTTGACCAGTCATAAGTGATGCTCGAGTTGGAGCACACGTCGGACTGACATGGTATTCCGTCAAACACACACTCTGTTTTCGCATCCGGTCAAGAAACGGTGTTTTCAATACCGGATTGCCATGACTGGCAATATCACCGTATCCCTGATCATCTGTCATGACATAGATGATATTTGGGCGTCGTCCCGAGAGTGTTGGTGCGTGTGACACCAGTCGAACTGGTATTGTCTTTTGCTTTCTTGCAGCTTTTGACGGGTTGGCCTTTGAATCATTTTCTTTCGATAGCTGTCCTGCTGGTCTCGCTTCTTTTCCGGTTCGCTTGTTCAGGCTATCACCAAGCTCCTCTCTGGCTTTTTCGGCAATGGCCTGCAGTTGTTTGACAACCTTGGGATGCTGTTTGGCAACATCCTTTGTCTCATTTGGATCAGTTGAAAGATCAAAGAGTTCCTCACCAATTTTATGCTGGGCATATCTTCCAGGTTTTCCGTCCTGACCTAGCTCCTGCCCTTGCATTGTTCTGTAGCTATGCGGAAAGAAGAGTTTCCAGTCTCCCTTTCGGACTGCTTGAAGCTCATTTTTTTTGTAATAAAAATGATAGGTGTCAGGCGCATCAGCAGCTCGTGTTCCACCACAAAAAAGATCGAGGTGATCATGCCCGTCAATCTTTTTCCCACGCAGGATGCAATGACCCTCAGCATCCATTTTCAATGGTTGGCCGGTGAGATGGGCAATTGATGGCAACAGATCTATCGTCATCAGTGATTCATCACTGACTGTCCCTGCCGGGATGACCCCAGGGAGCCGAGCAACGCACGGCACACGCACGCCGCCTTCAAATGTTGTTCCCTTTCCTTCCCGAAAAGAACCGGCTGAGCCAGCATGGTTGCCATAGGAAAGCCATGGACCATTATCGCTGGTAAAAAGTACAAGGGTGTCATCAAGGTGTCCGGTCTCCTCGAGTGCGGTAAGTACCGATCCAACGGAAGCATCAATCTCTGCCACAACATCCCCATAGAGACCACCCGCCGCTTTCCCTTGAAAACTCTTGCTCGCAAAAAGCGGTACATGCGGCATTGAATGCGCTAGATAGAGAAAGAAGGGGCGGCCATCTTTTTGCGTGCCGGCACGTTTAAGAAAATCGACAGCGCGTTGAGCATATCGCTTGGTCAGCGTGGTCTGATCTTCGGGACTGACTTCCTTATCAATGACTTTCTCATTTTCAAATAGCGGCAGAGGTGGATACGTACCCGGCTTTGCACTTGGATGGTACGGCCACATATCGTTGGAATATGGCAATCCAAAATATTCATCAAAGCCATGTCGTGTGGGAAGAAACTGACGATGATGGCCAAGGTGCCACTTGCCGACCATGCCTGTCCGATATCCTCGAGATCGCAACAACTCAGCCAGCGTTGTCTCCTCAGTCGAAAGACCATGTGTCACTTTCGGACTTAATGCGCCATGGATCCCAATACGATTGGGATAGCAACCAGTGAGAAGAGCCGCTCGGGATGCCGAACAAACAGGTTGGGCAACATGAAAGTCAGTGAGTTTGATTCCTTCCCGCGCTAACCTGTCGATGTTTGGTGTTGGAGCATACGTTCCTCCAAAACAGGCCGGGTCGGCATAGCCCATGTCATCGGTAAAGATGATCACAACATTGGGTGGAGACGAGTGGGGTGTCCCTGTCTGCGCATTCTTCGTCTTACCAGTTTGACTCACTGCCTGTTTTTTTGGAGCAGGTTTTTTGGCAGCTGGTTTTTTTACAACTGGCTTTTTCTTTTTCGGCTTTCCCTGAGGTTTATTCTTGCCGTCCAGATCGGCAAGTCGTTGGTTTTGCGTCGCAATCTCATTCCAATCATTCTCAAGCTGTTTGACCTGCTCTGGATGCGCTGATGCGACGTTGTTTTGTTCGGTTCGATCTGACGACAGATCATAGAGTTCCCACGGCTCATCTCTCGCAGCAACAAGCTTCCAGTTGTTCTGTCGAACTGCCCGATGTCCATCGTGGCACCACCACAGTGTTTCATGCGGTGGTGGAGCGGTAGGGTCTGTAAGACATTTCACAAAGCTTCGACCCTGCAGCGGCGGTTCAGTCTCACTGGAATGCTCTTTTGGTTGTTCGACACCTGCCAGCTCAAGCACTGTTGGAGCGATATCAATGACATGGACTGGCTGTTCGCGTAGTGCGCTCTTTGATGGAATTCCATCTGGCCAATGCACAATCCAGCTGGTCGAAATACCTCCTTCATGAACCCAGGTCTTATGGCGACGGAAGGGAGTATTGGCACAGCTAGACCAACCCGGTCCAAGGCAGAGATAGGTGCCTGCAGAACCGGCTGGGAGTTGTCGGTCATGCCCTTTCCCACGAACCATAATCTCAGCTGACCCACCATTATCACTCAGGCAGAAAATCAGTGTGTTGTCGAGCGCATCCATTGCCTCGAGCTGTTCAATGACTTTGCCAACTGCCTGATCCATTGCATCAATCATGGCAGCATGGATTGCCATTTTCGTCGCTTGAAACTCTTGCTGTTCCGGCGTCAGACTCTGCCACGGGTGTGGGCGGTTGATTTCGCCTGGGCCAAGTTTTTCAAGTGCATCTGGAAAGTCATATGGAGGACCGAGGTCTTCTTCCATCGCCGCAAGTGGCGCATTAATTATGCCACTTTGGACAAGCCTCCAATATCGATCTTGCTGCACGATATTCCAACCTGCCTGATACCGAGCCTTATATTTTTCAATAATGTCTTGTGGTGCATGCAAAGGAAAGTGTGGTGACGTAAACGCAACATAGCTGAAAAATGGTTTGTCTCCGTGCTGTTCTGCATGTTCACGAAGACACGCTGCTGCATGCTCACCAACTGCTGTGGTCACATAGAATTGATCTGTTTCTTCGACAGGCTTCCCATCGACAGTGATACCAGCGGGATCGAAGAAATCATTTTGACCACCTTGAATGTCAAGAGAATGAGCAAATCCCTGTTCAAGTGGATTACCATCAACATGCCATTTACCGGAGTGATATGAACGATATCCGGCTGCAGCGAGTCGCTCGGGAAGAAGTTTCGCCCAGGCTGGTCGATTACGGTTTCCGCCTTTTACACCAGGAAATTTATCTCGACGAATCGATTGTGCGTAATAGCCGGTGAGCAGTGCACCACGGGTCGGCCAACACCGAGCAGTGTTATAGCCTTGCGTAAACCGCAGCCCACCATAAGCAAGCCGATTAAAATTTGGTGTTTCTATTTCACTTCCATAACATCCAAGGTCCGAGAACCCCATATCATCAGCCAGTATCACGACCACATTTGGCGGGGCCGCCCATATTCGTTGTGACATACCTGCCACGATCAAACATGTCGCTGCTAGACACGCAATTGATTGATAAAGCCGCTTCATGGTATCTCCAGAATGTAAAAACAGGGCAGCATGAATCCAGAAAAGACCGCCCACTGCTTGATATGAAAAACAGATCAATCCTGTTGGATATCTTCAACAAATTTCTTCAGAGATGCTGTCAGTTGTGCCCCATTGAGTGCCCGCAATGCAACAACTTGTGGTCTCATTTCAGCAGCCCATGATGGGTCCGCTGCTATCTTCGCATCCACCTGTGCCCGAAGTGCATCGTGTTCCATGCCCTCTAATTCTCCAGCCGCAGCAACAGCACTGCGCAGATATTCCGCCGCTTGAATAGACGGATTAGCCTTACTTGGTGCATCAAACCTTCCGAGCGCCCACGCAGTTCCCTCGGTCAGGTGCTTCTGAAAGGGAGCATCGCTCCACGTCTCATTGTTATGCCCGAGGTTTGTATAAAAGACGCGACCTCGACCATAGTCACGAACCCATGAGACCGGTACATGCCAAGGATTTTTTGGCGTACTGGCTGCCATATCGATCGAGAGCAACACGCGAACATTGTCAGGATTATATCGTGGACCATATTGATAAATTTCATCCTTCCAGCGGAATCGTTCTGGAAACATTTTCACAACTGGGTGCGTCGGGTCATGATTGACGAAGCCATGCTCACCCCTGGCTGTCCACGGATGCCCAGCAAAATGACCGCCTATCATCTCGACATAGGCATCTGAACTTTTCAATGTGTCGCTCGCTGCATGAACACCGATGAAGGCATTGCCTTCTTGAATCCATTGAAGAAAGGCTCCGAGATCAGGAATTGGTAACTCACCGGTTGTGCTGACAAACACAACCCCATCAAATTGGGCGAGTGATTCAGGCGAAAACGCAACGGCAAACTTTTGTTTCAACGTCTCTTGCCATGGCTGATCAGCTTTTTGAAAAGCCCGTTGTTTGTCTTTGTATTCCGCCTCAATCTGCGCCCACCTTTCGTCGGTAACATTTTTCCCGCGTCGAGGTCGCTTGGGTTGGGGTGTTCGATTTGGAGGCATGCGGAGGAAATCAACATGGAAAAGTCCGGTTTCACGGCCAAGTTTTTCCAATATCGGCTCAGCCGTTTCAATCGAGCCGTGACGAAATCCCTTTGTGACTGTCACAACAAGAAGTCGTGCTGGCTCACCCTGCTCGGCAGCCCCTGCATCGTGCACACCAAAGAAAATCAACCAACCCAATAAAAGACATTTCAAGTATGTACTGTTCATCGTTAAAAATTTTTCCTAAGCATTTTGAAACACAGAAACTTACTTGGACTGAATACACCACAGTGAATCATGTGTTCTGAGAAATATGTCACCGTCTAAACAAACAGGGGTAGCAACCGTCATTTCATCAAGGATGCCTTCACCGAGAACAGTGAGTGATTCACCTTTTTCCCCGGGCCAGGCAAGACACCACGAATGACCATCTTCACGAGTAAGAAGGACATGGTCATCAACAATGATTGGTGACGAGCTAAATTTGTTCCGATTCTTTGGGAGGTTATCTTCCCAAATGGTTTCACCTGTTTTTAAATCGAGGCACGACATCAGTCCTTTATCACCACAGATCATCAACCGACCATCGCGAATAGCTGGTGTTGGCACATCCGCACCCAACGGCTCACGTTTCCAAACAATATGACTTGCCGTCACATCTCCTGCTCCACCGCGCCGTATGGCAGTCACGGTATTTCCGCGTGCGTACGGAGCAATCACAAATTCACCAGAGACAACCGGTGATGCAATAGAACGAAAGAACGTATTGCCCTCAGGATTGAGACCGCCAACTCGCCAGACTTCTCGGCCATCCGCGGCGTCATGAGCAGTCACATGGTCTGCACCAAGCACGATGAGCATCTCGGCTGGCTCATTCCAGTCTGTATTCCCAGCTACAACAACGGGTGTCGAATAGCTTTGTGCTGCCTCCTCTGGAGCATCGAGTATTCGATCGTGTTTCCAAAGGACATCGCCTGTTAGCCGATCGAATGCAACGAGGTAACTAGGGCCTGTCTGCATGACTGCGACAACAACCGCTTTTTGTGTCAGTACCGGGGACGTTCCAAGATCCCACCACAATGTGTCTTCACCAAACTGTTCCTGAAGATTTGTCCTCCACACAACGGCACCGTCGGTGAGCGACAGGCACGCCAGTTCACCGCTCTTAAAGTACACCCAGACATGCTTACCATCTGTGACCGGTGAGGAATTACACCCCGTCGCTTTCTTATGTTTACCGGGTCGTATATCACCAAGTTGCTGTCGCCAACATTCTTGACCTGCTCGATCGACACACAGAATTCCATCATGACCTTCGATATCACAGGTCAGCACAATGTGGTCTCCCCATACTGCCGGTGTACTTGCACCAAGACCAGGAAGCTGGACTCGCCACTTGATATTGTCTTCCTGACTCCAGGACGTTGCGTACCCGGTACCTGATGAAACACCATCGAGTGTGGGGCCTCGCCAATTCGGCCAGACAGAAAGATCTGATGATTTTCGTCGTGCTTTTACTGGAAGCACTCGAATTTTTTTAGGTGCCGTTGCTACCGGTTCAACAGCTACTGATGCCGATTGTGGTTGCCACCACTCATTGAGGTCGTGCTGAAGGTGCTTGACAACATCGGGGTGTGCAGCTGCAACATTTTTTTCTTCGTCGGGGTCTACGGCTACATCGAAGAGTTGCACCTCACCTTTTTCAAAAGCCTCCTTGGATACAGCGTCTATGTTGGTTTCACCATTTGGTAAGGAGTGGCTACCAGGTGCACCGTACGTTGCAGGTTCGATGAGTTTCCAGACTTCTCCGGCTGGAACATCTTTGACTGTCCACCTCCAGAGAAGGTTTCTTCCCGGCTTTTCAATGTCAGCGAGTGTATGGACATAGCAGGCACCAAAGAGCTGTTTTCTGGCTCGAACAGCTTCTTGATCCAGAAGATTGATTCCCGGCAGATCCTTTGGTGCTGAAATCTGACAAGATGCCAGTACGGTCGGAACAAGATCGAGGGAACTGGCAAGCGAGTCGCTTGTGCCCGGCTGTATCTTCCCAGGCTGTCGAAGCATGATCGGTGTTCTCAATCCACCGTCGTACGGTGATCGCTTCGATTTCCCCGCATACCTTCCATTCTCAGGATTCGTTATCCAGCCGTTGTCACACACGTACAGGACAAGTGTATTTTCTGACAAGCCTTTGGTGTCCAAGTGATCAATAAGATTACCTACAGTCGTATCAAACCGCTCGACATTCCCCCAGTACTTTGCAATGTGAATGCTGTCGGCTTTTGATTCATAGTGCTCGACAAAAGACTTCTCTGGGTCATGTGGTGAGTGTGGCAGCATTGGTGCATACCAGACGAAAAACGGTTGTTCGGCATCACTGCAACGATCAATGAAGTCGAAGACCGGCTGCATGGTTTTTCTTCCAATCGCCAGGCCTTGGTCACCGTGACGTGATCCCTCTGTCATCCCCTCGTCAAAACCGCCTCGAGAAAAATGACCCTGCCACCATTTCCCTGTCTGAAGGCTTCGATAGCCATGCTCCCCAAGAAGTTTTGGAAGTGTTGGCCACTTGGAAAACCTTTTGGTCATCTTTTCTCGCCCTGCTTCAAAAAGCTTTTGACCTTCAGGAGAACGACGGTGAATACCGTGGGTCGGAGGATCATTCCCCACAATCAGATGCTCATGTGGATAACGACCAGTGATTAGTGATGCGAGACTTGGGCAGCAAAGACTGGTAGGAACATAGCCTCGAGAAAAGACAAGACTCTCAGACGCAAGCCGGTCGAGCGCTGGGGTCTGAAGATGTTCGTGACCCATAAATCCATAATCACGCCAGTGCTGATCATCAGAAAGAATAAGAACCACATTCGGCGGTGCAGATTCTGCTCGTGCAGCAAAAGCTGCCGAGAGAAGGAAAAGTCCATAAAAAAAGACGGACCTGCATAGCAAGATACGCTTCAACCAAGATGTTGATTCGTTGCGCATGTGATTCATCATGTTCGTAGACACCCCATAAAAATGATTACGAATAAATTTCTGTAAGCACCCTCTGACATCATCCTTTATAACGTAAAGAAATGTCATTGCATCCGGTGTTACTCAGAAGCACCGTGTGCCTGCTTTCATGTTCCCCAATCCTTTTTATTACATCTCCAAAAAAGAAGGCTGCTGCCCATGTTGCCCTGTACGAGAATCGTTCTTGTGTTTCTTCTTGGAATAAGTTGCTCCGTTTCATTTTGCCACGGAGATGACACTGTTGTTCCTCAGAATCTTGACCCCACACCGTTCGGTGAAGACTTTCCATCACTCGATGGATGGGCAACCGGCCAGTGGTGGACAAAACCTTCTGCACGAGGTGACGAACCAACCCAACCATCTGATGGGAAAAAAAAGAAACGACGACGTCCACCTGTTCCATTTCAGATTGATGCTCCTCGTGATGAAGTTATTGCATTTGCGATCTACACAGTAACAGTCCCCCCCGGCAAACCAACTGACTCCATACTCAAACTTTCAGCCCAACTCTTTCCACTCAAACCAGGTGAATCGAATCAGGTTCGACTTGAAGTCGATCGCGGAAGCGGCTGGAAAGAAATCGGCAAGGCAACTGTCAACTATCCTGGTTGGGATGCTTCGTTCCGTGTTCCCAAGTGGGATGCAACCAAGTCCGTACCCTATCGTGTTCGGCATGGAGAACGAGCCGAGTTCACCGGGATGATTCGTCCCGACCCTGCCAAGAAAAGTGAAATCAGTGTGGCAGTGATGTCGTGTAATTCATCACGCACACCAGGTCAGCGAGAAGCTTTAATCAATGGTCTCAAGAAAGCTGATCCAGATCTTCTCTTCTTTGCAGGTGATCAAACCTATCGCCATACTGAACACACGATCGGTTGGCTTGAGTTTGGCCTGCAGTTTCGCGACATCATTCGTGATCGTCCCGCAGTGACCATCCCTGATGACCATGACGTCGGCCAAGGTAACCTCTGGGGCGCTGGAGGTGGTAAGGCAAGTACCGCCGCTGGAGATACAGGTGGCTACTTCTATCCCACGTCCTACGTCAACATGGTGCAACGGCAACAGACGTCCCATCTTCCGGACCCTGTCGATCCGGCGCCAGTAAAAGGTGATATCGGTGTGTACTTCACTCGACTGATTGTTGGTGGGGTCGACTTTGCAATTCTAGAAGACCGCAAGTTTAAAACCGGACCCAATGGCACCATTCCAAAAATGGGTCCTCGGCCTGATCATATTAATGACCCGTCCTATGATCGAAGTGCCATTGATCTTCCAGAACTCAAATTGCTGGGTGATCGACAGCTGGCTTTCTTGAAGACATGGGCTCATGACTGGAAGGGTGTTCGATCCAAAGCAGCTCTTTCTCAGACAGCATTTTGCGGCGCTGTTCATCTTCATGGGAATCCAGATAACCGGCTCCTTGCTGATCTTGACTGCAACGGCTGGCCACAGAAAGGTCGCAACAAGGCCTTGCGTCTTTTGAAAGAGGCTGGGGCAGTCCACCTCTGTGGCGATCAACATCTTGCTGTTGTTGTACAGCATGGTATTGATGAATTCCGTGATGGTCCATGGGCTTTTACATCACCGGCGCTCGTGAACACTATCTATGGACGCTGGTGGCATCCTGAGGATGAACAGGCTGGTGCACGTCCAATACCTGGAAGTCCACTGCCCTGGACTGGAGACTACGAAGATGGCCTCGGGAATAAAATCACCATGGCCGCGTATGCCAATCCAGAAGATCGAAATGATGAAAAGAAACGCGCTGATGGCTATGGGATCACCCGTTTTGAATTTGATAAACAGGAGATTGTCTTTCAGTGCTTTCCTCGCTTTACAACACCCGGAGCTGATGGCAAACCGAAACAGTTTCCAGGATGGCCCGTGACAGTACCACTTGAAGGTCCACCGAAAGACTAAAAGGAAATACGATGAGTCAATCGAAGCACTATCTGAAGTTCTATCTATGGATCTTTTGTATTGCCTTCAATTTTTTGGGGATCTCCATGTACGCTGCAGACACTGACTCCCCAGCATCGCAAAGCAAACCATGGTTTGTCTCTGAAGCAAATCTTCCAGAAGGATTTCCAGCTGCCGGGCCAGTTGATGAAGTGATTGTCAAAACATATCCGCAGCATCGTCTGGCCCGTGTGCAGTCAGACTCTGGTACTGACGGTATGTTCTGGAAACTCTTCAATCACATCAAACGAAATGACATCAAAATGACGGCACCTGTTGAAATGTCATGGACACCAAAGGCTGCTGCCAATCCGGATGGAACACCTGACGGAAATCCAAACGCCATGGCATTTCTTTATGGTTCAAGTCAACTCGGCACAGCCGGTGCTGATACAGAAGATGCCAGTGTAGTCGTCGAAGACATTCCGGCAGAAACAGTCGTTTCAATTGGCCTTCGTGGCAGTTACGGCAAAAAGACATTTCTTCGTGGGTATGAAAAACTCAACGCATGGCTTGCCAATCATCCTGAATGGAAAGTTGCCGGTGGGCCACGCACACTTGGTTACAACAGCCCGATGGTTCCAAGCTTCATGAAGTTTTCTGAAGTGCAGATACCAGTCGTTGCGGTAGAAGAGCCGCGGTAACCAATCCTGGAAAGAGTTGTGATAATGAAAAGCAGATTCTGTGCGCACCAGGTGTGTTGGTTTTGGTGTGTTGTGGCTTTGACACAGGTACCTGCCTGGGCACAGCAGCCACCTTTTGATGTGTATCCTCCGGCTGAACCACCCTACTATCGTGTTCGGTATGAGGCATCGACAAAGCCAGGTGAGTTAATCTTTCCGGTCAATTACACCATCTGGATCCCCCCTGAGGTTGAAACGCTCAGAGGAATTGTCGTCCATCAACATGGGTGTGGTGAAGGCTCCTGTTCGTCTGGTCTCTCTGGAGCCTACGACCTTCATTGGCAGGCATTGGCACGGAAGCATAACTGTGCACTTTTTGCACCGGCATATGAACAGCCACAAAAAGCTGACTGCCAGATGTGGTGTGATCCACGCAACGGATCAGCAAAAGCATTTCAGCGAGGCCTTGAAGATCTCGGTGATCTTTCTGGCCATCCGGAACTCGGTCACTTGCCGTGGGCACTCTGGGGTCACAGTGGTGGTGGTCACTGGGCCGGTGGAATGACGCTGCTCTTTCCTGAACGAACAATTGCTTCGTGGTTGCGTTCTGGAGTTCCACTTTTAGAAGAAAATCCCAAACGTCCACAAATCAAACCGCATGATCTTCCTGAAACAGCGCTTGCCGTTCCAATCATGTGTAATCCCGGAACACAAGAAGGTGTGACGGTTACCACAGGAAAATTCAAAGGCACATGGCCAGCGAACCTTGCCTTTATTGAGGCTGTTCGGAAACGGGATGGGTTGCTGGGCGTTGCGGTTGATCCATTAACGAGTCACGAGTGTGGCAATCAGCGCTACATGGCAATTCCATGGTTCGATGCCTGCCTTCGCGCACGGCTTCCTGACGAAACCGGAAAGCCTCTCAAGCCCATGCCACGTTCAGACGCGTGGCTCGCAGAGATTGCTGGTTTCAAAGCGTGGCCAGCTCATGAGGCACCAAACTTAGAAACTCTTGCCTGGCTACCGAATGAAACGATTGCCAAAAAGTGGATGCAGTATGTCAAGGACACGGCTGTTGCTGATACCACACCGCCACCATCTCCGACGAACGTGCATCGAGAAGGCAATCGTATTGTCTGGAATTGTAAGGCTGACCTGGAAAGCGGCCTTTCACACTTCATTGTGAAACGTACAGGAAAACGAATCACAACTGTTCCAGAGAAACCAGAAAATAAATTTGGTCGGCCTTTGTTTCAAAACCTGTTGTATAGCGACACACCAACACAACCACTTGCGAAAATGGAATTCATGATTCCAAAAGGGGCGCCACTGTCTGGGTATCAGATCAGTGCGGTGAATACCATCGGCCTTGAATCACAGCCGGCGCGGATGTCGTCCCGACCATAAGTCTACGAGCTGGGTCTTTTACCACCGGGATTCAAGACCAAGATTTACGCCGTGGAGGAAGACTCCACCACCACCAACAAGTGTTGTTCCGCTTGTTGCCGTATTGGTGAAATCCCATTGATCTGGTGCAAGTGCTACACCAGAAAGCCAGATCATGTTGTAGCCAAGACGTAACCACCACATGTCACTGAGCCGGCGTGATACCGTGTAATTCAAATCACCAAGAAACCCGACCCCTGCATCAGTGAGTCGTCGTGCTGGTCTGATGATCGTTGTTGGTGCAAGCGATGAAGAAATTGGATCGGCATTGGAACTCAGCAGTGTGCCCGCCAACATCGCCTTGGCCCAGCCCTCAACCGCCCAGTTTCTCCACTGTCGTCTTCCACGAAAGCCAACCTGTGGTCCCAGCATCTGTGAACTCGTTCGCACTGAATACGATGTGAACACATCATTTGTGACACGGCAGCAGAGCACGTTGAGATCCGCCTGCTCTTCGAGACCAGCCCAGCGGAAACCAAATAACCAGTTGCTACAGTGGCAAACCGGTTTATTACCAAGGTGCGACCAAAGAAACGAATCGCTGCTGCATTCAGGGCAACACCGATACGTAAAGATGTTGGCCTCTACCGTATTCAAACTCGAGGCATAGGTTGGTCGCACCTCATCGGCACTTGTCCAGCCTGGTGTGTTTCCTCCCAGATCACCTGGTATTACCAGTGAGTCTGTTAACGAGGAGCGATCAACGGCACCGAACATGCCGTACACACCGAGGTAGCCAACTTCCCAGCCCATACAGTCTGGACCAAGCTCTCCATAAAACAGTCGGACACCCGGAGCAGTCGCCGGTTGCATCGACCGAGTGGTAAAGACTGGAACCTGCTGCCCTCCAATATTCTCTTCCGTAATGACGGCACCACTCGTTGCGTTGTCACGCTGGAGAAACATGAAATCAAGAATGGCGTACTGATCCCAATCAGGACAACACGGTTTGCAAAGATTCTGAATAACCGGCTGGAATAAATTGCTGTCACTCTGCCCTTCACTCTGGGCGTTCCATACATTTGCTTTCAGCTGCGTAACACCAAAGACATGAGTGTTACCAGCTTCCCTAGCCCGTGCCGGCGGGTTGATGCAAGCCACCAGAACGAGAAAAAACAGGGCAACAAAAGTGCTCCTGATGCTTCTTGAACCACGCATGAATTTGCTATCAGCTCCTCATAACACGCAAAAAATACAATGTTCCCCTAACTCATTCTTCTGATTCGACCTTTACAATCAGACCTTTGAGTCTGAAAGCATCAGTCGACAGATATTCGCCGTATGCCCGCTTTTTTGCATCTTGCCCGTTTTGGAAACTCAACAAGCTCCAATTTCGTCAAAAAACACATTTTTATAGCCATTTACGTGCTTTCACACGACTTGAAGGGTAGGCTCAATTGGTTGGTAATCTTTTCGGTCTAGGTGAACTAGAACCTTTGTGGTGCGCCGGGCCCGGAAATTTCCTCGTATGAATTTCGATTCGCACCGTTTGTACTCATAAAACAATGCGCACAGCCCTGAAAAATATCTTTCATCGAGCAACCCGTCACTCTTCATCTGCTCGAACGCCACCCATTGCAAGACGGCGACAACTTTTTGCCGAACAACTCGAGGCACGCAGGCTGCTCGCTGCAGATGCGAGTGTAAATATCACTGGTGCTTCCCAGAGCCTTCTTGGTGAAGAAGTCAATTTTGTTGTGACCTTCGATAATGCTTCGACAGATCTAACTGATAATGTCGGCTATTCACCGTTCGTTGATATTGTCATGCCTGCCACAGGAGATGCACCTCCATTACCAGATAATGGTATCTCATTTTCGCAAGGCGCTACGTACAACGGAATGAATCTCAAGACGACCGTTATCACCTTTGATGCAAACGGTGAAGCGATACATCCCTTTGCAAAAGATGCTGCTGGAAAACCGCTCGTCATTCAGGGCACAGCAGGTGATGAACTGGTTGTCGTCGAACTGCCTTTCGGAAGCTATGGACCCTCACAGCCTCCTATCGATATCAATTTCAAGGGCCAAATCAGTCCACTGGCCCAGCCCACGAAATCCTACAACGTCACAGCAACAGGAGGATATCGATACCAACTTGACGCAAGTGGGAATCCAACTGTCGACCACGCAGACTTTGGCACCCCCGCTAATGATCCGGTACAGCCACAGCTTTTTCGACTGAAGAAAACTTCGAATACACCAGAGCATGAAACAGCCACCGGTCCAAATTTTTCACACAGCTATACCGTCAGTATGGCCGTTGCTGATCAGCAAACTGTAGAGGACTTGATACTCACAGATGAATTGCCTAAGGAGGTTCAGTTTGTTTCAGTCACAAGCATTACTGGACATGGTTCGACAACGCAGACACAGCAATCAACTCCATCAACATCGGCCCCCGGCGGAAAGCTCGAGTATAAATTTGATAATGTCGTCGGCACGGGCAGTAACGACGACGTAAAACTGGTTTTCGAGTATTTCGTTACCCAGCAGGATCAAAACGGCCCAGTCATTCCATTAGATACTGGTGGAACGAAATTAATTACCAACACGTCCTCCGCGAGAGGAACATGGATAAATCACAATCCAAATTTTCCGCCTCAACAGACTGTCTCAAGTAGTAATACCCCAGACGCAGAATATAACCTGACAGCGCGTACTGTTTCGCTTCAGAAGAGTTTTTCAAAGGTCGGTGGTGGCAGCACGTACAAGGCTGGTGACACCATCGAATATCAACTGAACTTTCAGGTGAGTGATTACTTTGCACTCAATAACGTCACTCTTGAAGACATTCTCTCTGACGGTCAGGAATTAGATACCTCATTTACGCCAACCATCAGCTTCCAGCAGCAAGCAAATGGCAATAATTTTACGGACCAACCATTCGACCCAGGAAACGTGACCGGGACGATTAATGGGGATGGGACACAAACAGTCGTATTTGATATCTCAGAACAGCTCAAAGCCCTACGACTTTTACCTGATGGAAGAATGCTCGGTGCAGCGATTCCGTTTCAAGGTACTCAAAGCGGGACACCAGACCCAAACACGACGGTAACCCCCGGCACCACTGGCACTGTTATCTTTCGTGCCAAGATTCTCGACGATTACCGTACCAAGCCTTCACCTGGTGCAGATGTTGTAGAAGGTGATGTGATGACTGATACGGCAAGTATGACAGCTGCCGTACTTGCCTATAGCGATGCGCTCACGCCCACCGGATCGACTGTTACAGATGGCTCACAGAAATCTTTTTCACTTGCAAACGGGGGTTCAACAAAAGAACTCTATGCGATCAATGGATCGTCTCCTATTGGAGGTCAGCGGGTCGTGCCGGGTGATGCAGTGACCTTTCGGCTCACCTATCAACTCCCTTTTTCAAGCATCAAAGACTATAAAATTGTCGACTATCTGCCACTTCCTATTTTTGACCCAACATCGGATCTCACGTGGAACGGACAGGGGCCATCAAATGCTGCACCAGCTGTTGGACATTGGAGTTTTGGTCCTGCCGATACATTCTCGCAGACACCAATTGCAAACCCAGCCGTCAACAATGGAAATAATCCTGGGAATGCAGTTCTCAATGCTGGTGCAAATAGTCTGACCTGGGATTTTGGAACATTCGCCGACCCCCAGGATAGACCCAGTGTCACTGACATTCTGTTTACAGTCGAGGCAACCAATAAACCATTTGGTGACGGATTGCTGCTAACCAATCAAGGGCAGCAAAGTGAGGTGAACCAAGAAGGCACACTGATCACGTCTTCACCAGGTATTGCACAGATTGTTGTGGCCGAGCCCGAACTCACCATCACCAAGGGAGTCGTATCGACTGATAATGCCAATGGGGAATTCACTCAGAACAATGCAACAGGAGCATCACCACCACTTCCTGCTGGCGTGACGTTTTCTCAACCTGGAGCATCAGGTCCCTCCTTCACTGGAACCATTACATCCGGACCACCAGCTGGGTTAGATGCAACACCCATTGACGCAACGCTATCAAACGTTGCCGGCAATGACCTTGTCAAGTTTTCAATCGTTGTCGAAAACACGGGAAGTAGCCCGAACGGTGCCTTTGATGTCACGATTGCCGACACGCTGGAACCCCGCTATCAAATTCCAACAAACGTCACCGGCCTGAATCTTCAGGTGACGGACGGTGCAGGCACATCGCTTGCCTACGTAGGTGATCTGTTCAGTAGTGGCATCACATTGATTGATCAAGGCCCATCAATTGCAAGCGATAACGCAACACCCTACCAAGCAAAGACATATACGACGGGTAGTCCACCACCAAATAACGGAACGGGTTTTGGAAACTGGGAAATTGTTGCTCCCACAGCGAGTGGTTCATTTGTTGGTACAACTGCTCTCAGCGCAACAACAGGCACAAAAAC
>JALCBP010000107.1:0-6390 GCA_028066355.1 Pirellulales bacterium
CTATCTGATGCAGCTCGAGCAAACCTCCATGGTGCAATCGACACAATTAAGAACGTTGCAGTCGAAGAGTGCGGAATACCAGAAGAAACACTCCACATGGGTGGTCCGCCCGTTGATAATGTCTCAATTGATCGCGCGGGACAGACTAGCGTCACGCTACTCTTTGGTCTTTCTCTTGTCGTTGGTTTCTTTGTTAGTTGGTGGAGCCTGAAAAGCAAAATGCTTGTTGGGCTTGTACTTGCTTCGGGTGTCTACAGCATGTTCGCCAGTCTTGCGATCGTGTGGTATTCAGGATACCCCGTTGATGCCATCCTGCTCACGATGCCTTCTCTTGTCTATGTAGCAACAACCAGTGGTGCAATTCACCTCGCCAACTATTACCGTGATCAGTTGGCCGAAACGGGAGTACTCAAAGGTGCTGCCGGGGCTTCGGTCCATCATGCACTTCTGCCACTTTCGCTCGCAACTGGGACAACTGCCGTCGGTTTGGCGACGCTTGCCGTAAGCGAGCTGGTACCGATAAAGATGTTTGGGATTTTTTCAGCAGTTGGAGTCGTCGTAAGTTTTGTCATCCTCATGACGCTCATGCCTGCATGCCTTGAGCTCTTTCCACCAAAACTTCGCCTCGGTGCCGCATCCAGCGAAGAAGATGATGACTCATGGCGGCCTATTGAAGAAAGCCCCTGGTGGGGAGTCGGGCAGTGGATCACACGACACAATATTGCGGTCGCGACAATCTGCCTCATCATTATGGCTGGCATCGGATACGGCATGACTCGTGTTGAGAGTAGTGTTCAACTGATGCGGTTATTTTCGCCTCAGGCGCGAATTCGACAAGATTATCGTTGGCTTGAGAAAAAACTTGGCCCACTGGTGCCAATGGAAATACTGATTCGTTGCGACCAAGAAAAATGCGATCTCAATTTTCTTGAACGGATGGAACTTGTTGATGATATACAACGTGAGATTGGTCAACTCAGTGAGGTAGGAAGTTCCCTTTCGACTGTCACCTTTGGCCGGAGTCTAGACGTCGGTAGTGGTGGACTTGGCGGAGCTGCCGGCCGTGTTTTTGGCCTGAATGCACGAACACGACGAAGTGTTCTAAATAGAAGACTTGTGGCCCATCGTGATGAATTTCTTGATGGAGATTACCTGCGCGAAGCAAAGGTCGTTAGTGATGAAGGAACCAGCGAACAGGAACTGTGGAGAATCAGTGCTCGTGTCAGTGCGACTAAAGAAGTCGACTACGCCGAGTTCAAGCGTGACCTTAAGTCCAAGATCGACCCAATACTAGCCAGTTACGAGTCTGACGGCACGCAAGGAATTTCCGTTGACTACACGGGTCTCGTGCCACTCGTATACAAGGCACAGCACTCATTGCTTGATGGATTAATTGTTGGCTTTATCAGCGACTTCGCAATCATTGTTCTCGTGATGGTACTTCTATGCCGAGCGGCCTCTGCCGGACTTGTGCTACTACTCCCAGCTGCTTTTCCTGCTGTTGTTGTCTTTGGAGGAATGGGCTGGGGCAATGCATTGCTAAAAAGTTTTGGCACAGGAAATCTTCTTATAGATATCGGCACTGTCATGGCTCCTAGTGTTGCACTTGGTGTCACTGTTGATGACGTTGTGCATTTCATGCTTTGGTTCAGGCGAGGCATCTCCGACGGCATGGATCGCAAACAAGCAACCATGCTTGCTTACAAAGGCTGTGCTCGAGCGATGTACCAGAGTTGGGGGGTTATTGGAATTGGTCTGTCAGTCTTTTCACTCTCACCGTTCGGGCCGACACAACGATTCGGCCACATGATGCTTGCCATGCTAACTGTTGCATTGGTCGGAAACCTTGTGTTGCTTCCGGCATTATTGGCTGGACCGCTTGGCGACATTTTTGGATGGAGCGTTCTCCGCCTGAATAAAAAGAAGTCTGAAAAAAACAGTCAACGTAGAGTCAAAGCTGAGGCAGGAACAGATGCGCTTCCGCAGCCTCACGTGTTGCCGGAACCGGCGACAAAGCAGGTCGTTCATGCCTGAGAACGATGTGGCAAGAGTAGCACGCCCTGGGGCTACTGTGTTTATCAAACCCAAGCGTGCTCGCCCATTTTTTGGACGGCATCCATGGGTTCTTGATTCTGCAATATTACGTGTAGATGGCAATCCAGATAGTGGTGCCATAGTTGACGTTGTAACCCACGATGGAAGTTTCATTGCACGAGGCTTGTGGAATGCGTCGAGCCGAATTCGAGTTCGTCTGTATTCCTTTATGCAGGACCAGTCTCTTGATGAAATATTCTGGGATACTCGTATTGAAAACGCCGTGCGTTTACGTAAAGAACTCAACGTTCTTTCCAAGAAAACTGCCTGCCGTCTCATTAACAGCGAGGGCGATGATCTCTCTGGTGTCATTGTTGATCAATATGGCTCCTACCTTGCTGTACAGGTGACGGCCCTTGCTATGGCTGAGCGGCTCGACGTGATCTGCGATAGCCTCACGCGCATTGTCCAACCCAAGGGCATCCTGCTTCGGGGTGCCGAACGAGGACTAGGGAAACTTGAAGGCCTCCATTTGCCTGATCAACTCCTGCGCGGCCAAATACCTGATGGACCAATCTTTGTCGAGGAACATGACCTTCGGTTTGGTGTCGACCTTACGGAAGGACAAAAGACCGGCTACTATCTTGACCAAAGAGAGAATCGACAGGCTGCAGCAGCCTATGCCGGGGGGCGGCGAGTACTCGACATGTTCTGCTATTCCGGTGGTTTTGGAGTCGCGAGCGCCGTTTCTGGAAAAGCAAGTTCTGTTCTGTCTGTCGATTCAAGCATCAAAGCGATTTCGCTGGCACGAGCAAATGCAGAGCTTAATAACGCCACAACAATGACAGTTGAGCAGGCTGATGCTTTTGAAAAGCTCGCCGCGCTGCAGGAAGAGAATACAAAGTTTGGCATGGTGATACTTGATCCACCAAAGTTTGCCCGCAGTCGAGCATCTGCCTCTGACGCGCTTCGAGCATATCACCGTATAAATCGTCTCGGTGTCGACCTACTTGAATCTGGTGGAATTCTGGTCACGTGTAGTTGCTCTGGAGCAATTACACGAGATGACTTTCTCATGATGCTTTCTGCGGTTGCCCAACGAGCTGGCCGGACACTCCAACTTCTAGAGTTCCGTGGCGCTGCCGCAGACCACCCAGTTAATCTTCACTGCTTGGAGGGAGAATACTTGAAGTGTGTTATCGCTCGTGTGCGATAAGACGAGCACGTGCACTCAGACTGGGTATGACGTGCTATATAATTTCATATCTTCTTGATGCGAGTAAACTCATCGATCGTAACGGTCGTTAATTCTCCGTCATCTCTGGCAAGAATAAGAATGTCACTATAAACCTTGTCATCAGCATTTCTTCGGAAATGGAGTCCGTGACGACGACGCTCACAGCGCAACACTTTTCCCACCGTTGTTGTACTCCATTTGGCACTCGACCCCACTGTCACACCATGAATTACTTCCACCCGATCTCCGGGCTTCAAGCTGTCATAGACCTCACGAACTCCCTGCACTGCTGTATTCATAATTAAAACCCTAGCTGGTAATAACACAGACCTTATTGTCTTCGTCGGGCTAATTCATCAGCACCTACCGATCGACTTAAACTTCTTTTGAGTCGATCCATTTCATCATTTTCCTCAAATGTCGACCGGTCTCAGTCAACTTATGCTCACGCTCACGACGACGCGTAGCCTTGAACATTGCGGCTCCGGCTCGGTTTTCAAGAATCCAGTCTCGTGCGAATTCTCCAGTTTGAATCTCCTCGAGGATCTTCTTCATTTCAGCTCGGGTTTCGCCGGTAATCACGCGATTTCCTCGAGTGTAGTCACCATACTCCGCTGTATTGGAAACACTGTATCTCATGTATTCCAATCCACCTTGGTAAAGAAGATCAACTATCAATTTCATCTCGTGAAGACATTCGAAATACGCCATCTCAGGCTGATAGCCTGCCTCAACTAGTGTATCAAAGCCAGCTTTAATGAGTTCCGATACGCCTCCACAAAGCACTGCTTGTTCACCAAATAAATCGGTTTCGGTTTCTTCCGCTATGGTTGTCTCAATAACACCACCACGAGTGCCACCTACGCCTTTCGCATAAGCCAGCCCGATCTTTTTTGTTTCCTCTGAAGCCCCTTCACCGAGAGCGATAAGACAGGGAACACCACCACCTTTTTCGTACTCACTTCGAACAAGATGACCAGGACCTTTCGGCGCTACCAGAAGAATATCGTGACCCGGAGGAGGTTCTACTTGATTAAAGTGGAAATTGAATCCATGGCTCGCCATTAGAACAGCCCCTGCCTTCAGGTTTGGCTTAATTGACGTCTTGTAGACATCACCCTGAAGTTCGTCCGGTAAAAGAATATTGACAACATCAGCCTGCTTTACTGCATCTTCCACCGAGAGTGGATCAAACCCATGACTTTTGGCGAGATCAAAGTTTGGTCCACCGGGCCGTTGTGCGACGACAACCTGCAAGCCGCTGTCGCGTAGATTCTGTGCCTGGGCATGACCCTGACTTCCATAACCAATGATAGCTATTGTTTTGCCTGAGAGAACGGCTAAGTCGGCATCAGAATCGTAGTAAATTGTGGCTGGCACGAGGGGCTCCTTTTGAACCAGAGTAAAATTGAAAGAATAGTTTTTTGGGTAATTTGTCACATAACAGAGAACACTGATGCTGCGATGGAGAGCAGTTCGTAAGTTCAATTAGGTTTCGCTTGACGGCTCCATTTCTGAGTTTTCACAACTTGGGCTACTACCTCGCACCATCGCAATCCTGCCGGTTCGAACCAACTCAAGAATGCCCAACGGGCGAATCATGTCAATGAAAGCCTCAATTTTGTTTTCAGTTCCGGAAATTTCAACTATCACACTGTCAGCGGCAACATCAACAACCCGTCCACGAAATATTTCTGCTAGTTCCCGAACGTTTGACCGGTCCTGTCCAGCGGCAGCTGATACTTTTACAAGCATCAGATCCCTTTCGACATAATTTCTTGAACTTATATCCTCAACGCTCACAACTGTGACAATTTTTTCGAGTTGCCGCCGAACCTGTTCCTGAACCCGATTATCACCGCGCAGAACAAAAGTCATTCGTGAGAACCCGGGATTGTCAGTCTCCCCGACGGCAAGGCTATCAATGTTGTAGCCTCGGGAAGCGAGCATGCCCGAGATGTGGGCAAGTACGCCAGGAACATTCTGGACGGTTGCAGAGAGAACGTGTCGCATCAGCTTGGCCTCAACCTGGGAGTGCCATGCCGGCCTGCTGGCGTCTACCCTTTGGGATAAAAGTACGTGTTTGACCGAATTGCTCAGTCTAAATTCGATCACAGGCCGAATTCAAGCCACTTCCTTCGTGAATGCGAGCCCCATTCGCCTCAGACAACAGTCCAACGGATTGACAAATGAGAGAAAACACCGATATTTGCAGTACTCGCTGGAGTTCATATTTGAATTCTTGGCAGTCGTGTCGCCCAATGCTGGCGCACGGATTTCTCAGATCCCAACAGAAAGTGAACCTCGTACCGTGTCGAATGTCCTCGCTCAAGAATTAATCGAAGCTGGTGTCCACTTTGGCCACCGCTCAAGCCGTTGGAACCCAAAAATGCGGCCATACATATTTGGCCGCAAAAATCTCATACATATCATCGATGTCCGTGAAACGATTCGTGGACTTTTGCGTGGCAAGAAGTATTTGAAGCAAGTTGCTGCGACAGGTAGCTTGGTTCTATTCGTTGGAACAAAGCGACAAGGACAAGAAGCCATTGCACGTGAGGCCAATCGCTGCGGAATGCCCTACGTCAGTGACCGCTGGCTTGGTGGCACACTGACTAATTTCCGAACAATTCGTAATCGATTAGCTCGGCTAGAGGAATTGGAGGAACTGCTTCCCTCCGATGCCTTCCACAACTATTCGAAAAAAATGCAGTCTTCACTGCGACGAGAGCATAGAAAAATGCTCCGTAACCTTGGTGGCATTCGCACCCTTTCCCGCCTGCCAGAGTGTCTGGTCGTATTTGACCCGAAAAAAGAAAAAAATGCGATCAATGAAGCTCGTAAGATGGGAATAGCAACTGTCGCTCTTATTGATACAGATTGCGACCCAGACGTTGTAGATCTTCCTATTCCTGGCAATGACGATTCGATTCGTTCGATCGAATTAGTTGCCTCCCGACTGGCCGATGCCATTCTTGAAGGCAAGGCGGAAGTCGAGGAAAAAAAACAATCAAAAGATGAGGGTGCCAGTGCAGACGCAAAGCCGGCGAAACCGGCACCAAAAGCACGGGGAAATGTCACACCACCATCCTCTAAACCTGCCAAAACCTGATCACCGA
>JALCBP010000108.1:0-6378 GCA_028066355.1 Pirellulales bacterium
TGCCACCTATCGGTCCAATGACGATGGCACCGTCTGACAATTCAGATATCGACAGTTCGATTCCACCGATTGGGGCCATGAAGAATCCCGAACCAGCACCTTCAACCCATGGAGAGGATGTCCTCAGCATTCCCCCGGCAGGTCGAATGAAACTGGCAGAGCCGCTGGCACCACTTCCTGAGGGTGGGCAATGATTATTCGCTTGCTTCATTTCTGCCTCCGCGAGCGACTCGTTGTTCTTTTGGCAGCTGGTGCGTTAGCCGCCTATGGATGGTATGCCACGAAAACCGTACCGCTCGATGCTATTCCAGACATTGGTGAAAACCAGGTCATTGTGCTGAGTGAATGGCCAGGCCAATCGCCGAAAGACATGGAGGACCAAATAACGTATCCGTTATCGGTTGCGCTACAAGCCGTGCCAGGGGCGAAAAGCGTGCGTGGCAAAAGCATGTTTGGCTTTAGCTTCGTCCAAGTAACATTTGCGGATGATGTTGATTTCTATTGGGCTCGTTCACGCGTGGCTGAGCAGTTGACAACAGTATCTGGAACCCTTCCGGATGGAGTCGTTCCCCAACTGGCTCCAGATGCAACGGCGCTTGGTCAAGTCTATCTTTACGTACTTGAAGCTCCGGAAGGCGTCGATCTTGCAGAGTTACGTTCCCGACAAGACTTTTTTATTAAGTACGCACTGGAGTCGGTAGACGGTGTTGCTGAAGTTGCTTCCATTGGTGGCTATGTACAGCAATACCAAGTTGATGTTGATCCCGATCGCCTCCGCTTCCAATCGATACCGTTGTCAGATGTTGTCAACGCCGTACGTGCTGGCAATATTGATGTTGGTGCAAAAACGGTTGAACAAGGCGGGCTTGAATTTCTTGTTCGTGGTCGTGGTTTTATTGGTTCAGGAAAAACGAAGACTGAAACAATTGAACAAATCGAACAAACCGTCATCTCGACACGCGACGGGATACCCGTTCGATTAAAAGACATTGCTCGCGTCCAACTCGGTCCAGCATTTCGTCGGGGTGCACTCGATTACAACGGAGCTGAAGCTGTCGGTGGTGTTGTAATCATGCGATACAAGGCCAACCCAAGAGAAGTAATCAAACGAGTTGAAGAAAAAATTGCATCACTTGAGCCGGAACTTGATGGAATTCGCATTGTTGGTGTGTACGATCGTAGAGGGCTAATCGATGAAACAGTCCACACGCTTACAGAAGCACTGAGCCAAGAGACAGTCATAACAATTGTTGTAGTTGCGCTTTTTCTCCTTCATATACAAGCAAGTCTTTTAATCGCCGTTACTCTTCCACTTGCAATATTAATGGCATTTGCAGCCATGAAGGTATTTGGAGTGGACGCCAATATTATGTCATTGGCTGGAATCGCGATTGCCATTGGAACAATGGTTGACATGGGAATCATTGTTCTTGAGAACATCTATGATCATCTGGCCAATTGGGAGAAAAGCCTGCAAGAAACAGATGATGGAACACGACATCAAGATCGTCTTACTGTTATTCAGTCGTCAGCACGTGAGGTGATTCCTGCAGTTATGACAGCGGTAACAACGACGGTTGTAAGCTTTCTTCCTGTATTTTTTCTTACCGGTCGTGATGCAAAACTTTTTACACCACTGGCATGGACAAAAACTTTTGCACTTCTTGCGAGCCTCATAGTTGCTGTGACTTTGGTACCGGTCCTTGCTCAGATTTTTTTGCGTTCACGCCGGTCATCTCTTGTTCAAAGATTTGTGACAGCGATTGGAATGGGGGCCGTCCTGGCATTTCTAGGCGGTGCTGTCTGGGTAGATCAGCTTATCGCGCTATCGGGCCTGTCGCAGACTTTAATTGTGATCGCTCTACTAGCACTGGGTAGTCTGATCGGGTGGTGGTTTAGTCGTGAACAACTCTCACCAATGGAATCAAATCCTGCCAGCCGTTTTGTGAGATGGATTTATGCTGGGCGGCTACGAATAGCTCTTCATCACAAGGGTGTCATGTTGGCATTCCCTTTGCTTCTTTTCTTTCTTGGGCTCAGTGCATGGATAGGTATGCCAACACTGCTCAAACCAGTTGAAAGGCTTGCCCGCTTTTGTGGAGCAGAGTTGAACGACGTTCCTGGATACGTCTCGGCCAAACATGTGTTTACAGGGCTTCCGAGTGATGATTGGATTGCTCTCGACGAAGGGAGTTGGTTTTATATGCCAAGTCTCTATCCTGCCGCTAGCTTTACCCAAGCAATGGAGGTACTTCAGACACAGGATGCACTGATACGAGAGATCCCCGAGGTCGCTGACGTGCTCGGAAAAATTGGCCGTATTGATTCAGCACTTGATCCCGCCCCAGCTGCAATGATCGAAACCTACATAATGCTTTCTCCGAAAGAGTCGTGGCGACCAGGAGTCACAGCGAGAGATATCTGGGATGAAATAAATACTGTTGCGACTCTTCCAGGAGTGACTCCAGCATCGCCACTTCAACCGATTGAAGGTCGTGTCGTGATGCTGCAGTCAGGAATTAAAGCATCGATGGCTGTCAGAATTTACGGAGATTCATTGGAAGGACTTGGACAAGCATCACTTTCGGTTGCTAAACAGTTACGAGCAAATCCATTAGTAGATGCCAGGACAGTAAACCCTGATATTGTTTTAGGTAAGCCATATCAAGAATTCGAAGTGGATCGAGAGACCGCTGCCCGTTATGGCATGACCACACAGATGGTAAATGAGGTTATCGCGGCCGGACTAGGTGGCGTTGATGCAACGGTTACAGTAGAGGGGCGAGAAAGATATCCCATCCAAGTACGTTTTTCTCGAGAGCGTCGGGAACAGTTAGAAGATCTTCCTAAGCTTCCTGTTGTAACGCCCTCCGGCGATGTTGTCCCTTTGAATCGACTTGCCCACTCGACCACAACATGGGGCCCCGGGGCCATTAATAGCGAAGACTCACGACTCGTTGCACATGTCATGTTCACACCCTCCGGCAGTGGTGCAATCGAAACAGTGAATGGCGTAATGGATAGTCTTCGCCAATCTCGTGCTGACGGAAGCCTTGTTTTCCCAGACGGCAATTATGAAATGGAACCTGTTGGATCATTCCAAAATCAGATTGAAGCCAACCAACGACTAATGTGGATTCTACCAACGGTCTTCCTCATCAATCTCTTTCTACATTATCTCCACTTCAGAAACCTTGCCATCTCACTTGTTGTCTTTTCTGGGATTCCAATTGCATGTGCTGGTGGCATGCTTGCAATCGCATTTAATGGAATTGAACTCAACACTGCTGTATGGGTTGGTTTCATTGCCCTCGCAGGCCTTGCGGCTGACGACGGAATTGTCATGGCAAGCTTCATTCATAAACGTACTGAAAACTGTCACTTTGATAGCGTAGAACATATTCGCCAAGTTGTTTATGAAGCTGGACTAAAGAGGATTCGGCCATGTGTAATGACAACACTGACAACACTCGTTGCTCTCATACCTGTCCTTATCTCAACAGGTCGGGGTAGCGATGTGGCACGCGCAATGGCATGGCCTGTTTTTGGTGGCATGCTCGTTGAACCCTTTACAACATTCGTTGTTCCAACAATCTACTGTGCTTACCTTGAGTTTCAGCATTTAACAGGGTCTAGAAAAGAAGTAGAATTTAGGAAAGACCTTGAGGCCGAGGCAGCCTTGAGTCGGGCGGAGGTTTTGCCTACTTTTTAATTCGATTTAAGGAGTACTTATTATGTCCGCGCATTGTAAAAAAGTTGTGATTGCCCTCTTCTTTATCGTCGCCTGCTCGTCAGTTGTCAAAGCTGAAGACACTGTTATTGATCGCGAAGAACTTCACATAAAAGTGCAGAATATTTGCCCAGTTTCTGGATTGGAACTTGGTGCACACGGGCCGCCAGTGAAAGTTGTTGTTGGTGAAGATAAGGAAGAGGTCTACCTTTGTTGTAAAGCATGTATGCAGAGGCAAATTGATCCAGATCACTGGGCAACTATTCACCAGAATATTGCTACAGCGCAGCGAATTTGTCCTGTCATGAAACATCCATTACCTGCAAAAGCATCGTGGCAAATTATTCAAGGTCGAGTTGTTTTTGTTTGCTGTCCTCCCTGTTTAGAAAAGATCGCAGAGGACCCAGATAGCCACCTGAAACAAATCGACTCTCTTTATTCAGAATCACTTTTGGCGGCGTCATCTGATGGGAAGTAGAAACCTGTGCTTGAATTTTCTGAAAAGGGAAATCCCACAATTCTACTAATGCGTTGGTACAAAAAGAAAAATGTGCCTTCGGTGACTCGGCATCTCACTGCCATACGCTTTCAACTTGTTGGTGTATTTTGGCTTACGCTTTTTGCATCTTTCATATCAATTTGTGGCTGTCGAACAGGCTACTTTAAAGACAGTGACTTCTCCGAGCTCACAAAGATGGGCATGCGGCGAATGGCACAAATACGTTCAAAATCACGCAAGACAGCGATGTATACGCGTGGCAAACAGCTTGCAAGTGCCCACTTCCTCGAAGGTCCTCATCCACTTGAAGACTATATTCAATTCGCTCTTGTTCAAAATCCTGAGATACTCGCCGCACGCAAGCAGATCGAATCACGTATTGCGAGTATTCGAGTTGCAAGAGGGTTGCCAGATCCGAATTTGACAGCCGTTTCCCAGCCTGCACCAGTACAGACAGCTGCTGGTGAATTTCAGTTCATACTCAACGCAAATCAGAAGTTTCCATGGTTTGGAAAACTCAACACTCGTGGTTTGGTAGCAGATGCTGAAGCTAGTATCGCCCGAGCAGAACTTGCAGCCGTGGAGCTAGACACAATTTCAAATGTAAAAAAAGCCTACTTTGAACTTTCTTATGTGCAGCGGGCAATCATCGTTACTGAAACAGAACAAAAACTACTAGAGCAACTACAATCGGTCGCTGATACTCGTTACCAAACAGGAGAGACAAGTTTTCAGGATGTGCTGCGAGCAGATTTGGAAATCTCTTCTATCGAGAACAGTCTGATCGATCTTCGACAGCGGAAAATAGCTCAGCAAGCTCGCCTAGCCCGACTGCTGCACATGCCGCCTGACACACAACCAGAGGCACTTCCTGAATTGCCAGCCGAGCAACTGCCAACAGATATCGAGTCACTCCGTCAACAGGCACTTACAGCAAGGCCCGAATTAAAAGCTGCAATGAATCGAGTCACACGTGATCGACGGGCGACTGAATTAGCATGTCTCGATTATAAACCAGATGTTACATTTGGTTTTGCATGGATTGATGTTGCAGATGCTGGTCTGGCACCCAGCTCGAATGGCCAGGATGCACTCCTGCTTACTGCTGGTGTGAACTTGCCAATCTATCGGAAGAGACTGGCTGCTTCCGTTCGTTCAGCCGAGGCAAGCACAATCGCTTCTGCTCGAAAATACGATGCGTTGAAAGACGCAACCATTCAAGAAGTGACAGACCTTTTTACACAGGCACAAAGCCATCTAGATATGCTGACTTTGTTCCTTGAAGACATTTTACCGAAAGCAGAGCAGACTCTCGAGGTTTCAAGTCAGGCGTATGCTGTCGGCGATGTTGACTTTCTTCAGCTCCTTGACAACTGGCGGCAACTTCTCCGCTACGAACTTGGTCGAGAAAGACTTGAAGCTGATCTGCGTCAGGCGCTCGCAGATCTTGAGCAGGTTGTTGGTGGCTGGCGAAATTGGGATGGTTTTTGGCACCAAGAGGTCATACCGGTATCTGGATCGGAAGATATTTCATTACTTGAAGAAGAACTCACAGTCGAAAGACTTCCTCCACCACCTGCAGTAGAGAAAAATTTCAAAAAAATTAAGTGACTGAAGTACCACAGACTCACTCCACTGGATTTGACTTGCTATCTAAAAGCACTTTCACGTCAGGTGTATGGCTGCGAAATTCTGTCCTTAGCAGCAGCATGACCAGCCTTGATCGTCTTACACTGCGGACTTCCTTTTCTTAAAAGAAATCTCCTTTTAAATGAAGGCACATTAGCCCTGATCTTATTTGACGGACAACTTACACGCTTACTAGAAATCAGCGGATGACGTTGACCAATTCTGTGCGGAATATGTGCGGAAGATTAGTGGGCGGAGTCGGGCCAAAAATGAAGAGTTGTTATCTATTACGAGTGAAACGAAGTTTGGCCTTCTGTTGCTCACTGTTGCCCAATAAACTTTTCTCCGTGTTTTAAGACCTACAACTCCTGCCGGGGGTATTAGTTGTCACCTGTAGTACGGGTGAAACGCAATTCCCCGCAAATTTTTGCGGGGAATTGTGGGGCAGACTTTGCGGGCAACTGTTTATTCATATCAGCAATTCATAGATTTTATTTCCACCGCAATTTGAGATACCAAG
>JALCBP010000109.1:0-6249 GCA_028066355.1 Pirellulales bacterium
GGCAGATGATTGCAGCTGCCGCCTCAGCATCTGGATCTGGTCCACCGTTATCGACCCAGCGGGTGCGGTCTTCCCGGGGCTGCTTGAGGCGAACGTGCGGCACATCCGAACGTTCAGAAACGTATGCGCGAGATGCAGGTTTCGGATAGCTCAGACCAGGCGCCTGTTGCACATGCAAGTTCATGTGGGGAGTTGGTCCTGGAATACTCGTTTTCGTGTGATTTGTGATCGTATGTTTTTTCAGTCCAGCTGGGCCACCCAGCGGTATGTGTGCAGGACCAGGAAGGCCAATCGGTGTACCGGTTATTGGCATTCCATAACTTGGAGCCGTCATGCCTGCTACAAAAGCGGGTGGTAATTGTCCTGATGTGTCACCACAGGGCAGTCCAAGAGGCATGCCTGCCGCGGTTTGCGAGATGTCGCTGGCAGGTACAGCTCCTTGCATGACGATGGATTCAAGGTCTTTGTTGCCAATTCGAATAATGGCCAGAATTGAGCCCCGACGATCAGCTTCAACCACAGGATCAATGCCTGGGTCAAGGCGGGTGCTTACAAGCGTTTCAACTCCTGCAACAGCGAGTTCCTGATAGTCTGGGTCGGGCAGATAGACAACTTTTGTGACAAAGTTCCCAGTCGTCACTTGGTCTAGATCTTCATCAGTAAGTTGGACTGGCACGGTATTGTGTGCAATAAACGCAGCGGTTCTCGGCGTCGTTGGGGCGACTTCAAGCGTCGGATATAACTCTGTACCTTCGCGTCCAGGAATATTCGTCAACTTCAGCCGATAGATCGCACCTTGAGGAAAATCATAGCGGCCGGGAGTTACAAGTGGTGTTGAGTCAAATCCTCCAACCGTAGCACTATCCCATCGGACCTGCATACCATCGGGACCGAGGAAGCCAATTTGGGACATCGGTGGCCCGTTGGCCACAAGTGGAGCCATACTGTCTGTTGCTAGTGGGGTGACCCCGTTTTCTGATATGAGTTCTTCATATCCAACGGGGGCTATGATCCCTGGTCCCGGACCATCAACACCAGGTCCTGGGTGGGCAAGCATTTGGGGAGGTGGTAAGACGTTTGTGTGTGGCTGAGCAGCACCTCCAAGGCCAGCAATTCCCGAAAGAGGTGAATTTGCTGGTATGTGGCAGCCAGTAAGTGCTGTCGCTAGTGAAAGCCCTACAAGTTTTCGAGCACAGTTGTTGAATTTCACTTCAAAGTCTCCAGCCTTTGGGAACCGGGTTATATTGGCGATTCTTAATAGTTAGTTCTGGGCAACCGAAAATTCGGCATGTGCCTATCGTTTTCCATTTCATAGACTTCTGATATCACGACATAGGAACGTTCCGATGTTGCGAAAATCAGTGCTTTGGCATACTTCGACTTTCCGGCACCCAAATCTTTGGAAAAACCCGTAGAAATCACGAAATTGGTAGAATTTGCCCCAGTTCCCAAGGTGTTTGTGTTGAATCTCAACGGTTTTCTACGTCATAGCGTGGCTCTTTTTGTCTGCGTGACGTCACTGTTCGCTGGTGGGAGTAGTGAATCTAGAGAGACAGCAGACAGTAGCGTTTATCAGCAGTCAGCTAGTTCGGGTGTTCAACAAACTGCAGAGTTGGTTACCTCTGGGAAGCAGGCTGAGCGATTGGTTGCTTCAATGTTGTCACGCCTCGGACGTGCCGAGTCAGTCTCTGCACGAATTAGGCAGCGTACTCGAGCTGAGGGAATTGTCTTGGTTGGCACAGGGCGATATCTGCAGCAGGGCAGTGGGGTAGATCAGCAGTTTCGTTTTGAAGTGGTGAACAAAGCGGATACAGAAACATTTGAATTACTCGAAGTCTCTGATGGTATATCCTTTTGGAAATTCCAAAAGGGAAGTAGTACACCAGTACAGCTGTCCAGAGTCGACATTTCTCAGATTCGAGCCAGACTCAAAGACTTTGGTGTTGATGAAGACCAAGCCGTTGCTCCTCATTTAGGCGGCTTGCAAAGGTCGCTTGCACTTATAAGAAGGTTTTTCAATTTTGAATCGGCCGAGAGGGAATCAATTGATGGGCTGCCTGTCTGGCGAGTAGTCGGTCGGTGGAACTCGAACCGATTGAGAGAAATTTTTCCGCACCTTGAGGCACTGCACGATGATTCAGAGGATGATGCCTTGGAAGTTCCTCTGGGAACACCCTGTTCTGTCGAGCTTATTGTTGGGAGCGAACAGCTGTTTCCGTTTCGGATAACGTGGAGTGCACGGGGCAATGATGGCAAAATTGAGCCGATATCAATACTCGAACTCTATGAAGTGAGGCTGGGGGACCCGATAGACTCAGCTGCATTCGTGTACAAGCCGTCAGCGGAGGGTCTTCGAGATGTGACAGAGCAGTTCGTCCAAGGAACCCAGCCACTGAGGCAATAATTCGACCCAAAGCCAATTCATCGCGGACCCACAAGAGAAAACTTTCCCTGTTGCATTGATGGGACGCGGGCTATCCTGATACGTAGGCAGTTTGGTGCGTAATTACGCATTTGCAAAACTTGTGTAGGGAGAAATGATGGAGAAGATATTCACGTCTGTAGCCGTTTTTGCGGTAGCGTTAATGGCCGCAACTGCGGCGCTTGGTTTGTGGATAGGTGATCTTCATGGGCAAACAAATCAGGCAATTCTTCGTTGGGGAACAGTTCATCGGCTCTCGGGTGTCTTGGCAGCATTGGTGGTTGTTCTCGTTAACAGTATGTCAGTGACATACTTTATTGGTACCGCGAGGTGGTGCCGAGAGGTCGTGGAGACATACTGCTTGCCGGATAACTTCATTGCAAGAAGCAAAGCCATTAAAAGACGTTCGTTCCCGTTTGCTTTGTTGGGCATGCTTTGTGTTGTTGGGATTGTTGCTTTAGGCGGTGCTGCAGACCCGGCGGCAGGCCGGAGAGGAAGTGAAGACTGGGTCACCCCACATCTTCTCGGGGGCGTAGGACTCATTGGTGTCATTGCTGCCTGTTTTCAGTTCCAACGTGCAAAGATTTCTGAGCAGCAACTCCTGATTGAAGATGTTCTTGGAGAAGTGAGAGCGGTGCGCGAGGCTCGTGGCCTGGATGTTGAGCCGACCGAGAGAATGACGCCCGCAGCAGGTGTTTGATTTCACATTCGTAGAAATTATTCCCGATAACGTTCAGCGACGGCAGTTGTATCTTGGTTGTGAGAATGGGTTGTTCTTTCAAGTGCCGTTACGGCCCATGCCAATGCAATGCCGGCTGCGAGAGCGACAGTCAGAAGAATACGGTCGTGACTATGAAACTGCACTTCAGGTAGCAGGTCCGCTGCAGCTATGCATAGAAAAGCTCCCGCTGCCAGGGCAAGTGCTGAGCCTGTAAGAGATTGTTGGGAGTCACCCAGTAGATTGATTCCAAAAATGAAAATGAAAGTACCTGCTGGTACCGCGAGAGCGTACAGTAAGTTGAGAATAAGCCGAGTATTCCGTGGAATTCCCGAGCCGAGCATCAGGGTAGAAATGATGCCGGCGTCGAAAGGCTTATGGAGAGAAATCGCCAGGAATGTTGCAAGTCCGGCAAGCCAGCCGACACCGTGCCCAACATCTGAATGTACTGCTGCAGCGAGTGCTGCGCCATCGGCAAGACTGTGAAGCCCAAGCCCGATAAATGCTCCACACCATCCCCATTGGCTTAGTCTTTGCGGGTGAAGTGTAGCTGTGGTGTGATCGCAGCTGTCAGCGGCATTGTGTGAATGACCATGGAATGCTCGTTCGAGTAGAAACATTACAAAAAAACCGAGGAGGACCCAGCTCATTGTTTTGTCAATCCGATTGTTTAGCTCGAGAAATGCGTGTGGTATCAAATGGAGCATTCCGACGCCGAGTAAAACGCCTCCATTAAAGGACAGTAAAACTTGTAGCCTGCGGTGGCCAAGTGAAAGGAGGCTAATGGAAGCACCGCCTGCGAATGCCGCGAGTGCAATAAAAATCAGATAGCCGGCAAGGAGCGGTTGACTGCCTAGGTATGCACTGCCTGTTGCTACGAGCGGAGGAGCCATCGGACATGTTTCTTTCTAAACGATTTGAACCTCGAGCAGCACAGAGGCATGCTCCTGGAATCATCACTGCATGATCCCTCGCGGTAAGGAATCGATCAAGAGGATGGCTATTTATTTCCTCTGAAGAAATCCGCTGATCACCAACCTTATCGACGATAGATTGGTTGTGTCGTGGGGTATGTAGGGTACTGGCGGGCAGCTTGCTCCATCTGCTGGCGGACGACTGAAAGGTTTTCATTAACAGCCGCATCACTTACAGCTAAAGCACCGAGAATGATGAGAAGGAGGTATGTCACAATATTGGCCCATGCCTCGTTGCCAAGAAACTTCACTGCCGTTCCAAATGACTTTTTTATCTTTGGTCCGAACATGCCGAGTTTTACAGACCAGATTTCATCCAGAATCAGATGAGTCAGGAATCCAAGGACAACTGCACTGGCAACAAAATATCTACGCATTGGCTCTTCAGATGCAAAAATGAGAAATGCGGTGAGTCCTGCGATGGCTGCCGCCGGTATGCTGTGGAACATTCCTCGATGGACAGCGAACTGCTTCAAGAGGTATGTGACTCCGAATCGAATCGCCAAATAGATGCCGGCACAAACAAGAATAAGCGCTTCCGAAGGCATGCTGATTTGTTGTATTCGAGGTAGCAGCATGACAGGTACGACAGCAGCGGCAAAGGCAACACTTTCGCGGAGGGGGATTCCTGGACCACTATCGAGGTCCGGGAGCATGCCTGCAACAGAGCATAGCCCAGCCCCAAGAAGGCATGTCAGTGGAGGAATCTCACCGACATACCATGCTGCAGTCCCGTAGCCGATGCCAACGATCGTTGAACCGGTGATGTGCTCACGGAATCCCGGCACGCTACGAATCCCTCCTCGAGAGGCTTCCCTCTTGTTTGTCAAAAGTTGTTGAAAATCGCAACAACTTAGGCCGTTGTTGGTAATTGTTCCCTCAATAACCAAGCGCACAGAGCGCGACAAAACAACGTCTTTGTAGGAACTTCGGCTTAATTGGTCGTTGATACAGAGAGCCTTTTTTTTTGCACCCCCTGCACCGCGGATGTGTTGTATTTTGCCCAGTCGGAAAGGCAGGAGTTTTAAGAATAAAGCGAACCGCACCACCAAAAGAGAGGGACTTTAGGTAAGACGCATGGCTTACGCAGCCTGCGCGACCGGTTGTTGTTGCAGTTGGTTTCTTGCCGAAACTGGACTTCTTGAGTAGTGCAGGAGACCCTACAGTCTCAATCACCTCAATCTTGGGCGGCGTGTTGGTGAAGATTGTCGATTAAGGAGAGCGAACGTGGCAATTGATAGCTATGACATGGTGATGCTTGGGCTGCTGGCTACTGCTGGGGTCCTCGGTTACTTCAAGGGAATCGTCTGGCAAATCGCATGGATTGCCGGAATCTGCCTGAGTTCGTACGTTGCGCTCCGTTTTAGTGGTGAACTTGCCCCGTTTATTGGTCAGCAGCCACCTTGGAACAGGCTTCTGGCAATGCTGGGTCTTTATGTGTGCACATCACTGCTTGTTTGGGTTACGTTTCGGTTTGTATCAACATTGATCGACGCAGTTCATCTTTCAGCGTTTGATCACCAGTTGGGTTTACTGTTTGGGCTTGCGAAAGGTGCTCTCATCTGTGTGGTTGTTACATTTTTCGCGGTGACGATGATGCCAGCGTATCGGAGTGAAATTACGGGTAGTCAAAGTGGGCAGATTGTCGCAACGCTTATCGGTAAGGCAGATCAATTCCTGCCGGCAGATATCCATGAGACCGTAGATCCATTCCTACAGCAGTTTCGTCAACAATTTGATGGGGAAGGCGTACGTTCACCGCAAGGTGGTGTTGCAGGTGGATCGAGCCAGAATGGCGGTGATTCCTGGCATAGCGTACTAGAAGGTGTGACCTCGGTTGCTGCCTGGGCTGGTGTTGAAACTGATCCGTTGTCTGGAGAGAAGGGGGCTCAATTGCCAGCTTCAGTGGAGGCAGCCGCGGCATGGATGACTTCGCCGAGCTCGTCAGAAACAGGCATTCAGTCAGCCGGTCGTTATCTTGGTCAGAAGTCTGCGTTTGGCGGCAGTAATACTGCGGTGCCCGCGAGTGTTCTGAATAACCAGCCAGAAAATGTGCCGCAGCGTTTTCCAGTCGGTGCCCAGACGCCGCTTCCTGTTCGGCCATAGGCCATTTGAAGAGTTACTGAGGGGGAGTG
>JALCBP010000003.1:0-140771 GCA_028066355.1 Pirellulales bacterium
CTCAGCCATTCCTTGGCCGATTGCCCTATTTGTCTGCGCTGCTTGTCTGCGCTGCGCAAAAGCAGATGGGAAGGGTATGATACGGGTCGAAACCTCCATTCCGTCGTGTGATCCCTTTCAAATCAAACGTTCTATTTGCCCATGTCAGACTCTCGTCGAGCAATTATTACGGGAATAAGCGGCCAGGATGGCTCATACCTTGCAGAGTTTTTGCTTTCCAAAGGGTATGAAGTTCATGGCATGCTTCGGCGCACAAGTAACCTCTCGCGAACTCGTATTGATGGTTTATTCAAACCAGATGCTCCATCGAATGGTTGTCTCCAATTGCACTATGGTGACATGACTGATTCAATGAGTCTTGTCCGTCTTATTCGGGACATTCAACCTCACGAAGTGTATAACCTTGCCGCTCAGAGTCACGTTCGTATCAGTTTTGAACAACCGAACTACACAGCTGAAGTCTGTGCGCTGGGTGTGCTTGGGGTGCTTGATGCGATTCGTGATTTTCAGCATCGGTCTGGCCAGGAGGTTCGCTTTTACCAAGCATCCTCATCTGAAATGTTTGGAAACGTCAGAGAATCTCCGCAACGAGAAACAACACCTTTTGCTCCACGGTCTCCTTACGGTGTGGCGAAACTCTATGGCCACTGGATAACAGTTAACTATCGGGAAAGCTATGGTTTGCATGCTTCCAGTGGCATTTTGTTTAATCATGAAAGTCCGCGAAGAGGTGAAAACTTTGTGACCCGAAAAGTCACGCAAGCCGCTGCTCGAATAAAACTTGGATTACAGAAAACTATAACGCTGGGAAATCTTGACGCTCGACGTGATTGGGGATTTGCGGGTGATTTTGTGAAAGCGATGTGGTTGATGTTACAGCAGGACGAACCCGAAGACTATGTCATTGCTACTGGTGCATCGCACTCTGTTCGTGAACTCTGTAAGCTTGCTTTTGAACACGTTGGGCTTGACTACCGCGATTATGTCAAACATGACGATCGTTTTGAGCGGCCAAGCGAAGTTGATCATCTACTCGGAGATGCCACGAAAGCCCAAAAGAATCTTGGCTGGAAACCCTCTGTAAGTTTTCAAGATTTAATTAGTATGATGGTTGAATCCGATCTCAAAATCGCAGAGAAACAACTCAAAAACTGACCCTCACAAGAGCGCATCGCATATGTCCAACTGTGAGATTTACCTCGACCACGCAGCGACGACACCTATTGATCCAATCGTAGCTGACACAGTTTCTCGACTTCAGACAGATTGTTTCGCGAACCCATCGAGTCCACATAGTGCAGGCAGACGTGCGCACCACAGATTAGATGAGGCACGACTAAAAATACTTGAAGACTTTAACTGTCCAGACGCTACACTCATTTTTACCTCGGGCGCCACAGAAGCGAATTATCTTGCTCTTCACGGACTGAAGGATCCTGAACGAACTGCGTTCGCCACGAGCCAGCGAGACCATGAAAGCATCCGAAACGCAGCAAATTCACACGATACAATCTCTGCGAACCAGACCACACTTGAACTTGACGACAGTGGGTGCATTTGCAAAAGGAGTCTTCAGGCATGGCTCCTCTCTATAGACACAAACACCCAAACAACCCATCAACCTGAAGGTCGGTCCAATTCTCTCTTTCTTTCAACTACTCTTGTGTGCGGACAAACTGGTGCTGTTGAAGACATTTCAGGAATCCAACAACTACTGATCGATACCAGCACACCGTACACACTGCATATCGATGCAACCCAAGCCGTAGGGAAAATCCCACTATCTTTTCCTGAAATTGAGGCCACAAGTCTTAGCTTTGCGCCGCACAAATTTGGTGGTCCGCGTGGAGTTGGCTGTCTCCTCATCAAGAAAAATGTTGAGTGGAAACCACTCTTTTCTGGTTCTCAGCAACTCCAGATGCGCGGCGGTACAGAGCCTGTAGCCTTGATCGCTGGATGTCAAACAGCGGTGCATCAAGCAGTTGCACAACAGGGTTCAGAAGCGAAACGGCTAGAAGGATTACGGGAAATTTTTGAGTTTACTGTTTGTAAAATGGCCAGAGAATTCGGTATCGACCCTTGGATTATTTGTAAGAACACGACACGAAGTCCACATATCTCAACAATTGCCTTTCCAGGGATTGATCGACAGGCTTTTATGATGGCAGCAGATCTGAATGGACTTGCCGTTGCAACGGGGACAGCCTGTGCAAGTGGGTCTCAGGAGCCGTCACCGGCACTTGTTGCAATGGACTTGCCAAAGCCTGTGATTCAGTCAGCGATTCGTTTCAGTTTTGGTCGTACCACTCATGGAACCGATATCGAAAATGCATGTGAGAAAATTAATCAGATTCTCCAAAAGCACTTTCCAGTACACCCGAATAATCGCCTGTAATTGCAGAAGGCATAAAGATTCCATAGCATGACGCCATCGGGGAGAGTCTCAAGGGAAAAGGCTCTATATCCATGGCATGGCGGCCGCACATCACCTCGAACTGGAATGTGGCAACCAATGCCATCTTGTACGTCTACCCAGCCGTTGTCTTATGATCTCATTGCTGGGTTCACGTTTGATTTTTGTATTGAAAAAATAGTTGCTTTAGCCACTCAATCTACATATCCAATACCAGAACGAGAGGGTTTTCTTGTGGTTGGGTTTGGTGGCCAAAAAATCGTGCGTGAAGAATGGGTGCAGAGTGCAATAACTTCCTGGGAAAAAACATGTGAGGAAACAAGGGATACTGTATGCAAGTCATGGACACGAACAGAAGGATCGGTCCTATCAACATTACTCAGGAAATATCGCAAGGTCGGATCACTCCAGCCAATACGGAAATTACTAGATTCAGATAATGGAAAACCGAATTGTTCTGATAACAACTTTAACATGGTTGTTATTAACCAACTTGACTGTGTGGCACAGAATGAATCTGATCAGTTTATGGCATGTCAATACTTAGACATGCTGCTTGGAAATACCTCTCTCGTAATAGTAACCCTTACGGATCATCCCTCGACTCTTCATTTACATCCCTCTCTTGCTTCACGACTATCTGCAGGATTCCTGTTTCAATTTCCACATGGCACCTCTTCCTCGAAACAGAGCAATAACAAAGAGAGACATGCGGAGAAATCACGAGTGCGACAGACTCAGAAGCGCAATACAAAGATACCGCAATCAATCGATTCTGGAACACTGGATACAGTTCATAGAATCATATGCACCGTTGCCAGCCATTTTGATGTGACAAAAAAAGATATTCAGAATAGCTCTCAACGTCGATGTCATGTTCGTCCAAGGGGTCTCGCTATATACTGCATTCGAGAAATGACAGATTTAAGCAGCCATGAAATTGGACAATTCTTTGGCGGTCGAGATCACTCGACCATCCTTCATAGCTTGAAGATCACTACAAAATCACTACAACAGGATCAAGCAACTCAGGCTGACCTTCGAGCAATTAAAAGGCAGTTGCAGCATTCGATTATTTGTTGAGAAGACAGTTATAAAACTGTTCGGTAGAGTGTCATCATTTTGTTGATTTCTATCTTCGAGGATTTGTCAACATCTTCGAACCAATTCGAAATCATGCAGTACCCAGCTACATGACACATGATTATGCGATACATGTGCCTTGCTCGAACATGCAATAAAGAAGTTTTTGACCTTCTATGAAAGCTATGCACCAGATCAATCGACAAACAAAAAAGGCGTTAATAAACAAACAAATGACATCGATCAGACAAAACTTCCACGTATAGACATGTCCTTTTTATAATCCCTCCATTTTATTAAAAACCTTTGTTTTTATGAGTCAAAACAACACTACGTTGTGGTTATCCAGGGGGCTATTCTAATTACATTTTCATTTCGGTGGCTTAGTTATCACGCTCTTCTACTAATACTTCTCATACTTTTTCTATTCCTTCTTTTACTTACTTATTTTCTTATAAAAGGAAATAGAAGAAGACACCGATGAGTGTTTCTTGAATTGAGAATCGACCGGGCTCAAAAGACATGAAAACAAGTACTTTTTGAGCCGAAAAATTCTCATAAATCTTCTGCGAGACGTACAAAAATCGGGTAAATTGAGGGGTCCCCGGATTGATTGGTTTAGGCATATCAATCAATTGATTTATTTTGTCCTTTTCCTTGAAACAGTTTCCCCTATATGAACTTTCGATGTACACGCGAACCGCTTTTAGCAGCGCTTCAAACAGCTGCTGTTGTTGTACCTACCAGGTCAACAAGACCGGTCCTGACAAACGTAAAATTGGAAGTCGATGGATCTACTGCAGTCCTTTCAGCCACAGACTTGGAAATAGGTATTCGTACTGAAATCGAAGGTGTTGAAACAACGGCAGCAGGAAGCGTGCTTTTGCCAAGCGCACGATTAATGGCAATCGTCCGGGAAAGTCCACCTGGAACAACATTCGAGATTGAGTCCGATGGAAACGCAACAGTTGTCAAGGCTGCTCGAAGTCAGTTTCGTTTACCGGCAGAAGATCCAGTCGAATTCCCATCAGTAGCGACATTTCCAGCAGATGCCTGTTTTGAACTCTCAACACCGTTGGTTCGTGAATTAGTTCGTAGAACTGTATTTGCGACTGATAACGAGTCGAGTCGCTATGCCCTTGGAGGTGTTCTCCTTGAGTTAACAGATGCTACGGTAGTGGCTGTTGGAACAGATGGTCGCCGTCTTGCAAAGATGGAAGGTCCATCTTCAATTCAGGGTGGTGAACTGCCGGATACTCAACCGATTGTTCCCGCTCGCGCGATGCAGCTTATTGAGCGGAGCCTTGGAGATGCAGAGACTCCTGTGAAATTAGCTGTCCAGGGAAGTGATGTGCTAATTCACACTGGACATACCACGATATCAGCACGGCTTGTAGAGGGAAGGTTTCCTCGGTGGCGAGACGTCTTTCCGGATAGACCCGATGCTGTGCGGGTCAAAGTCGTAGCAGGACCACTTCTGTCAGCCGTACGGCAAGCAGCCATTGTCACGAGCGAACAATCCAAAGGCGTTGATTTTGAATTTGAATCGGGACAATTGGTCCTGGCTGGTCAATCGGCGGAAAGTGGCCAGAGTCGCGTGGAGATGCCCATTGACCATAGCGGTGAAACCGTACAGATCAAACTAGATCCTCGCTTTGTCAGTGAATTCCTTCGAGTTCTTGATCCAGCAACTTCCATTGATGTCGAACTCACAGATGGTCAGAGTGCGTGTGTTTACCGAACTGAGGATGGTTATGGGTACTGTGTCATGCCGTTAGCAGCTGATTAGTACCGTGGTCTACAGAGGAACAACCATTGTGCCTTCAGTGTCTCTACCTTGGAAAACCAGCAGAATGACAGACCCACGAACCCTCGGAAATGTTTTGTCGAGGTTAATGGCCAGAACTGGGTACGACCGTGAGCAAGGGAGTGATGCATTACGCTCTGCGTGGGAGCGTGTCGCCCCAGAAAGTTTGCAAGGTGTCTCTCAGGCAGGTGTTGTACGTCGAGGCATTCTCGAAGTCTTTGTAACTCATTCAGCACTGGTGCAGGAAATGGGCTTTCATAAACATGAAGTCATTAAAAAACTCCAGTCACTGCTGCCATCAGAGGGGATTACTGATATTCGCTGTCGCCTCCTCATTGAAGCCGGTCAGAAGTAATGTCGATATATTTCGATCCCGCAAAAACTGTTTAACAAACTTGTATTCCAACCTACTTAATCGTTTTGTGAAAGGCGTCCATGGCTGAATCAGCACCATCTCCTGCAGAAGATCCATCAGAAGCAGGTTATACCAGTACTGACTTAAAGCATCTCTCTGATCGTGAGCATGTCCGAGAACGGTTTGGAATGTATATAGGTGACAACACGTCACGTGGACTCCATCACCTGGTCTATGAAGTCGTTGATAACTCAATTGATGAGTGTATGGCCAAATATGCATATCGAGTAGCAGTGACAGTCAATGTTGATGGTAGTGTGACCGTTGAAGATGACGGTCGAGGGATCCCAACAGGTATTCATGAGCAGCTTTCAGAGGAGATGGATCGCGAAGTATCGACTCTTGAGGGTGTGATGACTGTGCTCAAATTTGGAGGAAAGTTTGAGAAAGGCGCGTACCAGACATCTGGTGGTCTCCATGGTGTTGGTGTGACAGTCGTCAACTTTCTTTCTGAGTGGTGTGAAGTTGAGGTATCTCGAGACGGGCATCTTTGGCAGCAGGAGTACCAGCGGGGAGAGCCAACCGGGCCGGTTAGGAAAATGGGCACGGCGACTGCGACAGGTACGAAGACAACATTTAAACCAGATCCTCAGATTTTTCCGCAGACTAAATTTTCCTGGGATGTCCTTTCTCGCCGCCTTCAAGAACTAGCATTTCTCAATTCTGGTGTGCGGATTGTCTTTACCGATGCTTCGAGTGGCCAGACGGAGGAATACCATTATGAGAGAGGTGTTGAAGAATTTGTTGAATGGTTAAATAGGTCAAGTGACGCCATCCATCCCGATGTTATTTGTCTTCAAGGTGAGACAGAGGGTGTCGCCTGGGATATCGCGCTTCAATACACCGGAGACTTTACAGAAAATGTACACAGTTATGTAAATAACATTTCCACGAATGAGGGTGGAACGCATGTTTCTGGTTTTCGTTCAGCACTTACTCGAAGTCTCAATTCCTATGGCAAGAAAACAGGAATGTATAAGGACTTAGTGCCAACAGGTGATGATGTACGAGAAGGGATCACAGCTGTTGTGAGCGTGCGAGTTGCGGAGCCGCAATTTGAAGGACAAACCAAGACAAAGCTTGGCAATAATGAAGTTGAGAGCATCATTACCTCAGCCGTGGGTGAATTTCTTGGTAAATACCTTGAAGAACATCCCAAGAGCGCAAAAGCTATTGTCCAGAAAGGTGTTCTCGCAGCTGAAGCACGTACTGCCGCTCAAAAAGCAAAAGCACTTCTCCGTGAACGGAAAGGTGCGCTCTCGGGTGGTGGTCTACCCGGTAAACTTCGTGACTGCACCAGTAAAGATGTTGATAAATGTGAAATTTATCTCGTTGAGGGTGATTCAGCAGGTGGTTCAGCCGAGGGTGGCCGCCTCCGTGAATATCAGGCAATCCTTCCTCTTCGGGGAAAAATTATCAATGCGTATAAAAGTCGTGAGGACAAAGTTCTTGCGAACGAAGAAGTCCGCAGTGTCATTTCAGCAATAGGAGCAGGCATTGGGCCAGAGGCAGATCTTTCAAAGCGACGATACGACAAAGTTGTCATTATGACGGATGCTGATGTTGATGGTTCGCATATCCGTACGCTCTTACTGACCTTTTTCTATCGACAGATGTACCAATTGGTTGTTTCTGGACACGTCTATGTTGCCCAACCACCGCTCTTTCGTGTGCGCAACAAGAAGCAGGTTTACTATGTGCAAACAGAAGAAGAAATGAAGCAACAACTGCTTGATCAAGGCCTCGGAGAAGGTGTCTTCTTGCCAGGTGATGGCCGGGAGTTAGCTGGAGAGGAGATGCAGAAACTCTGTCGAACGTTGGCTGGATTAGAAGACGCCCTTGTCGCGCTTGAACGTCGAGGCATTAGCTTACGTGACCATGCGGATCGACGTGACTCAGATACGAAAATGCTCCCGATGTATCATGTCTTTTTTGGCACTGAAGAGCATTGGTTTACGAGTCGTGACCAGCTTGAGGCATTTGTTGAATCAAAAGAGAAAATCACAGGTGGTGAATTAGAGGCTGGAAAAGCTGATGAAAACAAACCAGGTGGAGGTGGTGCAGCCGATCCGGAATCAGCTGACCATCAACTCATTGTTATCGATCTTCATGAGGTCCGCAGCATTAATGCGGGGCTTAAAGAGCTCGATTCGATGGGGTTTGGAATCGAGTCTCTCATGCCTGAAGACCGAACTGGTACAGAAGAACCCCGGTACAAGCTGCGTCGTGGTGAAAATATGATAGGGCTTGAAGATTTACGAGGTCTTCTTGCAGCGGTAAGGCGTGCTGGTGAAAAGGGCTTAGCAATCACCCGTTTCAAAGGTCTTGGTGAAATGAATGCTGAGGAGCTCCGGGAGACAACACTCGACCCATCAAACCGTACGCTTCTTCGTGTCACGATGGAAGATGCGGCAGCTGCCCATGAACTTTTTCGTACGTTGATGGGAGAGAAAGTCGAGCCTCGTCGTGAGTTTATTGAGCGGAATGCTCTCGATGTAAGAAATCTCGATGTGTAATGAAGATCTACGTATCTTCATCAAGAATCTTGAGCCGGACATTTTTGAGCCAGACGGCATAGCCATGATCTTGGAAAGCGAATCCTCCGCGCCTGGATCGCTGCCCCGCAGCGCCTTCATTCAAGTTGACCTGATTCACGACTTCATCATTTATTGAAACAGTAATCTGATTATCGATGCACCGAATATGCATATGGTTCCACTGTTTTGCTTGTTTTGAAGCATTCTTCGTTGGTGCATGACCTGGAATGATTCCACCAGCAGCATGGTCGCCAAGTTCTGGCTTCAACCAGAGACTGTTCTCAAAGAGTTGGACTTCTTTATGGTTCCGATCCTCGAGTTGTGCAAGATCGGGAATGTGAAAATAGAGACCACTGTTCTTTGTCGTACGCCAATCAAAATCAATTTCAAAATTTGTGACGTTGACACCTTTTAGGACAAGATAGTTTTCATAGTTCTTCCAATGCTTATATTCACGTTCAGGAAGGTGGATCACGCCATCGTCTTGTAACAACCACGCCCCCTTTGTTGTCCAGTTATCAGAAAGATGCTGATTGATAAGGGGCATCCAATCAGTAGCCAAGAGCGGGCTATCGATGAGAAAAAAACCGCTTATAAAAAAAAGCATGCAAAAAATAGTTTGATATTTGCTTCGTAACATGGGTGCTCCCTCTGTGATACTTGAATGTGAATATGAGAACGCTGCTTCATGTCTGCGGAGTGACAGACGTTACCGAAGCCAGATAATGCCATGTATCGAATGTTGCAGCCTGACCGTAATAGCGTCCATTTTCGTCAGAAATATTCCAGATAACCGCCTTTTCAATCTTGAAACGCTTGCCAGTCTTGGAAACTCGAATGCCGGCATAATCATCGATATACCCATTTTTTCTGGTTCTGTCCAAAAGACGTGCACGCTCATCCCGGTGAACGGGCTCAGCTGTTTTTCGAGACGGCGTCCGAACGAATTCTTCCCAAGTCATCTCCCAGAGGCATAGCGCTTTTTTGTTCCCGTAATTCAGTATGGGATCGTTCTCTAGTCCATGTGAAACAACAACAAATGGTGCATCAAATAAACAACGAACTCGTTCCTCATGGCTGCCATCATGTACAAGTAACTCCCTCCCAAGAAGGGAGGAGAATGAATGTAGAAGAAGTTCGATATGTTGGACAAGATCTCGCATAATGGAGCTCACAGGGAAGACATTGTCTGCAAAGGAAGTCTCTTCACGTATTCGGGACAAGCAAATTCAAATTTAATGGAAAGATTTTATCATGACTAAACAGAGTACGAGGAATCGAGGACGTCTGTTTTTTACTCTGTGTTTCGTGACTCTTGCCTGGAACGTTTCTGATGTATTTGCTCAATCCATACAAGATATGGTATTCGAGGATGATTTTAGTGACGGTAGTACGCGATGGGAAACAACAGATTCTGACTCGTGGACACTGACAAAACAGAATGGTCGTGCGGCCTGGGGGCTCAATAAGCGGAAGAGTGATTACCAGCCAAAGGTTCGGAGCCCACATAATATAGCGTTAGTCCGGGATCTGGACCTTACCGATACTGTTATTGAGTTTGACGTAAAAAGTACTCGTGACACCGGCAATCATCGTGACTGCTGTGTGTTCTTTCAATACAAAGACCCAGAACATTTTTATTATGTTCATCTTGGTGCAAAACCCGATCCGCATAGTGGTCAAATTATGATAGTGAACGGTGCACCTCGTCGAGCGTTAACAAAAAACAAGAATTTGGTTCCATGGGACGATCAATGGCATCATGTGAGGGTGGAGCGGAATACAAAAAGTGGAAAGATAGCGGTCTTCTTTGATGATATGAAAAAACCAATCATGGAGGCATACGATAAAACATTTACATCAGGCCGAGTCGGTATTGGCTCATTCGATGATATGAATGACTTCTCCCATGTGAAGATCTATGGGCAGAGAGCGAGTACAGAGCAGTAGTCTTGCGAAGGTAACGTTCCTCATGTGAAATACGGAGGTTATTTACAGACCACCCTATTTCTATGAGGAGCTGCACCCGATGGCAAAGCAGTCAGTCGCTGACCTTAATCCCACTGGCAAAACCGTTCTTGTCCGAGTTGATTTTAATGTCCCACAAGACAGTAACGGTACGATCACTGATGACCGTCGAATTCGTATGGCTATCCCAACGATACGATCCATTGTTGATCGCGGTGGAAGGGCGGTGCTCATGAGCCACCTTGGTCGACCAAAGGGTGAGGCAAACCCTAAGCTTTCACTTGCCCCAGTCGCAAAACGTCTAGGCGAATTACTGGGAAAACCAGTAGCACTTGCCGCTGATACCGGGGGGAAGGACTCGGCCAAAAAGGTAGCTGCTTTGTCGGTTGGTGATGTACTGGTTTTGGAGAACGTCCGTTTCAATCCTAGTGAAAAAAAGGGAGATGATGCGAATTATGTTGCCGGTATTGCGAACCTGGCAGATGCATATGTGAACGATGCTTTTGGAACCTGTCATCGGACTGAAGCGAGCATGTACGCCGTTCCAAAGGCTATGAAAGAATCAGGTAAGCCAGTGGTTGTCGGCTTTCTTGTCGAGAAAGAAATCCGATATCTTTCCGATGCGGTGGGTCAACCAAAGCGACCGTTTGTAGCTATTCTAGGTGGTAAAAAGGTAAGTGATAAAATTGCTGTTATCAAGAATCTTTTAACGATTTGTGACTACGTATTAATCGGAGGCGCGATGGCGTATACGTTTTCTCTCGCTCAAGGTGGGAAGACGGGTGATTCTCTTGTGGAGTCAGATAAACTTGAATTAGCAAAGCAACTTATCCAAGATGGTGGAGAGAAACTCATTCTCCCGGTGGATACCCAATGTGCAGATGATTTTTCATCAGATGCGAACAAGAAGGTAGTCAAGGCCGGTGAAATACCAGATGGCTTTGAGGGTCTCGATATCGGCCCCGATACAGCCAATAAGTATGCTGAAATAATCCGCGGCGCTGGCACAGTTGTCTGGAACGGACCGATGGGGGTATTCGAAATGCCGCCTTTTGATGCTGGTACAAAAGCAGTTGCCGACGCCGTTGCCAGTGCAACAGCCAGCGGTGCAATCACGATTATTGGTGGAGGTGATTCAGCAGCAGCAGTTGAACAGCTTGGTTATGCTGAAAAGGTAAGCCATGTTTCAACTGGTGGTGGAGCATCTCTCGAAATGCTCGAGGGGAAAGAATTTAAGACAGTCGGTATTCTTGATGAGACGTGACCAAGTCTGGTGATCAGGCCCATGGTTTAAAAACGGGTAGCCATTTGAACAAAATACTACGGATGATTTGCTACGTCGTCGTATCTTTCATCCTAAGCAATGTTCAAAACATCTTGGCGTGCTTGGGCACGAGACAAAAGCAGTTGCGGAAGAAAAGTTCTTCCGCAACTGTCCCTTGTAACCCTCTATTTATTTAGCTGCATCCCATGCTGTTGCCACAGTTGTGGCAGAGATAGCAATTTCCATTTCGGACAGTAATTGATCCGCAGTTATCACAGGCAGGGGCATCAATCTGAAATTTGGCGAACTGACTCTGTCTGTCGTCGGCACTGGCCTCAGGGTTTTCTGCCATTTTCAGGCCAGCACGTTCAAGAAGAGCAGCCGTAGTTCCATCGGTCCCTTTTCTCTTTGGAGCTGAGAGTGTCGCTGCCCGAGCGGTGACGTTGGCTTTCCCATTTCGCCCACTTGGATGCCGGCCTCTACTTGTGGAGATTTGGCCACTTGCATTGTGTTTTCCATTGGTGGCTTCCTGCCCGTTTGCGTGCCCGCTCGCCTTCGTGGCGGCGGGCTTGGACTCACTCTCTCCATCTTCTCCTGCAGTGGCCTCCCCACCACTGCTACTGCCGGCTGGTCGATTTGCTTCACGATACCCAGGTAAGAATTCTGTTCCCATCCAGCGGAAAATATAGTCCACCAAACTCTTCGCGACAGGAATATCAGGGTTTTTGGTATAGCCCCATGGTTCAAACCGGGTGTGTGAAAATTTCTTGGTATAGACTTCAAGAGGAACACCGTACTGAAGGCTCATGGATACAGCTGTTCCGAACGAGTCCATTAATCCACCAATGGTGCTACCTTCTTTTGCCATTGTGATGAATAGTTCACCAGGGCGACCGTCATCGTAGAGACCTACTGTGATGTAGCCTTCATGCCCACCAACATTAAATTTGTGGGTCACACTTCTTCGCGTATCAGGAAGACGTTCTCGTCGTGGTGCAGCAACAACCTTTTCTGCATTTTTATCACTTTCAGTACTCGTAGAAAGTGGCTGACTTTCTTTTGATCCATCACGATATATTGCGATTGCTTTCAGTCCAAGTCGCCAGCCTTCCACATAAGCACCAGCAATATCCTCAGGAGTTGTTTCACGAGGCATATTTACTGTTTTTGAAATAGCACCGGAAAGAAATGGTTGGGCTGCTGCCATCATCTTGATGTGGGCTTCCCAGTTAATTGACCGTTTCCCAAGACGAGGCTTAAAAGCACAGTCAAAAACTGTGAGATGCTCATCTTGAATTTCAGGACAATCTTCGATGGTGTCATTTTTGTCGATGTAGGCAAGAATCTTCTCAATTGCTGGCTCTTCGTAGCCGAGTTTTCTTAATGCCAAAGGTACTGTTTGATTAACAATCTTCAGCATGCCACCGCCAGCAAGTTGCTTGTATTTAACAAGAGCAATATCAGGTTCAATACCGGTCGTATCACAGTCCATCAAAAAGCTAATAGTACCTGTTGGAGCAAGTACCGTTGCCTGGGCATTCCGATAGCCGTGCTGTCGACCCTCTGCCAGCACATCATCCCAAATCTGACGTGCCGCATCTCGTAAAGGTGCGGGGCAGGCTTCGTCAATTTCCTCAACGGCATCACGGTGCATCTGCATGACACGAAGCATTGGTTCGCGATTTGCAGCAAAACCTTCAAATGGACCGACAGCACCGGCAAGTTCTGCACTCGTGCGGTTTGCTGCACCGTGAAGGATTGCCGTAAGTGCACCACAAAGGCCACGACCAGCATCGGAGTCATAAGCCATGCCATCGGCCATAAGCAGACTACCCAAATTGGAATAACCAAGGCCAAGTGGACGATACAGATGGCTGTTTTTGGCAATGCGTGCCGTTGGATAGCTGGCGTGATCAACAAGGATTTCTTGTGCGATCAGAAAGACTCGACACGCTGCAGCGAATCGTTCAACATCAAATTCACCATCTGGCTTGCGGAATTTCATGAGATTGATACTTGCTAAGTTACATGCAGTATCGTCAAGAAACATGTATTCAGAGCAAGGATTACTTGCATTGATTCGACCAGAGTTTGGACACGTGTGCCAACGATTAATTGTTGTGTCATATTGCACACCTGGGTCACCACATTGCCATGCACACTGTGACATACGATCCATAATCTCATTAGCTTTATACGTTGGGCCGGCCTTCGAAGAGTCTGTTACCCAGCGAGTCGTCCACGAATCATTACGTTCTACAGCCTCCATGAACTCGTCAGTTAATCGAACCGAGAGGTTTGCATTCTGGAATAAAATAGAGCTGTATGCTTCTCCATTAAAATTCGCGTCGTAACCACCTTTTTCAATCAGAACACGTGCTTTCTTTTCTTCTCTGGACTTACATTCGATGAAATCCATGATGTCCGGGTGAAAGACTTTCAGTGACTGCATTTTCGCAGCACGTCGTGTCTTCCCACCACTTTTGACGACACCGGCAATCTGGTCATAAACCCGCATGAACGAAAGTGGGCCGGATGGACTGCCACCACCCGAGAGCTTTTCTTTTTGGCTTCGAAGGGTCGTTAGGTCGGTGCCTGTGCCAGAACCAAATTTGAACAACATGGCCTCACTACGAGCCAATTCCATGATGTCTTCCATGTTGTCTTGGACGCTTTGAATGAAGCAGGCGCTTCCTTGTGGATATTCATAGGGATTATCAGGTTGCGTCACATCCCGACTGGCCTCATCCCATCGCCAATTGCACTTGGCCCCTTGGACGCCATATTGGTGATATAACCCGACGTTAAACCATACCGGAGAGTTGAATGCACCATGCTGGTGAACACACAGCCATGCCAGGTCGCGGTAGAAGTTTTCACCATCTTCTGGTGTCTTAAAATAACCATCTGCAATGCCCCAATCTGAAATAGTACGGGCGACGCGATGGATAAGTTGTTTGACTGAATGTTCGCGTTCTGGAGTGTGAATCTCACCATAAAAATACTTGCTGACAACAACGTTGGTAGCCAGCTGGCTCCAGGCTGCTGGAATTTCACAGGCAGCCTGCTCAAAGAGAAGTTGACCATTCTCTCCCTTAATGGCTGCTGTTCGGAGTTCCCACTCTGTTGTGTCAAACGGGCTCTCAGCTTCAGTCGGGCAGAATGTTGATTCAATTTCGATTCCCACTCGCTCGGAAGTCGACTGCGGGCCGCCAGTTCCAGAAGTTTCTTGTGAATGTGAGGCGGACGAAGCGACTTGAGTGGATGAATCGAACTGAGTCATGTGCAAAACTCCTGATGAATATGATGGCCTCATAAAGACCTAACAAAGTGTACTCGCGTATAGGTTCTCAACAACTGGTATCGACCGACATACGCGTCTGGAGTGAATCCTTCACTCCGTTAAATTCCCTAAAAACGTTACAAAGATAAAAGGCAGTTCCGTCTGCATGCTATCGCAAGATATTGTGGTGTTTACTACTTGGACCACTTGATATGGCAGGGGGGTGAATGTAGCGGTCTGACAGCCCACGTCAAGCAGAAAAAATTGAACCCCTACGAATACCCTATTTGATGAGTTTTCGAACTTTCCGAGACGTTTGTGGACAGGCTTTTGTTCCAGCTAAAAAATAGCTCCTGCGAGGGGTTCAGCTGCCTTTTCATCAAAACTACGGCCGGCTTCCTTCCCAAGAAGTTTCAGCAACGGTGTTTCCCCGACATCTTTTTACCAACGCATTGAAAACGAATCGGTGATAATGCAAAAAAGCGGTCCGATCTTTGGAAAAAATGCAAATTTTCCATACTCAAGCAAGTGAGGCAGGTCATCAATGAATAAAAAACACCCGCTAGCAAAAACTCGCGTCCTGTGCCTCGTTGGTGAGGCTTATGAAGATCTGGAACTTTGGTATCCGAAACTCCGGATTGAAGAAGTGAGCGGACATGTCACACTTGCCGGCCCGCAGCAGGGGTATGAATATGCCGGGAAACATGGCTATCCCTGTGTAAGTGATGCCGCCTTTGGAGATATGGAGGCGGATGATTTCCATGGAATTCTCATTCCAGGAGGCTGGATGCCTGACAGTTTGCGTCGCGACCCAAAGGTGCTCCAACTTGTGCGGGACTTTGCCAATCATGGCAAGCTTGTTGCTGCTATCTGTCATGGTGGCTGGATTCCAATATCTGCTGGTGTCTACCGTGGTGTGCGTGTGACAGGAAGCCCAGGTATCCGTGACGATCTCATTAACGCCGGAGCTATCTGGGAAGATACGTCCGTTGTCGTTGATCGACACTTTGTGTCCAGTCGGCGGCCAAGTGATCTCCCGGACTTTGCGTCAGCGATCCTTCGTGTGCTGTCTGATACGACCTGATTGTTTCAACGCCATGAGTAGACTGAGCATTAGGGGAAAAACCCAAACGAGAAGAAACTCTAAGACGCTTGTTGCCAGAATTGAATGACAGTCAAAAGGATACCGTTTTGAATGAATTCTGAAGAAGAACTCATCGTACGAGCAGGTGGTGGATTGAAATCCGATACGTTTTTGCAACGGTTTCACTCAATCACCTGTAAAACAACCATCCTGACCTGTGTTGTTTTTGTTTCGATGCTCACCATCACTGTGACAGTTGGCTGCCAAGAACAGTCATCGCTTTACTTCGGAACGGTTGAGCCGCGGCATGGCCCACGAGAGCTTTGGATAAATAATTCAAGTGAACCAGAGTGGCTCGATCCTGGCCGATGTTCAGATAGTACAGGTGGTGAGATTATCTGGAATACGTTTGAGGGACTTGTCCAGGCTCATCCATCTACTCTGAAGCCACTTCCAGCCATTGCAACGCATTGGGATATATCAGAAGACGGACGCGTGTACAGGTTTTATCTTCGCCCATCATTCTGGTCAGACGGTCACCCACTTACAGCAAATGACTTTGTGTTTGCGCTTCGCCGTCTTGTTGATCCACAAACAGGGAGTAAGTATGCCAGCAATGGTTTTATTTTTCAGGAAGGTTTATCAATCAGTCGGGGTGAAGCGGACGTCAGTACTCTTGGTGTCCGAGCATTAGATTCACACACTTTGGAAATTGAGTTGGTCGATCCACTACCATACTTTCTCAACTTCCTGAGTTTTTACTCCTTTATGCCTATCCCACAGCATCTTCTTCAAGACCTCCAGCAACGAGGTATTGATGCAGATCTATGGACGCGACCGGAGCATGTTGTCTGCAATGGAGCATTTCGGATGACAGACTGGCAGTTTCGTCAGCACATGACGTTTGAAAGGAACCCACATTATTGGGATGCTTCTTCTGTCAAGCTTGATCGTGTACGTGTCGCGATGGTCGAAAGTTCAACGACGGCAATGAATATGTATGTCGCTGGTGAATTTGATTGGCCAGGAGGAAGTACGTCACTTCCTGCTGAATTCATAGACCATCTAGAGAGATACAAGGATTTTCATAGTCATCCCTATTTGGGTGTGTACTTTTATTGGATCAATACAACGAAACCTCCGCTGGATGATCCACGCATTCGGCGAGCATTGTCTCTTGCAATTGATAGGGACTCACTGGTGAAGCATGTGACACGTGGGGGACAGATAGGCTCATCCGATCTTGTACCTGATGGCCTTGCTGGATACGAAGGACTTCATCTGCCGGTTTATGATCCAGTGGAAGCCAGGCGATTGCTTGCGGAGGCAGGTTATCCAACAGGTCAGGACGTGCCGGCAATCACGTTGTCGTTCAATACGTCCGAAGGACATAAACAAGTTGCTGAAGCAATTCAGGCGATGTGGCAGCAGGAACTTGGGATTCCTGTGGACTTGGAGAATCAGGAATGGAAAGTTTTTCTGGCAAATGCCGAGCAAATGAATTTCCAAATTAGTCGTATGGGTTGGATTGGTGACTATGCAGACCCCTATACGTTCTTGGAACTTCTCACGAGTGACTGTGGGAACAACCACTCAAATTGGTCCAGTAAGACATACGACAAGTTATTAGAACAAGCCAATCAACAAAATAATCCAGAAGAGCGACTCAAAATATTAAGAAAAGCAGAGGCGCTTGCTCTTGAGGAACAACCACTAATTCCTCTTTACGTGTACACCCGAACACAACTGATTAAGCCTTATGTTCGAGGCATCTGGGGAAATCACCAGGATCGACATCCATGGAAATATATGTGGATTGATGAAACGTTTAAACCAAATCAGGAAGTGCCGAATCAGGAAGTAAGTGATTCTGTCAGTAAGTCATGGAAACACATACAGGTGCATGAATGATTCGTCTTCTCGTTCGACGCGTGTTGGAACTCATCCCAACGGTGTTGGTTATCGTCTTGGCATCATTTGCACTTGTGCGATTGGCACCCGGTTCACCTTTTTCGAGCGAGAAGGAAATCCCGGCTGAGATTCGTCAGAAACTTGAAGCAAAGTATGGCTTTGATAAGCCACTTCCGGAACAGTTTGTTCGATACCTCGGCAATCTTTTGAAGGGAGATCTGGGACTTTCAACAAAGTATCCACAGCGCACAGTGAATGAGATTATTGCAAATGGTTTTCCTGTTACCCTTACGTTAGCAGCAGTCGCTCTTCTCTGGTCCTTACTTGTGGGCATGACGGCTGGAATCATCGGAGCCGTTCGCCAGAATACAGTCTGGGATCATGCTGCAATGACCGCAGCGCTGATTGGCATTAGTGTGCCAAGCTTTGTCCTTGGACCCTTGCTTGTATTAGTGGTATCCCTTCGGTGGCATATGCTGCCTCCGGCTGGTTGGGGTGATTGGCAGCATGTGGTATTACCAGGTCTTACACTTGGCACGATTTACGCATCTTCGATAGCACGGCTCACTCGCGGTGGAATGCTTGAGGTAATTCGTAGTGACTTTATTCGTACCGCACGAGCCAAAGGACTTTCCGAAAAACTGATTGTCTGGCGGCATATGCTTCGCGGTGCACTGTTGCCAGTTGTAAGTTATCTCGGGCCTGCTGTTGCCAGCATGCTCACAGGAAGTGTGGTAGTTGAAAAGATATTCAATGTTCCCGGAATCGGACCATACTTCGTCGATGCGGCTTTTAATCGGGATTACTTTCTTGTTATGGGCATTGTCTTACTGTACGCATTTTTCCTTCTTTTTATGAACCTTGTGGTAGATATTGTATACGGGTTGCTCGATCCACGGATTGATGTTTCATGAAGAGGATTCAACAAGAAACTGTGGCTGAAACCAACGCGCATGAGAACGATCTCATCGCGGGTACATCACTTTGGCACGATGCCTGGAAGCGGCTCCGGAAAAACAATATGGCGTTGTCCAGCGGCATTATTATGATGTGCCTCAGCGTGGCCTGTCTTTGTGGTCCGGCAATTTTAGAGATTATGTGGGGCTATGATGCACACACTCAGAATCTTGCATATGGTCCACAACCTCCATCATTACAGCATCCGTTCGGTACGGATTTCTATGGCCGGGATCTCTTAGTTCGCGTGCTTACTGGCGCCCGAGTGAGCCTTTCAATTGGAGTGCTTGCGGCACTGGTTGCGGCATCAATTGGCACAATCTATGGAGCAGTATCAAGCTACAACGGTGGCTTTGTAGATAGTTTCATGATGCGGATCGTCGATATTCTCTATGCATTACCGTATATGTTTCTTGTGATTATTCTTGTCACAATTCTTGGAAAAAGTCTGTTACTTCTTTTTCTTGCTCTTGGGGCTGTTGGTTGGTTACTGACAGCGCGTGTTGTCCGTGGGCAAGTGATGAGTCTCAAGGAACAGGATTTTGTTCTGGCGGCTCGTAGTCTTGGCACAACAAGTCGAGGTATTATTTTTCGACACCTTATTCCAAATACACTCGGCCCAGTCATTGTGACATTTACGCTCACAGTGCCTTCGATGATCTTGCAGGAAGCATTCCTCTCTTTTCTTGGTTTGGGCGTACAACCACCCCAGCCAAGCCTCGGAAGCCTCATTAATGACGGAGCAAATCAGATGTTGGTATTTTGGTGGACACTGGTTTTTCCCGGCGGAATCATGGCCACCATGCTCTTTGCGCTCAATTTCCTTGGTGATGGAATACGTGATGCGTTAGACCCACGCATGAAGATGTGACGTCAGGAGCATGTACGCAGCTAAACGAGCCGAGCGTACCAAACTAGTTCTTAGTCTTGGATTTTTTCATGGGACGAATGTTTTCCCAAGGAATGACCTGTGCCCGAGCAGCGTAGTCATCCCATGCATGAGCCATGTTCTTCGCGCGGCTTACCTGCTCATTTGAAAGATCATGCTGTTCAGATCGATCACTGGAGATATCGTAGAGTTCCCAAGGCTTATTAAACTCCGCAACCAGTTTCCATTTACCGTCACGAATTGCTCGGTTCCCTTCATGTTCCCAGTAAAGTTTTCGGTTTGGCAATGTCTTTTTCTGAAACAGTGGCTGCAGACTCAATCCTTCAAGAGGAGTCTTATTCTTTGGATAATTTGCATCAGCAACATCGACAGCAGTTGCCATTATGTCGATAAGATGACCGGGTGTTTCTTCCATACGACCAGGGTCAACAATACCGTTGGGCCAGTGCACAATGAGTGGTGTCGCAATACCACCTTCATGCACCCAGTGTTTGTACTTTCGAAAAGGTGTATTCGATACAGTTGCCCAAGCCTGACCATACCCAATGTAGGTATCAGCAGGACCAGCCAAAACACCTTTGCCCTGACGAATCGGATACCCATCACGGGTCTGTTTTGGAATCATGTCTATTTGGAGTGCGTCAGCTTTCATACGAGGGAGTGGAGGAGTTGACGCTCTTGGTTTTCCGATAGTCCGTCGGCCCATCCCTTCCGCGCAGCCACCGTTGTCTTGCATGTAGCAGACGAGTGTGTTGTTGAATTGGTTTGTGGTTTCAAGAGCATCTACGATTTTTCCGATACCTTGATCCATCGAGTCAACCATGGCGGCATAGACTTCCATATTGCGTTCATCCCATGGCCAATATTCACCCTGTTCACCCCATCGCTTTTCGAGGGGCCAGAGCGTTGTCGAACTCTTTGTCACAAGGCCATGTTGGAGCATCCTCTGATAACGATTCTCCCGAACCGATGAGTAACCATCTTTGTAGCGGCCTTTATATTTCAAAAGATCCTTTTCTTTTGCATGCATTGGCCAGTGGGCTGCGGTAAAAGCGACATACATGAAAAAAGGTTTTGTCGTATCGTGCTCATGAATAAAACGGACAGCATGATCAGCGATTGCATCAGTGTAATAATATGAGTCTGGTTTGTAGGTGGGGTCGGCGTAGGGGGAAATCAAGGTATTATCTCTGACCAAAGTGTTTGGATCAAAAAAACTTCCGGCACCATGAATCGTTCCGTAGAACCGATCAAACCCGCGCTGGATTGGCCAGTTTTTTTTGTCTTCAGCTTTTTCTGGGGAGAGTCGGTGAGTGATATGCCATTTGCCAGCCATGTAATTTTTATAGCCGGCAGGCTTCAGGGCCTCCGCAATCGTGCAGCAGTTATCCCCAAATTCTCCACGATAGCCAGGAAATCCCCTGTCATTCATCATATGACCGATGCCGGCCTGATGAGGATACAGACCTGATAGCAAGCTTGCTCGAGTTGGGCAACAACGACCTGTATTATAAAACTGTGTAAATCGAATACCGTTGTGTGCAAGTCGATCTAAGGTGGGTGTCTCAATCTCACCGCCGTAACATCCGACATCAGAATAACCCATATCGTCGGAAAGAATTACAATAATATTTGGCTGAATCTCGGCATGTATAGACCGAGCAAGGCAGCCCACCACGAGACTCATTATCAGGCATGTACTGACTCGCAGAAAAGTGCCTCTGCCGTCGTTTGAGAGTCTGCTCTGACACATTATGAAATCTGCTCTGCCAGACATAGTCATCATTTCAAACCTCCCATGACAATGTAAGAGTACTTAGTGTTTTTGGATAAAAGCATTTTCGGTGGCGACTGGATCACTATCGTCCCAACGTTCTAGCCATTCTTGGAGCGCTTTTTGAAGCCTTTGGAAGGTCTGTTTATGGCCCGGAGACTCTGTAAGATTCTCAAGTTCGTCCGGATCAACTTTTCGATCGTAAAGAGCCCATTCGGGTCGATGATGGAGACGTTGCACCAGCGCAGTATTACGAGCATTCGGTTGTTTGTGAGACCATTGTACCCACGAGGCCGCAACATCAGGGTGTTTATCGCTCCCACCATTTGTAATCCAATCAAGTGCCTGGGTAAGTGTTACGTTCGATGTAACATCCTGATACTTCGGTGACCAGATGAGGGTATATCTGTCATCACGAATCGAACGAATCGGATAATTCCGCGTTTTGTTATCAAGAATGTTGCAGTTGGTAAATGCCCCAAAAGCATATTGATGGACATCAATGTTGCTACCTGTCCAGTTGTCCCACTGGCTTATGCCATCAAAAGTCCATTCACTTGTTTTACCACCTGCTGCTTCAAGAAGCGTTGGTGCAATATCTGCAATCCACGTCATAGTATTGTTTCGTGTTCCTGCAGGTATAACTTTTGGTAGAGCGGCAATCATGCCAACTGCTAAGCCACTGTCAAAACATGTCCATTTTGAAAATGGAAAAGCATTGCCCTGCTCGGAGCAGAAAACGATTAATGTGTTTTGAGCAATATCTTCATTGTCAAGAATTTCCCGAAGCTGACCTAAGAGAGCGTCAAGGTTGGTGACTTCAGCAAGATGAGCCCCAAGCTGTTCTTTGTATTGAGAAGTGCCAATTGCATCATGAGGTGGTTGTACGATGTCGGAGGTATATCGACTACGATCACCATGTGTGTATGGCCCATGGCCATCGTTTGAAGCAACAACAAGACAGAACGGAGTTTTTTCATGCACAGCTTTTTGAATGTACGTCTCTGCCCGCGTAACGGCTTCGGCATTAGCGTCACGATCTTTTGCAAGATCACCAAGGTCGTCAAAAGGGTATGCATCCCGTGGTCCGATGTGTTTCTTTCCCAGCAAGCCAACGCGGTAACCAAGTGGCTGTAAATAATGGGGCAAACTTTTTGTACCAGCAACAGATTTTGAATGATTTGGCATAGCTCCAGTACGCCATGCACATTGACCACTAAAAAATTCCTGTCGAAACGGCGCACACATCGCAACATTGGCATAGACACAATCGAGCCGCACTCCATCACGTGCAAGTTGATCAAGATGAGGTGTGTGGGCCTGACCGCCCCAAGGCCCAAGCGAAGTCTTGTCAATGTCGTCACCGAGCAGAATCAAGATGTTCGGCGGGGCTGCAGCATCAACCTGAGGAAGTAGATCACCAAAAAATAGTGTGTAGACAATCGCACATAGGAACAAGAGGTACGACTTCATGAAATGTTCTCTCAATTTTCAAGTGGCATGACTTCAACTTTGCGAATGTTAACAACGCTGCCAGGATCATGTTGCTGGAAAGCAAAATAGCCCTCAGTGAAGGCTTTTGAAAAGTCAAGGTATTCGTACAACTCATCCCCGTTCACCATAACCTTTATGCGCGTGAGGTCACGACGACGCCACTGATCATCACGAACTTCTAACTCATATGTAAACCACTCGTTTGGTCGAACGAGGTCTCTATAGATGTTTAAGAATCCATAGAGAGATCCGGTACGAATTGGATCCTTGTGCGTGCTGTCAATTTGGGCTTCATAGCCATCTTTGAATGTTGGATTTCGTGACGTTCGAAAGTACAGTCCTGAGTTGCCACCATCATTAATACGGACTTCTGCTCGATAGCGAAAATTTTTAAACGGCCCTTTGGTACAGACAAGCATTGAAGGTGTTCCAGTACCGGTTAAAGCACCATCGATCACTTCCCAGTTGCTTTCTTCACTCCCAACTTTTTCCCAGCCATTGAGAGTCTTACCGTCAAAAAGTGTTATCCATTCATGTTCTGCAGCTTCCAAGCTCGCGATGAGAATCATACTCGTTATCAAAAAGAAGGCCGCCCGGTGTATTCGGCGTGTCTGAAATGATTGAGCAATATGGCAGCCACAGACGCGATTTGCCCAAGACGAACGTGAAAGAAACTTTAAGTTAATCATTGTTCTACCCTGATCTGTCTCCATAAATATTTATGAGCATGTCTAAAATAAAAATAGTTACCAGGTGTTTTCTGTCAGGTGTTTTCTGTGAGTACTTATCCATTGAGCGAGTGCTCACCCGTACCCTTCCGTACACTCCGTCCCATACCCCTTATTAGACCATAATGTATTTCAGACGTTTAGTAGTATGATTTGAAAGAGGCTTTGTGTTCGAGAAGGTTTTTGTAATTCAGGAAACACCTGTGACAGCGCGGTCTGAGAATATTCTTGAAGTCTGTGATTTACGAACCCATTTTCGTACGGATGATGGGATCGTGCGTGCTGTTGATGGCGTCAGCTTTTCTGTGAAGCGAGGAGAGACGCTCGGCATTGTCGGTGAAAGTGGTTCGGGAAAAAGTGTTACCTGCCTTTCTGCGATGCAACTCGTAGCGAGGCCACCAGCTGTTCATCCGACGGGTAAAATTTATTTTGGTGACACAGACCTTCTGAGTCTTTCAGAGCGTGAAATTGAAAAACTTCGTGGTGAGCGTATGGCCATGATTTTTCAAGATCCACTCACTTCTCTGAACCCATATCTCACTATCGCCCGTCAATTAACTGAGGTCTTAGAAGTTCATCGTGGTGCAACATCTACTGCTGCCCGTCAGAAGTCGATTGAGATGCTGGAGCAGGTTGGCATACCCGATGCTGCTGAGCGAATTGATCAATATCCGCATCAATTTTCTGGCGGTATGCGGCAGCGAGTAATGATAGCCATGGCATTGTTATGTGGACCAGAAGTTCTTTTTGCGGACGAACCTACAACAGCGCTTGATGTCACAATCCAAGCGCAGATTCTAAGATTAATCAAAGATCTACAAACAGCTATTGGGACTGCTGTCGTACTTGTGACACATGATCTTGGTGTCGTTGCCGGTACAACTGATTACGTGGCAGTAATGTATGCCGGAAGGATCGTTGAGGAAGGCACAACGGCTGAGGTTTTTGCCAACCCACTACATCCCTACACACGAGGCCTTCTGGAAAGTATGCCCCGTATTGATACACCACCTCAAAAGTCACTTTATGCGATCCCCGGCCTACCACCTGATCTGGGAAATCTTCCAGCAGGCTGCCCGTTTCATCCACGGTGTGAGTTGGCAACAGATCAGTGTCGCAAGGCATATCCCGACAAAAAGAAAGCCTCATCGACACACAGTGCAGCTTGTTGGGAGGTAGAGGTAATCGAATGAAAACGACAGGTAAGCCGGATACCCCATTGCTAGATGTCTCTGATTTAACTGTGCAGTTTCGCGTGCCAAGTCGTGGCAGTGTTTTATACCGAAAGAGAAAAGATGTTATAGCGGTTAACGGAGTCAGTTTTTCTCTGACTCGTGGAGAAACGCTAGGACTTGTTGGTGAAAGTGGTTGTGGGAAGTCGACGACTGGCCGTGCAATTCTCCAATTATTGCGACCAGCTGGTGGTAGTGTGATCTTTGACGGTGAGCCGATACATGAATTTTGGGAGAAAAAAGGTCAAAAATGGGTATGGGATAAAAGACTTCTTGACCTCAGGTGTCGTATGCAAATGATTTTCCAGGATCCATTTGCATCTTTGAATCCAAGAATGACAGTTGAATCCATCTTGTCAGAACCATTGAGAAATTTTGGTGTGGTTCAGGGAGCTGAGCGACGAGAAAAAATTCAGGATCTGTTGATGACAGTTGGCATGGATCCTCGGTGTTTGCGTCGATATCCCCACGAGTTTTCAGGTGGACAGAGACAACGAATAGGGATCGCTCGGTCGCTTGCTCTTGGACCTGATTTTATAGTAGCGGACGAGCCCATCAGTGCACTAGATGTTTCTATTCAAGCGCAGATCATGAATTTACTATCGGAACTGCGTGAAAATCTTGGTCTTACTCTTCTGTTTATTGCACATGATTTAGCTGCTATTCGTCACGTGAGTGATCGTATTGCGGTCATGTATCTTGGCCAAATTGTTGAATTGGCTGATGCCCAGACACTTGTTGACCGTCCTCAGCATCCATACACCCAGGCGTTGTTGTCTGCTGTACCAACACCGGATCCTACGCGAGAACAATTACGCCAACGCACTGTTTTGTCGGGGGAGATGCCGAGTCCAATCAACCCGCCATCCGGATGTCCATTTCATACTCGTTGTCCAGTACGTGAACAACGGTGTCAGAGCGAGGTTCCAAGGATGCGAACCATTGAAAAAGGTCATCAAGTCGCTTGCCATCTTGTAGAATGAAAATTGACAAAAAAGGAAAGTTATCTTTCTGGAGCCTCTTCTTTAACAATGAGTATTTCTGCCCTTGGACCATATTGTCAGCAACTCAATCCACAGAGAAGAACCATCTTCAGGAAGATATTACTGTCGGTCGTCGTCTTTGCTTTTTGCAGTGCGTGTTGTGTTGGAGTGCTTCTTGGTAAGGAGATATCTCAGGAGGACCAAGAAGTACAAAAAGAAAAACTTATGCCTCTCCAAGAATTTATAGGTGGTTGGAGGGGGGTGGCGATGCAGAAGTTAGGTGGCAATGCCCGTTGGTCAGCGGAGTCTGAATGGGCATGGTCGTTTGATGAGGGTGTGCCAGCTATTGTGTTTGAGTTGACACCCGGTCGCTATTTCACAAGCGGCCGAATTATTCCAGGCAAAGGTGAGAATGCGTTTGTTCTTCAGGCACGGCATACCGAATCAGAAGTAGTTGAAACATTTTCTGGTTTTCTTGATGAAAATAACCAAGTTGAATTCATCAATGACGTCATTGAGCCGAGCCGGCCGGCTCGACTGCTCATTAAAACACTTGCAGACAACAAGCGTTTGGTTCTTACGTTGCAGTATGGTTCGAATCTAAACCGCCTGCAGCAGGGAGCAACGCTTGGATATACCCGTAAAGGCACAGTATTTGCGACACGTTCACGCCCCGTGAATGAATGTGTGGTGACGGGAGGTGAGGGTAACCAGCAGGTGTCCTATGGAGGCGAAACCTATTGGGTCTGCTGCAAAGGTTGTCTCAGCATGTTTGAGGACAATCCAGAGAAAGTGATCGCAGCATACGAAGCCCGCAAGGCTAAGGAACGAGCAAAACAGCAGTCTCAATGAAAGAGACTTCTCTCAGTAATTCTTACTTTGACAACATGAACGAGCATGCTTGCATGCTCTTTAACAATACGCCACTCTTCCCGTTGTTCCTATTCGTTAATTAGGCGATAATTAGTTGTTATGGGGATTCGTGAGCAGTTGAGGGACATTCTCAATTTTTTTGCAATGATTTGCATGGATAGTCGTCGTTCTTCTTGTAGGCCGGTGGTACGAGATGATTCATTTCCAAAAAAAAAGGTATAAGAAAAAAAGGAGTGGCAAGACACGTGCGCAATCACACGTATATGTTGAATGTCTTGAAAAGAGACAAGTGCTCTCTGTAACAGAAGTGGGTAGTCTCAGTGACGATCTGCTGGTGTCTCAAGCACAGGCCACTTCTGATCAGATAGCCGTTACTCGATCGGTGTCACAGTTATCTATAAGTCAGCTTTCCTCTCCAACACGTTCCATACCGTCAGGTGGTACAAGTCTGCTGCCCGACGCACAGCCAGCAGATAACTTTGTGCTGGGAGGAAGTGCATCTAATACTGCCGCCCTAAGCGTACAAGTTAATAATGATCAGGACTTGCCTTTTGAAAAGTATGTTCGTTTAGAAACGTCAACCGTACCAACGAATGTTTGGAATATTAATGTTGCACTGAACCCGACAGGTGATCTTGTTCAAGATGATGTTGTTTTTGTCAGCTTTTATGCGCGTGGGGAACCAGCCCTAGGCACAGAAACAGTGCAAGCAAATGCATATCTGCAAGAAAATGGCACCAACAATAAGTTGGCAACAATACCAATTAGTGGACAAGCCCAATGGCAGCACTTCTCAACGAAAATTGAGGTTGGAGAATCTATTGCGAGCGGTGGTTACAAATTTGTCATTCATGCAGGCTTCGCTGAACAGGTACTCGAGATAGGTGGTCTGGAAATCCAAAACTATGGTCGCCTTGGTCATCGGTTGTCTGATTACACGGTGACGGTTCAAGACAAGTTTGGTAATCCACTACCAGAAGCGACACTCGATGTGCAGATGACCAACCACGGATTTAAGTTTGGTACACAAGTTCGTGACCAGTTGTATGCCATTACGGAAGAAGAATTTAATGCTTTGAACGAAAATCAGCGAAGGGCGTTGACCCCCAACCTAGAAGATAACTTTAATATTCCTCGATTTATTCCCACGTGGTCGGATGTCCTGAATTATCGCAATGCAGTCCTCGACACTTTCAATCACGTCGTACCAACGACAGGTCTGCAATGGGTTGCAATTGAAAATAGTGGTACTTCGGTGCCAGAAGCAGCCGTCAATCGAGCAACGACTGATGGCCAGAGTGTGACGGCGGCGTCTGTTGTATGGCAGAAGGACAGATGGCCAACTCCTGAAGCGTATCTTTCGGCATCGAGTCCAAATGCACAGGCATTCCATGACGCCTTGATCGATGCGCGTCTTGGTCCATCGAGCGTTTTACAGCAATTCAGCGAAACAGGTAGCTCCCCAGCGATTGACGATTGGAAGCTATTAAATGAACCGCTCCACGAAAATTATTATCAACAGGTTTTTGTTGATGCAGGAATTTATGCGAGTGAAGTTGAAGCATTAGCAGATTATTTTATACGAGCCGATGCTGTTCGTCCTGACGCCACCCTTTCTATTAATGAATACGCTGTTATTAATTCTCAGAATGATGACTTTGCAATTCAATATCGTGATCTTATTCAAAGCCTTTTAGCTGCTGGTGCCCCGATTGATCGCATAGGTATTCAGGCGCACATTGCTCGGAACGACATCACGAAAGAAGATATTATTCGCCGACTAGATATTCTTGCGGAAACAGGACTTCCGATAGAGATCAGTGAATTCGATATGCGCGATGACGCAGATACGCCTCAACTCAATGCCATTGAGCAGGAGAGGATGTTTCGCGATATACTCGAGGCATCATTTGCTCATCCGTCTGTGGACGGATTCATCATGTGGGGCGTCTGGGATAAAGTTCATTGGCGCGGCAATGCTCCGCTTTTTGATTCCGACTGGAATGTTAAACCGGAGGCTGCTCCGTGGTTTGACCTTGTTCACAATCAGTGGAAACCAAATCTGATTAACGAAGCAGTTCGCAGCAATGGTGAATGGATAGCACCAATTGGTCTCTATAACGGTGACTATCAGTTTACCGCGGAAGCCAATGGTGTTTCGTCAGTGGCGAATGTTACGGTGAGTCAGGACGGGAACTATGTCATCACAGTTGATACAACGGCCTCGTCAGCAATCCCGGTAGTTGATGAAGTCGTGATTTCGGAAACCGCTGCAATGGTTGTTGGAGAAACAATTAATATTACGGTACAGGTATCAAATTTTGACCCAGCGGCAACAGTAACGTTGTCCGGACCTGGTACGACACTCAATTCATTTAACCAGACAAGTGCATCAACGCTTGATCTTTCAGTAACATTGTCTGCATTGGCTTCTGAAAGTTCTCAAACACTCATTGTTACAAACCCCAATGAACTAACTGGCCAGAAAGTCTTTGCGATTGGGCAGTTGAGCCCAAGCGATAGCCTTGCCCACAGGAAGTCCGATGTCACGATTAGGGTGGTTGATCAACTCGGTAATCCACTCCCAGATGCGACAGTCGACGTTGGTATGACTCAGCATGCCTTTCGCTTTGGAACACAAATCCGTGGTCCACTTCTTGCGGTGACACAAGCCGAATTTGATGGGTACACCGATCAGAAGAAACAAGGTCTTCTGCCGAATTTAACATCATTGGGTCAGGATCGATACACGCCAACTTGGCAAGATGTGTTGAACTATCGATCAGCTGTCATCAATAATTTCAATCACATCGTGCCGGGTAATGATCTGCAGTGGCAAGCATTTAACGCCAACGGGTCAGCAAATCCGGATGCAGCGTATGCCCTTGCTTTTGCAAACGGCCTGACAGCAGGAGCTGTCCATGTTGTGTGGGAAAAGCCAGACTGGCCAACACCACCAGAATATCGCGCTGGCGCGACATTTAGCCCGCAAGATTTCCATGACGATTTAATTGCAGATCGCCTGAGTTCAACAGGCATTATGAATTTTTATAGTGATTCTGGACCTGGCGTAACTATTACAGACTGGAACGTTCTAAACGAACCTCTGCATGTCACACATCACTCAGATACGTTTAAAACGGCTGGTATCTATGATTCAAATGTCGAAGCATGGGCAGATTATTTTATCCGTGCACGTGCGATTCGGCCGGATGCGAGACTATTAATCAATGATTACAACATTCTGAATTCAGCAAGCGATGTAGCGACAGTCGAATATCGTGATTTAATTAACAGTTTACTTGCTGCTGGTGCCCCGATTGATCGCATTGGTCTGCAGGCGCATATTGCGCTGAATACTATTACGAAAGCAGACATTGTTAGGCGGCTTGATATTCTTGCGGAGACTGGGCTGACGATTGAAATCACCGAGTTTGATTCTCGTGATGACGCCGGCCAATTGACACCAGCACAGCAGCAACAAATTTTTCAGGACATGCTTGAGGCGGCCTTTGAACATGAATCAGTTGATGGATTTATTATGTGGGGATTTTGGGACACTGGCCACTGGAGAGGGAATGCACCGCTGTTTGACGCAGACTGGAACACAAAGACAGAAGCTGCTCCCTGGTTTAATTTAGTGCATGGGGACTGGAAGCCAAATCTTGTCGGTCAAACAGTGAATGCAAATGGTGAATGGATTGCCCCCGAAGGATTATTTGACGGTAGTTATGACATTTCAGCGCGACTTAACGGTCGATCGACAACGCTGGTAGATGTTGAAGTCAATGAATCAGGTGCTCATATTATCACGATTGAAATAATGGTTTTTGATACTATCGCTGATGACTCTGGAGTCATTTTGGCTAAGGACAATGCTGACAATCTATATGTCGATACTCAGCCAGTGATCTATCAAGGACAACCGGTTCCACAGTCATTCTTCGGACATACTGTTGTTGGTATAGATGCAAGTCATTCAGAGAATGCCTTACTGCTACAGTCTTTAATGGCAGAGGGCAGCCAGCCAACGCATCGCTTGCTGACTGATGAAACATGGGGAATTAATGGTATATTTCACTCACTTCAGAATGCATCGTCTCCAGTGCTGGATCTATCTGGCTTAGAGTTTTCCGGCAGACTGAATATTGCTGCTATTGCCGGTGCATATGAGATTCACGGTATAAGTAACCCAACACTTATTGTTCGTCGTGGTCAGACCTATACATTCAATCTGAATACACCAAACCATCCGTTCTATCTTCAGACGACGGGTAATGGCTATCAGTTTACAAATATCTACGGAGTTGGCTTTTCAGGAACTGGCCAAACAAGTGGTGAGTACGAATGGGTGGTGACACATAACGCACCAGATGAACTCTTCTATCAGTGTAAATTCCATTCAGTCATGTTCGGCAAGATCACCGTGATGGACTAAGACAGTACTGAATCACAACAGAAATAAATCGTGTGACATCGAAAGAAGCCATTCATCTCAATTGAAATGATTCGATCTCAGCATGCCTATCTGGTGTAGCTTAGAAGGATGATAGGACCATGATGCCGCTACTGTTTGAAATTCAAGAATCTATTTTTGATGATGGTTCTTTGATACTTTCTTGAGAATCGACCAGAATTGTAACTGGGCCGTCATTGATAAGAGCAACCTGCATATCAGCAGCAAATGTTCCGTGAGCTGGTGTGCGTCCAGTGAGATGTTCCATTTCCTGAAGAAACTCTTCATAGCGAGGGATGGCTTCGTCTGGATTGGCAGCTTGAAAGAAACTTGGACGATTGCCTTTTTGAGTATCTGCGAAAAGCGTGAACTGGCTGACGACAAGTATGTCACCTTGAATCTCTTGGATATTTTTATTCATCCGGTCATTTTCGTCAGGGAAAATTCTCATTCGAACTATTTTTCCAGCGAGCCACCGTACATCTGCTGATGTATCACCTGTTTCGACACCCAAGAAAACAAGCAGTCCTCTGCCAATGGTGGCTGTTTCCTCGTGATCTATCGTGACACATGCTTTTGAGACTCGTTGAATCACTGCTCGCATGGGAAATGTTCCTACTGGTATCCTAATATTCCGTTTTGTTCCTTCAGTATGAACAAAGCAAATAAAATCAATTCATTTTGGAAAAGCTGTGTCAGTCAAGTTATCTCACAATGTTTTCGGGGAAGGCCAGACACTAGTGATCTTACATGGCCTTTTTGGCTCAAAAAGAAATTGGTCATCTATTGCACGGCAGCTTTCAGACACATTTCGAGTCCTGACAGTCGATCTTCGCAATCATGGTGAAAGCCCATGGAATGATATTCATGATTATCCTTCAATGGCTGAAGATGTGGCTACTCTTATCAAGGACGAGTGTTCGGAACCAGTTTGTACCCTTGGTCACAGCATGGGTGGCAAAGTGGCAATGTATCTTTCGCTGGTGTGGCCCAAGCTTGTAGATCGACTCATTGTTGTTGATATTCCACCAGCACGGTCGTCGGGTACACCGATTGACTATGTCCATGCAATGCAGAATGTGCCACTGGCAACCCTGTCCCATCGTCGGGACGTTGAGCAGGCTCTCGCGAATATGATTCCAGATCCAAAAGTTCGAGGGTTCTTAGTCACAAACATTATGACTCAGCCAGAGGGACTGAAATGGATAGCGAATCTAGATGTAATCGAACGATATTTTGACAAGATTCTTGCCTGGCCGGACTCCGTCAATGGTTATCAGTTTTCCCGCCCAACTCTTTTTCTTGAAGGTGAACACTCTGGCTTTGTTGGGCCCGAGCATGCGGAAGTAATTCACAAATTATTCCCAGTGGCGAATCGTCAGGTTATCGAGAACGCTGGTCATTGGATCCATGTTGAGAATACAGAGGCTTTTCTGCATGCAGTGCGAGCATTTATGGAATCGTCGTAACCTAGTTGCATTAGAAGGGGCAGGAGGACTGCCACGACACTATGTTCCCGGTCAGAGGATGTGAAAACTGTATTTCACGAGCATGAAGAAGAAGACGATCTGCGGCTTCGAAGGCAGTGGCATCTGCGTATAACGGATCCCCAAGAATAGGATGATCGATCGAAGCAAGATGAAGTCTTATCTGATGAGAACGCCCGGTAAGTGGTTCAATCTGGAGACGAGTAGTATTGTCATGGTTTTTAAGTACGCTCCACGATGTTTCAGAAGAACGTCCATTTTCGTGATCAATTTTGTAGCGTGGTGGCCGTGTTAGATCTCGTCCGATCGGCAGTGTTATGCACCCGGAGTGTTGTGCCGGAGTTCCTTGCACAATGCATTCATAGATTTTTCGAACTTTGCGTTCTTCAAACTGAAGACTGATATTTCGCTGAGACGCTTTATCCAGAGCCATTATCATGAGTCCTGAGGTGTCACGATCCAGACGATGAACAACTCGAGCGGTTGGAAAGCGTGTCTGAATACGGCTGGATAAACAGTCCTGTAAATCGGGTCCCCGTCCTGGCACGGAAAGGAGCCCAGAAGGTTTTTCGAGTACCAAAAGATATGCATCGCGGTAGTGAATGAGAAGGTCGTCATCAGAGTGCATGAATTGGACCTATGGACGGTGAAAAACGTAGGGTGGTGAATGCTCTATCCATTCCTTGGATGTGATTTAATACCAGACACCCAACCGCACGAGAAATGTGTCACTGGGATGATAGTCAGCTGTATCAGTCACATAATATTCTACGAGTCGCCCAGTTACCCAGCCTGTTTCCAGACGCCAACTGATCCCAAGATCTGCAGGTCTCCGCTCCCATCCGGCCAGCAAACGATAATCGTGATAGACAACAATGTCGTCAGCACCAGAGTCGCGACGCACAGCCCACTGATTTCCCCCAAATTCACCAGCAAGATAAACCCACTGAGCAGCTTTTGAAGTTTCTTTGATTCGCCAGGCGAGACGAGGTCGTGGAAAGATCAACTCAAAGCGTCGATCATCACTCGGAGTCCAGAGAAGTCCGCCAGCGGGCAGAAGATTGACATCATAACGATCAAGGTAGATGACCCCAGCAACAACACGGAGATCTTCGTGAGCCTCCCAGGCACCAAATCCGTGGCCTGTGACCCGGAATGCCTGTGCACTGTCATTTACAAAGTCGCTGTACCAGCCTGGTGCAACTGCAAGATCGACACCCAAACGTTCACCAATTTTTCGCATCCAACGGGCCTGAATCCATGACTCATAAAGTGTCGCGGGAAGACCAGGATCCATCGGGCCACTTGCCTCATCTATAAAGGTCCATCCAAAACCGGGAGTGACGAGGAGTGGTGAATCAACGGTCGGTGCAGGCATACCAAGGGTCAGGCTCGTTTCGAGTGTAGCAAGCCCAAGCCCGTTGCTACCCAGACGAGGTAATTCGGTAGTCGTGAGAATGAGTTGCTGGAGAGCCCCAGGCTTTGCACCAGGAGGAAGTTTTCGACCAGGTGGATTATTTTCTTGGCGTGGTTGGCCTGGCGGAGCGACATCGTCTGGTAGCAGTGGCTCAGTTAGGTCTTGAGGATCACCGAGTGCAGCCAAGCGAATCTTCTCAAAGAAATTGGTGTCAATCGACTCCACTGGCGGTAGCGGGATAATCGCATTGTCGGAAGCAGACACATCAAGTGTCTGAAGGGCAAGGCATAGCAAGAGAATGAGCTGCGATATGTTTCTACGCTTTTGAGAAGCCATATTCTTCTCCGCGAGCATTAGTAGGCAAGGCCTAACCGAAACATAATGGTGCTTGGCAGATCAACAATTTGCTGTATGCCGTTGGCAGGATCTCCGACGCCATTGACGTAAAAAAGTTGGCGGTAGAAAGCATATCCGATTTCAAAGTTGCCGGAGAAGCCAGTTGTGGCGAGAGGCAACCACTCTGTCCCAAGAGAAATTCGTATATCGTTGTAGTCAAATCTCTGGATAAACCCTTCTCCGCCGTTGTAGTTAACATTTCGAAATGTCCAAGCACCACCACCATATTCGCCAGCAACATAGCCCCACCAAGCATGTCGCCGTGTCTGTCCGAATCGCCACATAGCTCGCGGCGCTGGAAAGAACACGTCATACCGCGATGTTGCGTTTGGTGTCCATGTAAATCCAACAGCGGGTAATATCTTTACCTGGTTTCGATCGAGGTAGATGACACCCAGTTTGCCCTGAAATGTTGGAGTCATATTTAACGTACCGATTGCTCGTCCCATGACGCGCCAGCTGTCCATGACGAAAACATTCCAGTTTGTGTAGAAGCCAACACGGATTCCCAACTCAGCGCCAAATAGTGGTGTGAACTGAGGATTCCACGCAGTATCCAAAAAGTTATCGTAGGTATTTCCTGGAAGTTGGGGTACTAGAGGTCGTGGCAGTAAAAGTGGATTGAATGCACTCTGAGGACCACCCCACAACTGTAAACCAAAGCCTGGAGTAATCAGCAGAGGAGCCTGATTAATATTCGCTGGTGAATTCATGAAAAACGGGAGTGCAAACGTTGCCGTTGTATCGAGTTCATTTACAGCGACAGAATTTCCCCGACCAGTTCCTAGAACATAGGTCCAACTTCCCCGTACTCCCTGATATGCTCGCAAGGATTGTTGGTATGTTTGCTGAAACCATTGACTCTGTTGCGTTGGCGGTTGGGGATAACCAACAGGCAATGGTTGCGAAGGATTACTTGGGACGATAGGTGGTGGTGCTGTCGAATAGCCCGGGTAACCAGGCTGTCCATTTACAGCTGACGTGGCCCATGTTGGTGGCGGATTTGTTCCCGGGTTGGTTGCAGGTACAGGATAGATTTGGCTCGCCTGTGGCCCGTACGGATCCCACGCGGGGGGTGGAGGGGAGAGTGGATAGCCATACGGTGATGCCTGTGCAATCCTGTCGAGAGAGGAAGCAGCAGGTGGAGGCAGCTGTACAGTCTGCGCAGCAATGTTGTTATCTGCCGTGAATGCAGATATTCCTATGATCAAGACAATGAGTGAAAAAGTCTGTACTCGCACGCGGTCGACGACCCACGCAGTGGGAGGTTGGCTGTGGTCATCCGGATAGCCCCGAATGCTGACCCCAACTCTCCGTGGGGGGTACCGCGCAAGAGCTATACGGGTCAACATCGCCGCCCTTGCATCACGTTTACTGCTCTCTTCTATGGTCTTTAGTTCACGTAGACTTCCCTCTTTGACAGACTTTTTGTCTGATAAAGCTGGGTGATAGACCATCCTCAGTGGTCTCTTGTGCGAGATATGGTTTCTCTCATTTTTTGCAGATGCACGTCGGTATCGATCTGTGCTCGTGTGAAGACTGATCTAAGGGCAGGTTCGGATGACGAAAATTGGAGACACGGAACACCTGAAACAGGTGACAAAACTCGGGACCATTGAGTGCCATTCAGAGCTTGAGTCGACAATGGATCGAGCGAAAGAAATCGCTGTCGATACATCCGTACCTCTCCCTGCTTTGATTACAGCAATTCATCAAAAAAGTGGCCGGGGTCGTCGTGGTGCAGGCTGGTGGCAGCCAGTAGGTAGCTTGGCGATGACACTCATTATGGAAATACCCTCAAAGGAAAATATTCCGGTAAGTGTCCTGCCAATTTGGTCGCTCGCATGCGGACTTGCTGTCGCAGAGTCTCTTCATCAACTCAATCCAAAACTGAAACCCCATGTGCGTTGGCCGAACGATATAGAAATCAGTGGTCGGAAGATAGGAGGCCTTCTACTCGAAGCAACAACAACTCAAAGGCTACTCATTGGTGTTGGGATCAATACAAATGGCTCAAAGGAGGATGCACCAAAGCAACTCAAAGAACGACTTATCACAATCCCGGATATCTTGGGTAACACTATTTCACATGATGATCTTCTAGCAATTCTTGTTCCTCAGATTTTGAATACTGTTTTTGATACGTTCAATCCTGAAAAACGGTTGTCGATTTTGAAGAGGTATCAGTCCCGTTGCAGCCTGACTCATATGTCAATCAAGCTCTTTGATGTTCTATATGAGTCTGAAACAGATGGAATTTCGTCAAAGTCTCTTAACCGCGCGACTACACTGACCGGTATTTGTAAAGGTATTGATGCGGCCGGTCGTCTCCTTGTTGAGACACCACAGCAAACATGTGCGGTATTGGCAGGAAGTCTGACTGATCCCTCAGCAATCTGGAAACGATGAGTCACAGTGTTTGCTGCAAACAAATCCCTCAATTTCGGGAAGAGTTCTTTTGAGCCACAAGACAGATTTCCTGTCCACCCGTTGATAACTGTTGTACGCGGGCTTGATACCCCCAAGATGCACATGATGCGCACCACTGATCGAGTTTATCAGCATGTGCTATCTCAGAGAGTTTGAGCGTTGCGATAATTCCACGTGGTTTCTGAGGCCGAGATGAAAGAATTCTTTCTAGAGAGGCTATCGTATTGGCTGGGTCGATGTTCATATCAGTGAGAATCCAATCGAAATCAGCAAACTCTCTGATTCGGATATCCCTGGCACGTTTTTTCCAATGCGTGAAGTGCTCATGTTTAACCAGTTGGGGATTCATGGTGGCAGGATCGACACCGACGACTGTGAGATTTGCCTCCAGAAGGCGTTGACAGGCTCCACCTGGAGCCGCCCCCAGCTCACAGACCCGTTCTCCGGAATGAAATTGAATACCAAAACGAGCGATCGCTTCGTCGAGTTTGAGCCACGCCCGTGAGATGCCGTGATCAGGCATTAGTCCTGGGTAATATCCTCCAGACCATTGACATGTCGGCCCACTTCCAATGTGCCAGCCAAACCACCAACGATCAACAGAGTCAACAACACAGTTCAGAATAAGATTCTGTTCCGACGTGACAGAATTTCTCTGAAAGGAATAAAGCGAAGCAAGCTTGCACTGAATTGAGGCAGTGTCAACCTGAAGACGGGGATCACGTTTCCATACATGGACCGCGTTTACTTTTAGCGTGCCGAGCAATTGCTGAGTTGTAGCAATTCTCTCATCCTCATCTTGTCCTGTAACCTGTCCTAATGAACGAATGCCAATGCGAGCGAAAACAAGTTGTTCAAGAACCTTTTCAGGCACTCCGAAGTGACACCACTCTGGTTTTGACACGATATGGGACGGAATTCGAAAAGTTACCAGACCTTTTCGCCAGTACAGCTTTTGGAATGTAGGAAAAGTAAGCCGTTGTCGATGTTCTAAAGCGGACTCACTGCCATGCTTGCATCCAATCAGCAAGTACTCACTCTGTTGAAGAGGCGATGACATGTAGGCTTCGGATATTTGGCCGTTCATAGATATGTATCAAACCGGAGATATGTGCCAAACCGGGCTGACCAGAAGCCTACCTATAAAATGAGGCCGGCCCGGGCGCCCAAGAGCCCGGGCCGGCCTTTCTCGTCAGAACAACGGCATGTTCACCATCGTCCGATCACCCTGCCAGAATGAACCATTCTCACATTGGAGCGTTCGATGGAGACCGCCTTCAGTCACGTCAAAGACGGATTAGGCGTGGCCCTTTTTCTTGGCAGCCTTCTTCTTCTTGGCGACTTTCTTCTTCTTAGCCACCTTCTTCTTGGCAGCCTTCTTCTTGGCTACCTTCTTCTTGGCGACTTTCTTCTTCTTCTTAGCTACCTTTTTCTTAGCAGCCTTTTTCTTAGCTACCTTTTTCTTAGTAGCTTTCTTCTTAGTAGCCTTCTTCTTGGCCATTGAATGGCTCCTTGCCAGTAGCACCCCCTAGGAATGAACCGACTACTTCCTTGGGGTGCTGAGTGTTGGAAGCGATCGACGTTTTCATGCTGCCATGATGTGCAAGCACATACATTGCATGCATGAAGTACGTGTTTTCAGAAATTTTGTGTTCTACTGTCAAGAGAAATCACGGAAATTTTTTAAAAAATTTTGGTTTTTTTTAAAAAAAATTTGGATCGTACTCTGTTTTTGTTAGAGCAAAATTTAATCAGAGGACATATCCAGAGACTGTGAGTGAGTATTGAATGCGAACAAAAAATACTTTTTTTACAGTAGAAAGTCTCTTTTAGGGCTGTGCTGAGTGTTTTTTTACCCAGTCGTGAAGCATGGTCATTTGGGCAGCAAAACCCTGCTCATGACAATCGAGTGGGCTTTTAAAAAAACTTGCCAGCCAAGGCAGTGAACCGGCCTCACCAGCCACTCGGGCGCGATCAACCAATCGGACAAGATCAATGACCAATGGAGCTGCCAGAATAGAATCACAGCCCTGCCATGTGAACTGCATGGTCATTGGCGTACCAAGAAATCCCTGAAAATGGATGTGATCCCATGCAGTTTTCCAGTCACCAAGACTCTCAATGAATTCAATAGATACAAGTGTTTGTGGTGTTGATGGTAAGAGATTCGCAAGCAGATGGTCTTTACTCTTTACCTTGGCTGCTTTGTTTGATGGGTCATCAAGAATTTTTCCATCAAGATTCCCAAATATGTTGTGTCCCACCCAACTCATGACATCCAGGTGGCGATCACGAAACATTGGGGCAAGTACACTCTTAAGCAATGTCTCACCAGTTTTTCCATCGCAGCCTGCATGAGGGAGTCCCCTCTGTTGTGCGAGGGTATTGAGTGCGTGCGGTGTTGCACCAGTGGAAGGTGTAAAATTGATATAGGCAGCATCTGCTTCGAATGCAGCAATTGCATAGAGGCTGCTCGTGGGGAGTGGACTTGATTCTGATGCGTTCTCGAGCAAAGAAGAAATTTCATCAAGATTGTCTGGAATAGGCAATGACCAGGGCGGTTCAGTTGATGCGAGGTTCACCACGACCACACGTTCAACATCATTCGTTTCTGCAAAGTCAAGAATATCTGTTCGAATTTGATCAATAATACTTCGTGGTGTCTGAGCTGCTTTGGATTCTGGCAGAGAAGCTATAGCCTGAATGGAGCTACCAGATGCCACTACAGTGCCAGGACGAAGACGAGTCTCAATATCTATCAGATCAGGAGTGACAGATTCCAAGACACCAGGTGGAATTGCTCGACTGACTGTCCACATGCGGCGAGCCTCATCAAGAAGACTCCCATCACGAATATCATGTCCACCAATAACCATATCACTCCAATCAATAAGATTGAGTGAATGAAAAGCCGCGGTCTCAGTAATGAGACCGATTGGCTCAACCAATCTACGGGCAAGAGCTGCTAGGCCGGTCATGACGGTCGTGGCGACGCCACCTTTTGCACCGATTAGCCAAAGTCCAATTCGTTTTTGTGCCATCCAAACTCCTCATGGTCACCGTGGTATCATCTGTGACGGATGGTTGTTTTGTGTTTTTATGCCAGCACTAGTTTCGGATGGCATACTGATACCAGAAGTATGCCATGTGATAGAGGTTCTTACTGGTAAGAAATAGGAAAGGAAATAAAAGTCATGGAAGAAGCTGCTTGCCTTCAATTAGCACATCGGATGGCTTCCCTCCAGCCATCAGCGACACTCGCTATGGCAGCGCGAGCTGGTGTGATGAAGGCATCTGGTATCGATGTTATTGATCTTTCAGTCGGTGAACCAGATTTTCCGACACCAGAACATATCTGTAAGGCCGGGAAAGCAGCTATCACTGCAGGAAAAACAAAGTATACGCCAGCGGCTGGAATACCAGCGCTGCGTGAAGCAATTGCCAAAGACTATACGCGTCGATCTGGTCTTTCAGTCACACCAGCACAGGTTATCGTTTCAAATGGGGCGAAACACAGTCTTCATAATGTCTTTACAGCTGTCTTAAATCCAGGTGACGAAGTCATCGTACCAACTCCTTATTGGGTCAGTTATGCAGAATTGATCAAGCTAGTTGGAGCAAAACCGATTCTTGTTGAGACCTCAATCGATGAGGATTTCAAACTTCAGCCCGCAGCCTTGAAGGCAGCAATAACTCCTCGTACGCGAATGCTTCTGCTCTGTTCTCCGAGTAATCCAACGGGTGTTGTTTATTCACGTGAAGAACTCACTTGCATTGCAGATATTGCGATCGAATCAGACATTTCCGTGGTTTCTGATGAAATCTATGATCAGCTTGTATTTGATGGCCGGGAATCTGTTTCATTTCCAACATTACGACCTGGTCTTGAGTCACGGAGCATTGTTGTCGCTGGTGTAAGTAAGACGTATTCAATGACGGGTTGGCGTATCGGATGGACGATCGCTCCACCCGCACTGTCAAAGGCAATGGGGAGTCTTCAGAGCCAAGAGACAAGCAACCCGTGTAGCATCAGCCAACATGCAGCTATCGAGGCGATCACTGGTCCGCAAGAATGTGTCGCAGTGATGCGCAATGCATTTCAAGCACGAAGAGACCTTGTTGTTGAAAGGCTCAGGAGTATCCCAGGTGTGAAGATTCCTGATATCGGTGGTGCTTTTTATGCTTTTTTTGATATCCAATCATTCCTAGGTGCCTCCAAAGGTCCTCAAGACAGTGTGGCCTGGTGTGAACAGTTGCTTGAAGAAGAACATGTGGCAACTGTGGCAGGCAGTGCTTTTGGTGCAGAAGGACATGTTCGCATGTCTTTTGCTGCATCTGAGGAGAAGTTGACGGAAGGCCTTGATCGAATTGCTCGTTTTCTTGGTTCGGTGCAGTGAACAAGACACCTGCAGAAGTCCGGAAAAAAGACACAGCAGCAATTATCCTTGCGGGTGGAAAAGCGAAGCGCTTAGCGGACAAACGACCACTCGGCGGGAAAGCAGAATGTATTATCGGTGGTAAATCTCTTCTCAGTATTGTGAGTGGAGCTCTTGTTCCAGTCACACGTTCGATTCTTGTTGTGGGTGGTGATTCACTGGACTTGTCTTCTCAAGAATTTGTACCTGTTTGGCACATTCCTGACCATCAGCCGAATTCTGGTCCATTAGCAGCCGTTCTGGATGGGCTTCGATGGATCTGGCGAGAACACCCTCAACCCCTGCCACAATTTGTCATCCTCTCCGCGTGTGATCTGCCTGCAATTCGCTCATCCTTTGTGTTGGAAATGATTGCTCGTTTTCCACAGGAAGAAATGTGTACGCAGTGGGTCATTCCAGAGGTAGGAAAACGTCTTCAGTATCTTTTTTCTGTTTGTCGGCCAACGATTCTGCATCACTTAGAGGGCTTTTTTAGCTCTGGTGGTCGCGATTTTCGTGGCTTTGTTCAATATCTCCAGAAGTATGAATCAAAGAGTATTCATGTCATATCTGATGCCATCTGGGCGACAATAGATCCAAATGCACATGCAGGCAGTGATATTGATACTCCCACTGATCTCGCCGTGTACACAGGCGATACTTCGCATTGATTCATGAGACTCTCTATACTCATGTAGAGAGTATCGGTAATTTCAGTCTCGTGTTTATGAGATACGCTCTTTTTTCTCAACCACAGATCAGCCGACAATCATGGATGATGTCCAGAATGATCAAAAAGATTCTCTACGATCCGTCCTGTTGCGACGGTGGCGGTGGTTTACACGTTTAATCAAGCTGGTTGTTATCTGTTTTGTCATATACCACTCGCCAAGATTAACACGACTTAAGGCTGTTCGAGATTGGCCGCTAGAAAACGTATTTGACGGCCTTGCAGGCCAAATCTCATCGGGTTCAGCAACGTGGGATTGGTTTGGTCCCATTGTTTATCAAGACCTTCTTATCAAGACATCAGATGGAATGCCATTGCTCGCTGTTGATCGCTTAGAGGTGAACAGAAACCCTCTTCGTTTGGTCTTGCAACCACACGACCTTGGCTGCATACGGCTTGAAGGAGCGAGGCTCTCAACAGCTGTGTGGGACGGTGGAAGCACCATTGAAACAGTGCTCGATCCGTGGATCGAAAAAGTAAGTCAAAGTAATCAGCAAGAAAGTGCTCAAAGCCCTACTGATAACGCAGATACTGAAATAGTATTTGGTGATACATCCAATCACATTACAGGAACCGTTGAAATCGTTGATGCAACAATCGAGTTGACAGATTTACGGCATGGAGATGTATGGTTGCTCGATGATATTGCCGCAGTTATTCCATTCCCCCAGTCTGCAGCGGGTGGTGAGCCTTCTTTTTTCCCATCGGGCACAATCTGTAGTGGATCTATTCGGTACGCCGAAGAGCCTCAGTTGGAAATACGTAAAGCTTCTTCACAGGTTGAAAATAGGCTAACGACAGCCAGTATTATCAATCGAGCAAATTCAATTCTTGCTCAGCCTGGTGGTTGGTCAGTGACAGTATCCGAGTCGGAGGCAGATAAAAGAAAGTCTTCATTGGTGGTAGGGACGACCCGCTGCCCGGCCGGTATTTCACGGGTAGTAGCAAATCGATTTGGCTGGTCGCATCTCATCCAAGGCATCGTTGATATTCGCGCTGATGTACTTCTTGACCAATCGTTTCAAATGAATTGGTCGACCCCACCATCTCATAAAGAGGCACAGGTTGTTATCAAGGGCAACGTTATCGGTCGGGATTTGTCAATTGTTGAAAATAAGACAGATCAGAAGGAACTGGTAATTGAAAAAGTTGATATGCCTTTCGAGGCTGCTTTATTTCCGGATAAATATGTTATTAAGAGGTTCCAAGCAGAGACAGATGTCGGTTACTTGGAAGCTTCAGGAACTATTACGGCGACACCTGGCCATAGATATAAAAGTGACATCGTATTTCCTGGTTGGCAGGTACTGGAAGTATTTCAAGGTGATGACTTTGAGGCCCATGCATCTATTGACATTGCTTCGCTACTAAGTGCTTTCCCACGTATTCGTATGCTACGTCCAGACGTGCAAATGACAGGAGGAGCAGTCACTGTTGATATTAAGAGCGAGGCACAAACTGCCGGTCGTCAAATTCAGTTTAGATCTGAACTCAAGAACGTATCAGCGATCCAAGGTGAAAAGAAAATAGAATGGCACGCTCCATGGTCCGCTTGGATTTCCGCCCGGCAACAACTCGATGGGCAACTTTATGTAGAGGAATCCGGGTTCGCATCAAACTTTGCTGATATTTCGATGAACGGGATGTCTGATACAGTCGAAACAACGTGGCGGATTGACCTAGGCAGTATGTTTCAAAGTGTGAGTGAGCTACTCGATTTCCAAAAAGGGATGAAAAAGCAACATCTCTCAGGAATATCACGAGGACAATGTCGTGTTGATCGCTCATCGGAGATGGGTCCAGCAAAAATATCAACATCATTAAGTATCGAAGAATTGAAATGGTTGATCGGTGAGCAAGCAGTCTGGGAAGAGCAGCTCATTTCCATTGATCTCGATACAGGCTGGATTGAAACACCAGCCGACATCGTACTGAAGAATGTGGATTTCAAGTTGGGGTCAGGGGGTGATTCCTTTGTTGTATCGCTTTCAGAAGAGTATCGTTTTTCTTGTGATCTCAGTAAGACACCGTGGGTAAATATGATCGCACAAGCGAAGAAAGAGCCAGTCGCTTTCGACTGTCAGATGTCAGGAAATTTGATGACATGGCGACAGCGAATTCTTGGTTTTGGTGTTACTGGGGGTTTTGAAGTACCTTCTTCTCAAACAGAAATAGCGGGTCGTTTTGAAAGCAGCTGGAACCTCCGGTATATCGGAGAGCAATTTCAGATAACAAAGGCTTCAACGCAGATAGAGAACCTCGTTTTTCAAGCGGGTAGGCAACGCATAGAAGAATCGAAGGTGATTCTTGCAGCAGTTGGATCGGTAGATCCTGGTCGAGGAATCATAAGGCTCTCAAGTGCTGAAATGTTGTCGTCAACGGTATCACTACGAACAGGTGGATTGCAGATAGTCCCGAGAAGTTCAAAAGATCAACCATTGATCAATACTCTTTTCGATAGCGTGCAGGGTCGGATACAGTGGCAAGTCGATCTTACAAGACTGAATAAATGGCTGGCACAAGATCTGACACTAGACGCAGCAGGTCGTCTTTGGGGAACAGCGGATCTCCTTGAAACACCTACGGGTCTCAATCTTTTGATGACAATAACAGGTAGCCAATTAGCTGTTTCTCATTCAAACGTCCCAAACGGACAAGCTGAAGGTCTACAAGCACATCTGGTTTGGAAAGAACCGCAGGTGAACGGACTGCTTGACATAACACGACCGGTTGCGAATGAAGTATTAACGAACCAAATAGAAATAAATCAATTTAAAATTGAATCCTCAACCGTGAGTGTTGTAGCGACTGGGTCAATCGACGACATAACAGGGCGACAGCACGTAGAACTTGGTGGCACAATATTAATGAATTGGGAGCAGTTAAGCCGACTTCTTTCACCGTCTTCAGCTCAGATGTTGAAAGTGACAGGCGGCGGCCCACAACCGTTTTCCATAAGAGGTTCTGTTGAATCTTCTATGACAATTGATGATTCAGTGATGGTACCACTTCCAGAAAAGTGGAAGGCACCTTCGCCACAGCGTTCTTTATCAAAACAACAACTCATCGCTTTACCGTCGAAACAATCCCACAGTGCTGACCAAGGTATCGAGAACTGGTTTCCGCGTATAACAGCCGAAACAACACTTTCTTGGCAAGGTGGACAAATTGCCGGTTTTCCCCTTGGGCCTGGCACGATGCCACTGCGACTGCTCGAGGGACAACTGGCTTTTGGACCATTTGAAATACCAGTGTCAGGAGGAAAAATTCGTGGAACACCATGGATTCAGCTTTTTCCTCCACCTGGTCAACTTATTGTACCACCAGGAAGATTCATTGAACGTATTGCGTTAACGCCGCCTCTTTGTGATCGGTGGTTATCCTGGCTGTCTCCAATTCTGAGGCGAGCAACTGAAGCAAACGGCTTTCTGACCGTTGATACATCCGGAGGTCAGTTGCCCTTGAACGATCCACTCAATGGTCGATTTGATGGACAGTTAATGCTGGAGCAGTTTTCTGTTACACCCGGCGATATGGCAGGACCGCTCATTAAGCTTTTAGCAAAACTTCAAAGTGTTGTTGATCCACGTTTTGCATTTGGTGATCAGGTCGTTTTCTTGCGGGCACGACCAGATCCAGTACGGGTGCAGATAGCAGATGGTCGGGTTTACCATGACAATCTTATCCTCGACATGGGTCAATTGACTGTACGCAGTCAGGGCAGTATGGGGCATGACGGTTCATTGTCGATGCAGCTCGAAGTTGCTTTTCGAGGAGATTTAGCAGGAGCTACTCCAGTAGTTGCACAACTTCTACGCACTCCTTTTGTGATCCCACTTCGGGGAACGGTTCGTAATCCTCAATTCGATGCTACTGCGATCGATACGATCTTAAAGCGAATCATGCAAAACACAGCAGATGCAGTATTACGCGATGGCATTGGGAGAGGTCTCGAAGCGATCTTTGGTAATCCTCAACAGCCAGAACAAAAAGTACCACCAGTTACGCAGCCACTAACTTTTCCAGATGGTTTGTGATCCAAAGAATGTATTACGTCGAGTTTGCAGGGTAGAGACAGGTTGAGGAGATTATTAGATAGCTGCGTGGCGCAAGCGTCTGTTTAGTCCACAAATAAGTTTTTTGAGGTGTTGAGAATAACTAAAATGTTCGACCTCAAGTGCATGTCGCGGTGACTTGATATAGTGAATCGAATTATTTTTCTGTATTCTTTGCCGTTGTTTTTTAAGCCATGCTTGAGCTCGTGGCGCGCTACGATTTGCAAGAATCATTCGAGCGATCACCTGTGATTGGAGATCTGTGATACCCCATTGTCCGCTGTCGGGTTGAATCATTCCAACGACAGCAAGATCATTGGCTTCTGGGTGAAGGAAGTGCATAAATAACTTTGGTATACCGTCTTCTGTGTTAAGTTCAGGTGTATTCATTTTGGGGAATGTAAGGCGATACCCTGTCGCTGCTATAACAACATCGATTGACTCACGATGACCGTTTTTGAAAAAAGCTGTCGCATTTTCAAATCTTTCAATATCAGGCATTGGTCGAATTGCACCCTCATCAATGCGACGATAAAGATTTTCATTTATGACAGGATGTGTTTCCCAAAGGCTATGATCGGGTCGAGGAAGACCATGTTTTTCAGGTAAACCAATCGTGCGCGCAATAACTCGTCGACTGATTAGTCTTCGAATGCTGAGAGGTATGCGCATTTTTAGAAGTCGCTCACCTCGGAGGTCTGATGGTCTGCCCATAAAGAGGCGCGGTAAAATGTGATAGTTTCGACGAGTTGAATGAAATGTGACAGCAGCATGAAAAGAAGCTTCCACAGCAATATCGCAACCAGAGTTTCCACCCCCGATAACAAGAACTCTCTTGTTTTTTAGCACACAGGGCACTTCTGGTGACTTGTATGCTGCAGAATGGATTACTGGACCAGTAAATGTTGAAGCGATATCTGGCAATCGTGGCTCATGGTTGTGTCCCGAAGCAAAGACAACACCCGCATAGTATCGCGTGCTTCCATCTTCAAAATCAACTTGCCAACCTTGTCGCACCTGATTGCACTCGATCGGTGTGATATGCGTAACAGAATTCTTAAAAAGAATGTGCTTGCGTAAACCAAAGTGATCAGCATACCGATGAAGGTATTCCAGACATTGTCTATGACCAGGATATTCTGGCCAATCCTGAGGCATTGGGAAATCAGTGAATTGAGTAAGTGACTTTGAGCTAATCAGCTTTGTGGATTCAAAAACACGAGATGTTGATGATCCAAAATACCAATTTCCACCGAGATCATCTTCACGCTCAATACAGTCAACTTGAATACCGCACTGCAAAAAATTCTTCAGTGCTGTTAGCCCAGAAGGGCCAGCACCAATAATACACCACTTCGACAAGTCGTTTGATTCACATGCAGACATATTTGATTATCGAGTTACTCAATGCATCAATAGTATCTTCAGAATGTTTGAAGGACAGACTTACTCGGAGGAGACTCGATCCTCTTGGAACACTCGGAGGGCGTATTGCGGGTACAAAAAAGCCATCCTTAACGAGGGAAGCAGCTATTTGAACCGCTTGCTGTGGTGTTTTGACGTAGACGGGCACAATATGTGCTTCAGCGTTACCGATGTTGACTCCGTGCGATAAGAGCTTGTGCCGAAACATATCTGCATTTTCTGTAAGTGTTTTTCGACGAAAAGGTTCCTCAGATAATAGCTGAATTGCACGTATTCCAACTGCGGCAGATGCTGGTGAATGAGCAGTGGAAAACATCCAACCGCGGGCCCGATGTCTGAGATATTCGATAAGAGTGTGGTGACCAGAGACAAAACCACCTGAACCTCCAAGAGCCTTGGAGAGAGTTCCAATTCGCACAGCAACCGAGGAGGCAACGTCAGCTTCTTCAACAAGTCCACTGCCACGAGTTCCAAAAATTCCAGTAGCGTGTGCTTCATCAACGAGAAGCATACTTTTGGTGTCGTGAGCAAGTTGAGCCATATCCGCCAGGGGCGCGATCGTACCATCCATGGAAAAGAGGCTATCAGTCACTATGAGTCGTCGCTTTGCGGGAATATTTTTAAGAAGGCTGGCAGCTACTGTAAGATCGCGGTGTGGATAGATCTGAATATTCGCCCCAGAAAGCCGACAACCGTCGATTATGCTCGCGTGGTTCTTTACATCGCTCACGATAAGATCATGAGGACCAGTAAGACACGCAATTGTGGACATATTTGCAGCATAACCACTTGGAAAGATGAGAGACTCTTCGGTGTTCAAGAGTGACGAAAGATTTGTTCCAAGAGACTCGTGAAGGGCAGAATGACCGCTTACCAGTGGACTCGCTCCTGCACCAGCACCCTCGGAGCAAGCTCCTTTTGCAGAAGCTTTAATCAGACGAGAGTCTCCAGCATAGCCAAGATAGTCATTGGACCCAAAGTTAATAAGTTCACGATCGTTCAGTATGACGGTTCCATCTTGTCGCCCTAAACGTGTTCGGACCGGTCTGAAGAGATCATTGGATTTGATGGTACCCAAATCGTCTTCAAGCCACTGGAGGCTTTCTGGAAGAGGCTTGCTTGTTGGTGCTACTGGTCGTTGATGTGATTCATGCTGGCATGACATAGACAAGTTTTACTTTTGTTTTGCAAGTCGTTCAAATACCTTGAAGTGTGCTGCTGAAACAGGATGGACTGAAAGCCTACTGCCACGACGCAGCAATTCGAGGCCCTCGAGTGCCTTTACACCACGTAGTTGTTCGAGCGAAATTTCTTTAGGAAAGATCTGAACAAGTTTTACATCGACCATGGCCCAAATGGGCTTTTCAGGAGAAGCCTTTATATCTTGATATTTGTGCCCTTCTTTCCAAGCAAAATGATCTGGATACGACTCTTTCACAACTTCAACAATGCCAACAGCTGCTGGGGGTTTCGCATTTGAGTGATAGAAAATGGCACGATCACCCTTTTTCATTGCTTGCAGAAAGTTTCGGGCTTGGTAGTTGCGGACACCTTCCCAGCATGTTGTCTTGTTTTTTGAATGAGCAAGATCATGAATTGAGAAAGTTGTTGGTTCACTTTTTATCAGCCAATAATGCATTGATCACTCCACTACAGGTTTGAGAAAGAACACCTGGTTTCTTGTAGCGAAGAATACACTAGGCAGTTCTCTAAGGCATCACGGCGGTTTCTAGACGACGCAATTGAGGCATTCTAGACCACTAGGCAGATTTCTTAGTGTTTTCTGAGTCGTTTGAATGAACCTTACCAGATTGACTTGTCACGTCGTCTTGCGCTTGCTTTACAAAACAACGGCGAACAGTGAGCGGTACTTTTTTCGACACACTGTAAGGAACACGAACGTAATATCTCAAGGTTTTTTTCTCTGTCACGGTGTCGTGGCCGAGAACACGATACGTACATATTTTTTCTTTCGGCACCATAACGGTATATCGCACTGTTTTTGTCTGTATTTTAGGAACATTTTTTTGAAGAGTCTGCTCAGGAGTTCGTGTTTCCCAACGGTATTGTGTGAAGTGGGCAGGTTTAGTTCTTTTTTCAGGAACCATTTTTGTTACACAATATGTGCCCGTTCGTTTTTCTTCACGAAAAGTGTCTATGGAGACAATCCTCGTTCTTTTTTCAGGAACCATTTTTGTGATAAAGGACTCACGGATTTTTGTTTCTTTACGGTAACGTTGAACATAATGTGTGCGAGTTCGTTCTTCAGACCGATACTTCTGCACATACGAGATGTGGGGAACTTCTTCGATAATGCATTTCCAGATTGTGGCAGGAACTTCCCGAGTGACCGAAGTTGGCACCCACTTCCGACGGTAAATAGTTGCCGGAACACCCGGATCTCCTGCAGGATCACAGCGGCTGTTCTCTGATACTTTCTGTGCTTCCATCCCCCAGTGTCCACCATGACAGACGACTGTTTTTGTTGTTTTGACTGGCACCCGTTTGGTTACCTTCCGATAAGTAATTATTTTTTCTTGATACGGTACCTTAACGGTGTATGTTTCATGGACTTTCTCAAGAAAGGGAATTCTGACGGTATATTCTTCTGTTTTCTTCTCCTCAACAGGTACCATCACGATGAACATTTCCTCAAATGTTTTTTTGAATGGAACCTTCACAGTCCAACTGGTTGTTCGCTCCTGCTGCACTGGAATCATCACTGTGTATTGCTTATCAAATTGTTCCTGATTGGGAATCCTGACTGGGTTTACGTGTCGCTGATTGCTGGGAAAATGTTCTGTTGTGCACTGAACAGTTTTCGTTCTATTTTCAGGAATCATAACGGTGTACTTTTTTGATCGATATTCTGTGTGAGGCACGCGTTTCTTTATTGTGTATGCGAGCGTGCGCTCCTCCATTCGCCATTTCGTATAGCAAATATCTCTCATCTCTGTTCCGTCGTGCGATCGCATGAGAGTTTGTTTAGGACTACTGTGTGAACTGTTTTGAAAAAGATGCGAGCCTCCTTGCTGAGCTTCGACCAGAAATTGTGTCTGTGTCGCTTCATCGTGCGCGAGGCCCAGACTACTACTGGTAAAAAGATATGCTCCTGTTATCCATAGCAACACATGAAAGTTTTTCGTACCTGTCACTACAGAATTCCTTCTCTTCTAGTCGTAACGGTTATCAGTCTGCTCGAATACAGATCATGACAAGGCACCATCTGTTATTTACCGAACCGGAATGCAACTCGAAACAAAGTGTGGCCCCGTAGCGGCACACTTGGACACAAATAGAATCACATTGTTCTAACCGAACAAAAGAAAGATCGAGTTTTCCTAATCAAAAAACTCAGCCTGTTTTGAAATCTTCAGATTGTTTGGAATCTACCGGGAATGGCGGTTGTTGGTCACAGGGACGAGCACCCATGGGACCACCCTCACAGCATGTTTCCAAAATCATTCCACATTGTCGGCAATGAAGTTTGGCACGAATTTCATGCGTGTCACCGCCACACACCGGACAAATAGATTTTGGAGATTCTGACATAAAAATTCGGATGCAACAGGGTACGTGAAAACGATAAGTGCCTAGAGATTCATTCCAAGAAAGCCACCAGCAGCGTCACTCGCAGCCTGTTCGCGTTCAATTCGATTTATTGCCTCAGACAGATCACCTGCTGCAATATACCGATCAAATTCGATTTCGACTGCATGGCTTACACTGTTTTTGAGCCATTCAACAGCTGGTTGTGTGAGCCAATCACATGTTTCTGTATCAAGACAAATAATGAGATCACTGCCAATGGTCTGACTGTCATTGTCATTTGTTATGACGGTACCCTCGAATGCAAACTTTACCCAGCCAATTTCTGGGTTATTTGTAAATCGAAACTGACACTTGGCGTCGGTAAGATAATATGTGTTGCGAGTACCATGTTTTGTGACGGCTGCCTGTAACAATTCAAGACGTCTTCGAAAAGTAGGTGATGCATCTAGGGGTATGTCGAAGCGAGAAATGCTTCGTAATGGCGTACAGTCAAATGTAATCGTGACCGGTAAATCCATCGAATGTTCCTTTATTAAATCAAAAGCTTGGACATACACGTGATCTTTTCTGCAAGCCGAAAACAAACTCAATTCTACCTCAATGGAGTGAGTTATTCATCCCAAATGGTGTTATGGGTACTAATTTCCTTTATTCTTCTCTCGCAAATACCAGCGAATGCAGCGTCGCTCAGTCGTTATTCGGGTACCAGAAGGTGTATGGGAGTGACCTGGACTGTAACAGCGTTTGCAGAGTCACTTTCCAAAGCCGAAAAAGCAATTACAGCAGCACTCGATGAGGTCAGTCGACTTGAACAAGTCCTGTCTGATTACAAACCAAAAAGTGAACTATGCCAACTCTCTGCTTTGGCACCAACACTGTCGCCGACACCAGTCAGTCCAGAACTCTGGGAAGTTCTTGTTCAAGCTACCGCTTGGCGCGATCGGAGTCATGGGGCTTTTGATCCAACGGTTGGAGTTTTTACAGACTTATGGAGAAAATCACGACAGACAAAGCGCATGCCTCTTGCAAGACAGCTTGTAGCTGCCCGTAATGCATCAGGCCCGGACACGTTGAGGCTAGAAGACGGCCACAAGGTTAGCCTTCTTAAACCTGATATGAGGCTTGACCTCGGTGGTATCGGTATGGGTTTTGCCATCGATCAGGGATTAAACATTCTAAAGGTCAATGATATTGTTGCTGGAATGATTGATGCATCGGGTGATATAGGTGTCATTGGGAGACCACCAAATTCAGCTGGTTGGCGGGTAGAAGTAGATGCACTTGGCAGGCAGCCAGAAAAAAATAGATGTGAAGATCTGCCACCAATTTTCATAACACTTCAAGATGCATCTGTGACAACTTCTGGAGATGCATTTCAAGCCGTTGAAATAGAAGGAATACGATATAGTCATATCGTCGATCCAAGAACAGGTATTGGTGTAGTTGGTTCAACAGGTGTGACTGTTATTGCACCTGATGCAACGACTGCAGATGCCTTGGCAACAACCCTGAGCGTACTTGGTCCAGAGGCCGGCTGCGAATTTGTAGAAAAGACCAAAGACTGTTCGGCACGCTTTGTCTGGTATGAAGCTGGACAGATTAGGGTACAGACGTCTTCTCGATGGTCTACCCAAACCTCCTATTCTTCGCAGAAAAAATAAAAACAGGTCATAAATAACGGTTAGCACAAGTTTGTCGATTCAGTCGTCGATATGAACTGTGCTGGCGCTACGCCCTAGGGTGTGCGACGACGTGGGTACGATCCGGGGGGTTATCGTACTCAGAAGACTTTCTGTTGTGTATCAACGGCAAGGGAAACCTTGCTGTATGGATACTCGGAAAGAATTCCCTCCAGGGCGGAGCGTCAGTTTGTTCAACGCAACGTGGGAAGTCTTGTGGCGGTTAGCCACACTTCCCACGCTGATCAACGAACCTGATAAAGAAAACCTCCGTGAACAGTTGGTTCCAAAAAATCGGCATGCTTTTCAGCTGTATGGCTATTGCAGCGAGTGGATGTGCGCCACGGCAGCCATTTTATTTTTTCGAGGATGGTGATCTTTCTCATTATGTAGGCGCTGTTCAAAAAATAGAATACCCAGATACATGCCAAGATCCACTTGATGAGGCGGCTGAAACAGTTGAGCCTCTTACACTCTCAAATGCGAATTTTGAAGAAATTTGGGAAGTGACGCTTGAGGATGCGATTCGTACTGCTCTCGAAAATGGCAAAGTTCTTCGAAACTTAGGTGGCAGGTTCAGTAGTTTTGGAGGGCCCAGACCGCAGACTGGTGAGCCACCAGTATCACTTTTGACGAATCCAGATCTTACTCCGACTGTCTATGATCCAGCTCTTGTCGAAACGGATCCATTTCGTGGTGTTGAGAGTGCCCTCGCACAATTTGATGTCCAGCTTTCGAGTTCACTGACATGGGAACGGCAGAATAGGCCGCAGAATGTTGGTGGGCCAGGAACGATTATCTTCCAACAACACTTGTTGGGTGATACAGGAAACTGGACAACGGGTTTACAAAAACGAACGGCAACTGGTGCAACCTTTGGGCTCGCGAATGAAACCTTATACGACAATAACAATTCACCAATTCGACAGACGGGTGTCCCATCGACGTGGACAACTAATTACGACTTTTCATTCCAACAACCGCTACTTCAAGGTGCAGGCCTCACGTATAACCGAATCGCTGGTCCAGATGCCTTTGAGAATCTGTATGGCAGACCAAATTTCCGCGGTGTTCTCCTTGCACGAGTGAGTGCAGATATTTCACTGGCTGATTTTGAAATTGGTGTTCGAAACTTGATTAGTGATACCGAGCAAGCCTATTGGGAACTTTACTTCGCCTTCCGTGACCTCGAAGCTCGTAAGGTCGGTCGCGATAGTGCACTGGAGGCATGGCGTCGAGTGCATGCTCTCTATGTTGAACAATCACGCGGTGGTGAAGCAGATAAAGAAGCACAGGCTCGAGAACAATATTTCTTTTTTCGTAGTGAAGTTGAACAGGCGCTCAACTCAGTGTTCAGTGCTGAGAATAGGCTGCGATACATGATGGGGATCTCATCTTCTGATGGACGACTAATACGTCCTGCCGATGAACCAACAACAGCACGAGTTACATTCGATTGGCAACAATCTCTCGTAGAAGCACTTTCTCGATCTGCCGAACTCCGTCGACAAAAATGGAGAATCAAGCAGCGAGAGCTCGAGTTGACAGCGGCGAAGAATCTTATTCTGCCGCGACTTGATCTCGTGGGAAGATGGCGTTTCTTAGGGATGGGTAATGACTTACTCGGTGGGAATAATTCATATGGTGCCGATGGAGCAGATCCACTTGATGGAACAAATGCATATGCAACCCTCTTCCACGGCGAATTTCAAGAATGGCAGGCGGGTGCTCAGTTCTTAATGCCACTCGGTTTTCGTCGTGAACTGGCGACGGTACGGCATCATCAACTGCAGTTAGCGAAGGCTCGTGCTCAACTTCAAGATGAAGAGCTTGAAGTCTCGCATGCACTCGTCGAAGCAATACGAAATATTGATACAAACTTTGCCCTTGCACAGACGAACTTTAATCGACGTGTGGCTGCCGAGCGACAGGTTGAAGCAGTACAAGCCGCTTATGATGCCGGTACGACAACTTTTGATCAGTTACTTGATGCCCAGCGACGAAGAGCTCAGGCAGAAAGTGCCTATTTCAGATCGCTTATTGATTACAACCGATCGATCGCACAGTTCCATTTTCGTAAGGGATCGTTACTCGAATATAACGGTGTTTTTCTCTCAGAAGGACCATGGCCGGGTAAGGCGTATTTTGATGCCCATAGAAGAGCACGTCAGCGAGATGCCAGTCTCTATTTAGACTATGGTCATTCTCGTCCCGGAGTTTTCAGTCGTGGCCCGATAACTCAACAATTTGATGCCGTTGGTGCTGCAGCCCGAGCGCAGCAGATGCCACCACGAGATCCAGCGACTCGTGAATTACCGGCAAAGTTGCCTCGTGATTTCAATACCGAAGAACTCCCAACACCAATGCCAAACGAAACACCGAGTTTCCCAGCGGCAGCACAAGGTTTTCCAGGTGAAGAGATAAAACTTTCGTCATTTCAGCCAACAAAGAAATCAGCCATCGATTCAGTTTCAACCGCAGATGAAACAAAGCAGCTGCAGGAAAGGAACGCAGATATTGTTACAACTGGGTGGCAAGAGCCAGTGACTCCAGCAGCGAAGGTAGTAATCAACCCGGACTCTGCTGCTAAGACACAGCTACAGTAGAAAACAGCAGATGTTTCCTCATATTCGCTCACAATATTCCGTTGCTCGACGTACGATTGAATAAAATTTAAGGAGCAGCAGCAGGAAATGGTATTGCTGCCGCTTGTCGAGCCTTATTGAATACCTCAATATCTTTCTCCCTGAGTTGAGTAAGCAGGGAGGCACTTTTCTCTGATGGATACGCCAAGAGATACCCAATAATTGCCGGCCGAATGAGTGGATCTTCGGTACCAAGAGTATCCCACATTGCAACAATCTGGTTACAAAATGCCCAATCTTGATATCGTGATAAGTCAACAATGACCTCGCGCGTAAGGTGTGGCACGGGGAAGAGTTTACGAGTGATGAAGGTAACTTCTGTTCGGGGGATCGTGTCAGATGGATATTCCCAGCAAAACCGCAATGCTTGTAGAAGATGTCGCTGATTAACAGGGCTTGCCTCATTCTCGAAGAGATTCTCACGTTCTAAAACCGGCAGTGCTTGTTTACCTAACGCGATAAAGAGTCCAGCCATAATGCCATCAAGGCCAGCCTGAAAATCACTTGATTGGTCTTTGGTAATCATGCGAACAAGCACGTTCGCGCATGCTGATTGAGACTCTTTCGATGACTGACGAGCTAGTACACCAGCCACTATCCCATAGAACCCACGCCTTTGCTGTTGAATGGATAGATCATTCAGATGATCGACAACGTGCTCTGGAGAAAAAGCATGAGCTGAGTCTCGAACTTCCTGAAATGGAGCGAGGGCAAATTCGGCATAGGCATCTTTTGAAATAGCAGGATTGGGATGATCCAGCCATTGGGCAAACCACTCAAGGCGGTTTTTATCGTTAAAAATCTTCTGCGTTAATGGAGGTATTTGGAGAGCGTAGCCAAGAAACATTTCATCAGCAGCATGCGCAGTCCACCCAGTAACAGGAAGATCAAAAAGTAAAGCAGTCCCCGAGAAAGTAGTTTCAACAGTAGCTTTTACCAAGGGTATAGCAGACTCAATGGCAACTACTTTTCTACCTGAAGGCGTCGGAATTATTCTCGAAAGAAGTGAAAAAGACTGGTGTTGTTGGCCTTGTATATTTGCAACTGCATCTGTTACCGAGTCGCCAATGGCAATGTCACTTGATCGTTCGATACTATAAGAGAGTGGTGTTTCAACAGGGCCACAGAATGGGCATGCTGGGCTTGTCGAAGCGAGAGACGAGAGCAAGCAAAGAGTTAAACATGCCCTACGCGATACAGTGTCTAAATGCATCCACATGATCGATAATTGGAGATACTTCTGGCCGATCATCGAACAGATTCTCCAGTGAGCGAATAGACAGCGAGGTGACTCCCATCCGGACCTTTTAATTCCTTGATACCAAAAGTCCCGGTAACAGCTACAGGACGAATAGAAAAATTAGCTGTCCTGCCCGGAAGCATTTTGACAACGATACAATCGTATAACGCTGCGCCGGGGCCAAAACAGCATTCCATATTGTCCCGAACCAAGACAAACTGGGTTAGGCCAGCCTGTTGAAAGCTCGGAAGAATATATCCTCGAATCCGAATCTCATGTCCCACTAAAGAGGTGACTCGCTCGGGCAAGAGTTTTTGGGAAAAAGGTTCGTCCTCCGCCATCTCAAAGATAATATCGTCAAAGGATATCTCACGAATACCATTTTGGTTGAGTCTCTGTTTCGGCTGTGACTGACGCTCGTCAGTACTCGGTGCACCGTTTTTATCAAAAGCGTTTTCATCAGAAGTTAGAGGGGCGTTTTTGTCTCGACCACAGCCTGAAAAAAGTGAAGCAGATAGAAAACAAACAAAGACTTTAGCGAGGAAACGCTTCTTCAAGATGGTAAAGGACCCCCCCCTCGATACCATCTTGGCCAAAGGTTGGGCGAACGGTGAATGTGCCAGCGATTTTTTTCTGACGAGAGCTAAATGACATGCTCTTTTCATCTTGAAGATGGACAAGAACACGATCAGTAATTTTTGGATTACCTCCAAAGCAGCAATCTCCTTGATCTCGTACAAGTAAAAATTGACGAATCCCAAATTGTTTTTTCCCCGGATACATATAACCCTTAATGAGTACATTATGTCCGTCTATAGCGCGAGCGGAATCAGGTATTGAAGCCGCGGGTGAGCCCTCAGCAGGTTGCAAAATACCGTAATGAACTCTCTCGAATCCTTCAGGCAATTCAGCAGCATATACCCATGATAGATATATAGTCCCACCTATTAGGCAAACCAATGAAAAAGTCGTAGCTGTTTTAGCCAGTCGTTTACCTGTGAAAATATCAGGACGTTTGATAATGTCCCGTAAGGCAACCAGACCGAGACAAAAACCAACTGCAGGTACAGCTAGTAGCCACCAGTCAATAAACGCCAGTGGTGACAGAAATGCGAGTGTTGCAGCAGCAATTGATGTCCCAGCTAAAGCCTTATAGGCATGATCTTCGTTACTTTCAACACTACCTTGAGTAGCTTTTAGAGGAGTATCAAAAAGTCCTTTTTTCATAATTGCTGTACTGCAACTGGATTTGCTAACCAGCAGCATCCCGTTTTCCTGACTGAAGAAAATAGCGAGATAGAAAGGCTGCAACAACAACAAGAACAGCCCAGACGAACCATTTTAGCATTCGCAAGGATTCTGTAGATGATCTGTTCTCAGAGTATGGAATGGGACTTTTTCTGGTCTGAGAATCTTCTGCCACCGGTGGTGAGCCCGTACTCACAACCATAGAGCGGTCTGACGTGACATCATCTGCAACGACATCAGCAACACGTACGGGCGTAGTAGTTGACTGCTCTGTTGAAGGAGCCTCTTCAGCCGAAGGGGTTCCTTCAGCACTTGCTGCGAGGCCCGCTAAACCAGCTAACGTGGCTGCTCTGCGAACAGCATCGGGATCAATCTCACGAAGTTTTACCAAAGCACTCGCGGCCTCAGGAAGCGGACACGCTTTCATATAGTTCACTATGGGTTCACGCACAAAGATGTTCTCTGGTGTGGCGTCCACATAAATGGTCGTCAACTTTTCTATCACAGACCAATCCTGCCAGCGAGCGAGATCAGCAATGACCAGATCTGCAAGTTTTGGTTCATTAAGCAATAACCGCAAGGATTCAAGAACACGGTCACGTGGAATGTTTTCTGACTCTTCGCCAAGGAAACGAAGTGCCATTACCGCGGCATATGTTTCTGTGAATGGAATATCCCGAGAGCTACGATCAAGAAAAAGTTTATCAATGAGATCGAGACCCGCTGGCCCAACGAGCACGACATAGCAGGCAATCAACGCATCCAATCCACTGCGCAGATCAGATGAATCATCGCCAAGTTCTTCACCAAGAAGAATTTTCTCTATTTCAGATGCGTCAGCGGGAGTTCCGCATATACCCAACATCGTGGCGTACAAACGACGTCTGTTCGAGGGAATCTTTGGCGTCTTTATCCATTGCAGTAGTGCAGTCGGATCCATTCTATTTTCAAGGCCACGGACATCATCATATGGTGCGATTGCAAATTCGTCATATGCGTCTCGAGTAAGAACATCGTCTTCGTCTTCGAGGTATTGTTGAAAAAAGGCAAGACGATCTGGGCCAGATTCAGGGAGCTCATCAAGTGTCTTAAGATATGTAACAGCACGTTCATTAATGGCAATTGGGTTCGACCATATAAATTCGGGCGGCTCAATTCCCATGATGAGATATAAATCCCCAGGAGTGGTTACCTCGAGCATAATTGCATCAATGAGAGTTTCCGCATCAAGCATATTCGTTGAACGCAATAGGTCTTCTCCTTTGAGGACATCAACTACTTCGAATTTAGCCCGTGGTAATGGACCCTCAGCATTAGGTCCCAAAGATGATGCAGGAGGTGGCTCAACAAGGCGGGCGATGACGGCAGCATCGCTTTGATTAATTTCTTGAGAGAATGTTAAGGAGACTGCGGAACAAAAAGGACAGGCAAGAGATTGTGCGAATGGCACAATTAACAAGGAGCTGATGGCAAGCATCAGAACAGCAATTCGAGAATGATAGAAGGCAGGCATTCGCATACCCCTAATATATAGGACACATTGTGATACCGAATCAAGGTTTGGGAGAAGGCTTGCTTTTCAACGTTTTTTACTTTAATTCAGCCATCGTGCGACGTCCGTGCGATACGCAGCCACAGCTGGTAATAATGCTGCAAGGATCGCAAGTACGATTAAGAAAGGTACAAGGAGCAGTTCTGCCGTCGTATGCGATAAAAATCCAGCTGTAACACCTGCATTTGTTGCTATCCATGGCCCAATGAGTCCAACTGTGCCGTGCCCAAGGAGCAATCCGATGACTCCTCCTCCAACAGCAAGGAGAATGGCTTCAATAAGTACTGTTGCTAGAACAACGCTGCGACGAGCCCCCAAGGCTCTCATGATTGCCACGTCCCGGCTTCGTTCAAGAGATGAACCAACCATACTCACCAGGATGCCAATTGCGGAAACAATCACGACAAGAGTTGTGACTAACAAAAGTAATAACTCAAGCGGTGTAACAAAAAGATCAAGGAGTACACGAATCTCAGCAATCGGAAGAGCAGCCTGAGCTTCACGACCCTCATTGATCGCATTACGAAGGCCCATCGCAGTGAGTTCTGCCGGGAGACCAGGAAGAGCCGCTGTCTCAAGCAAAATAGCAGTGACCTCACGTTGGTTAAATGGAAGTAGCCCATCACCTGGTGAGTTATTCTCCTCGGGTATGGTTTGATCAGCGACCACACTCGAATCAATCGGCTTTGCATGCCCCTCTTGAAGATAAAAGCCTTCCATATTGACGAAAACACCGCGGTCAATAGGAGTGTCAGTTCTGGAGAGAATTCCCGTGATTTCGAATGGATCATGAACCTTACCATCATCAGCACCATGTGTCGGTGCGATCGTATCACCAACACGCAGGTTTAGCGTACGTGCAACTTGGCTTCCTAGAACAGCACTGTATAAATCATCATCGTGAAAGTTTTCCCCGGAAGAAAACTCAAAAGGCTCGCCATTGCCACGAGTAAGTCGATCGAAATAAGCAGAATTTGTGCCAACTACTCGGTGGCCACGAAAGTAATCGCCCATACAGATGGGAACAGCAGTCTGCGTACTTGCTGCCCATGTTCCATCTTTTCCATCAGGACGTTCATGGGCAGGCAAAAATTCTGCATATGTAGCCCACGAAATATTCTCGATTGGCTTGCTGATGAAATAAACACTATTGAGCACAAGTTGTAACGGGCTGCCTTTGGCACCAACGATCATGTTGTAACCAAGGCCCGCACCTGACTCGAAGGCTTGCTTTACAACACCACCCGTGATCAAGGTTGCTACAACAAGTGCGACACCAAGAGCCATTGATAATGCAGTGAGGCCACTTGGAAGTGCCCGCTGTTTAATGTTTCTCCATGCAATTCCGAGCAAACTCATCAATGTACTCCACTTGTTGTTGGGTGGATTGCCGCAGCCCGATTAAAATCTTCCAAACGATGGCGTACTGGAAATTGCTCTGCTACTTCTGGAGCATGTGTGACAACTAAAAGTGCGACGTCTTCTTCCTTGCATGTATTCTGCAGGAGATCAATAACTTGTTGTTGATGGGCAGGGTCAATACTTGCGGTCGGCTCATCGGCAAGAAGAACTCGTGGCCGATTTGCAAGTGCACGGGCAACTGCAACGCGTTGTTGTTGTCCAATACTCAAAGCTGCTGGCTTGTGATGGAAACGGTCAGCCAGACCAACGGCGTCAAGCAGTGACTCAGCCCGTTCCTTACTTGCTGCTTGTGATCCGAAACTCATTGCAACGAGTACGTTCTCGAGCGCAGTGAATCCAGGCAGCAGGTTAAATTGTTGAAATACAAGACCGATTCGATCAGCCCGTAGCCGGTCGCGCTGTGGCTCAGCTAGCTTGACGATATTCAGGCCACCAATCAGGACCTCACCACTATCAGGACGTAAAATACCAGAAACAACATTTAAAAGCGTTGACTTGCCAGAACCACTTTGCCCTTCCAGTGCAACAAGTTCACCAGCGGTAATTTGGAAAAATGGTATGTCAAGAATTTGTAGAGGATTACTACCTGGAACAGGAAAAGACTTTTTCACATCTCGCAGTTCAAGAACGGCTACCTTTTCAGTAGAACTCTGGTTTTTTGTATGTGTTTGTTTCATATGGACAAAGAATCGCTGGAACATGACGTGATGTCAAAAGGAGTTTCTCATGGCGGGCTTTCTGTGGGAAAAACCGATTTTGGACAAATTTCCTGCCAGGTGAAGCTAGCTGACATCCCTGATTTCCAAGAATTCGACGGCAAATACTTTTGATTGGTGTAGCGACAGGCTAAAACCTGTGGGTGATTGAGATAGAGTTGGTGCGCGTGTATAGTCCTGCCGGAGAAACTTTACGGTGGCAGTGCCCGAAGGCACTCTGACAACTGCCGATCTGACGACTCGTTATAGGAGTTTTGCTGTGTCCATTCGTGTTGGCATTAATGGTTTTGGTCGTATTGGACGTCTCACGTTCCGAGCGATATATGAAAAATTTGGCCTTGATGGTGAGGTGCAGATCGTTGCCCTCAATGATCTTACAGACGCCAAGACGAATGCTCATCTTCTCGAGCTAGATTCAAACTACGGTCCATTTAAAGGAACAGTAGGGACTAATGGGAATGATCTCGTTGTCGATGGCAGAACAATTAAGGTTTTTGCCGAGCGTGATCCAGGATCAATTCCATGGGGGTCAGAGAATGTAGATATCGTTGTTGAAAGTACTGGCTTTTTCACTGACGCAACGAAGGCGGTCGCTCACAAGCGAGACAGTGTAAAAAAAGTGGTGATTTCAGCTCCAGCAAAAAATGAAGATCTTACGATCGTGCTTGGAGTAAATGATGATATGTATGATCCATCAAAGCATCACGTGATTTCAAATGCTTCCTGTACTACGAATGGTCTTGCTCCTGTAGCAAAGATTCTTCACGAGCAGTTTGGTATTGATCGTGGTCTGCTTACTACGGTTCACGCATATACAAACTCTCAGAAGACAGTCGATACCGCTGCTGGCAATCTGCGTGATGCACGAGCGGCCGCTTTAAATATTGTTCCAGCAGGAACGGGTGCTGCAAAGGCAGTCGGTCTTGTTATACCTGAACTACAGGGCAAGTTTACCGGCATGGCGTTTCGTGTACCGGTGCCAACTGTAAGTGTTGTTGACTTTACGGCGACGCTGGGCAAGGAGGCTTCCCCTGAAGAAATTAACGCTGCCATGAAGACAGCAGCAGACGGTCCACTAAAAGGAATTCTCAGGTATTCAGAGCAACAGTTGGTCTCAACTGATCTACGAGGAGATCCCCATAGTTCAATTTTCTCTGCTGTTGATACTATCGGCCTTGGAAATCTTGTGAAGGTCGTTAGCTGGTACGACAATGAATGGGGTTACTCGAACCGCGTTGCCGACTTATTGAATTTCTTGGAATCAAAAGGGCTTTAAAGAAAAAGTCCCTCACTAAAAATTACTACTTGAGCGGCCGGCCTTGCTTTCCAAAAGGCCGGCCGTTTTTAGTGGCTGTCTCCAGATGCGGAGTTAAGTTTAGCAAGAGCTTCCGTTTCAATTGCTGAGCCATCAAACTGAGTCAGCTGAACTGTAATTCGAATAGGAGTAGTCGCTGGTGCCGTAGTTGGCCACGGTAGTATGAAATGAAGACCACGGGCTCTTGATGTGCGTCGAAAGTGCTGTTGAGCTTCGGCCGCGGGAATTGTCCATTCTGCAAACTGACGTCCTAGACTGGCCTCTTGGGCTGTTGCTGTCGGTTCAAATGCAGCCACATAAATATCACCAGCAGTCGTGACAAGGCGTTCATCAGCATCACGTGGCTCAACGACAAGTGTGATTCCCTCTGGGGAGCCATCACCATCGCTGTCATAACAAACAGTTTTTTCATGATTAATGACTAGATGCGTGAGATCTGCTTGATGGCCAACGCTTTCAGCAAAAGAAAGCTGGCGAACAGGTCTGGAAGCACCTCGCTCACTCGACTCCTGTGGCAACGGCGGCACGCCCTCTAGGGTCGGAGGTGTCATATCCTCGCTAGGCTTTGGCAGACTGTTGGAGCTCTTTTTACTACTAGTCCCAGATGGAGGGTCGGTACCAAAAATGGGACCGGTACTTTTCGGGCCATCACTTGTTCCATCAAAGTTTGGCACATCAACTTGTGGCGGAACAAGGAGTGGCTGAGCAGGTGTCGGCGAGGGTAGCGTGGTGCGCGAAGGAGAAGAGTCATCAACGATCCCAAGTTGCTTACGAAGTGATGCGTTCTCTTCTGTCAACGTATCAAGTTCGTAATATTGCGTCTGTAACTTGTCTTGGAGGCAATAAATCTGATCTTCTTGAAGCCGCAGTTCTCGTTCAAGAAGTTGATGATGAACATCACTCTTACAGCCACAAATCAAAATTATCAGACACACGAAAAATGACACCGGAGAAGGTCCAAGTTTCATCTGTTGAAATAAAGTTACTTTCATGACGCGCCTCCTTGCGCCTCACGTACCGTAAAGGACTATTAACCCGTGGGCATTTGTTCAATCACTTCGTCAATAAGATGATATTCACACGCTTCGTCTGCTGACATAAATCGATCACGATCAGTATCCTCCTCAATTTTCTCAAGGGGTTGACCAGTGTGTTTCAGTAAAATTTTATTCAATTTACTTTTAATATTTCGAAATTCGTTTGCATGAATCATGATTTCTTCTGCGGTACCTTCCATGCCAGCAAGTGGTTGATGAATCATGATCCGAGCATTTGGTAGAGCTCGTCGTTTTCCAGCCGTTCCAGCTGTTAAGAGCAAAGCGCCCATGGATGCAGCTTGACCTATGCAATAGGTTGCAACATCACAGCTCACAAATTGCATTGTGTCGTAAATTGCCAGCCCTGCCGTAACGCTTCCTCCAGGTGAATTGATATAGAGATGGATATCACTTTTCGGATCGTCAGTCTGAAGAAAGAGCATCTGCGCGACAATGGCATTCGCCATTTCATCATTTACCTGAGAACCAAGAAATATGATGCGGTCTTTAAGCAGCCGGCTATAAATGTCCATGGCTCGCTCTTCGCGGCCACTTTTTTCAACAACATAGGGGATCAGGGGCATTTAATTGATTCCGGTTATTCAGGAAAAAGATGAAGGGAAGAAAAGATGCCTAATCAACGTCTTTGTCTTCTTCTCCGGGAGGTTTGGTGAGAATGTCATCAACGAGACCATAGTCTTTGGCTTCCGTCGCTGTGAGATACCTGTCTCGGTCTGTGTCTTGAGCAATGCGTTCAATTGGTTGCCCAGTATGAGATGCAAGAATTTCATTTAAAACAGCACGGGTTTTAATTATTTCATCAGCCTGGATTTCAATATCGCTGACTTGTCCACCAACTTGACCATATGGCTGGTGAATCATCACTTTGGCGTGAGGGAGCGAGAACCGCTTGCCGGCTGCACCTCCGGCCAGTAACACGGCACCACCGCTCGCAGCCAGACCAACACAATATGTGGCGACTGGGCACGAGAGTATCTGCATTGTGTCATAAATTGCCATTGTTGCAGTGACACTGCCGCCAGGTGAATTGATGTAAAAATGAATGTCTTTTCGACGGTTTTCACTCTGCAGATAGAGCAATTTCATGACGAGTTCATTTGCATTTCCGTCATAGATTTCACCCTGTAGAAGAATGATCCTGTTTTCCAGCAGAAGATCACCAAGTGTCATCTGTCTCTGCCGTTGGTAGTCTCTGTAAGCGCTGGCAGCACTTGGATCAATCGGAGCGTTTATTGATGGTAATGGAAACCTTTGGACAGCCATGAGCAACTTTCAGCAGTGCGAATGAATGAGGCAAAAGAATTATTTAAAAACTATGAAGATGAATCTTCATGTGAAAGTGGTGTGGTTGGAATTTCATCCTCGCCGGCAGCAACACCACAAACGGCGTGGTCAATAGCCTCAGCATCTGGTTTTGGAAATTCAAAAGGCATATCTTCAAATTTGGCCTGTGAAGTAACTAGGTCAATAGTTTTTCGTTCAATAATTTGATTTCGAAGCACATCCATAAGTCCTCTTCGCTCAAGGCTGGCACGAACACGTCTCGGTGATTCACCAGATTGAGCAGCGATAGCCTTGATTTCTGCTTCATAATCTGCAGCAGAGTCAGAGACTTTCTCGGCTTCTGCAATTTTTTCCAAGATGAAATGTTCTTTCAATGAACGTGCCGTGCTTGCCATCACAGACTGACGAAGTTCATTGACGTATCGACGGATTGAGTCATCATCAAAACCACTCCGCCGAAGCTCTAAAATAGATCTCTCCAGTTCACGTTGGCTCTGGCGACGCAACAAGTCAGGAGGAAGTTCCCAATTAGCAGATGCTGTTAGCGACGCAGAAACCTGTTGCCTAACCTGTTTCCTTTGATGCCATTCAAGCTGGTTGAGAAGCTGTTTCCGTACCGCCTCAGAAAGATCATTGGCTGACTCAAAATCACCTAACTCAGTAAGCAATGACGGAGTTATTTCTGGCATTTCAAAACGCTTCACATCAAGAAGCTCAATTTCCAACGTGACGGTTTTTCCGCGAAGGGCTTCAACAGCCGCCTCCTCAGAAATCGTAATTTTCGATGTGACTTTCTCCCCAGGCTTCAATTGAGCAACAAGTTTGTCGAATTCGTCTAGCTCTGCGTCGGCAAGCGAAAGTTTGGGGCGTACAACGATTTCCATTTCTTCTGCATGAGAGAGCACTTTGCCATCGTCGTCGGTGCATTTTAGATTTGCAACCATGAGATCTCCTGGCTTGGGAGACCCCTTTGCAGGGACAAGTCGACCTCGTTCACGGAGAAGATTGTTTACGGCCTCTTCTACGTCTGCATCAGAAATTTCTCGATTTGGCCTCTTGATAGAGAGCCCTTTCCATTCTGGCATTTCAAATTCTGGGCGAACTTCGATAGAAAACTCAAAGGTCATTGGTCCATCATCTGGAAGAATGACAGCAGCAACGTCGAGGTCAGGTTCACTGATTGGTGCAAGATTTTCTTGTTCATTTACACGTTCAAGAGCATCATTCAAAAGTTTGGATCGGATTTGATCGTTTAATTCTGCTTTAAACTTGCTGCCGACAAGTTTGCGCGGCGCTCTGCCAGGACGGAAGCCAGGCAAGAGAGCAGTTGGCATAAGATCACCTACCGCCTCTTCGTAATACCTGTCGATTTCTTCTCGAGGAACAGAAACCTTCACTTTCCTCTGACACGTGGAAGTTTCCTCTACAGTCACATCGATTTTTAGTAACTGAGGTTCGGCAATGGCTGTTGAATCGTCTGACATCTTCGTCCTGTGAAAAAAGTGAGAGGATAGAGTGCGTGTTTTTGCTTGTTAAAACTTGGGGGTTTCACTCCCATGAGCGGTTTGGAGCCCGGCAGACAGGGCAACCATTCCACAGAGGAGAGCGGGTGATGGGATTCGAACCCACGACAACCACGTTGGCAACGTGGTGCTCTACCAACTGAGCTACACCCGCGTTTTCATTAATTCCGAAGGTAGAAGGCCATGTAGCGGCCACTAACTCCCGAAAACCCCGTGATTATAGGGTATGGAGCGCCTGTCGCAAGGTCATACCTCGCGTTCCCGGCTTGATTTCTGTCGAAACGGAAAACTTAGCTGGGGGCATTTGGAAAATTCGACTAAGAGTGGATAATCGAGGTTTTACGATCTCTAGCGAAAAAACTGCCTTAGTTGTCGCTACTCACAAATCCGAGCACTCATCAAAACTTAAATATCCTGTCAGGCTCTGATCCTGAATGGGCCAGATTTTGGATTGCCAAATGAAGTTGCAACTTGTGTTTAAAACAGCAAAGTCTGGCAGTAAAAAATATGACGTGAAATTGCCAATTATTGTTGGCAGGGGACAACAGGCATCATTTCGAATTCCTCATGGCCAAATAAGTCGCCGTCATTGTGAATTATTAGAGTCAAACGGTTCTGTTTTTATACGTGATCTTGGCTCGACAAATGGAACGATGGTGAAAGGCACGATGCTCCCAAGCAAAACGAAGGTTCCCATTCCTCCAGGGAGTGTGGTTCAATTGGGAGATCTCGCTTTCCGAGTCAATTATGTTGCGTCCAATGACGGTCGTGCTGCACAAACAGTTGAGGACTCATTTGAGGAAGCAATCGATTTCCTTGAAGCAGAACCTGAAGGAGAAACAGTTGAGGCATTTGCTGATTCAGGATCAAGCCCAAGCAAATCAAAACCCAATGAAGTTGAACCTCTCGAGGATGATCTCTTTTTGGAGGCAGACGAAGAGTTAGATTCTGATGATGATTTTTTGGACGATAAGAAATCGTCTAAACAATCTAAAGAGGCTTTATCGGATGACGACATCGATGATTTCCTAAGTGATATTTAATATGTAAGAGATTGAGCGAGAAACATACTGGCGACAGTAGAACACCCCTACAACTTTTTTGGATTGTGAACTTCATGCAAGACCATGACAACGAATCTCGTTCCCTTACGATTCGTGACTTAGCACAGGCTAAGCAGAGTGGTCGGCCGATTAGTATGGTTACTGCCTATGACTGGTGGTCAGGGCGTCTTGCAGATTCTGCGGGCGTTGACTGTGTCCTCGTCGGTGATAGTCTCGCGATGGTCATCGCCGGTCGAGAAACAACACTTTCAGCTACTATTGAACAGATGATATATCATGGAGAAATTGTTTCTCGTGCAGTTCAACGTGCTATCGTGTTTGTTGATCTACCGTTTCCTTTACAGCATTTAGGCGTGGAGAAAGCAATTGAATCTGCAGCCAGAATATTGCAGGAAACCGGTTGTCAAGCAATTAAACTTGAGGGAACATCAGGCCAACAGGATGTCATTGCCGGAATAGTTGAGGCTGGTATTCCAGTGATGGCTCATGTGGGACTTCGTCCTCAGGCAGTGCATCAACTCGGTGGATATCGCATTCAAAGAGACAGAGACCAACTTCTCGCTGATGCAACAGCAGCAGCAGCAGCAGGAGCTTGCGGTGTTGTTTTGGAATGTGTGCCAGCGGAACTTGCCGCCGATATAACGGCTGCAATCCAAATACCGACAATCGGGATAGGAGCGGGTCCTGAATGCGATGGTCAGGTTCTAGTCATGCACGACCTCATCGGTCTTTCAGTTGAGCGCATTCCGCGGTTTGTAAGGTCGTATGCTGAAACGAAGGGAACTATTTTGGACGCAATAACCGCTTGGCGACAAGATGTTGAATCCAGAGCATTTCCCGCAGAATCAGAGACGTTGGCTTAAGAAGTTGAACCGCACTCTCCGCACATTAAATAATGTTGAGGAATGATAAGTGGGTCGTTCTCTTTCTTAAGGCAAGACAACTTCGTCGGAAATAACAACAGGTTTACTGGCTCGTATGGTCTGTGGTGAACCGACGGTGTCTGGCATTATGTTGCCCCCAGCAAGTGGGACGCCATTGCCGCACGTATTGCACGTATTGACGGGTGCACATGGTTGGCACCCAGGTGCACTGCATGGTCTCATTGCGGCTGGTGCAACAGCTGGAGGAGGAATCGCGCCGTTGGGTGTAAAGCCTGGTGGCAGATGCCCAAAGCACCGTTCATATTTCCAAACTTCAAATCTTATATAGCGTTCTTGAAGGCTTTTGCAGCCAGTAAGCCCGGCGGCGGCCAGCACAACTGGCACACACGCGATGGCTCGATAGACCCACGGCGTCCTTGACATTGATCCTTACTCCCTGTGGAAAAGCGGACCTACTGGGACCGCCATAGTGTGGATGAACAAGCTCTCAGCATTCCTGAGAAGCCGAACAACACTACACCACACCAAGGGCAGGGCAAGGAAAGTGAGGAGAAAATTTGCCTCAGCCGGTGGAAAAATACTTCGACTGTTCTGGTTAACCCTTGCGATGACGAATCTTCGCCCGCATGCGTCGCTTCTTTTGCCCGAGTTTCCGCCGCCCCTTACCTGACTTCTTTACTCCCATTAACTGGCCTCCACTGTATCTTTTGGAATGATCGTTATTTTCCGTACCATTTAGCTTGGCTGTATAGCCATGGCCAAAATCGTATTAGAATACACCAATCGGCCATTGCAAGGTTTCATCATCTATTCCGTCGCTCGTTGGCCCCAGTTTCATTTAAACATGATCACTTTCTTCCCAACCTATGCCCAGTGGATCGAGGCCACAGGTGTCTGGCGGGTCAATATTCATGGGATGGTCACTAAACCACTTCCAATGGCTAGTCGTAGGCGAACGGTGGCCTACGCAGTTGTGAAGAGGCTTCTGAAAATGGATGAGGTGCAACTCCGATCACCAATTTTTCAGGCTCGTTCAGAGATGTTTTTATTTCAGCGAGTATCAGGAGAGTCGGTTCAAATTCGCCTTGGGGGAAAAATAAAAGATATTGGTATCTCAAAACGCACCGGGCACTTTGAAACGAGCTTTGATCTCGATGCACAAACAGTATCTGAAACTGTAGTTGAAACACCCTATGGACAAAAACTCTGTTTCGAATCGGTCAATGGAGACACATATTCCACGTCAGTAACAACCATGGGCTCTGTTCAGTTGCTCCATACGAGTGGAACCTCAGTCATTTCTGATATTGACGATACCGTCAAACTAACAAACGTTGCAGACCGCCGAGAACTCTTAGCAAATACACTCTTGAGAGAATTTGTACCAATTCCAGACATGGTTGATCTTTACAAACACTGGTCATCGTCTGGAGCAGCCTTTCATTATGTATCAGCCAGTCCGTGGCAACTCACAAGACCACTCAATGATTTTTTTCAGTCTGCAGGCCTGCCAGATGGATCTATGCACCTGAAGCTTTTTCGGTTAAAGGACTCAACACCGCTTGGAAGGATGCGTTCTTCCAAAAAATCAAAACGGGACGTAATCATTGAAATAATAGATCATTTTCCAAATCGAAAATTTATTCTTGTCGGTGATTCTGGAGAGCGAGATCCCGAGGTTTACGCAAAAGTAGCACAGCAGCGGCAAAATCAGATAGCCGGTATTGCGATCCGTCGAGTTCCTAGCAGGAGGTCCAAGCAAAAAACGGAGTATGCTCTCAAGAATCTTGCGCAAACTGTACCCAACGATATGTTGCGAGTGTTTACTTCAGCAGACGAAATCAGCGACCTTGTATCGCCAAAAGAGATAATCTAGGAATCCATTTCGAAGGCATTCTGGAAATGCTCAATGATTGGTGAATGACCAGAACGCCAAAAGAACCAACGGTTTTGAATTGGTAGAGAAGGTGTAAACAGGACCGTAATAACATCGAGCCGAAATGAATAATTTTCAAGTCGATGCTGTTTTATGTAGGCATTCGCTAACGTACAAATTCGCTGTTTCTTCCGAGCATCGATTGTTTCAGCAGGATGTCCGTGATGGGTACTTGTTCTAGAGCGCACTTCGATGAAGACAACAGTGCGCTTATCAAGAGCAATGATATCGATATCACCGCGCAGAATACGTTCACGGTGAGCTATTATTTGATATCCCTGTTTTCGAAGATAACGAACAGCTTCTTGCTCACCTTGAAGGCCAATTGTTTTGCGAGTGGCCACCCAAAGTCCTTTTTGTGATTCTCAGATCACAGTAACCATTATTTGGTTTTCGCGTCGGTTCGACGTTCACGAAGACGCACTGCTTTTCCAACACGATCACGCAAATAATACAATTTCGCACGTCGTGTAACACCGGATCGTTTCACAACGATCTTTGCAATTTTTGGGGAATGAACAGGGAATTTGCGCTCCACCCCTTCCCCTGAAACAATTCGACGAACAGTAAACATCTCACGACTGCCAGAACCGCTGCGGGCAATAACGACACCATTGAAGATCTGAGTCCGTTCTTTATTTCCTTCAAGAATACGATTATGGACGTCTACTGTGTCGCCAATTTCAAATTTATCAATTTCCTTTTTTAGGCTGTTTGATTCAACGTGCTCGAGAATTTGCTGACTCATTTTCTAATCTCCAAGAAATGTAGCGTACTGTTGTAAATTATTTTTCTGTGTGTTTGTTTGATTGCGTGCGGGTGGCATGAACCGCCTGAGTTTTACGCCAAGCAGCAATTCGTTGATGGTCACCGGTTAAAAGGACATCGGGTACGCGAAGACCACGATATTCACGAGGACGCGTATACTGTGGGCCTTCGATAAGTCTTTCCGTGCCCGAGAACGAATCATCGACAGCACTTCGTGAGTCACCAAGAACGCCAGGTATTAGCCTAGCAACAGCATCAATAATCACCATAGCAGCTACTTCACCGCCTGAAAGGACATAGTTTCCAACTGAAATGAGGTCTGGCTTCAGTGTGTCACAGATCCGTTGATCAAATCCCTCATACCTTCCACAGAGAAGAATGAGGCGTTGTCGTCCAGCGAGCTCTTCAACAACTTCCTGAGTGAGTGGTCGTCCGGCGGGCGAGAGCATTTTAATACTACTTGATAAGTCAGGACTACTTGAAGATTCAGGAAGTTCGGACGAACTATTTTGATCGAACAGAGACTCAACGCAGTCAACAACTGGGCCGGGCATAAGAAGCATTCCAGGACCTCCACCGTATGGACGATCATCAACTTGCCGGTGGACTCCAGTCGCAAAGTCTCGGATATTTTTCAATCGGATGTCGAGTAAACCGGATTTTTGCGCAGCGCCCAGTAAACTTCCATCAAGAAAGCCCTGAAACATTTCAGGGAATAGCGTAACGACGTCGATCCGCATGGCACGTCCTGCACTTGCTCACTCGGTAGTCTCGTCAGTCTTTGCCTCAGCATCTGGAGCTTCCGTGGCCGATGAGGCTTCAGCGGATGCTGGCTCATCAGTTGGTTGCTCCGCGGGTTTGGCATCTTTTGTATCCGTTTCAGCCGATACTGCAGCAGAAGAATCGTCGCTTGCAGATTCAGATGGTGCATCCGCTTCTGCTACTGGTGATTCCTCTTCCAACGGTGCTGCAACTACTGGCTCACCAGCCTCCGGTACGATCCGAGGCAGGGATAACCTTGCACGAGCTTCTTCCATTGCTTTGACGTGTGTGCCATTTGTCCCATATTTCTTTATGAGAACTTGCACTTTATCACTTGGTTGAGCTCCTACGCTCAGCCAATAATCCACTCTTGCTGATTTGAGAGTGCAGCGGGCGTCGGTATCAGACACACTCGGGTCGTATGTGCCAAGTTCTTCAATAACGCGACCATCCCGGGGTGTCCGGCGGTCAGTTGCACAAATCCTGAAAAAAGGACGATGTGTACGTCCCATTCGTTTCATACGAATTACCACTGCCACGATTTCAACTCTCCAAAATTATGAATTGGTCGGTACTTGGATTCACATACTGTCACCAACACGTGGTGCTTCCAGCATGTGCATGGTCGCAGGTGCGCCGGGCCTTCTAAGGTACACCACAACGAGTCGTAAAAAAGGTGGGTACTGTATTTTTTTTGTTCAGGGACGACTCACAACAGGATTGAAGACACCTGACGGCCGGCAGGAAGATCAACGTCGAGCGTCTCGTTTTCGCCGTCGGGCCTCTTTTTCCCGCTGTTTTTTGAGTTTTCGTCTCTGTTCAGCTGTTAATCTCTTCCCTGTATCACCCTTTGGTCGTCCGAGACGGCCTGCCGGATTGCCCATAGCGGATTGCATTTTTTGGACCTCTCGCATTCGATCTTTCATTCCTAGGCCTGCCATGCCTTTCATCATAGAGGCCATACCATCAAACTGCTTTACGAGATCATTGACTTCTTGAGGCTGAACACCTGCTCCAGTTGCAATGCGTCTGCGTCGTGTCTGATCAATCACCCGTGACGGGTTACGTCGTTCTTCAGGTGTCATTGAATCAATGATTCCAAATAGTCGATTGATGTCTTTTTCAAGATCAGCACCGGCTAATGTTTCCTGCATCCCTCCCATACCAGGAATCATTCCAATAACTTTTCCAAGTGGGCCAAGCCGCCTGGTTTGGAGCATCATTTTTTTGAAGTCCTCAAGTGTAAATTCACCTGACTTGAGACGTTCCTCTTGTCGCTGCATCTCGTCTTGATCAAATTTTCTTTGAGCTTCTTCAACGAGACTTACGACATCCCCCATACCAAGAATTCGGCCGGCGAGTCGGTCGGGATGAAATTCTTCAAGCGCATCAACGCCCTCACCGGTTCCCATAAATTTAATCGGTACACCGGTGACACTTTTTACTGATAGCGCAGCACCACCCCGAGCGTCGCCATCTAGTTTCGTCATGATGACGCCATCAATTTCAAGCGATTCGTTAAAGGCTTTCGCACTTGAAACAGCATCCTGACCGGTCATCGCATCAACAACCAAAAACACCTGATCAGGCGAAACTGTTCGATCAATGCGTGATAATTCAGCCATTAATTCTTGATCAATAGAAAGCCTGCCTGCTGTATCAAGAATGACAACATCGATCCCATCCTTCTTTGCTTTTTTTACACCAGCCTTGCAAACCGCAACGGGGTCAGCCTGGTCATGAGGAGTATGCACCGGTATACCAATTTGTTCACCCAGCACCGATAGTTGCTCAATCGCTGCAGGTCGTTGTAAATCAGCAGCAACAAGCATGACTCCTTTTCCCTGCTCCTTGAGGCGTCGAGCAAGTTTTCCACACGTGGTGGTTTTTCCTGATCCTTGGAGCCCACAAAGCATAAGAATTGTGGTATCGCCTGAATGAAAAGAAAGCTCATGGTCGACCGGTCCCATGAGATTAATTAGTTCGCGGTGCACAATGCCGATGAGTTGTTGTGCTGGATCTAGGGCATCAAGAACCTTTGCACCAACAGCATCTGCAGAAACACGGTCGAGGAATTCCTCAACAACATCGTATGCAACATCAGCTTCAAGAAGTGCTGTTCGAACCTCACCGAGGCCCTCGCGCATATTTGATTCAGAAAGTTTTCCTCTACCACGGAGAGAACTTATTGCAGAGGTAAGCGAATTGGAGAGATTGTCAAACATGACAAAGAGTATAACTACGAAGCAGCATAAAAATGAGTGGATGATGAAGAATCCAGCACAGATTCAGCTCGTTAAGACGCCAGATACAGCTCGATACGACGATGGACCGCTCGAATCGGGAGCGAACACCCATTGTGTCGCAATACCCGATGCGTGGCCGGCAAGAGCGGTGCATCGTCGTATCGAGCTAAAAAGTACTTGGCATTAAGAAAAAGTACCAGGATCACTCACAACAGGAGTTGGACCAATGACTGTGCCGCTTTCCACTCCGCCTTCGCAACAAGGCGTAGGACTTCCGCATGGTTCGCAACCACAGGGAGCCGCTCCGCACGGTTCACATGGCGCTTGACCGCATGGTGTATTGCAGTTGTTCTGATAGAGTCCCCGGCCCGTATTTCGGAATTCAAGAAAAGACGGTCGTCTGCAACTATTCCCGAAGCAACTACTACATCCTGGTAGAACGACCAAACAGCCCAGTGCAGTCAGCAGGCAAACAAGACGTGTCATAGGGGAGTCTCCCGGTGAATCAAATTAAAGTCGCTGAGTACTGAATGACCTGATTGCAATAGAGCGAAAGCAACAGTCAATCAGTCTTGCTGAGCAACCCTACCTCACGCTTGCATGATGTGACGGAAGTTTTTATCTCCTCACCAATTTTTCCGTGCTAGTGTTGAAAGTGAACGTTAAGGTTTACGGAAACCGCATTGTTTCACAAACCATTCTTTTCGCCGTGAAAAGGTAGTTTTTCATTTTTGTAATCGGGCTGTTGTTCAACACTGATGTCTGGAACTCACGAAAGAAAAACAAGTTTGTACCGTTTGTACCGATTGTCCTGGGTATTTTTGACCTTCGGACTATTTGGTTGTGTTTCAGTACCTGTCTCTGGTGCATCCAATGGTTCACAGGCTTGTTGCGAGCCGAATATCTGGGTTTTCAGTACAAGGCATCTCCCAGGTATTTGTTGTATACCAGAAGTGGTGAACCCTACTGTACAGCGTTATGAGCCAGAGCATTGTAGATGGCTCTCGGACGACGTTGGAAGTTTGCTTTCGGGAAAAGGACCTCTTGTCATTTTTCTACATGGAAATCGATATGACGCATGGTCGGCAAAACAACAGGGTATCCGTCTTGCAAAGCGTTGTAGTTTTTTCATGTCCCATTCGGTGGACACACAGTTGATGATTTATTCATGGCCTAGTCAGCAGGATGGCTGTCTGCTGAAAGATGGTCGAAACAAATATCATCGCTGTTTTACGGAAGGACATTATCTGGCATGGCTCCTTGGCCAGATAGACCCCGAGCGTCCGGTTGTTTTTATTGGATACAGCTTCGGTGCACTTATTACGCTTGAGGCTTTAGAGGATCTTGTTGCAGCAGAAAATTCAGGTAGGCCTGTCAGTCCGTGGCAACACCGACCAGGAGACACACGGCTCATTTTTGTAGCTCCGGCAGTTCGGTGTGACGCGTTCGCACCGTGTGGAAAATACCGTGAAACACTAGCGTGCGTAGATCGTGTTTCACTGACCATCAATTCAAGAGATGATGCGTTACGATTTTTCCACCTCCTCGACACCCGTACCAATGTTGACGCACTCGGGTATAACGGGATGCCACGCAGATGGATGCCGCCCGAAATTTTATATTCCGCAGTAGATGCCCGACGGATTATCGGTCGTGAGCATGGCTTTCCACTGTACCTTAAATCAAACACACTTATGCATCGAATCTGTCGTGATGCGTATAGTGGACTTGAAGTAAGTTCTCATGAAATGATTTTGAAACACAAAAGTATTTTGAGAAAAGATATTGAAACTCAGGAATCTGAGTAATCGGCTTACTTTTTTGTGAGCCTCTATCAGATGTAGTACGAGTTTGGGTTTTGTTCTGAGGATGAAAGAGAAATTGTCTTTATAGGACTGAATCCTCGAGGACGCCGTTCTTCTTTTCAAAAAACCATCGGGCAGTCGCTTCCAATCCTTCATGGAATGAATATGTTGGCTTCCAGCCTAGGATGTTCCTAGCACGGCTTGCGTCGAGGAGACTCGACCGTAGGTCTCCAACCCGCTCTGGGCCATACTCGGGTTCAGGCAGGGTTTGTTCTTTAGAAGTACGTGTATAAAGCTGTTCTGTCTGTGTTCGCAAGTTCTTCTCGAGCGTATTGACATCAGTGCCGATTCCCGTGCCTATATTAAGAGAAAGCGTTTTTCTTTCACTAAAGTGCTGCTCATCTAAAGAAATAGCAGCGAGATTCGCAGCAGCAACATCAGGGCCGTAGACATAATCACGAATATATTTTCCATCACCATTGATGCGAGCAGGATGACCATCGAGGAATTGATTACAGAAAATAGCAACTACCCCGGCCTCGCCATGGGGATCTTGTCGAGGTCCGTAGACATTTGAATATCGTAGTGCGATTGATGACAGTCCGTGTTCTCGAGCATAGAAATCAAGATATCTTTCACCAACCCACTTAGTAATACCGTATGGGCTAATCGGGTTTGCAGGTGCTGTCTCAGGAGCAGGTGTTGTAACGTCTCCATACAATACACCACCGGAGGATGCGAAGACCATTCGCTTGCAACTCGTGTTGACGGCAGCGTTGAGTACAGAAAGAAGGCCGAGGCAATTGATATCGGCATCCAATAGAGGGTCACGAACAGAGCGACTGACTGATAGCTGAGCTGCTTGGTGACAAACAGCATCAGGTTGAAACTTCTGAAAAATGTCAGCGATACGCTGTGTATTACGGATATCAACCTTGTGAAGTGGTATGTCTTCGGGAACATTCCCAGATAACCCACTCGAAAGATCATCAATGACTTCGACGTTGTGACCAGATTGTAAACACGCATCCACAATGTGGCTGCCAATAAACCCCGCGCCGCCGGTTACTATGATCTTCATTGCGAACCCAAAAGTTGGTATTTAGTACTGCCAAAAACTCATTATAAGTCACGTGACAGTAGGGTTTGGTTCAGGAAAGACAATAGAGAAACTTGTCTTTTAACTTTACCAGGAAGGCTTGCAAGCGGGCATCCTCCTTCATGCAGCTTGGCTGCCACGAAGCTGCTTTCCTTTGAGAATGAGTTCCTGTTGAGCAAGTCTCATGTCGTTCTCGACCATCATTGTGACGAGTTGATCAAAGCTTGTTTCTGGTTTCCATCCCAACTGCTCGCATGCCTTGGTAGAGTCACCAAGAAGGAGTTCAACTTCAGCGGGACGGTAATAGCGAGGATCAATTTCAACATGATCTTCGTAGTTGAGTCCAAGCTGACTAAAGGTTTTCTTACAGAAGTCTCGAACAGAATAGAGTTCATTTGTTGCAACAACATAGTCATCAGGAGTTTCCTGTTGAAGCATGCGCCACATTGCTTCTACGTAGTCACCTGCAAAACCCCAATCTCGTTTTGCATCAAGGTTGCCGAGATACAGTTTTTCTTGAAGACCTAGTTTAATACGAGTTGCTCCACGTGTGATTTTTCGAGTAACAAAGGTCTCGCCACGTCTCGGGCTTTCATGATTGAAAAGAATGCCACATGATGCGTGCAGGTCATAACTCTCGCGATAGTTGATAGTAATCCAGTGGCTATACACCTTTGCGACGCCGTAAGGGCTACGCGGATAAAATGGAGTCGTTTCCTTCTGAGGAGTCTCAACTACTTTCCCGAACATTTCAGAACTTGAGGCCTGATAAAAACGAATTTGACAACCGGTATCGTCCTGTACATCCCGAATGGCTTCCAAGAGACGCAACGTACCTACAGCAGTTACGTCAGCGGTATATGTAGGTTGATCAAAACTGACTCGAACATGACTTTGAGCAGCCAAGTTATAGACTTCGTGTGGTTCGATTTCTCTGAGCAGTCGCATTAACCCATTGCCGTCTGCAAGATCACCATAGTGCAGGTGTAGCTGCGGATTATCACCAAAAATTAGATGTTCTATTCTCTCTGTTCCGAATGTACTCGAGCGTCGTCGTAGGCCATGTACTTCATACCCCTTAGCCAACAGCAGTTCTGCCAAATACGAACCATCTTGACCAGTTACTCCAGTGATAAGGGCTCGTTGCGACATCTAATTTCCTTTTTACCAAGAAGCGAACAACGTAGAATTTTGCAGTCAGAACAAAGCAGAATTCCACAATATGGGCGGAAAATATCAATTTAATGTTCTGAGTGACAGAGTAATTTCTGCGTCGTTAAACCGATTTTTGCATAAATAATCGCTTCTCGTCTTCAGTCACCGCTCGAGCACTGTCTTGTAGACATCAGCATATCCCTTGGCAGCCGCCTGCCAGGAATAGGTAGCGGCATGCTTTCGGCTACGGATTGCTGATTGCGGATCGCTTTGGAAAGCGCTCAAAGCATTCTGGACAGTCATGGCCATTTCAACAGGTTCGTAAGAAGGAAAGAGCATCCCACTTTCACCAGCAACCTCTGGAAGACTTGTACGATTGGATATGGCAACAGGTTTCCCGCATTGCATGGCCTCGAGCACTGGAAATCCAAATCCCTCGGTCAAGGACGGAAAGGCGAATACTTCACAGTTTTGATACAACCAGGCCCTCTCCGTATCAGAGATGATACCAGGCAGAAGCACCTGGCTTGTGAGATTGGATTGCTTTATCGATTGAATAACCTTTCTCCCGTAAGGCGTATCCTTTTTACCAGCTATAACGAGTTTATAGTCTGGCAAGTGCTTCATCATTTCAATCAACGTGTGAAAATTTTTGTGCTGAAGAAAGTTTCCAATAGAAAAAATAAATGGACTCTTCGGTGTCCAAGAAGGTTGATTATGGATAATTTCAGAAGGTGGTGTCAGTCCGTTTGGAACAACATGAATGTCCTTGGATCCAACATCAATATGTTTAGCCAAATCAGTGGCTGTATATTTTGAAACAGTGACAATAGCAGTTGCCCGCGTCACGAGTTTTTGAATGCGGGCAAGCCGCTGGTGAATTCGTTCCTGCTGATAATTACAATCTGTCATGTGTAAAAAATTCAGATCGTGTACGGTTAGCACAACAGGCATTTGGTCATCGAACGGTAAATACTTTGATGTCTGATGAGTTACATGCCAGAGCCCAGGCCCACCGTCTTTTTTAAAGTGACGGCCAATAGGCCGTACCCACCGCTGAAAACTCTCTTTATTCCACGGATGAACTTTTATGCTGCCGTACTTGGCATTTGGGGTACCAGCAAAATAGTGATCACACTTCTCGGGCAGAAAGAAGACAGGCTCAAAACAATTATCGGACCGAGCAAGTAGTTCCTGAGCAAGGTAAAGAGAGAACCGACCTAGACCACAGTTGATATGACGAAGTTTCTCAAGATCGATAACTACGCGAGGCATTGTGTCAGGTTGGTTCGTACTCGTGTCGAACAGCGCACCGGTGAGACGTGTCGAATTCATGAATAAGCTAGTCAGAACTGAGAACACTTACTAAGCAGCACTATTTCAGTTTTTTCACGCGCATGAAAGATGGATTTCATCCACGTGACGGATTTTTGAATAGAGGGAGTTTCCTGCGAGAAACTGCTTACTGTTGGAACAGAATGACTTCCGTGCCATATTGTATTTACGTGATAGACAATTATGGCTGAGGTGCTCCAGCTTCGGTCAGGTCCTTAATATTCGATTGTCAGAGAAGGCAGCCATGAAAATCCATGAATTTCAAGCGAAAGAACTCTTGCGGGCCGCGGGTGTGCCGGTCTTGAAAGGAAAGGTTGTCCACACTCCCGAGGCAGCAGCAGATGCATTTGAGTCCCTTGGTAGTCCAGTCTGTGCGGTGAAAGCTCAAATTCATGCAGGCGGCCGTGGGAAGGGGTACGTAGAGGGGTCGGAACAACGAGGTGTTGAACTGGCCAAGTCAGCAGATGATGCTTCTCGAATTGCAAAGGCTCTTCTCAACAAAACACTTGTGACTATTCAAACGGGGCCGGAGGGCCAGCTTGTCAGACAGGTATTCGTTGAAAGTGGCTGTGATATTCAGCAAGAACTTTACTGTGCCATTCTTGTAGATCGAGCGGCGGGATCCCCCGTTCTCATCGCCAGTACTGCTGGTGGAATGGATATTGAAGAAGTAGCAGAGAAGACACCAGAGTTGATTCTTTCAGAACCATTTGATCCGGATCGCGGACTTGGTGCCTATCAGGCTCGTCTCATGGCGTCGAAACTTGGCCTACCAACAGCGAGTTGGCGATATGCAGTGCAATTTTTTCAGTCTCTGTGTAACGCGTTTGTTGCACTCGACGCATCATTATTGGAAATCAATCCATTCGTGCTCACTGGAGATGGAACGCTGGTAGCTCTCGATGCAAAAATGACATTTGATGACAACGCCATATTTCGTCACAAAGATGTCCTCGCACTCCGTGATGAATCTGAAGAAGAACCAGCAGAAATACGAGCAGATGCTGCAGGATTATCTTATGTAAAACTCAGTGGAGAAATAGGCTGTCTTGTGAATGGTGCTGGTCTCGCTATGAGTACTATGGACCTTGTTAAGTTTCATGGTGGTGAGCCAGCGAATTTCCTTGATGTTGGAGGCGGAGCAAATGTTGAACAGGTCACCGAGGCTTTTCAGATAATTCTTTCAGATAGCAATGTGAAGGCAATATTAGTCAACATTTTTGGGGGCATCATGAGATGTACAACAATCGCAAACGCCCTCGTAGAAGCATCCAAAACGATAGGATTCACCGTCCCTCTTGTGGTCCGGCTGGAAGGCACTGAAGTTGAAGAAGGAAAAAAGATTCTTGCCGCGAGCGGCACCTCAATCATCACAGCAGATGGGCTTACCGATGCTGCTCAAAAAGTGGTTGATTCAATTAAAGCGTAAGCACTGTTTTTAATCATTGTACCTCTCTAGCTAATAGCAAATTTTTATGAGCATTCTTGTTAATCGTGATACACGTGTCATCTGCCAGGGAATCACAGGAAAAGTTGGTGAATTTCATACCCGAGGTTGCCTAGAGTATGGAACGAGAATGGTCGGTGGTGTTACTCCGGGTAAAGGAGGGGAAACGATTGCCGATCTTCCGGTGTTTAACACGGTTGCGGAGGCTCGTGACGCAACAGGTGCGAACGCAACCATGATTTTTGTTCCACCACCATTTGCAGCAGATGCGATTCTTGAGGCAGTTGCTGCTGAAATCGAACTCGTCATAGCAGTTACCGAAGGCATACCTGTGCTCGATATGGCACGAGTTTTACCAGTTCTTGAAAATTCTAAAAGTCGACTTATCGGTCCAAACTGTCCAGGAGTTATTACTCCTGGACAATGTAAGATTGGAATTATGCCAGGTTATATCCATGCACCGGGTAACGTTGGCGTGATGAGTCGTTCCGGTACGCTTACGTATGAAGCAGTGTGGCAACTTACACAACTTGGTCACGGACAGAGTACGTGTGTTGGCCTTGGTGGTGATCCTTTGGTCGGATCAAGCTTTATAGATATCTTGGCACTCTTTGAACAAGATGATGATACGCATGCTATTTTGATGATGGGTGAGATAGGCGGCTCAGCTGAAGAAGAAGCTGCGGCGTACGTAAAAGAACATGTCACAAAGCCTGTCGCAGCCTTTATAGCTGGTCGTACAGCTCCTCCTGGGAAACGTATGGGGCATGCTGGTGCGATTATTTCGGGAGGTAAGGGTACCGCAGAGGCCAAGTTAGAAGCACTTCGAGATGCTGGAATTGAGATTGCAGAGACTCCAGCTGATATGGGGGCAGCAATGGTTCGTGCAATGCAGCCAAAATCTTGATCGGACACCGATCACAAATATTCTGTAATCAGCATGCAGCCCTTGCAATCATTCTGAAAACTTCCATACCGCGATAGCTTCGGGAACCCGGTCATCAATATGTTGTGACCCATCTATTCTGCTGAGTCAGTTGGGGCTGCATCAAGATTTACAGGATCCACTTCTGTACTTTCAACTGGATAAAGATCTTCCCAAGTCGATTGATTCACGCGCCATCGCCACCAATTATTTTCTTTATATCTTTCCAGCAGACCAACAAATCGGTTCAGATCATTGTCTTCCGGGGGGGCAATAAGTGCATTTTCCGTGAACTGGCGATCTTTATTCACGTCAAGATATACCAATTCATTGTCATCGCGTTGTTTATTGTTGTTTAAATCGACAAATGGTTCACTCCAAATATTTGGTGGTGGCGGAACAAAAGGGGAAGGAGTTTGCCCTGCTGGCAGGTCTTTTGGTTCAGGTGGAAGTGGTTTCTCAGGGTATTGTGGAGTGCCATTTTCACTGCTAACGGTCGGCCAAACTTCTCCGTTGAGTAGCAGATTTCGTTTTTCACTATCGGGCTCAATAATGCGTGCGAAGGTTCGTAATAACGGCGTACCCAAATCGAGTTGGAGTTCCGAGTGGTTTATTTCATAACTTTCCGGAAGTGGCATGAGTGAGAGAGCGATAAGAATACCTCCTGAAGCGATGTAGCCTGCAGCCCCACCAACAAAAGCGCCACCAATTTTGTCAATCATCGAAAGAAGAGGAATCGATTCACTAGAGATATATTTTTCGACGAGCATGTGAACACCAACAGTTGTTCCTATCAACAGAATTAATACAGCGATGGGAAACGCGTAGCTAGGAGGCATATCAACGGCAATGAGAACTTCTGTAATCATTGGGGTGAAAGTTAATGTCACGACAAAGGATACGACAGCCTGCATTCCAGCAAGTACTGATCGAAACATTCCATGCATAAACCCATACGCAATAAAGCCAAGCACAATGGCAACGGCAAGGAGACTAGCCAACGTTTGAAAAATTCCGGCCAAAGGTAGCATCATTCGACTTTCTTACGTAATGAAACTTTCATACTGGTGTGACGTTATTTTGCGACCCGCATAACCTCATTGAGACTTGTAATTCCAGCAACCACTTTTCGAATTCCAGACTGCTTGAGCGTTTTCATTCCAGATTTCCGTCCAGCTTGTCGTATTTCCTGAATTGATGGTCGACCCACTAACAAGTCTCGTATGTTGGAATCGAAGACAAGCAATTCATGAATTCCGGTACGGCCTCGGTATCCTGTATCCAGACATGATGTGCATCCAACCTCCTTATAAAGCGATACTTGCTTTCCAGGAGGAAGACCAAGTTTTTGCAAAAATTCAGTGGGAGGGGTGTATGCTTCTTTACACCTTTTACAGAGTACTCGTAGAAGACGCTGTGCGAGTACAGCTGAAACTGACGACTGTATCAGTGTTGTATCTATTCCGATATCAAGAAGCCGAGTGATTGTCGTAGCTGAGTCGTTCGCGTGCAGGGTTGAAAAAACAAAATGTCCAGTCAGTGCAGCCTGCATGGCAATTTCAGCAGTTTCTTTATCTCGAATTTCTCCGACAAGAATAACATCCGGATCTTGCCTCAGAGTGGACCGAAGAATATTGGCAAATGTGAGTTCTGCAGCAACATTGACAGCAGTCTGAGAGATGTTATCGAGTCGATATTCAATCGGATCCTCAATGGTGACAATATTTTTTGAAAAGACATCAAGTTCACCTAATGCCGTGTAGAGGGTCGTCGTTTTGCCTGATCCTGTAGGGCCACAAACGAGCATCATGCCATGGGGTTGGTGAATAATCTGACGCATTTTCTTTGTGACAGACTCACTCATGCCGATGCCTTCGAGACCGTTTTTTACGATACCGCCATCCGAATCGAGGAGCCGCAGAGCCATTTTTTCACCAAAGTTTGTCGGGCCCGAGGCTGCCCGGATGTCGAATTTGCGGCCTTCGAAGAGGACTGCAAATGTGCCGTCCTGTGGACGTCGTCGCTCGGCGATATCCATATCAGAGAGCACTTTCAGAGCAGAAATCGAAGACTTCCCTTCTGCAGCCCAGAGTGTCGTGAGATTCTGCATGACACCGTCAACTCGACAACGCACAGCCATCTCCTCACCACTTTTTGGTTCAAAGTGTATGTCAGTGGCTCCGTTCTTAATTGCCTTTTCAAACAAGTCCTGGACAACACGAACAGCTTTCGATGCAGCCCGATCCATTCCTTTTCCCTGCCCCTCAATTGGTGAACCATCTTTTTTCAAGAGGACAACAGAACTGTCTTGCTTGCTGGAAGAAAGTTGTTTCATTGATCTGTCGAGGAGAGACTCAACGTCATCAATCCCTAGGCTTTGAGCAAGCTTGATCAAAACCTTTTTCAAAAAGGCAACACACAAGATACGTTCTTGCGCCGGTGCCTTCTTGTCTCTTGTAAAGGTGTAGAAAAAGAGAGCAGCAATAAATCCAACAGCAAAAACAGGAGTTGCGGAAAGCCCCCACATAACAGTTACTAGGAAAAAGACAGCACCAAAACAGACAGAAGCTAATGGCCACGACGACTCACCAAAAATCAGCTCAGAGTCAGAGGCTATCCATACAGAGGCAGATGCCCATATGACGCTGAGCAAAACCCATAGGCCACCAAGCCAGAAGATGCGGGTCAGGTTATCCGGGTTAATCCAAAAATCCATTATGATTTTTCTAAGGGCATGTTAAGAAAAAAGTACTACGCATTTGAATGTGTAAATGAGTTGTTGAACCATGCACTACTTGGTGTTATTGAAAATGTATTGCAATGTCGTTTTGATTCATACCATAAATTATTCGGTAAAAGTCTGGAATGAACGTTCTCACCCAACCAACAAAATAGTAGATTCGATATATTGTCAATACAACCTTCAAGAAACCTTCGATTGTGAAAAGAATAATTCTATTGTAGTAAACCACGACTACCTACGTGTTGACCGCCTTTTCTGATCGTGGATGTTTCTATGTAGCAGCCATGCATGTTGATGAGTTTTTAACTAGCACCCGACCAAAGTAAGATAATAATAGAGTCACAAAAGAGTGAACATTCCACTACACCGAATGAGAACTCATTGAAAACGACACTTTCGTTCCTCGGCGACTTTTTGTCGCGTAATTGCCCCATGATATTCTGTTAAAAAACGTTGTCACGCATTGTGCCGTTTTTTGATTTCGAGCAGGACGCTTTGAGTATCTTTGCCAGGAATTGGCCAGTCCGCTATGCGACGCGCGGTCACTTTTTTTAGAAAACCTCGGTGGCGAGAGTCTCGTTTCTCGGCTTCCCATCGTGGCCCCTTGATTAGCAGAAGTCGTCCATAGACGCTACTGATCGGTTCAAACCAAGCAAGTAGTTTTGGGAGTGGAGCAACAGCTCGAATGATGAGTGTGTCAAATGGATGGCCCTGGCTGTTCATGTCGTGAGCAATCTGCTGAGCTGGTTGATGGTGAATCGTCAGAGACAGCTTGATTTCATCAAGAATAGACCTTAGTGCTGCTATTCGTTTTGATGAAGTATCTGATAATTCAACTGTGAGATCACGACGCAGGATAGCCAATACGACACCCGGCACGCCGCCTCCTGTTCCGACGTCAAGAACCCGTTCGTTGGTCTTCATGAATGGGCATATGGCAGCAGTATCAATCACATCTCGCTGAACAAATTGTTGTACGTCAGTATGCCTGGTGAGATTAAGTCGATCATTCCACGACCATAAGCTTTTGGCATAGGCAGCCAGTTCAGGAATGACATCTTCGGGTAAGGTAAGGCTGAGTTGTTGTGCCTCTTTGCTTATTGCCTCAGCAAGAAAATTTGTTGATGGATTATGATGTATTTGCATGAAGTTTCAACATCATTGAACTACAATACAGAGACAGATTAGTGAGAGCATCCGAACAAATTTCAAGAAGTGCTCATTCAAGTAATCCAGTGACGTATTTATTGAGCGATAATTCTTCGAGCGACAGGCTGAGAGATAACAGGGCTTAAAGTCTTACGGATCTCACTGAGTGCTGTGGCAAGTGTTGCATCATTATTAATCATTTGACCGGAGGCATCTGGGCGAGCGGTCTGTTGTACCCAGAGATCCGGTGAGACGCCGACTCGACTATATGGCTGGCCAGTTGGTGAATAAAAATGAGCAGTTGTTAATCGCATGCCAACGCCAGCTGCATCCATTGGGAAAATCCCTTGAATCGACCCTTTTCCATAGCTCTGGACACCAATAATTTTGCCACGATTATGGTCTTTTATAGCGCCAGCAAAAATTTCACTCGAACTTGCGGAATCACTATCAATGAGAAGGGTAATTGGCATATGCCAAGTGCCAGCGTGACTCGCAGTGTAGTTGAAATCTTCTTCAGGACTGCGGCCTCGCGTCGCTACAACGAGGCCACGGTCAATAAATAAATCAGACACATCAACGGCTGCGGATAGAAGTCCACCTGGATTCCCTCGAAGATCAATAATGAGAGATCGCATCCCGGCGGCATCAAGTTGACGCATTGCGGCATCTAGGTCAGAAGCAGTTTTTTTCTGAAAGGAAGTAATGTGGAGATAGCCAATCCCATTCACACGATCGAGTAATTCAACATTTTCGATACTTGGGATTTCAACATGTTCTCGTCGAACTGTCATAGCACGTGCTGGCCCAACTCCTCGTAGTACAGCAAGTGTCACACGTGAACCTTCGGGTCCTTGCAGTAATTGTGCTGCCGCGTCAACATGCATGCCAGCAATAGGTTTTCCGGCGATCCCAATCAGGTGATCTCCTGCTTTAAGTCCCGAGCGTTCGGCAGGACTACCAGAAATGACATGTACTACTAACAGACCGTCTTCAGCGCTTTTTAACTCAACTCCAAGGCCAACAAAGTTGCCCTCGATTTGAGCGTAGAGGTCATTGAGCTGGCCTGTTGTCAGGAATGCAGAATACTCATCAAGGCCACCAACAGATGCGGCAGTCATTTCAAGAAAAGTGACAGCAGGGCGAACACCAACCACGGATTGGGCGGCACGAGCAATCCAGATTGCAACAGTCTCAGCGTCCGAAAGGCTCCCAATACTCCGACCTTCAAGGATATGTTGTATATGCTGTTGCAATAACGCAACACGATCTGGTGTTGCCTGCCGAGCATGCATGGACTGAAATTGGGGATCACTCACTGCAACGTGAAGAGCCAAACAGCCACGGCTGATGAGTTTATTTAAATCTGGATTGGTAACGTGATGCGAGTTGATACGTTCCAGACACTCTACAAAAAGTTGCCTTGCTTCCCTTTCCGTAATGTGACCCAGAGCTTCTTGATAGGCTTTTTCAGCTGAGCGACGATCAAGGTCGCAATGAATCTTTGCTAAATCATATCTATGATAAAGCTCATTCGACAATTCACCCTTACGAGCGGCTGTCTCACAAAGACTGACTAACTCTGGCCATTGACCAGCAGCCTCAAGCTTTGTTGATCGAACAGCTAGATCATCAACAGTACTATCACCAGCGCTTGTGAGGTTGACTGGTTGAATGGCAAGCAATCCACCCAGCAGAACAATAAAAAAAGTGTTCAGAATGGAAGTCCACTGTGGACGAATGCGACATCGATGAGCGGTCATTTTCGACATGTGGAGAGGGGTGGTAGCACGCACAGGCAATCCGTTTTCTAGCCGGCAATCAGAGGTGAACAGCGGTCGATCCCGTGACCGCATAAGATTATGGATCACATTTAGAGGCTGGTCAAAAACTAGCCGGCGCCAAACAGGAAAACCCGAGGGATACAGGCCCGTAGTCTCGTTCTGATTGCTGTAATCCGTATTTTACAATCGATTTTCCCGATTATGCTGCCACGTTGGTACGATAGAGAGTCCCATTATTTCCCTTGTAATGCCAAATGACCATGTCCTCTGATTCAGCCGAACCGTCAGATCCCCCACCACAAACGTTGATTCTCCTTGATCGCGTTCGACAGGGGGACACTGCGGCTGTGAACGGACTGCTTGAGAGGCACAGAGCGGCAATCCGCCGGATGATTGATCAGCGTCTCGATCGCGTTGTCCGCAAACGTGTTGATGCGAGTGACATTGTTCAAGATGTTCTCGTGGAGGCAAATCGAAGATTGGGAGACTATCTAACCAATCCCACAATGCCATTTCAGTTATGGCTTCGGCATATGGCTCGCGATCGAGTTATTGATGCCCATCGAAGACATAGAGTGGCGGGTACGCGTAGTCTGGATAAGGAGGTATCGCTGGATTCGCCAGTGGATACAGATCATTCACAAACAAATCTAGCTCAGAAGATTGCGGATACAGAACTTACACCAGCCGCAGTCGCAACATGGCATGAACTTGAGCAACGTTTTGCGACCGCTGTGGAAAAGCTTGATGAAATAGATCGCCAGATTGTCTTGCTGCGACATTTTGAACACCTCTCCACGGGAGATGTGGCAGAGGTTCTAGGGCTTACAAAGCCAGCAGCAGGCATGAGATATATGAGAGCAATGCGACGACTCAGAGTGTTACTCGGTGATGCAAGCTGACTTTGAAAACAAGATATCGTCAATTACATATGGAATGCCTACTATCCTTTTATTCATGTGAAAATTAACTTTGTATATCTATAAACAGCAAACAGCCTCGTGCAGAAAATAGACAACAATAATAATTTGGGTGAGGAAGAACTCTCTTTAGAAGCTGAAGAGAGACTGGCAGTTTTACTGGAGGACTTGACAACAGGGCCAGTCGATCAAGCTCATATGCGGCTTGAGAAGCTTTGTCTTCAACACGCCGATTTAGCAGGACATCTCCGAGAATTATTTGCGACGGTATCTGTGACGGATGCTGTGGCGATGGAGTCCACGATTATCATGGGTGATGATCGTAGAGGAGAATCTGCTGCGGAACAGAAAGGCACCGGACCATTTATTACGGAGGGGTTTGTACCTGGTGTTTCTTCGCTACCGGCCCAATTCGGGGAGTACGAACTTCTCGAGGAGATCGGTCGTGGCGGTATGGGAATTGTCTATCGTGCGGTACAAAAAAGTCTTCAGAGAGTTGTTGCAGTAAAGATGCTCTTGCGTCGTGACCTTGCAAGTCACGCAGACCTTACACGCTTTCGCAGTGAGGCTGAGGCAGCTGCCCAACTCGATCATCCTGGCATTGTCTCTATTTTCGAAGTTGGAGAATATCAAGGTCACCCGTTTTATTCGATGAAATATATCGAAGGAACGACCCTTTCAAAACGATTACAAAATGGACCAATTCCACCGAGAGAAGGTGCACAAATTTTACTTTGTGTAGCTGAAGCTGTTCAGGCTGCACATACGCGAGGGGTCCTTCACCGGGATCTGAAACCATCAAATATTCTTATAGATCTAGCAGGCAAGCCGCATGTCTCTGATTTTGGTTTGGCAAAGAGACTTGAAGGCAACCAGACGATGACGCACACGGGTGCAATTCTTGGTACACCGTGTTATATGTCGCCGGAGCAGGCCGCTGGGAGTCGCGGAGACGTTGGGCCGGCGAGTGATGTGTGGAGTCTTGGTGCGATCCTTTACCAAGTACTTGTAGATAGGCCACCATTTCAGGCATCGAGTCCAATGGATACATTACTCGCTGTACTGGAAGTTGATCCACCTCTCCCTCGCTCAATTAATCGCCAAGTGAATCGTGATCTGGAAATGATCGCCCTTAAGACGCTTCAGAAGCCGCAGGATTTACGATATGCGTCAGCAGCAGACTTAGCCAAGGATCTTCGCGCATTTCTGGCGAGTGAACCTATTGCAGCTCGTCAGGGTGGAGTTCTCGATGTTGTTTCCCGACTGCTTCGAGAAACACACCATGCCGTTGTTTTGGAGAATTGGGGACTTCTCTGGATGTGGCATTCAGTTGTAGTTCTTATTCTATCAGTTATTACAGATGTTCTCGCCTGGCAGGGAGTCGAAAACCGCTGGCCGTATGTTGTTCTGTGGACAGGTGGTCTTGCCTTATGGGCACCCATCTTTTGGGCACTTCGTCACAGAGCTGGTCCGGTAACAGCCGTTGAACGACAAGTTGCTCATATTTGGGGAGGCACCATGATTGCGAGCATGCTGCTTTTTTCTGTTGAGGAGTTGCTTGGCTTACCCGTCCTTAAACTTTCACCAGTTCTCGCCTTACTGGCCGGACTAATGTTTTTCGCGAAAGCAGGAATACTTTCTGGAGTTTTTTACATTCAGTCGATTTGCCTGTTTGCTACAGGTTTAATCATGTGTGGACTTCCTCAGTTTCAGCATATTCTCTTTGGGCTGGTAAGTGGCGGCTGCTTTTTCATCCCAGGGTTGAAATACTATCGACAACTGACAGAGTCTGAGCGATAGCTTGCTTAAATACTGCATCAAAACCTGAGCCAGGTTTGCATTGCGAGTCTCATCAAATCTCGTGCGCCTCGAAGCATTTCGATGCCACTCGCTTTGCTTGTTCCAAGTTTTCTGTTGGTAAAGGTTATTGGGATCTCTGTCATACGAGCTCCTGATTGATGTGCTCGCCATAAAAAATCTTCAAAAAAAGCATAGCCGGAGGTAAGATTTTCAAGCTCGATAGCGTCGATGCACCGTATGCGAAGAGCACGAAAGCCACTCGATCCGTCACGGACAGGAACACGTAGGACAACGCGCGTGAACCAGCACACGAGCCAACTGATGATATGCCGCTTCAGCGGCCAACCAATGACAGCTCCACCAGGTATCTTCCGTGACCCAATAGCAATATCGATTGGCACATCATCTGAAAGTTTGAGGGCTGCGATCAATCGTGGGATATCGGCGGGATTATGGCTGAAGTCTCCATCAAGATGAACGACAACCTCAGCGGCTCTTTTCTGTGCCCACTGAATCCCTTCTAGCGTCGCTGTACCAAGGCCTCGACGATCAGTACGTAAAAGAAGGTGAACACGTTCATTCTTATCAGCCTCTTTCGCAACGATTTGTGCTGTACCGTCAGGTGAGTTGTCGTCAATGACGAGGATATGAGCATGTGGAATAGCCGTATGAATTGTTTCGATAAGCGAACCAATTGAATCGGCCTCGTTGTAGGTTGCTATTTGTACGACCGTTGCAACAGGTGGCCATTGAGGAGGTGGGTGGTGTGTGGCCTGCATGAGGTACTTGTGAGGGATGGTAGTAATCTCACAAAGTCTAATAAAAAAAGGGAGCCGGCAAATGCCGACTCCCTTCCTGTATGAACAATAGTTTTCACAAACTAAGGTCGATCGTCACCAATCGTATCACCACTGTTGCAAGTGGCCAAAGCTCGCAGCGTAGCTTTGCTAATGGTGTTGGACATAAAGCCACTTGAACCATCTGCCAAGCAGTATCCATTTACGCCACCAGCGTGTGGTGAACTTGGGAATGCCTGTGAAACAGTGCCTGGAATAGGTCCAGCCGATGCTCCGGTTGCGAGACCGAACGTCGATGCATTTGAGTGACCTTCCCAGTAGTTTTCGTTGAAGTTTTCTTCAACGATCATGAGGGTGTTACTTGTGCCATCACGATACGATGCAAAACCCTTGTCCTGATACAGGCCAAGACCACCATTGTCGGAAAGAGTTTTGCCACTGAAAGCACCAGAAGCTGTTGCAGATGCACCAGTTTCATCACTGGTTCCAACGTTGGCCTTGTAAACACTCTGGCCAGCTGTGGTACCAACAAATGAAGGGCAGATCAGCCAATCAACTTCAACAGTTGCATTGGTACCAGTGGGAACAGCATAGTTGCCAGCTCCATTGATCGCATTGTAAAGATTGTTCTCTTCACCATATGGAAGAATATTTACAATGTGACTCCAGTGCGTAACACCAGTTACTGGATTAGTAACAGTAGAAGCACCAGCTTGGTTAACACCCATTGCACTAGGCAGGAAGTTGTCACCACGACTGGCATGCTTGTCAGCATAGTTGTGTGCAGCCAAACCTTGTTGCTTCAGTTTGTTTCCACATGAACTGCGACGAGCAGCTTCACGAGCCTGTTGCACAGCTGGCAACAGCAGACCAACAAGAACACCGATAATGGCAATAACCACTAGGAGTTCGATGAGGGTAAACCCTCGACGTGACGTAACTGTCATAAAGATTCCTCCACCCTAACGGGTATATGAGAAGAAAAAAGTAAATCCCAAAAGGTCGGAAGAACAAGCACGCGCCCCTTGTTGCTATGCCAGTTCCTGATGATTAAATAACGTATTTGGAATCATCTGAAGGAAAAACGTTCCGAGCGCCTTGCCTTCACCATGCGTAAAGGTATAGCCAGAATCGGCTGCAGTCAAGCACTTCGATTCGCTGAAAATAGACAACCCTGCAATTTTTCCGAATAAACGTAGACTGGGTGATTTGTAACGAATTTAGCCCGATTACCCGCTTCTAACCCCTCAAAGGTGGGCTTTTTTTTGTGCTATTTTTGCGTGTGACTACACCAATTTTGGCACCCATGTTTCGGACTCTTTTTGGAACGATTGAGAAGCGATGCCTTTGATCAGTGAATAGTAATGTGAAGCACCGTTTGCCGCGTGTTTTTTGACTAGACGCAGACGGAAATCATTGCTTTCGAATAAGATTGCTCACTGTCAACGGAGAATACTCGTGACAACCTTGCCGTGGACATCGGTGAGTCGGAACTGACGCCCCTGATATCGGTATGTCAGGCGGGTGTGATCAATGCCGAGCAATTGCATGATTGTGGCCTGCATGTCGTGAACGTGAACCGGGTCAGTCGTAATATTCCAGGCATACTCATCTGTGGCACCGTGCACGTATCCGCTTTTTACTCCTCCACCTGTTAGCCACCATGAAAAGGCCTTTCCAAAATGGTCACGGCCCTTTGGGTTCACTGGATCACCTTGTCCAAAGGGAGTACGGCCAAATTCACCACCCCACGCCACGAGTGTATCCTCTAGCAATCCACGATCTTTAAGATCCTGTACCAGTGCAGCAGATGGTCCTTGTGTGTCGCGACACTGAATTTCAAGTTGAGTGTGCAGATTACTGTGTTGGTCCCAACCGGCATGCATTAACTGAACAAATCGTGTGCCACGTTCCAGTAGTCTTCTCGCTACAAGACAGTTGAAAGCGAATGAACCCTTCTTATGCACATCAGGTCCATACCGCTCAAGTACATGTTTTGGTTCATCTGAGAAGTCAATGAGATCTGGCACACTTGCTTGCATCTGGAAGGCCATCTCATACGAGGCAATTCGAGTATCAATCTCTGGATCGCCGTAGTCTGCCCGGTGCTTGGCGTTCATGACGGCAAGGTCATCCAGTAAAGCTCGACGAGCAGCACGACTGATGCCAGGTGGATTTGCAAGATAAGGAACAGGCTCTCCTGTGTTTCGGAATTTTACTCCTTGAAAGCGACTTGGAAGAAAACCGGAACCCCAGTAGTAATCAAAAAAGAGTTGTCCACAGCTCTTTGCTTCATCGGACGATGTCATGACAACAAAAGCAGGCAGCTCTTCAGTTTCGCATCCAAGGCCATAGGATACCCATGCGCCAAGGCTTGGACGTCCAGGAACCTGGCTTCCTGTGAGAAAAAATGTGACACCAGGTGCATGATTGACAGCCTCAGTATGAAGGCTTCGAACAAGACATAGATCATCAGCTAGCTCGCCAATTGCCGGAAGCATTTCACTGAGTTCCATACCACACTGGCCATACCGTCGAAATTGTTTTATTGGTGCAACGACGGGCCATTGGGAATACCCACTCGACATTGTTGACAGACGAGTTGTACCTCGAACACTATCTGGAACATTTTCACCAGATCGTTTGAAGAGTGTGTCTTTCGGATCGAAGAGATCAACATGAGAAGGTCCCCCGCCTTGCCAAAGCATCACCATTCGTTTCGCACACGGAGCGTGGTGTGGAAGGCCAGCGAGTCCTAGCTCGCTCCCTTTACAATCACTATTCCGTTGAAAGAGCGATGCCAAAGCAGCAAGCCCAATTCCCTGTCGTGCTGATCCAAAGAGTTGGCGGCGAGTAACACGCTTTATATTTTCACTCAATAATTCATGCATGACTCGAGCCCTTTCATCGATACTTTACCGGAATAAAGACGTGTATAAAGTTTAAGCTTCTATTCTCGCGTGAGTGCTTCATCAAGATTCAGGATTGCGAGACAGACATGCGATAATGCAGCGAGCGGCACAGGGTCAGAGAACTTCTCTTTTGCGTGCGTATCTTCGCCAAGGAATGTGTGTGCTGACTCAATGCTTATCTGAGAGTGTTGATTTGTGAACATATCTGCAAGAATGGCATGTTCCGATAGTGTTGGCTGCCGGCATAGAACGGTACGAAATGCAAAAGCAATCTGCTCATCAAGCGTATTCCGGCTTGCAATGCACCGCTCGGCAAGAGAGCGGGCTGCCTCAACCCATGTTGGGTCGTTTAGAGTCGTCAGTGCATGGAGTGGCGTACATGTTTGGTTGAGACGAACGGTGCATGTGCGACGGTTGGCAGAATCGAACATATTGGCTGGTGCAACAGTTCGTCGCCAGAAGGTATAGATGCTTCGGCGATAGAGGTCTGTTCCGGTCGATTGAGGGTAGGTGAAATCCCGTTCTTTCGTAATTGCCAGTGATTCCCAGATCTGATCAGGCTGGTATGGGTATACCGGAGGGCCTCCAATCTCTTCACTGAGTAGACCACTACACGCGAGTGCCCAATCACGTAAAACCATTGCAGGCATCCGAAAACGACTGGCACGCCCATGAAGTCGATTTTCTGGATCCTTCTCTAGTTGGTCGGCATTTATCTTGCTTGTTTGCCGATACGTTGCGCTCATGAGAAGTAATTTATGCATGGACTTCTGGCTCCAGCCTTGTTTTTGGAATTCAATTGCAAGCCAATCAAGAAGAGCAAGGTGCCGTGGGTATTCACTTTGCACGCCCATGTCTTCTGTCGTCTTGACAAGACCAGTGCCGAAAAAATGTTGCCACATCCGATTGACTTGAACACGAGCTGTAAGCGGATGATCTGGGAGAAACAACCATTGTGCCAGTCCTAGCCGATTTTTTGGAAACGTGTCAGGTAAGGGTGGCAGGTTTGCCGGCGCTGCGAAAGTAAGAGCGTCACCGATTGGTGAGAGATAGTCACCTCGATCAAGCACACGTGTTTCTCGTGGCTTGTCATCGTTCATAATCATGACTCGTGGAATCTTATCACCGCTAAACAAATCATGAGCCTGCTTGGCTTTTTCATACTCAGTAACGACTGAGACATGTTTTGTGACTGACCTCCTCACTTTCGTATCAAAAAAGTTTCGCAGGCCACTTTCGATTTTTTTCTTTTCAGCATCGGATAGCGTGTCTTTTGGCTTTCGGAGTAACGGTGTGAGTGACCGTGGAAGGTCTTTTCCATCTGCAGCCTGCCCGTCAGAGAACAAGCCTGACTTCCACGCTGTATATGCAACGTCAATAATTGGCTTTGCATCTTTCTCAAGGAGTCTCATGTTCTGTTTAAACTGTGACAACTGTTTTTTTTGATCAGCTGTAGCCACTTCTAGAAACGGTGTGGCAACACGTATACGAGTTGACTGTCGGCCGGGGCGCCCAGTTTCTGAGACCTGATTGAAGACGTGGAGCAACCGGTAATAATCGGACTGCGTCAAAGGATCATACTTGTGGTCATGGCACTGTGCGCATGCCATCGTGAGACCAAGCCAGGTTGTGCTTGTTGTGTCAACCCGATCGAAAAGGTTGTTAAATCGCTGTTCTTCGGCAATTGCACCTCCTTCACCATTCAAAAGATGATTCCGGTTAAATGCAGTAGCAATTTGTTGCTGTTGTGTTGCGTCCGGCAAAAGGTCTCCTGCAAGTTGCTCAATTGAAAACTGATCGAATGGCATGTCGTCATTCAGTGCATTGATCACCCAATCTCTCCAGATCCATTGCCATGTGTCACCATCCTGTTGAAAACCATTGCTATCGGCAAAGCGAGCGGCATCGAGCCATGCCATTGCCATGCGTTCACCATAGTGTTGACTGGCCAACAAGTGATCGACCAACTGTTCATAGGCATCTGGTGACTGATCCGTGAGAAATTCATCGACTTCTTCTTGTGATGGTGGAAGCCCAATAAGATCAGCATAAAGACGTCTAATTAATGTTTCCCTACTGGCTTCCGGTGACGGTGTAAGACCCACGTTTTCAAGTTCAGCAAGAATAAAATTATCGACAGAATTTTTTGGCCAATACTGAAGCGTTGGGGTGTCAATCAATGGTGGCATTTTCTGAACAGGAGCGACAAACGCCCAGTGTGTTTGATACGTGGCCCCTTCATGAATCCATCGCGTAAGCATTTTTTTGTCACGCTGAGAAAGATGCCGATTCGAGTCCGGTGGTGGCATAAGAAGATCACTATCATCGGAATGGATGCGATCGATGATCAAACTCCCGGAAGGATCAAGAGCCCCAGCATCTAATGCTGATTGTCGTTGATCGAGACGAAGATCAGCTTTTCGTTTGTTTGGGTCTGGCCCGTGACAGTAGAAACAGTTTTCAGCGAGTATCGGACGAATGTCTCGATTAAATTCAAGTGTTTGAAGCGTGGTGTCGTCAGATGCGACCGTAATACCATTGAGAACGAGAGCAAGGAAACACCAGCTCGAACAAAGAGAAGTCAGCTTTCTTTGCAACGTTTTGGTGCCTTTGTTTGACATGTGATTTTTCAAATCAGTGTTTATGAATAAAAGAACGGTATAAGTAGAAGTTGATAGCAGACACGTTGAATACTTTGCGGTAGTTCAATCTGGATGCACACTATGATATTGCTGCACATTTATAATACTGCTGCATATTCATGCTTAGGTAGCCAACTTGGCAACGGACAATCGCGGTCCTCGTCCACATAAGTAATGTTATTCAATGAAAAACTCTTACCAGAGTGCCAAAAATAAACAGTGAGATGTAGGATTCATACAAAATGTCACTCGGGCGCGATGAAGAGCAGGTCGATATTGCAATTATTGGTGCGGGAGCCGCTGGCCTCTTTGCGACAATATGGGCAGGGAAAAATTTAGAATCCTATCCAATTCGTATCGCAGTCTTTGATGGAGCGAAAAAACTTGGTGCCAAGATTCTCGTAGCTGGTGGCGGTCGTTGCAATGTAACCCACCGTCGTGTCACAGAACACGATTTTGCTGGAAGCAGTCCGGCGGCTATTCGCAAAGTGTTGCGTCGCTTTACGGTAGCACAGGTGATTCAATTTTTTTCTAGTGCAGGTGTTGAACTCAAGGAAGAAGAGACAGGGAAATTATTTCCGGTTACGGACTCAGCAAGAACAATTCTTCATGCGTTAATTGAACAGGCGAAAAAAGTACATGCGTCACTAGCACATCCAGCACGTGTTACTGAAATTGAACAACTTACAGCCGATGAGATAGCCAAGGGGGTCAAGCAGGGGCCGTGGTTCCGTGTCGTGTCCACTTGTGGTGTGGTGGTGGCTCAACACGTCATTGTGTGTACAGGTGGAAAATCATTGCCCAAGAGTGGCTCAGACGGTGGCGGCTATAAACTGGTTGAAAGACTAGGACACACAATTACAAAACCCTTAGTTCCTGCCCTAGTTCCACTTATTTTAGAAGATAGTCATTGGATAAGACAGCTATCCGGTGTAACCGTTCCAACAACAGTTACACTTTCTACAGCATCGGGGAAACGAATTTTTTCCTGTTCTGGCAGTACACTTTGCACGCATCTCGGTCTTTCAGGTCCAGCTATTCTTGACATCAGTCGTCATTGGCTGATTGAACGAAATGCCAATTCTGATGTTCAGTTGAGCATGAACTGGTTGCCTGGACTGGATGCTGAAACTGTCGATAAGCTATTGCAGTCTCAGCGAACAGGAGCATTGGGCGTGTTGCGACAACGGCTTCCAGATAGATTGGCTCGACGCATCTGTTTAGAGTCACAGGCTCCATTCGTCGGCGACCTGACTCGTCCCATTCGAAAAAAACTGGTTCAGAGTATCGTGGCAACTCCATTACCAGTAACTGGTGATCGAGGTTTCTCTGTGGCCGAGGCTACGGCCGGTGGTGTCCCACTCGCAGAGGTGAATCTAGAAACCATGGAAAGTAGAAAGTGTCCAGGTCTTTACCTCGCCGGTGAAGTACTTGATGTGGATGGTCGAATCGGAGGCTTTAATTTCCAGTGGGCTTGGTCAAGTGCGTATGTCGCAGGCTCTGCAGCTGCAAAATCCGTTATTGAAAGAAATCCCTGTTAGAGCACGTGATTATCGTGCGAACCCAACAAAGAAGCTAAAGAGTTGCTGGCTGTCAAACTCGGCGTATGAAACAGGTACTGCAAAATCGAGGGCAATCGGAGCTGGTCCAAGTGCAGGCATAGTGATTCGGAGGCCGAATCCTGGCGATACTCGAAAGTCTTTAATTGTTACGTTTTGTTCAACGGTACCAAAATCAGTAAAGACAACACCACGAAGTGAATCATCGGCAGTAATCGGAAACATATATTCAATGGTGTTTAACCATTCAAATGGTCCACCAACAATAGCTTCCTGGCCTGTGGTTGTACTTCGCTGCCGTGGACTTGCACCACGAAAAACAAAACCACGTAGGGTGTTGTATCCACCAGCATAGAAGTTGTCGTACGACGGCGTATCAGGACCAGAGAATCCGAGTATGGTGCCCGCCGACAAGACATGTCGGCCCGAACCATCGGGTCGCTGATTCAGAAGGAAATATTGTCGAGCTTCAAAGACACCTCGTGGATAGATGAAGGTACCTATTACTTGTTCAAATTCAACCGTGGCGAGATGGCCTTCTGTAGGCAGAAAAGGGCTGTCTCGAGTGTCATGAATAAGACCGGCACTGAAACCGTACACCGAATTTTTTCCAAGCATGTTATCGATGTCAGGTACCCCAGGAACACGAGGGTTGAAGATATCAACGCTTTCACCACGGAAGCCTGCATTCACAGAAAAATCGGGTGCAAAGACAAATTGATACCCAAGGCCAACACGGCCTCCTACACGACCTTCAGCCCAATCGAAAAAGTAACGGGTAAAGTATGAGGCACTCGTTGAAAGTCCGACGCGAGTATCAAAAAGATACGGTTCTTGGAAGGTCGCAGTGTATCGCTGCAACTCTGTACCAGGTGCTGCTTCCAGTCGAAACCTTTGGCCGGCACCACGAAAAGCCGTGCCATTTCGTATGTCTTCCCAACTGGTTGGAAGCCGAGTGATATCAAAATTCTGTTCATCAATAACAATGTTTCCGACCAAACCTGCATTGGAGTTGACCCCTGCCCCGATCATGAGCCGGCCGGTCTGTGTTTCTTCAGCGTTTACATCAACAACGACGTACGGTTCATTTCCAGGAAACACTTGAACAGGTGGCTGAGCGAAACCTTGTTGTGGAAGCCCTGGTTGACCAAAACCAGGAACATTTGGAAGTGGATCAAAGCCAGAAGGATCTGAAAAACCTGGTTGACCAAAACCTGACTGAGCATAACCAGAGGGTGTGGTGGGAGCAGCTTGAGGTTGTGCGACAGGCTGCTGGGCAACCATCGGTGTTGCTGTTGGAGAGGCTGGTGGAATTCGACCATAGTCAATTGCACCCGGGTTTGTCGCCCCTATCGCAGAGCCCCCCCAAGCAGCAGTATTTGTGTTTTGGGTGGTTGATGGACCGGGAACACCTTCAGGGAGAGCGGATGGCGCCTGTTGAGGAAAAGATTGTCTGTAGGCCGGAGGGCTTCCTGCATTAGCTGGGGTAGTCGTTGCAGGAGGTTGATATCCGTATGCCGGACTTTGTCCCCGCCATTGTGGCTGCTCACGTATTTCAGCAGGGTGGACTGAGTTCTTGTTATTTGGAGCGTGCTCACCAGCAGACTCTGCAGATTCTCGCTCAGACGGTGATGGAGCTAATTCGCCTTTGAGCACGAGGTCAAGCACGGCATCACCATCGTCAGGGCTCTGACCTCGAAAACCATTTTGATTTGGTTCACGAGCTATTAATTGTTCAGAAGGATCAGGTTTACTAAAAACAATTCGTGGTCCTTCTCCTCTCGCAGGTTCATTAAGGAAGAGACCACTTGATGCAATTCGTCGTTCGTCAGAGCGCAGTTTTCGAATATCAAGAATGTCACCAGGTCGTAGAGATAGCCGATTTAATATGACGCTGTGGCGAGTATGTGGATTCTCACCACCAATACGTACGTTAATTTGTCCAACCCGATATCGCTGTCCCTCGGCAACTTTGTACACCAGATCGAGTTCACCAGGCTCTTCAAGAAATCGGGGGTCTGCTTGGATGTCAGCGAATACAAAACCACGACCGCCATAAATATCACGAATCAGATTCAAGTCGGCGTCCATATGATCTTGATTGAAGAATTCACCACTTTTAAGTTTTAGATCACGCTCAAGGAATTCTCCTTTAAACCGGCTGTTGCCCAGAAATGAAACATTTCGAACGCGGTAACGAGGCCCCTCATTGATGACAAAAGTGAGCAAAGCCCAATCTCGGCCTATGCCATTGATAACTTGCACCTCACGACCAACGCGTGCCTGGAAAAAACCAAGGCTGCGGTAATAGGCAGTGAGCGTATCAACATCAGCATCAATTTTTTCGTGGTCAACGTCGCCACCCAGGAACCAGAAAAATCCTGGTTTAGATTTTATCTGTGTAAGTAATCGAGCATCGGTTGCGATGGTGTTCCCAACAAACGTTGTCCAGAAAGATTTACGACTACGACCCTCATCAACCAGAAAGACCGCTCCTCTATCGCCAGGTTTTGTTCCTTCAACGGTGGTTACACGAGCTTTGTCATACCCTTTTTCATGATAGTAACTTTCAACTCGCCGACGGGCTTCTTCGACTACATAGCTATCAATGGAATCACCAACATCGATTTCCGCTTTCTTTCGTAATGTTCGAGTTGTCACACGTTCGTTACCAACAAATTTCACATAACGTAATGTTGGACGCTCAACTACAGTAAAGACGACGACGACCCCTTGACGGACTCGCACATATTTAGGCAAGACATCAATAAATTTTCGCGTACGATGGAGTGTTCGCACATCTTCTTCAATGGCTTGCGGATCAAAAATTTGCCCAGCGCGTGTATTGAGTTGCGGTAGCTTTGAGATTTCAACAGTCTCATTTCCTTCAATTCGTACCTCAACAATCCGTTCGTCTTGATTGGTGTCACGACCAGTTGAAGGAAGCAGGTCGATACTGTCTGGCTGTTCGATGCTGCCTGATTGAGCAAAAGCATATTCTGATCCTGTTAGAACACTCAGTAATCCAGCAATGCAAAGCAGACGAACGATCACCATGCATGTGGTGAATCGAGAAGCCGCAATGGTGCATTCTTTAGAGATACGGGTGTTCGGCATAGGTGATACGGCTCAGTCAATTGGTCAGTCATAGGCATGGAGTATCAAGCCAAGCGGACTTGGGACCTCTACACCGGACCGCTGAGAAATACCGAAGCAACTCTGGTCTCCACAAGGTGAAAAGTTGTCAGATGTGGAGACAACAACCTATTTTCCCGGAATAACGAATTTGTTCCCGTAAACATCGGTTAAAGTAGGCTTACCCAGTCTGCGATGCTTAACCTATTGGTGTAGCCTCCGAATTTTGCCGACGACTCTTAGGCAGCAAAAGAGGAATTTGCTCAGAATCTACGCGTATCCATGCTTCATAACGGAATATATGTCACCCACTGTTATTAATCTCAAGGAGTCTGATGATCTGCGTGATGTGGTGCATCGCGTGGTGCAAGCGCTTGCTGAAGGAAAAGTCGTTGGAGTACCAACTGAATCGAACTATTGCATAGCTGCTGCGGGTACACATGAGACTGCTGTTAGAAAAGTTTGTGCGTTCGCCGATGCTGTAGAGCATGAGCCCCAACTGACTATTGCCATAAAGAGCAGTGATGAAGCGACTGACTGGGCACCAGCAATGACACCACTTGCTTTGCGATTTGCACGACAATGCTGGCCAGGTCCTTTGTCGATGCTGGTGTCCGGGAATCATCCAGATGGTTTGGTGCATCAACTACCAGTGTCGACCCAACCGTATGTTTTGTGTGATAACCGTATTCGCTTGCGAGCGCCGAGGCATCGGATGCTGCAGGACTGCATGCGACTTTTTGCGGGCCCTGTTGTGCTTGCAGAGCCTAGTGGAAGCACGGAGCCGCCTAAGACGGTTACAGATCTTTTGGATTTTTGTGGACAAGATAAGAAGTCATTCCTTGTCATAGATGATGGCAGACAGCCAATTCAGGAACTCGTTTCAACAATTGAAATCCATGCTACTGGTTTTCAGATTATTCGTGGCAACACGTTCAGTAAGGAAGAGCTTCAAGATTTTGCACGCTTTACAGTACTTTTCGTTTGTACGGGAAACACCTGTCGCAGTCCGATGGCCGAAGCATTGTTTCGTGCGAAAATAGCGGAAAAATTAAATTGTTCGACTGAGGAAATCCGGGACCGCGGTTTTGAGGTCAAAAGTGCCGGCTTATCTGGTTGGGGAGGGAGTCCGGCAAGCGAGAAGGCGTTTCAAACGATGAAACAATCAGGCATTGATTTGAGTGGTCACACCAGCCAAATATTGACAGAAGAGTTACTTGAAAAAGCAGCCATTGTGTGGACGATGACATCTGCCCATCGGGCAGCAATTCTCGGCCAGTTTCCGAACTTTGCTGACCGGGTTCACATGCTATCTCCTACAAATCAAGACGTGTTGGATCCGTTTGGAGGGACTGCAGAAGCCTACAATCAGTGTGCTCAGCAAATCCGTGAGCATCTTGACGCGCGAATGGATATACTGGATTTCCGAAGTTCGCTGGAACAGTAAGTCTTTTGTGGAATTCTAGTAAGTCGAATGGGCAGGATGAGCGATTCGAAACTATGTTTTCATGCGGGAGCCATGGCCTGCAGCCTGGATTAAATGAATGAAAATTGCGATCGGAAGCGATCATCGAGGTGTTGATGCCCGCCGTCGTCTGATCGGATTTTTGGAGCGCCACGGTCATTCCGTAAAAGACTGTGGGAGCTACGATGAAACAGCAGTTGATTATCCAGATGTTGCTGCTGATGTGTCCCGTCAGGTTGCCGATGGTGCAGTAGACAGAGGAATTTTGCTCTGTTGTACCGGTGTAGGGATGGCTATTGCCGCAAATAAAATTCCGGGTGTTCGCGCCGCGACGTGCCATGATGAGGTTGCGGCTGAAATGAGCCGACGGCACAATGATTTGAATGTTCTCTGTCTGGCTGCAGAAATGGTCGGAGCGGAACAGCAGGAAAAAATGACAGAAATCTGGCTCAATACGGATTTTGAGGGCGGCCGTCATGAACGGCGATTGAATAAGATTTCTGCTCTTGAGGCAACGGCGTCCGGTCAGCAGAGTGCCTAGAAACTCTGGCAAGCCTCAAAATCTGCCCAAAATAGCAGTATCCGGTACCAGAAAACTAATTGTGGTAACGTCGGTGAAATGTGCTGATTTTGAAGGCCAACGAAGACTTGTCGTGTCGTAACGGTCATGCCGAAACACAGACAGATTTTCTCAGTAAAATGAGCTTTCAATTTGTTGCGTCGCCAACTCACGTTGGTAATGTCGGGGGTAGGGAAAAACAACATTGTTGTTCCCCGCGATTCCTTGATTCCGCCGCCTTCATTAGGTCGCACCATGAATTTCACAAACGCACCGACTCCCGAAGAAGTGTCATGTCTTCTGCAGAATGCAGCATTGCGAGACGCAATCGAGCCATTCTTAGAGGATGAAACATTTGGTGATATCGATTTTTTTGAAATGCCTACGGAGGTAGAGAATCGTTATCTTGAATCGATGTTGGCTTGGGAGCAGGCGCCAGTTTTGCCTGTCGGCCGCTGGTTCAATCCCTCACTTGTGTTGCAACCGTCTTGTAATCTGAGTGAAGAACATCTTCGGGAAGAGTTGTGGGCGGTTATCGAAAGACTCTACCAAGGTCGAATTATTCTCGACTTTACGGACCATCTTTCAGATCATGAACTTTACAATCTGATCCGGAAAGAAATCCTTCCAACGGCAATCAAGCGTGTTGATTTACCGGATAATTATTTCCACTGGGATTGTAGCGTTGCAGGTCGAGTTCCTGAAATTTCTGATGGCGAATGGTACCCAGAACCTGTGATCGATTCATTGATTTGGCTTACGTACTACGCCGACAATGCCGAGCGAAGTGAGTGGGAGGTTGAATATGGCATTGATCTTCCCCCAAGAGAGATTCCACCATACCCGCGAGCCATGCCATCCGCACCAGTATGAGACATGTTGCGACAGGCTATAACGCAACTTTTACTCACACCAGTATTCCTTGTATAATACGTGAGTTTGTAATTTTTGGTGCCGTTGATTCCCACCGTGTGCCGACGAGGTCGGGGTGTTCAATGAAGGAAGTTAGTCATGATTGCTCACAGACTGTTTCTTGTGCCGTTGATTTGTTCACTTACCATCTGTGGTGCCTTCCAAGCGAAGGTCAAAGCGACCACACCTGAAGCAATTGAGCACGCGATTTTCAGAGCATCGCAGTATTTGCAGGATTCTGGTCAACAGTCGGATGGAAGTTTCTCACCCAAAAGTGGTCCGGCAATTACCGCCCTTTGTATCACTGCACTTGTTCGGACCGGAACGGCTATTGATAGCCGAATGGTGTCGCGAGCAGTTGCATACCTTCTTACGTTTCAGCAATCGGATGGTGGCATCTATCAGCCTGAATCAGCAGTTGCAAATTATGAAACATCAATTGCCATACTTGCTCTTCACGAGTGCAATAGTTCCGGTCAATACGAGGAAATAATCCAAAAAGCCAGGCAGTTTCTCACGGTGATACAGTGGGATGAAAGTGAAGGAAATACGTATGCTGATCCTGAGTATGGTGGAGCCGGATACGGACGACACGAGCGACCAGATCTATCTAATACCGCCTTTCTCATCGATGCCTTGAAAGGTGTGGGAGCCAGTTCAGATGACCCTGCCATCCAGCGTGCGTTGATTTTTGTCTCGCGATCTCAAAACCTTGAGGGCGTCTACGACATACTCGATGTTGCAAACAAAAATCCAGATGGTGGCTTTTTTTATACGCCAGCAAATGGGGGTGAGAGTCAGGCTGGCACAACACCAACTGGTGGTTTGCGCAGCTATGGGTCAATGACATACTCTGGGTTGAGGAGTATGATCTATGCTGGTGTTTCAGCAGATGATCCCCGTGTGGTTGCAGCGATAGAATGGCTTAAACGACACTACACCTTTGCAGAAAACCCTGGCATGGGTGATGCTGGTTTGTTTTACTATTTCCACACAGCTGCTAAGGCACTTCATGTTCTGGGGCAGGATCAAGTTATAGGTATTGATGGGAAAGCCCATGACTGGCGAAAAGATCTGGTGGGTGCTCTTCTTAGTAGCCAGAACGAAGATGGCTCATGGGTGAATAACAACTCCCGATGGCTGGAAGGTGATGCTAATTTGGTAACGAGCTACGCACTGCTCGCACTGAGTTACTGTCAGCCATCTATCAGTAAGTAGGCCGATTTGGTCGTTCCGTAAGTGAGCCTGATCATAGGTTGTGGACTCACATTCTGAGCATTACTGCGTTCAAAGCCTTATATTCACGGAACGCCTGTGGGATCGTCACATTGTGTGGGATGAGACATATCCCCTATGTATCCCCACTTCCATGCAAAAATTATGAAACTGATTTCACAAATCGAATATGTTACCGACGGTTAAAAAAACAGATTTTCCCTCGAATTGGTGGGTAATGAGCGAGATGAACACCCTATGGCTTAAATTTTAGACGATAGAAAAAAGCTTTATTTTAAGTCGAATCGTTTTCCTCGAGTGAAATTGTGACCGGGACTCAAAAAAATCAGAAAAAGACTTGACGTCTTCACCGACAAGCCTATCATAAATGAAACCGGTTTCTTGTGGCGGACCGAATAGGGGTATTTGCAAGAAAACGGTTCCAAACGGGGTCGTGGCAGTTTGGCCTTTTCACGTCTTTGAACTTCATCACGATTTGCCAGACGTCTCAATCTGCATTTAACGCGTTCTTCACTTTTCTCAAAGGAGCTAAATCATGGGGATGAAAACTGTGAGCCGACGGGGCTTCACGCTTATCGAACTTCTCGTAGTTATTGCAATTATTGGTGTGCTTGTTGGCCTTCTCCTACCAGCTGTGCAGCAGGCTCGCGAAGCTGCGCGGCGTAACAGTTGCGGCAACAACCTCAAACAACTTTCTCTTGGTTGTTTGAATTATGAGTCGACAAACCAAAGCTTTCCTTCTGCTGGAGGACAAGCACAAACATTCTGGGGCACTGGAGAAATCAACAACCCGGCATCATCCAGAGAAAACGGTGGTTGGGCTTATCAGATTCTTCCCTACACGGAACAAATGAACGTCTATGAACTTCGTAAGAGTGGCGGATGGAACGCGATTCTTGATGCCGAGATTCTTGAGCACACATGTCCTTCCCGTGGACTTCGCTTTACAGACAACGGTGCAGACGTGTTTCATTTAACTGACTATGCAGGCTGCATGACTGCAGAACCTGATTGGGCGGGAGCCGCCCGGGTCTGGGAAAACTGGAAGGCCAATGATCCCAATGAAGAAGCAAATGTCTGGACAGGTACAATTAAGAAGGGAACGCACAATGCTTGGCTTGGTGGCTCGTCACCAACGTGTGTCCCATATAAACGGGTGAGTTTTGCTGAAATTACAGATGGTTCAAGTAATACGATACTGCTTGCTGAGAAGTCAGCTTGGGGGCAGAACTATCAGATGACTGGTGGTGGCGCCATGTGGTGGGAAGATCCAGGTCGTTTTGCACCGAGTGATTGGGGTTCTATTCGTTACTTCGGTACAAATAACTTCGGTACTCCCCGAGGAGATTTTCAGGAGCGTCCTTGGGGCTGGTGGTTCCAGTATGGACAGGGAAGTAATGGCGAGACACGAATTGTCGAGCAAGGTTTCGGTTCGGCACATCCTGGTGTTTTCTCTGCCAGCATGAGCGATGGATCAGTAAAAACGATTCCTTTCAATGCTGACATTCAAGTGCTTATCAATCTGGCCAAACGCAACGATGGTAATGTAGCCAGTGCGAATGATCTGTAGTTGTTCAACATGGGATTACGGTGGCGTCAGTTGTCGTGCTGACGCCACCAACTTACAGGGGAAAAAAATGAATAAAAAGTTTCTGTTGGGTGTTTTTTCATTGTTATTTGTGATTCCTGGATGTGGTGACGGACGTGCTACTCCGGAACAACGTATACAAAACGCTAATCCGAGTAATGTTTTTCGTCTAACGAATCTTTACAACCAGTTCAGCCAAATTCGAAATCGTGGTCCAAAAGACGAGAAAGAGTTCCGTCTTTTCATCGAGAATTTTGGTGACAAAAGGCTAGATCGAATGGGTGTGTCTTTAGACAATCTTGACAACCTATTCGTGAGCGAAAGAGATTCCCAAAAATTTGACATCGCATATGGAGAGAGGCCGAAACGCGAAAAGGGTGTTACGGAAGACCCGGGAGATCTGGATGAAGGAAAAACGCTGTCTCGGGAGGAGAGAGAAAAAGGTCCTTCATTGGCATCACTTGGGTTGCCAGTAATTTTTGAGACAACTGGCGTTGATGGAAAAAAGAACGTTGGCTTTCTCGGAAGCCGTGTTGTTCGTGAGCTGACAGAAGCGGAAATTAGTTCACTTTGAATGTGGTCTAAAAAATAGATTTCGCGTACTTGAATTCATAAGAGTGGGCTATCTGCAGATTTGTTTCTTCGTGTTTTAAAGGAAACACGTTTGAATCAAGGCAGGTTATTTGAGCTGTCAGATGTAGCCTTATTTGATGGATGCTGCATGCACAGCTGTAATTGTCGATTGTGCGCTTGTTGAGATTGTTGTTATTTGGAGTAGGTCATGAGCATTGCCAATAATCAGAGATCAGAACGGTCTCCAGAAAAAATTGGTACTACCACAAATAACGAGGAACCGTATCTCAGCTATGTTTTGCCAGGAGAGACTGGTAATAGCTTTGCTAACATTAAAGCGGTAGATCAGATTCCTCCATTTCTCATGACGGTACTTAGCAGTGATGATCACTGGATGTTTCTTTATAGTAACGGTGCAGTGACATGTGGACGGAAAAATGCAGACCATGCCTTGTTTCCGTACTACCCAGCGGATGCTCTATTGGCTCTCAAAAATGCAGTAGGGCCGAAGACGATAATTTGGGTTCATCGCGATGAAGACGTTACCTGCTGGGAACCCTTTGGAGAGCAAGAAAGTCTTTTCCATGTTGACCGTGAACTCTCCAAAAATTTGATTGGTGACAAGGTCTGTTTCCAAGAGCACAATGAAACACTTGGGTTAAGTTTCTGGTATGAGTGGTCAGTAAGCGCCCGTTATGGTTTTGTGCGCACTGCTGGAATAACGAACCATAATGAGCAGGACTGTAGAGTAACGGTCTGCGATGGTGTCCACGGAATACTGCCAGCGGGTGTTGGGCATATTTTTCAGCAGCGATACAGCAACCTCGCTGATGCATATAAACAATCTGAACTCATCCAGGGTTTAGGAGTGAGTGTTCATTCGTTGAGTTCAATACCAGTTGACCGGCCCGAAGCCAGTGAAGCTTTGCGGAGTACTGTAGCTTGGACTCCGTCGTCGAGTCCGTCAACGAAGTTTCTCCTCTCAGATGATCAAATTAATCTGTTTCGTGATGGGATGACTGTCAGGACTGAGTGCACAAAGCGTGGGGTAAAGCCAGCCTTCTACAGGGTCGACGAATATAGTTTGTCTGCTGACGAGAACATAGAATGGAATATTGTTTGTGATGTCGCTGTTGATGCTTGTGACCTTCACGATCTACGTCGCTCACTGCAGAAAGGCAATATCTCAGATGTGAGTATTAAGGACGATATATCACAAACCAATGCTGAGTTACATGCATTTGCAGGCCGAGTTGATGGACTTCAGTACTCAGGAGACGAGGCAGAGTCTCATCGTCACCTTTCGAATGCGTTACTAAACATTATGCGAGGCGGCATTCCACTTGATGGGTACACTATACGACGGAATGATTTTTTACGGCATGTAGAAAAGCGGAATAAAGACTGCTTTAGAGAGAACAGAAACTGGTTGGAAATACTCCCGCAATCGCTCCAAAAAAGTGAACTTCTGGATGAGTGTAGGAGGCAGAGTTGTAAAGATATTGATCGAATTGCTACTGAGTTTTTACCTCTTACTCTAAGCAGACGTCACGGTGACCCATCAAGGCCCTGGAATAGTTTCTCTATTCCGTCGCGGAATAAAGATGGTGAGAGACAAATCGGTTTTGAGGGCAACTGGAGAGATGTCTTTCAAAATTGGGAAGCGCTCGCCGATTCTTTTCCTCAACTACTGGAGGGAATGGTTTATCGGTTCGTAAATGCGTCCACAGTCGATGGGTATAATCCATACCGTATCCAACTTGATGGTATCGATTGGGAACAGCCTGACCCGAATGATCCTTGGGCAACGATTGGGTACTGGGGCGATCATCAAATTATTTATTTGCATCGTTTGCTCTCACGTTACAGGAACTACTTTCCAGAAAATCTCAGGCAAGATTTAACCGCTGATCGGTGTGTGTATGTTGATGTGCCCTACCGACTCAAGCCATTTGAAGAGATTCTAAAAACGCCAGGTGATACAGTAATTTTTGACGCTGCGGCGAATGATTCGCTTCGACGGAACATACAGTCGAGTGGATCAGATGCAGTCCTTGTGAGAAACGTTGATAAGAAGATTCATTATGTGTCACTCGCCGAGAAGTTACTGCTAACATCCCTGGTGAAGGTTTCAAATTTTGTTCCCGGGGCAGGGATCTGGCTTAGTACACAGCGACCCGAGTGGAACGATGCCCTAAATGCACTTGCGGGTAAGGGCGCATCTGTTATTACGGCATGCCACTTAAAGGTTTTTCTTGAGAGACTTGATGAACTGTTTGAGGACGTGAGTGAAAAAAGTATTCGAATCTCTTATGAAGTTTCTCAATTTCTGCAATCCATTATATCGGTTCTTGATGGTTGCAGACTGTTTTCTGGTAGAACGATAGATTCGATAACGCGTCGATTTACTTTAGCTGGCCTACAAAAAGCTGCAGAGACTTATAGGGAAACGGTGTACAGTGGTTTCTCTGGTAAGAGAACCGATGTTGCTATAGCAGATATTCGGCGGTTCTGTCTCAGAGCGATTCATGTCCTTGAGGAGACGATACGAGGTAACCGGCGTTCGGATGGTCTTTATGAATCCTACAATTGGGTCTGTGTGGGTGATGAGGCAATTCATATTGCTCCAGTTGGGCTTATGTTAGAGGGTCAAGTAGCGATTCTGGAGTCCAATGTGCTTTGCCAAAAAGAAGTTGTTGAACTTCTGAATGCCTTGGAAAAAAGTGATCTGTATCGTCCTGACCAAGACAGTTATTTGTTGTACCCGAACCAAGCAGAAAAAAAGTTTTCTGAAAAAAATCAGATTCCTCAAGAGTGGTTTAAAAATAATTCAATAGCACGAAGAGTGATTGATGCTGGGGGCTGTGACCTGCTCTGCCAAAACGAAGATGGGGGATTGCATTTTGCGAGTGATCTCCGAAACAATGCCGATCTGAATGCGAAGATAGACTTGTGGAATAACACAGAGAACCAGTGGGAATTTACACAAGAGGATCGCAGGCAAATATCAAATCTTTGGGAAGCCGTCTTCCACCATGAAACTTTTTCTGGAAGAGCTACAAATTTTTATGCATATGAAGGCCTTGGAAGTATTTATTGGCACATGGTTTCAAAGCTTGTCCACGCAGTTGCCCAACAAATTCAAACAAGACAGTTTCGAGGTGAGCCAGTAATTCCAGAACTTAAAGAACACTTCTTTAAGATTCGAAATGGTGTTTGGAAAAGTAAATCTGTTCGCTCGTATGGTGCCTTTCCCTCAGATCCTTATTCACATACACCAGCTCATGCAGGTGCCCAGCAACCAGGTATGACAGGACAGGTAAAAGAAGATTTACTTACACGACTACTAGAACTCGGTATTGTTATTTGTGAAGGCCGTATTTATTTTGAAAATGTAATTCTGGATCACTCTGAATTCCAAAGCATGCCGGGGCAGTTTCAATATTACGATGTTGACGGGAATCGAGCCAGCATTGATCTTGATGCTGGATTATTTGGATTTACGTTTTGCCAGGTCCCGATAATTTACGCAACTAATGGTCGAGGCCGGGGTATTCGGATTATATCACGATCAGGCGGAGAGGTGATTCGAAACCGTATGCGTCTGACAAAGCAGGAGTCAGAGGCGATCTTCAATCGCACGGGTAACATTGTAAGAATTGATGTGGGTGTCGAGTGCCCGCAGGGTGATGGTAGAGGCTGATCACAAAAGTTATGTTTAGCTTTTCATAAAGATGAGGAATAGTGGAATGATTCAAAAATTAAACCGGATGAAACTTCGCTGGTGTGTTCTTCTCGTTCTTGTAGCAGTTCTATCAAGTGTAAAATCCGATTTGCTGGCACAAGACTTCGGTGATAGTAAATCATCGACTTTGGTGACGAAAGCTTGGGAAGCGTTGGCAGCAGGTGAGCATGACAATGTTACTGCGTACACAAAGAAGTGTTGTGAGCTCTACCAAGACGAAGCAAAAAAACAGCAGAGTTCACTCTCTGATTTTGCAGGTGGGGACGACGATAAAATTCACTCATATTGGGCTCTGAATGATGTAGGAACAATCTTATTTGTTCAAGGAGAGTCACTATCGCAGCAAGGAAAATCTTCTGAGGCAGTGGAGGCTTACAAGAGCCTTGTTGATGACTACGGGTTCTGTCAGTGCTGGGACCCTCAAGGCTGGTTTTGGAAGCCATCAGAAGCTGCAGTAGCAAAAATAAAGGAATTAGATTTTGACGCACAACTGGATGATTAGAACTCAAATAGTTAAAAGCATCCTCGACAACGTTACATTTCTGTTTCTCTGCGCTCTTGTTGCACAAACAAGTGTAGCTGCTGATGGATCACGGGTCAGGATTCGTGGCAGTGCCAAAGATGGCTACCAACTGTACGTCAATGAAGAACACTTTGTGATCAGGGGTGTTGGTGGGACATCACATATTGAATTACTCGCTTCATGTGGTGGTAACGCGATTCGGACATGGGATGCTGCATCAGCAGAGAAGAAAGTTGACGGTAAGTCTCTCCTCGATCATGCGTATGACAAGAATATTTTTGTCACAGTTGGATTGTGGCTTGGTCATGAACGACATGGCTTTCGTTATGACGATCCAAATTCAATTACTCAGCAACGTGATGAGGTAGTTAACGCGATAAAAAGGCTGAAGAACCACCCAGCACTGCTATGTTGGGGTTTGGGAAATGAAATGGAAGGCCCTGATGGCAAGGGAGACAGTGTTCAGATTTGGAAAGAGGTAAACACACTCGCCAGCCTCGTTAAGAAACACGATCCGGACCATCCCGTAATGACTGTGGTGGCAAATGTGAATGATGCGAAGTTAGCCGCCATAAAAAAGTATGCACCACTCATCGATATTCTTGGAGTGAATGTTTATTCCGGATCAGTTGGAATGGACAAGACTCTTCGAGATCTTGGGTGGGAAAAACCATATTGTGTGAGTGAATATGGTCCTCCTGGTCCTTGGGAGGTCGCGTCAACAACCTGGAAAGCACCTCTAGAGCCGTCGAGCCGAAGTAAGGCATCAACCTATTTTGCTGCAACATCTTCTATCTTGGATGCGACTTCAAAAGATGGTTCGCAAGTTGGACAGAAATACTGTCTGGGTGGTTATGCATTTTTGTGGGGGCACAAACAGGAGACAACGGCAACCTGGTTCGGCATGCTCCTTCCTACTGGTGAAAAAACACTTGTCGTCGATGCGATGACCAAAGCATGGACTGGATCATGGCCTCGAAATAGAGCACCGATTCTGCAGAGCAACAGGATCACTTTCGCCGGTAAGAGAGTAGGTCCCGGTGAAATTCTCGATGCACATGTGGAATACCGTGACCCTGACAGTGACGATTTGTCGTACATATGGGAGATCGTAAAAGAAAGTACCGATCGGAAAATTGGAGGTGACGCTGAAAAACGGCCAGACATTATTGAGAGTCGAGTTATTGATGGCTCTGGTTCTGATCAGATACGAATTCAGGCGCCACAGAAAACGGGTGGTTATCGACTATTTGTGACTGTTCGTGATGGACATGGATCTGGTTGTAGTGAAAATTGGCCATTCTTTGTGAGTCCCTAAAGAGCTGTGTACCCATCCGAACATTCTTAACATGATGAGCAGATGTTCTGATGAAGAGCATGAAAGCATTGTTCCCCACGTCAGGAAACAGTTGCGATTGTTCCACGTATGCCCCGTGACAAGTAAAAGGGCATTTGCTTTGCCACTTAATGCGCTTTCAGACGAATTAGATTGCTATGAAACCGGTTCCAGTCTATTTTAGAATGACACTCAGTAACCAGATAGCGGCAAGGTTTACTTCCAAAAAGGGAGTGAAGTGAAAATCGCCTAATGAGCTTTGTGCCTGGCAATCAAGAAAATAACCATGATCAATCGAGAGACTCACCAATCGCAATCAGCAGAGACAGTGCGAGACGGTGTCACGATTGATGATATAGCAAAACGGGCGAATGTATCAAAAAGTACAGTTTCAAGAGTTTTAAATGGGACTGCTGTCGTCAATGAACAGAAACGATCTGCCGTTCATCAGGCCATCGCTGAACTAGACTACAAGCCGAATGTGTTTGCTCAGGGTCTGGCGAGTGGAAAGTCAATGACGCTTGGCATCTTGACCCAAAATATTGGTAGTCCTTTCTACGATACAATTGCCCAGGGAGCCATTGAAGGCTTAGCAGGCTCAGGCTATACCCCAATTTTTGTTGACGGAAGATGGGAGCACGCTAGAGAAGCGGCTGCAATTGAGACACTTATTTCAAGAAAAGTTGACGGATTGCTTGTTGTTGGTGGTGACATTGATGCATCAGAACTTCAGTCCTACAAAACACAACTACCACTTATTGTTGCTGCAAGAGACATAGAGGGCCTCGAAGAACAATGTGTCTCAGTCAATAACAAACAGATTGGATATCTGGCAACGAAACATCTTTTGGAACAGCGGCATACACGGATTGCATTTATTCATGGAATAGAGGGTCACCCCGATGCTCAGAATCGTTTTGTAGGTCACCTTGAAGCGATTCAAGAGGCAGGCCTCAGTTTATCTGATGAACTTGTTTATCAAGGTGACTTTAGTGGGCATGCGGGACTCATGGCCATCAATTACTTTCTTGATCAAGGCATTTGCTTTAGTGCAATAGTTGCTGCAAATGATATGGTTGCATTTGGTGCAAGACTTGCCCTCTATCGAAGGGGCATCCGAGTTCCAGATGATGTTTCTATTATAGGTTGCGACGACCAGGCGGAGGCAGCCTTTATGACGCCGCCGCTCACAACGGTGCGGCAGCCCTCGTACGAAATGGGTGTGGCTGCCTCTAAAGCCCTTATTGCCTTGATAGGCAAGAAAAACTATGAGTGGCCTGCGTTGAATCCGGAATTGCAAATTCGTGAAAGCGTCAAGCGTTTTACAAGTTAACAGTCCACTGATTTCTGTATTAGCAGATGCTCTTTCACGCTTTACTCTTTCAAATCAAAGAGTCGCCTTAACGCTTCAAGGAGTCCGTGAGGTGGCCCAGCCTTACTTTCACTTCGTAAGGAAGCCATAGGAGGATGGAGCATTTTCGCTGCATACCTTTCGAACGACTGTCGTATTTCTTGCCGACTATTTGAATCAAGTTTTGGAAGCTTTCGAAAAAGTCGATCAAGTTCTGCTTCACCTGTTTCATTCCATCCTGCTCGTAGTTGTTCAATGACCGGAGCAGTTGACCGATGATGCATGTCGCCCATGAACCGACGAGTTTCTTCATCAACAATTGTGAGTGCTGCAGGAAGTTGCTTTTGTCTTCTGCGTCGATTGGAATCGCAGGCCTGACCAAGGTCATCAATTGAGTAAAGCCAAACTCCAGGCTGGGTGCCGATGCGTGAATCGAAGTCTCGAGGAACCGCAAGGTCAAGAACAACAAGGGGGCGTCCCTCTCTCTGATCTTGAATTTTTTGGAAGAGGTCTAGCGTGACTACGGGTTCTGTGGCACCAGTCGTACTCACAACAAGATCTGCATTTACAAGTTCATGAGACATGTTGTCGAAATCACCAATTTGAGCTTCAAGTCGTTGTGCCAGACTGTGAGCCCGCTTCATGGAGCGATTAATAATTCGAATGTTCTGTGACCCGGCGTCACGAAGATAACGAAGGGTTTCAGCCGCCATTTTGCCGGCACCAATGAGAAGTACCTGTTTGTCATCAAATCGTTCAAACACACCACTGGCAAAATCAGCGACCGCGATACTTGGGATTGATAAACGTTCTCGTCCGACAGCTGTTTCAGTTGTTACGCGTTTTGCAGCTCGTAAGGCGGCCTGAAAGAGTTCTCCAGTAAGAGGACCAGTTGTTCCACTATTTTGAGCAAGCTGCCATGCCTGTTTGACTTGTGCAACTATCTGAGGCTCACCAAGAACCATGCTGTCGAGTCCTGCTGCAACACAAAATAAGTGCTTCACAGCAGCCGATCCTTGCTCTCCACCAAGAACTTTTCCGGCATTGATAGGATCGACACCTCGGCATTCTGCTAAAAACATCGCTAATTCATCTGGTGGAGGTGGCCCTCGGCGTTCCTCGTCGGCAGCGTACAACTCAATGCGATTGCAGGTTGACAAAAGGACCGCTTCACTTCCGGGGAACTGCTTCCGAAAGCGAACCAGTGCCTCGGTTGCTTGCTCTGATGAAAAAGCCAGTTTTTCACGTAGCTCAATTGGGACAGTACGGTGACTTCCTCCTGCGAAGGCGAGGCTCATAAAGCGTCTCCAACAGGCTTGGTTATGACCGAAGTATGCTTCTGTGAAGGAGTAAGTCCGTGCTGCGTAGTTCCAAGTACTCCCCATAAGATTGAAAATGTGAGCAGTGTAAGGCTAACAAGTGACAGCAGTGCTATGACTCTTCGGCCTATCGCCCGCTGTCGCATCGCTCGTGATGTACCAGCCACAAACGTGAGCCAAGCAACGAGTGCGCCCATGCGTAGAACAACAGGGTCTGTCCATGGTACGCTCCCCAAAAGACCGCGTTGCTGATTGACAATATTCAAAATTATTCCTGAAAGAAAGCCAAGGCTGCCTGATACTGCGGCAGTCACGGCCATTCGTGATGACCAGTTCGATAGCTTTTCCAAACTGGGCATACGAAATCCTTGCAGTGGGGCCTGCTTCCTCGCAAGTCGTCCAGCCTGAATAAGCCACATGCCACCCGCGAGGCCACCAAGTACCACAGCGACGCTCATAACAAGATTGAAGCTTCCGTGAATAACACCCCAAATTTGTGTTGCAGGACTCTGTGGAAATGGTTCTCGGCTTGAAAGTTCAGCAACTCCAATAAGAGCTAATACGGCGGGTAGCACAAAAAGCCCAACTGGTGTCCGAGGATTTGAGACTGTCATCCAAAGAGATCCAGCCGCTAAAAGCCAGGCAGCAAGAAGATACCAATCAAACTCACTCGATAATGGTACCGAAGGAAGTGTGGTCGATCTCCAGATAAGATAGAGGCTGTGTGCAACCAGGCCGGCAGTCACAAAACCAATCATTGTGATGCCTCGAACTCCCGACCGAAACCATAGCCGGCTTGCCTCAAATATGAGTGCGACACCATAGCTGGCGGCAAAGCAAACAACAGAAATTCGCGAGATGAAATCAGTCATAGAGACCTTTAATAAAAACTCACTCCAAACATGGACAAACTATATGCACAAATATCGACGATGATTATGAAGTCAGTGAAGGATCCCACGCAGAATGAACATTGGTTATATAGGGCTAAGACCAGTCTTTATTCCCGAAACAGAGTAATAAACTATTTCTCATTGTGAACATTCTTATTGTATCCAAGAAATTGATGACTTTGAGCCAACAACGGCTCCTGACAAACTATACTGAGCTATTATGAATGATGATTCTCATTTACCAGAACAAAAAGAGCTAGCCACTGGCATCGTTGAAGACTCCCTTTTTATGAGGGCATGTCGGCTTGAACCGGTATCTCGTCCACCAGTTTGGCTCATGAGGCAGGCAGGCAGGTATCTTCCAGAATATCGGGCCATTCGTAATAAGACTACATTCTTAGAGCTATGCAAAAACCCAAAGCTTTCTTCTGAAGTCATGTTGGCAACAGTGGATCGACTTGGTGTGGATGCAGCAATTATCTTTAGTGATTTGCTGCCACTGTTGCAGCCGATGGGCCTTGATTTGGAATTTGCTGCTGGTGAAGGACCCATCATACATAATCCACTTCGTAGCAGGGAAGATCTCGATCGATTTCATGAGCTCGTTGATGTTGATTCACTTAGCTTTGTTTTTGAAACGGTACATTTAACACGTGCCGGCCTTCAAAAAGAATTGCCTGTCATCGGTTTCGCTGGCGCTCCATTTACTTTGGCAGGATATGCTATCGAAGGAGGAACAAGTCGTAATTGGTTGCATACAAAACGATTGATGTTGACCGATCCTGATTCTTGGCACGAACTCATGGAAAGACTTGCAAGAACGATTGCCAGATATCTTCATGCTCAATTTGACGCTGGAGCAAATGCGGTACAGGTCTTTGATAGCTGGGTAGGTTGTCTCTCACCGGAACACTACAAGGAATTCGTTTTACCCCACAGCCGCGCCGTCTTTGAATCAATAGCAGGAAGGGGGCCAGCGATTCATTTTGCAGCGGGGAATCCGGATTTGTTGCCGCTTGCGGCTGAAGCAGGTGGCACTGTCATGGGTATTGATTGGCGTACGGAATTGGATCATGCCTGGAAGCAGGTGGGGTACGATCGTGGCGTGCAGGGTAATCTAGACCCGGCCGTATTGCATACTACACCCGATGTTGTACGTCGTCGGACGGAAGATATCCTTGCACGTGTTGGGGGCCGCCCGGGACACATCATGAATCTTGGTCACGGCATCTTGCCAGAAACTCCAGTCGAAAATGTGTTGGAGTTCATCTCAACTGTTAAACAAAAATAGAGAGCCAGTCAACTCGTTGTCGTATCACAGGCAAATTCTCTGAATATTTTTCGTCTGTGTTTCTGTGCGAATTGGGGTAAAACTAGGAGTTGGCTTTCACGATTACCAAGGCAGTTCGTTTGAGCATTTGTTTGATTTATTTATTATCCATTCGCTAAGTAACAAAAATAAATATGACCACTTTGGAGCAACGCCTCTTTCATCTTTTTGATCCGCGTGACCGCAAGCGAGCACGGCATCTCGTGCCAGAAAAAGTTGTCTGTCCCCGTGTTGGCCAAGTCCAGGCAACACTTTCGAGTGATGATGGGACAAACCACGAAGTCTTTCTTGAACTCTCTGCAAATCGACGGGGCGGCATGATCCTCGAGAGTCGTTGTACAAGTCCCGATGGACGAGCTGGTAAACCATGTGCACTCGTCGCAGCTGTTCTGCTTGAGGTTGATCGACGTGGCCTGCTTAGTGGTATTGCAGAGCAGACACCAGTAACACTCGATATAGTTGTTGATGAGGCAGATGACCTTGAAGATATTGAAGCCGAAAAGTTCTCGGCATCGCGACAAGAGAACGATGTGGCGTATTCAGGCCAATCACAGTCAGATGGCCTGCAGTTAAATCGGAATCGACATGGTGAGGGACGCTCGGGGCAAAAAAAAGGGCGACAGCCAGCATGGTCTACTGAACTTGAAAACCGTCGGCGATTGGTTGAGCCAGCATTACGAACAACTAGTGTTGCCCTAGGTGGTTTACGAAAAAGTACTGGCACTCTGATGTTTTTACTTGATGCAGCATCGGCTGATAGTCGACTTGTTGCATTACAGCCATGTCGTATGCCGATTGATGAATCTGGTAATCCTTCTGGTCAACCAAAGCCAATCATTATTGGTCCACAGGCGATTTCGTTTGGTCATTTTGATGCTGATGAAAAGCGTGTCCTTTCCATGCTCGCTGGCACAATGTCTGCTGAAACACATCATGGTGGCCAGACACTTGAAGAACGTACCATGAGTCGCTTTTTGCTCAGCCGACAATCTGCAGCGAGGGATCTAGCGATGCTTTGTGCAGAAGGTCGGCTCGTTTTCCAACCAGAGCCCCGTCGCGCACCAGAAGCAATCGTGCCATTAGTGTGGGATGCCGGTCGACCATGGGAATTTGCCTTAATCATAGAGCCCGGTGACGATACGGGTCTTGAAGCCTGTCTACAGAATGACCTTGTCTCGAAAAAGGAAAAGCGAGTTTGTCCAAAGAAGGCCAGTCTCAATGGCCTTCTTGTCAGGGGTAGTGAGCGACAGTCGCTGCAAACACCGAGATTGATTCTGCGAGCTGGGTTTCTCGTGTTTGAAGATCGGCTGTGTCGACTCGTTATTGACGCTTCTGCAGAGGAAGATCAGGGTGAGTTCTCAGAGCAAGACGAACAAGTGGGTCTTCGAGGCTGGATGGAGCAATTTGATAGAAGAGGTCCAATTGAACTTTCTGGGTCACAGGTCGATGGGCTCATTGAGCAGCTTGCTTCACTTGCGGACTTACCCAAACTAGAACTGCCGGGATGGACAGGATGGCAGGTCGAGTCAGGAAGGCCGCAGCCGAAATTAGTGCTAGATGATTCACCTAGTGTAAAAGACGAAGAGCAAGTCGAATCTGTTGATCCGGAGGAATCGCTCGGCCGCCCGAAGCGTAAGTCACGTAAAAGCAAATCAAAAATTCAGCTGGGAGGGAGCATTTGGTTTGATTACGGTGGCATGCAGATAGCTGCAGATGATCCAGCTGGTGGTGCTGCTGATGCAGCAAGGCGTCGACTTGTTCGCCGAAATAAAATAGCAGAGCGAGAAGCGCTCAAAGCATTGCCACGTTTTGGATTTTCTCCAGTACGCACCGGACACGCAAGTGCCACTGAAGATGATTCAGCCCCAACGCACCATGTTGAGATTCCTCGTTCACGACTCGATGCATCAGTGTCACAATTAGCAAGTGTGGGGTGGGCAGTAGAGGTATCTGGACGACGATATCGGCCAGCTGGAAATGTAGCGTGGAATGTAAATAGCGGGATTGATTGGTTTGAACTTTCCGGATCGATTGATTTTGGTGGTGTGATCGCAGATATGCCTGAACTCCTTTCTGCTTTGGCAAGAGGTGATGGAGCAGTTGATTTGCAGGATGGCTCTCGTGGAATCTTGCCAGCTGACTTTGCCACTCAGCTGGAGCCCCTCCTTGCACTCGCGCAGGAAAAAAATGGCCGTCTACGGTATGGCCGAATGCAGGCAGCTCTGCTTGATGCACTTATAGCCGGAATGCCACAGTCGCAGGTGGATGATGCATTTTCTGTGATTCGTGATGAACTGGCTGCGGGTGGTAGGCCTGAACCGGAAAATGAGCCGAATGGATTTGACGGTAGCTTGCGACACTACCAGAAAGAAGGTCTGGGGTGGCTGAGTTTTCTTGAGCGACTAGGCCTTGGTGGTTGTCTTGCAGATGACATGGGTCTTGGAAAGACCATTCAGGTGCTCGCTTTACTGGTGCGGAGGCAGCGGGTGCTTGAGGAAGCTGGTATAGCGAAGCGACCGTCACTTGTTATTGTGCCAAAAAGTTTGATTTTTAATTGGATGCAAGAAGCCGAACGTTTTGCGCCAGAATTACGTCTACTCAACTACACAGGTCAAGAACGGACTGATTCAGCGGAGAAAATAGACCAATTTGATCTTGTTCTTACAACGTACGGTACCCTCCGTCGTGACATAGCTCAGCACCGAAAAACTGATTTTGATTATGTCATTCTTGACGAAGCCCAATCAATCAAAAATGCAACGAGTCAGGCTGCGAAGGCATGCCGGCTGCTACGGGCGAGACAGCGATTGGCTCTGACGGGTACGCCAGTTGAAAATCATATCGGTGAACTGTGGAGTATCTTTGAGTTTCTGAATCCAGGGCAGCTCGGAACGGCTGGCCGCCTAAAAAGATTTCTTGCCGGTGGTCGTGGGAACGGGTCAGAACTTGTGGCACGAGCAGTAAGGCCCTATCTGCTTCGAAGAACAAAAACAGAGGTGCTCACAGACCTGCCTGAAAAAACGGAGCAAACACTATTCTGTGAGTTAGGTGACCAACAAAGAAAAGCATATGACGATCTTCGTCAGCATTACCGCAAAGAACTTACAACTCGAATTGGCCAGCAAGGAATCGGTCGTAGTCGCATTGCCGTACTGGAGGCTCTTTTACGACTTCGTCAAGCAGCGTGTCACCCTGGCTTGATAGATGCAAAAAGAATTGATGATCCGTCTACAAAACTAGATACGCTTTTGGAGCAACTTGATGAAGTGCTCGATGAAGGACACAAGGTGTTGGTGTTTAGTCAATTTACAAGTTTTCTTGCGATTCTTCGACAAAAATTAGATGAGCGAGGTCGGACGTATGAATATTTAGACGGCAAGACCACTGATAGACAAAGCCGTGTTGAAAGGTTTCAGGAAGATTCAGATTGTCGGCTGTTTTTGGTTAGCCTGAAAGCAGGAGGACAGGGTTTGAATCTGACTGCAGCGGACTATGTCTATATTCTTGACCCTTGGTGGAACCCGGCAGTGGAGGCCCAAGCTATTGACCGAGCTCATCGCATTGGTCAAACACGGCCTGTTTTTGCCTATCGACTCATTGCCCGAGATACAGTTGAAGAGAAGATTCTTGCCCTTCAGGATCAAAAACGTGAACTCGCAGCATCAATCATTTCTGCAGATACAGGCATTCTTTCAGGACTGACAACCGAAGATGTCGAAATGTTACTGTCTTAAGTGGGATTTTCGACAGATGAGACCTCACATAAACCAAATATATTTATGTAAGTATTTGCAGATGCGACCTGTAAAGGATAGCGTGTTAGCTGCGTAATAAATCCTGAGTTTATCGCATCCGAAGAACTGAAATAACAAGCAAATATGTCTCATTGCTGGTTATCAAAGATTTGATTTAAAGTTGTAGAAGTCTAAATCGTACAAACCCTGCGTACTCTCAAAATGTCCAGCAACGACTCAGTACTTCACCACAACATACTTGTTGTCGATGATGAGGAAGACCTTCTTGAATTAGTGCGATATACACTTGCGAAGGAAGGACATTCAGTTACATGTGTCGATACCGGAGAAAAGGCTGTTGATTCAGTCAGGCAGAGTTTGCCGGATCTTCTTGTCCTTGATTTAATGCTTCCTGGAATTGATGGTCTTGAAGTATGTAGGCGTCTCAAGGGAGATTTAAAAACACGTGAAGTACCAATCATCATGCTCACAGCTAAGAGCGAAGAGCGAGATGTCATTACTGGCCTTGATGGTGGTGCTGATGACTATGTCACGAAACCTTTTAGTCCACGAGTCTTGCTTGCCAGAGTAAAATCTTTAATGCGTCGTAAAGATGCAGAATTACGTACTCAGCACGATACGATTATCCAGATTCGAGAACTTGTAATTCATCCTGGTCGGCATGAGGTGAAGTTACAGGGTGAGTCAATAAACTTGACATATACCGAGTTTGCTCTTCTTCAGTTCCTCGCAAAACGACCAGGGTGGGCGTACAGCAGAAGTCAGATTGTCGATGCAGTTAAGGGAGAGGATTATCCAGTTACAGAACGATCAGTTGACGTGCAAGTAGCCGGTTTAAGAAAAAAACTTGGTTCTTTTGGTGGTAATATTGAGACTGTTCGGGGCGTAGGGTATCGGTTCCGGGCATAAATCTTAAACCCCTCGTGCTATTATGCCTAAACCCCGTCTTTCAAGGCAGCTTTTTGGAACTTACGCAGTAGCTTTAGTGATCGTGCTAGCCAGTTGCTACTGGCTCTCAACTGTACGAATAGCTGCTGTCACGGAAGAAGCGGAGTTCAAGCGGATGGTGTCAATTGCTGTTGGCTTGGCAGAATCTCTTAGAGAAGTTGTCGATCAATCTCAAGAAGAGCAAATCACATCGCTCGTGAATGAAATCATTCGTTCAGAACAACAGAGAATAGGGGTGTTTGATTTTCAAGGAAATCGTTTAGGGATGACAGCCTCCGAAGAGTCATTAAACGATACTGTCATCGACACATTGCCCGACCTCAAGCACCTTCTTGGCGAAACAGAAGTTGGGAGAATTGCCAAGACAAGCAGGTACAATGTGGATAAAAATAGTCGTCTTCTTGTAGTCGCTGTTCCATTCGGTCCCATGCATGCTCCGGTAGGGGCCCTCTGCCTGGCGGCAGATACCCATGAGACAGACCATATTCTGTCGGGTTCTCTCAAAAAGCTTTTGTTTGGTTTTATTTCTGTTGGCTTGTTTGCTCTATTCATTGGATGGCTGATTGCTCTTTGGGTCGCAAAACCAGCACGTGATCTTGCTCGTGCAATCAAACGTGTTGTAAGTGGTGATGGAACAGAGCCAATACCAAAGCCGGAAGTTGCAGAATTAGCAACGATTGCTGAAGCAACCAGTATTCTTAAAGAAAGACTTGTAGAGCGAGGCTTGACCCTAGGGCGAAGAGATATTGAACAAGAGGCTGTCCTCGATAGCATGATGGAGGGTGTGCTTGCGGTCGATGTTCGGCAAAAAATTGTTGGTCTTAATCAAGCAGCAGCAACTCTCTTGAATACCGATATCGACGGTGCTCTACGAAAGCCTCTTCAGAGTATTGTGCGAAATCCAGCGATTCGCCGCTTTGTTCTTCGAGCAATTGATTGTCGTGAGCCAATAGAGGATGATTTTGATCTTACAGGGCCACCAAAGCGAACAATTCGTGCTCAGGGTACAGCGCTCCGAGATCCGTCTGGTGAGGGTGGGGCCGTAATCGTCTTAAACGATGTTACGGAGCTAGAGCGACTAGAGGTTGTTCGGCAAGATTTTGTGGCAAACGTGTCACATGAATTGAAGACACCCATTGCAACAATCAAGGGATTCGTTGAAACACTCCTTGATGGAGCAATCAATGAACCAGATGATAATAAAAGGTTTTTATCCATTGTTGCAAAACAGGCAGACCGGCTTGAAGCAATAATTGAGGATCTTCTGGCTCTCTCACGGATCGAACAGAGTGAGGAAGCTGGGGCTCTTCCTCTGGAGCCCACTACGATCGCTGATCTTTTGGCAACTGCATGCTCGGACTGTATGCCCCGAGCTATGGAGCAGGGAATTACAATGAATATTAATTGTGACGAGAACCTGATTGCGTCGGTGAATGCACCTCTTTTAGAGCAGGCAGTTGTCAACCTGATTGAAAATGCAGTGAAGTACAGTGGGACGCATCAACCAATCTCTATTTCTGCCAGTCTGGAAAAAGTTGCACCTGAAGACAAGGACGAACTTGTGATCAGCGTTGCTGATCATGGCTGTGGAATACAGTCAGAGCATCTGCCCCGACTCTTTGAGCGATTTTATCGTGTTGATAAAGGGCGTAGTAGGCAGGCTGGTGGAACAGGACTTGGACTATCGATTGTGAAACACATTGTTCTGGCTCATGGCGGAACCATCTCGGTTGATAGTCGACCGAACGAGGGTAGTTCATTCTGCCTTCGAATACCGTATGTTCGATAGTCGTTGTGGTTGTCTACATAACGATTACTTATCTGGGGTGTTATCCGGTACAAGTTCTTAAGTCGGTTTATTTTTCAGATCTTTGTTGAACCGAAGTATTTTTTTCCATGCACTTTCAGGTGTGTCTGCATATTCGAAAAGATCGAGGTGTTCATGAGAGATAACACCAGAGTCAGCGAGGAAGTCAAAATCAATTACCTTGGACCAGTAATCATGTCCAAACAAAATAATTGGGATAGGTTGCATTCTGTGCGTCTGCCGGAGCGTGAGTGCCTCAAACATTTCATCAAGTGTTCCAAATCCACCTGGGAAAAGTACAGCACCTACAGATCGAAGAATAAAATGAAATTTTCTTAGAGCGAAATATTTAAATTGGAAACAAAGTTCTGGCGTTATAAAAGGATTTGGTTGTTGCTCTGCAGGCAACTTGATATTCAATCCAATCGATTTACATCCAACATCAAAAGCCCCACGATTCGCAGCCTCCATAATGCCTGGACCACCACCAGTTACTATGACGTAGGACCTTTTTTTGTCGCACTGATTATCGAGCGAAACAAGTCGAGCAAACTGCCTTGCGTCATCATAAAAATGGGATAACTCAACAAGCTTCTCACTTCGTCGAACTTCAAGGGCAAGTTTTTTGTTGTCAAAATCCATTGACTGATTACGAATGGCTTCCGACAAACGTCTTTCTGCATTATTTTTTTCGGTTATTTGTGTTCCACCAAACACAATAACGGTCGATTCGACATTATCTTCTTGAAATGCAAGCTCAGGTTTTCCGAGTTCCAGCAGCATGCGAACGCCTCGCATTTCAGTTCGTTCAAGCAGTACACGGTCGTCTTGGGCAAGGCTATAGCTTGGTGAGCGAAGTATTGCCTCCATGTTTTCAGTAACAAGTGCAATGTCATCACCGAGTATAGTATTGGGAAGGTGGTTGCACGCGTCAGCATGTGTCTGACTCCAGGGAGTATTCTCTGACGTCTGATTTTTTTCTGTCCTCTTATTTTTTTTGCTCATTTTTTCTTACTTTATGGTGAGGATTCCGCACCGGTTGGAGAAGTTTTCTTCATATGACTTGTTCCTGCAACGGTGACTGCACCACGGTCGATTCGTAGGGATTCGACTTGCCAACGCCGAGGCAGTCGGCTTTCTGTGGTGGACGAGGATGAATCTGTAAACTGTTGGGGAACAGTTGCCAAAAGGACAATTCGATCACGATACTGTTGAATATCTATATCTAGCCCAGTTTTTTCTAACATTCTGCTGCATTCTTGGAGAATTGCGTTACGAGGAAGGGGAAGTTGCCCTACGCCGGCCCTTTGTACAGTTAAGGCAAATTGATTAGCAGATTTTAGGCGGACTTCAATGTCTGCCCATGCTACTGCTGTAACTCCCCACCTTGAGACTTCGATTCCAATACGAAATAGGTGTGGTTCGAGTTTGATCCGCGGACGGGATAATCGACCCCATAATGCGGTTCCAAGGAGTTCAGGGTGGTTTCGAGGCACATCATTTCCCAACCATGCATTTATTTCATTTTCACGCACGCTGATACCCCATTCGTTCCTATGGCGAATTTCATCTGAGACGGCTGCAATTTGCGTTATAAAACGTCCAGCACTCGACTGATCCCCCGATCCGATATGCACAGCTGATTGATAAAATTGAGGTGGTATTAGGGCAAGAACGAAAACAAAAACCATGATCGTGCTACAGGCCAGCAGTATAAAAAGAACTGGACGACATGCTTTTAATAGCTCAGCGTTTTCATCAAACGCTCTTTCCCCCTCGTCAGTTTTTAGGTCCTGCGAAAAATTTTTATCTACAGTATTTTTCAAAACAGAACTCTCTACTGGTTACCCAGCAAGTTTGCATAAGCTTGAGATGGGTAACACACCATCATCCTCAAGAATGACGTCTCCAAGTGCATCAATTTCTAATTCGTCCCGCAAAACGCGCATTTCAGATGGTGCCTCGATACCTATTCGCACTTTATCACCGTTTACTCTTACGATTGTCACCACAACTGATTCACCAACTCGAATGCGCTCATTTTGCTTTCGGGACAATACCAGCATAAAAGCCTCCGTTTTTGTGAGATAGATTTTAGAAATGAATAGAGCTAGCAACTATGTAGGCTTAAATATGATCCCACCGGGTTGACGGTACCGCGACTGAGTTCAACAGATAGCCTTGGCAAGATAGGAGCCAAAGGAAATATCGTCCGGATACTTAAGATTTCTTGGCCGTAACGATTTATCACGCAGTCATGCGGATCATTCCGGCTGCACCGGGCACACGTCAGAAATACAAGAGCTCTTTTATACGAGACGCTTCCACATCCATAGTCAATGAGAAAAAATTAATTTATTTTTTTTCAGCCTGTGTGTACTCGGCAAGAGTTACTTCTTCGGCAACTGCCATACACGCTTCAGCATCAGCAATTCTTTCGAGATCATCAGCGCGAAGTGCGGGGTGAATGCGGTGAACCGAATATAGATGGCGCTGCATCATCGAGGAGAGTCCGGCAGTAACAAGGCTTCCTCGAGAATCTATTTGAAGAGTGACTGATGCAGGAAGTTTAGCTTCTGCTGCAATCCGTTTATTTATTGCCAGCCGTGGAAACGGTGGAATGCCACCTGGATGAAGTAGGGCACGTAATAGGAGTGCCGTATCTGCAAACCGTCTGTATTGACTTGCAATTTCTTGTGATGGTGCATCTGTGGTTTTAATGTGGTACTGCACTCGCGGGCCAACGAGTTCAATTTCATTATTTGATTCATGAATACTATTCTCAAAGTGTGGACCACCAGCCCAGCACAGCAGTTTGTCATCCGATGTCTGTGCCCATTTTGCGAGTGATACCCGTAGTCGTTCGAGTTGAATGCTATCGATCGATGTTTTGACTTGCCGAAGTGGATCAATCAACAAAACTCGTTCTCGAGTTGGGTCGTGAAGAACAATTTCGCCATTGAATGCTTTTGAGTGATTTGATTCAGAATCAGATGTCTTCTTCTCAGCAGGTTTGGTGTCAAGAAAGTCCCAGGCGACTTTGGATGAGAAAAGTGTCAGACTGCGAGCAATTGGTATGTCATCGCGATCCGCAAAGACGTCAGTCTCTATTCTGAGAGCCTCAGCATCATTGGCAAAAACTGCTTCCCCAAAAGAAAACATGAATACAATGACAGGACAAAATGTCTTGATCAGATGACTCGCCCAATGACGTTGTGTGATAACCACTAGTATCAAGCCTTCATAGGAAAATATCAGAGGTTTTGGTGCATAAAGGACTCTAACAGATGCTGGACTGCTCTCCCTAGTGTGATTTTCAGCAGGACATGTCTTAGTATTCGATAATTTTCCTATAGTTTTGCCAACAAATGAAATTACCCCTGCTGCCCTTTTCTCCTACCTGCTGCCCTTTTCTCCTATTTGAATAATGTTTCTTTCTGATCTTCTTGTTGTTTTTGCCGTAACGGCGGTCGTTGTTTTTCTGTTTGGACGAGCGCAGATCCCAAGCGTAATTGGTTTGCTTGTCTCGGGGGTAGTTGTGGGCCCATATGGGCTGTCTTTGGTTGATGATCTTGAGAGCGTTGAGCTCCTGGCAGAAATTGGGGTTGTTGTTCTTTTGTTTACAGTCGGTCTTGAAATATCTCTTTCAAGACTACTTGCCATGTTGCCGCTCATGGTAAGTATTGGGCTTCCACAGATTGCGGGAACAACACTTCTTATTGCTGCGGCCTGTCGATGGCATGTGGGAACACTTCCTCAAGCAATTTTTGCAGGGCTGTTGATTGCCATGTCGAGTACTGCAATCGTTCTGAAGCTCTTGTCAGATCGCAGTCAGTCAGGTACTCAGGCGGGACGGATTTCAATATCAGTTCTCTTGCTACAGGACTTGTTTGTAATTGTGGCAATGCTTGCGGTGCCTTTGCTAGCGGCTTCAGCCGGAGTCAATGCAGTCCCAAATAATGCAAATGCTTCCCATCAAAGCACTCAAGTGCTCGTTGAAAATCCATTCTTAGCAGTTCTCCTTGGGTTTTCTATCGTAGTTGGTGTGCTTCTTGCTGGTCGTCAATTCATTCCAAAAGTTTTGCACGAAGTGGTACGGCTGAGAAATCGAGAACTATTTCTCATAACACTCGTACTCATTTGCTTGGGCACAGCAGCAATCACTGCTGCGGCTGGCTTATCACTTGCTATTGGGGCTTTCATAGCTGGATTAGCACTTTCTGAAAGTGAGTATGGTCATCAGGCCTTTGCAGAAGTTCTCCCTTTTCGCGATACACTCGCCAGCCTCTTCTTTGTATCTGTGGGGATGTTGCTTGATATATCGTTTGTCTTTTCTCACTTTGGACTCGTGTGCCTCGTTGTTTTTGTAATCGTGTTACTCAAGATCTTTGCTACAGCAATCCCAGCGATGCTTGCAGGCTTTTCTGTTCGAACAAGCCTGATTGCTGGTGGTACTATTGCTCAAGTAGGTGAATTTTCATTCGTTCTAGGATCACGAGGAGCTGATGTCGGTTTATTAACAGGCGATGATTATCAGACGTTTCTCGCAGCTGCTGTAATTACAATGGCTGCAGCCCCACTTTTGACTGGTATGGTGCCACGCTTTTGTGATTGGCTTGGACAAGGATCATGGTTTGGTGAAATGTTTCATGATTCACCACCTGAAGATGATATCGATTTGACAGACCACGTTATCATTGCTGGGTTTGGAATTAATGGACGCAGTTTGGCAACTGCTTTGGCAGAGTTTGGCGTGCCACATGTGATTTTGGAGTTAAATCCAGAAACAGTTCGTAGCGAGAGTGCCTTGGGTATAGATATTCGCTATGGCGACTGCACTCGTCGACCTATTTTAGAACATGCAGGAATTTTTCGGGCAAGGGCCTTCGTGGTAGCAATCTCGGATCCAGCAAGTGCTCGTCGTAGTGTGCGAGTGGCACGTGATCTTGTACCAGAACTTGAGATATTCGTTCGGACAGAATACCTAGCAGAAGTTGATGAGCTAAGACTATTGGGTGCAGACGTTGTTGTGCCTGCAGAGTTTGAGACGGCGTTATCACTTTTTGAGCGCGTGCTTGGCATCTATGATGTTCCTGAGGAAAAGATTGACAATCTTGTTGATCAGCTTCGTCTGGAGAACTATGGGTTTTTGCGAAGTGGTGTGAGAAGACGAACCATTCAGTCGATTGAAAGCCCCGATATTCATGACCAATTAGGGCGCTGTCGCATATCAAAACGTAGCATTGCGGCGGGAAAAACAATTGGTGAACTGGATGTTCGAGCAAAGACGGGGGTCACTATCATTGCGATCCAGCGGAATAATCAACAGATCCGAAATCCCGGGCCAACGCTTCAGTTACACATCGGTGACGAAGTTTCATTTGTTGGAAGTCGCTCTGAGCGGACTGCTGCAAACAAGATCTTTTTGCTGACGAGTAACAACGATACCTAAATAGAAACGTCAAGCACTGTACTGCTTGAGTATTTCAAAAGGAACCACATCAAGTGCCTTCTCGCTTGTGGCTTCTAGAACAACTTGTGGAGCACATCCCTCTCTCATCGCTTCGAGCCATCGTGCTGCACAAAGGCACCATCGATCACCTGGTACAAGACCAGGGAAATTGAATTCTGGTCTTGGTGTAACAAGATCATTTCCTGCCTCGACTGTAAACCGAAGGAATGCCTCAGTCATAACGGCACAGACAGTATGGGAGCCGGTATCATCAGAGCATGTTCGACAAAACCCATCTCGAAAAAAACCAGTGAGCGGTTCGGTGGAGCATGGAATCAGCGGTTTGCCAAGAAGGTTCCGGTTTGGCTTGGAGTCTGATGAATTATGTGAGTTGTCAAAACTAATCATCATTGTCTGCTTCAATGGTGAGAGTGCGTGGAGTGTGACGGTGCTGTATATAATTCCATCAATTATTTACATTAGAAGTATAAATAACTTCACGAACTGTGTCCTGAAGTCGTCCACAATATGGTTATGCTCAGCTTACAAATCGATACACCAGATCGCTGGTTTTCTCAGGTAGATGAGAATCTCGACGAGATATTGATAGACCATGCGCATTGTGAAAAGAAGGCAGCAGGCGTGGCAATGAACCTGCTCTTTGCTTATGTCGATAACACAAAGATTTCTCGTGCCATGACCGAAATAGTCAATGAAGAGTTAGAGCATTTCCAAATGGTTCTCAATCTATTGGAGCGACGAGATATTCAATTCCGAAAGCTATCTCCAAGTAACTATGGCCCAAAACTTCATAAATTGATCTGCAAGAATGAGCCGGAAAGAGCGGTTGATCGATTGCTTGTGGCTGGTTTAATTGAAGCTCGTAGTTGTGAGCGGTTTTCGCTATTAAAAGATCATGTTCAAGATGATGAACTTCAAAAGTTCTATGGCGGACTTTTTGAATCAGAGGCGCGTCATCATGCGACATATGTTCGGCTTGCCTGTGAAATAGCACCAGATACAATCGTCCATGACAGACTTCACTGGCTGGCTTCACGAGAGGCTGAGATTATTGCCGAAGGGGACAAGCGGCCGCGGATGCATAGTTAGCTATACACCAAAGGCAATTCTTTTCTTAAGCATGGCTTGTTACGACAGCCCTAGGGAATCACAGATCTGTTGAACGATTTTCTCTGGAGTGGAGTCGATCGTTACCACCATTGCTTGCTCATCGATACTTGGCTCTTCTAAAAGTTCAAGCTGACTTTCAAGGAGGTTTGGTGGCATGAAATGATCTTTCCGATAGGCCAGACGGTCCGAGAGTAATTCTCTGCTGCCACGTAAGTACACAAACTGCAAGTCTGTTTGAGTGCCTCTAATCGTCTGACGGTATACCTCTTTAAGTGCGGAGCAGCTGATGACACCATCTCTGCCAGCTATACAACGAGTCTCGATCCAATCTGCAATCCTGGCAATCCACGGCTTGCGATCGTCATCATTAAGTGGAATGCCTTCTGACATTTTGACAATATTTTTTTGTGGATGGAGAGCATCTCCCTCCTGGTATTCCCAGTTCAGACGTCTGGCCAAGTTGGTGCCGATGGTTGTCTTGCCACAGCCCGAAACACCCATCAAAACAATAATCATCGACGATCTCCTCCAGGAGATGTAAGTTGCTACGCTGCACATGTTGCTGAAACAAAAGTGCTTGTGTTTCTAACAAGATAGCAATGCTGTGTAGCGTTTTATATTGTTAGAGAGTTTGGAATGTGAAATCCTTAGCTAAGCAGTAAGAAATATTGTGCTTGTCATGCACTGCATAACGTGATTTTGAAAGAAAATAGTATGTCTAAAGCGACGATTCAAGTGAGTGGTACACATAACAACTCAGTTCTACATATGCCCTCTGTAGGGTTGGGCTTATGGAAGGTAGATCCATTAAGTACAGGTGAGCTTGTTTATGAGGCAATCAGCGTCGGCTACCGACACCTTGATAGCGCATGTGATTATGGAAATGAAGCCGAGGTAGGAAAAGGTATTGAGCGTGTTCTCGCATCAAACGTATGTCACCGTGAAGATTTATGGATCACTTCGAAACTATGGAATACATTTCATGAACCGAAATATGTCCGGCCAGCGGTTGAGAGAACATTGCGAGATCTACAAGTAGATTATCTCGATAGTTATTTGATTCATTTTCCAATTTCATTAGCGTATGTAGCACCTGAAACACGCTATCCACCAGGTTGGTTTTTCGAGCCGGATGCACCAAACCCGTCTATGCAATCAATCAAGGTTCCAGTGGCCGAGACATGGGGAGCCATGGAAGAACTGGTCGATACGGGACTCGTCCGGACTATTGGCGTGTGTAACTTTGGCATTTCGCTGCTACGCGATTTGCAGGCTGGTGCGAGAATTCAGCCTTCTAGTTTACAAGTTGAGATGCACCCAAGGCTGACCCAAGAAAAGCTTCTCCGATTTTGTAACCAAGAGAATATTGCCGTTACGGCATTTTCACCTTTAGGTGCTCCTTCGTATGTTCCACTTGGTATGGCGAAAGAGACTGACAGCCTGTTGATCAATCAAGACATTCTGGAGATAGCCGACGTCGTTCAAAGAACGCCGGCGCAGGTCTTACTTCGGTGGGGAGTCCAACGTGGTACAGCAGTTGTCCCAAAGACATCCCAGCCGAAACGTCTTAAAGAAAATATTTCTCTCTTTGATTTTTCACTCTCTGAGGAGCACATGCTGATCATTGACGGCCTCAATAAAAATCATCGGTTTAATGATCCTGGTGATTTTTGTGAGCAGGCGTTCAATACATTTTTCCCGATTTATGAATGATCAAAGGTTCTTAAGGGAGACGTTTCATCCGTATGTCCTTGTAATGCACGACGCTTTCAGGGTCGTGAGCCTGTATGGCAAACGTACCACGTGAAAGTTTTCGGCCGGACATATTTTTCGGTGGCTGCCAATCCTCTGGCTCCAGCCAGTCAGTCGTTACGACTCCATTGATCTTGAGAACGATGTGTTTTCCGTCGACAATAATGTCATAGTCGTACCATTCACCATCTTTGACGGGTGACGTATCGAGAACGTCCGCTACTGCGTAGAGCCCACCTGTTTTTTTTCTATCTTTGTGAGTCTGATTGACTTGGCACTCATAGCCAGCAGAAGGCCAGCCTGACTCTTCATACTGAGTATGGAAGTAGAGCCCACCGTTGGCTTTTGGCATGGTTTTAACTTTTGCATGCCAGTGAAAACTGGTTAGTTGATCGTCATCGGGATTTTCTGGATCACCAATCCAGAAAAGATGACAACGTGGTCCGTCGACAACAAGAACACCATCTTCAACATGAAAAGAGTCTGGGTTCTCAGGATTTGCCTTCCAGCCCGAGAGATCCTGACCGTTGAACATAACGATCCAATCGTCACCGGACGATTCAGCAGTCAATGCAAGTGGTAATGAGGTAACAAAAAGTACGATGCATAGAATAAGTCGATTTCCACAACGCATTGAGAGAGCTCCACAAGTGAGTTGACGAAGGAACAAACAATAGTTTTATCACACGAATCGTATCACGAACTCCGCTGCCTTACGAACTAAATATGTTAATTTTGTGACCAACACAGTAATTGTCACTGTGCCTGAGACTGTCGAACTTCTTCATATGAAAGAAGACCATTGTGGTCAGAATCAACCTGGTCAAAGCGGCTTCGTAGTCGTTTCGGTATCTCCTCTTTGCTCAAGGCATGATCACCATTTTGATCAAGTCGTGAAAAGACAGCCTGAAGGTTTTTGTTTTCCCGTCGTGGTAACTGCGCTTGTTGCTTCTGTGAATTTACCTTCGTTCTCCCCGGAGTTCCCGGTGGAACTTCAGGGAGATAATATTCGATGTACCCAAGCAACATTTCTTCAAATGTCTGTTGTCCCCAATGTACAGTCTGTGTCGGGTCGGGATTGGCTGGATTCTCTGCCGAGTTATCAAACCATGCCGTAAACGTGATGGTATCACCTTTATGAAGAGTTCTTGGTTGAGCATACCGGTAAAGTAGCTGCCAATTAAAGTCATAGTGCGGTATATCGAGCAGTACTTCTTGAGTACCTGCGGGGTCAGTTACCTCGTACCGACAAGCACTTCCGCGTAAATGCATGTGGGGCAGAAATCCTAGGACGGTTGCATCGACGGGTAGCTGGAGTGACGCCTCCTCTTGGTGATGCTTCGCGCCAGGCGGGATACGTATGCGATGATTTGAGAGGCCTTTAACATGTACTTCATGCTCGGGTGGCTCATCGGCAAAAATAACACCGACTCGTGTCAGATCGGTTGTCGCACTACCGTTTGGTGTATAGTGCATTTGAAAAATAAGGCGTGAGCCCTTCGGTAGGGCACGGGCGAATCCGGTGGGATATTTCCAGACAGACTGACCAGGGACATAACCGGCCCACAGCCCATCTTCTTCTTGGTTAGCCAAACTCCTCTTTCCTTGACCGGGCACCTGAAGAGTAATAATTACATGATGCACGACTTCAGGACTACCAGGTTGAATCTCGATTGCCTGTACCCATTTCGATTCATCTAGTTGTGTGTCAACGGTTACATACTGATAGGGCATGACCCCGGTCGCCTGAACCGGTATTGGTTCAGAAAATTCCCAGACCCTATCAGGTGTCCCAATTTGCCAATCGGTTGGGAAGGTCAATGGCTTTGGAGCATCCGCTTGATCCCCTCGTGGATGATCACTCTGAACCCACGCAAGAAGGTCATTCCGATCATCCACGGTGAGAGACCTATCATTTTTCCAAATCAGTTGATGGTTGTCTGTTGAGTTCTTGTTGGATTTCGATTCTTCAGCAAACCAGGGAGGCATGGTTTTATTACTTACAACAGTTTTAATCATGCCAGCATGTGCAACAACGTCCTCATACGTATCCAAAGGAAATGGTCCAATCCCACCATTGCGATGACACTCTATGCAGTTTCTTTGTAAGATCCTCGAGACTTCTCTGTGATAGGTAATCAGCCGCCCGGTATTCTCGCCGGTATTCTCGCCGGTATTCTCGATAGTTTCATAACTCAGATCACATCCCGGTGCATCCGTTGCAGCGATCGAGGGCTGCTGTCCCTGAAGTAAAGACTCGATAGCATCTCGTAAAAAGTGTTGTTTTGGTGCGGCCCGGGCATATCCAAAACCATATTGGTCATCAATGGCACCGTGGTAGACAATAGTGCGATGTGCATCAACAACAACCACATCAGTTGTTGTTTGAGCTTGAAGATGCCGCGACAGTTTTCCATCAACATCGTGAACATAGATCGCATTGCGTGCTTGCTGTGCAGCAGACCGCATGTTCTCTTCCTTGTCAGATTGAATCGGATTGACAAGGACATACTGAACGCGTGCAGGTGCTGACTGAGCAAGCTCTGCCAGTGTTGGCAGATATTTTCGACTAAGAGGGCAGGATGTACTTGTGAAGCAAAAGACTGTGAATTGGATGGATTGCCCAGAAGCCATCGTGTGCTTTTCACCATTGATGTCTGAGAACGAAAACGCTTCAACAAGTTGCCCAATACCATGTTCGGCAGGCTTGAGTGGTTTTGGTCCTTTGCGAATAGGATCAGCGCGTAGCGCATCGAAAGAGCAAATAACCAATGCGATGCTGAGCAGGCACAAATGATGCCAGGAATTGAAGAAGATTTTAATTTTCATAAAGGGGTGCTTTTATCAGCAAGGATACGGGAACATGAGGAAGCGTACACGGTCATATCGATGGAAAAAAGAACAAAGATGCATATTGTTTTGAACGGTCGCAAACTCTTCAAGTTGCGTACAGAGGTAGTGAGCGAACCCCTTTTTTGAAGGTCCTCGTTTTCTCTGTTGGTTCCAAAACAGATGGAACAAGCATGGTACGGTTCATGGTTACGTCTTGAGTACCTGAAAGAGTTATGGGCGCGCGATGTCACAATCGGGTTACAATTTGTGGTTGGAAACCTATTTGCCGTATTCTTTGCTTGGGATGAGCACTGTAATCCAGAGGGGAAAAATGAAAATTTTTAGCATCGGTTTTTTTGTTTGTTTATTGATGCCCCAGCTTTTTTTAGCAGCGGCTGAAAATACTCTCGATCGCCCAAACATCGTATGGATTGTTGGTGAAAATCTAAAACTCGATCTAGGGTGTTATGGAGCTCAGCATGTGAAGACACCCCATCTTGACGGTCTTGCAAAGGAGGGCATGCGGTACACCAAAGTTTTTTCAACGTCACCGGTGTGTGCACCAAGCCGTAGTGCATTTTTTACCGGTATGTATCAAACGTCTTCTGATACACATAACATGCGGTCGCACCGAGAAGATGACTATCGTCTTCCTGAGGGAGTGAAGCCACTGACTCATCGACTCAAAGCAGTTGGCTACACCACAGCAAATATCAAGACAATGAATGGCGAGGTTGTTGGCTCCGGAAAGCTTGATCTGAATTTTGTGAACGAAGGAAAGCTCTACGACACAGATATATGGGAAGAGCTGCCAAAGAAACAACCATTCTTTGCGCAAATAAATACACTTGAGGCCGAGTACGATATCTATGATCGTCAGACTTGGCGTGTTCCACGCGTCAAGTGGAAGGGTGAAGACCATCACGAAAAAATTGCTGATCCCGATAAAGTTGAACCACCACCTTACTATCCGGACCATCCTTTGGTACGCCTTGAGTGGGCACGTTATCTCAACTCAATTTCAGGAATGGATAAGACGGTAGGGAAAATTTTAAAACGTCTTGAAGCAGATGGGCTTGCTGGCAATACGATAGTCATGTTTTTTGGAGACAACGGACGGATTGAGCCTCGAGGTATTCACTGGTGTTATGACACTGGTTTACATGTTCCTTTGATCATTCGATGGCCTCGAGGTCGTACGCTACCGGCAGGTTTTCAACGAGGTCAGGTTGACGATCAGGTTATCAGCTTAATTGACATGACACCCACCACGCTGTGGTGCGCTGGTCTTGTTCGGCCACTTGGCATGCACGGACGGATTTTTCTTGGTGATGGAGGTGGACAGGAACGTCGCTATGCATTTTCAGCGAGAGATCGAATTGATGAGACAGTCAATCGTGTTCGGAGTGTTCGTGGTTCTCGCTATCACTATATTCGCAACTATTTTCCAGACCGACATTTTGCGTCTTTAAATAGATATAAAGAAAAATGTTTCCCAATCAAACCGCTGATGCGAGAGATGTACGAAAAAGGGGAACTCACAGGTCCCCCACGTGACTTAATGAATCCATATGTTTCCGAGGAGCAGCTATTTGATACCGAACAAGATCCCCATGAGATTCATAATCTTATTGATTCGGAAAAACAGGAGCATCGCGAAGCACTTATTGGTATGCGATCAGCCTTGGATACGTGGATCGTAGAAACAAATGATCAGGGTGAATTCCCAGAACCAGAGGATGTTGTGAAGCCGTTTGAAAAAGAAATGCACGACTGGTTTGGTACGCCTTCATGGCATCCTTACAAACCCGAGAAAACCCCATGAGTCATTATGAGTTTCGGCAGATGCAGCCGAATGAGCAATGTGATGTTGCCAATCTTATTCGGGAGTCAACGAATTCGTGGTATGAAGCCAACGGCAAAGCACCGATATTTACTGGTGACCCCAACGCGACCATGTTATTTTGTGATGTTTATGAAGCACTTGATCCAGGGTGTTGTCTTGTTGCGGTTGAAAAAGAAACAGGGCAGATCGCAGCGTCGTGTTTTTATCATCCTCGCTCGACTCATGTTTCACTTGGAATCATGAATGTTCATCCCAATCATTTTGGGAAAGGTCTCGCGAGGCAACTTCTTGATCGTATTGTCCAGTTCTCTGAAGAACAAAAGAAGCCAACGCGGCTTGTCTCGAGTGCTATCAACCTCGACTCATTTTCACTCTACAATCGCGGTGGATTTATACCTCGACAGATTTTTCAGGATATGACCATGGCAATACCCAAGGAAGGCCTTGGGGAACGTAATATTCCGGGCTTACACAGAGTGCGGGATGCGCACCTGAAGGATCTAAATAATATTGTTCAATTGGAAAAAGAACTTTGCTTCATTGATCGTGAAAAAGACCATCGTTTTTTTCTCGAGAATGCCATGAACATATGGAATGTTTGCGTTATTGAATCTGAAGATACCAAGCAGATCGATGGCGTGCTTGTGTCTGTGAAACATCCCGGGAGTACGATGCTCGGCCCTGGTTTCATGCGATCAGAAGAAGATGCTTTGGCTTTGATTCGATATCAGCTCGATCAGTATCACCGAGGTGGCCAGCCTGTGTGGCTTGTACCATCATCATGCCATGCTCTCGTGGAGGAACTGTATGGGTGGGGTGCAAAAAACTGTGAACTGCATTTTGCGCAAACTAGAGGTGAGTGGCAGGATCCTTGTGGTGTCACAATGCCAACGTTTATGCCTGAGACAAGCTGACATTCAATTGGTAGATGCAGTTAAGCAAGTCATCGTTTCATCTTCAATCATGAGAGCAAAAACAGATGGTATTCGCGAAGGTGCACACAGCGAAAGAAAAGAGTCGAACACCCCGTGCGTGGCGTGATTTTTGTTGGGCTGCTTTCTTGGCTGGGGGTGTCTTTTTTCTGAGTGGTCTTATGTATGGTGTGTTGTCGGGTGTGGCGGTGCCCTTACAAGATCCAACACCTGCAGAACGAGCTTTTGAAAAATTTCATCTGCAGATTTCACAATGGCTGATGTTCGGTGGTGGATGTTTATCAGCTGGTGTGTTTTTTCTATCTCTTGGCAAAGAAATCATTCGTCAACTATTCCGATGTTGACTATTTTTTCCGGTTTCTTCAATTTGGTGATACGCTCTTTCAGACGACGTAGTGTTCTGTTGGAAAACCTGGATTGCAATCATGGCTGAGATGATTGAGGCCTTTCAAAGCATTGTTGGCAGGAAAAATGTTCTCACCAGGGAGATGGATACTGCGTATTACCGTTCTGGGTTTCGTTGTGGATTTGGCGAAGCAAAGGCGGTTGTATTTCCATCGACTCTCGTCGAGCAGTGGAAAGTTCTGCAGGTTGCCGTGGACGCCGGCTGTGCCATCATTATGCAGGCGGCCAAGACTGGCCTGACGGGTGGTTCGTCTCCTAGTGGCTTCGACTATGGCCGAGACGTGGTGATAATTAATGTCAGTCGATTGAGTGGCGTCCGTCTTCTTCAAGATGGAACGCAGGCATTGGCTTTTCCAGGTACGACTCTTTTTGAGTTAAGCCAGGAACTCAAAAAGATTGATCGTGTGCCCCATTCTGTTCTTGGTTCCACAAATATTGGCGCCACAGTCGTTGGTGGCGTTGCGAATAATGCAGGTGGTGCACTCTGCAAGCGAGGCTCATCCTATACCGAGTTTGCGCTGTACGCACGGGTAAACGAGCAGGGAGAACTCGAACTAATTGATCACCTTGGCATTCGAAACCTTGGCGAGACTCCTGAAGAGATCCTTGCCCGCCTCGAGTCTGGTGACTTCACGGATGCTGATCTGATCAATGACGGACGCGTCGCATCTGACACCGACTATGTCAACCGTATCCGCGATCTCAATGCAGATGTTCCGAATCGTTATAACGCCGATCCAAAACGACTTTACGAAGCTAGTGGCAGTGCGGGGAAAGTCACTTGTTTCGCTGTACGAGTCGATACGTTTCCGGCACCCAAGAAGAAACAGGTTTTTATTCTTGGAACCAACGATCCTGATCGCTTTGTCACGATGCGTCGTGAAATCCTCGGCACGTTCGAGCACCTTCCAGAGATGGTCGAGTACATGAACCGGGCGACATTTACGACTGCAGAGAAGTACGCGAAAGACGTGGCCCTGGCGATCAAGTATCTTGGAACCGAGCGATTACCAAAGGCTTATGCTCTAAAGGCGAAGGCAGAATATCTACTCAACAAGATTCCTTTTTTGCCGAAATATCTGCCGGATATCTTTCTGTATTACGCCAGTAAGCTGTTTCCGCAGCACCTGCCCAAGCGGCTACTAAAGTATCGCGACACCTACGAACATCTCCTCATTCTTGTCACGGCAGACGAAGCGATTGATGAGGCGAGGCGATACCTCGAAAAAAATTGGAACCAAACCGACGAAGTTGGATTTTTCGAGTGTTCAGAAAGTGAACAAGAAGCGGCACTCCTTCACCGCTTTAGTGCTGCCGGAGCTGGGCTCCGGTATCAGAATCTCCACCAACGCACTACTGAAGAGGTGCTGTCACTCGACATTGCACTGCTCAGTAATGACCCAGAGTGGATTGAAGATTTCCCTGATGAACTCACCAAGGACTTGGTGTTGGATCTGTCCTATGGACACTATCT
>JALCBP010000110.1:0-5905 GCA_028066355.1 Pirellulales bacterium
GTGTGGAGATCTGTTCTCGCAAAAGATCTCGGTTGTAACAGGACTGTTCATCTATTTGCTGCGTGGGCTTTTTTATGTCGGGAGTAGGCATGGATAAATAGAGAATTATTAGGTCAGGTTGGGATGGTAGGTTGCAAATGATTGCAGATGCTAATAAACGACATCATCGCTCACGTCTCGCCCTGCACGATCAAGCACTTCAGCAAGTCTGCCCACAGCTTCTAAGGTTTGTTTGACGTCAGGTTTAAGTGGGACAATAAACTCTTCATGAAATCGACGGGCTGTTGCATCGTCCCATGTTTCTGTAGTGACTTCCCACTTAATACCGAGCTGTTTTAAAGCCAACGCCAATTTTGCTGCTCCGCTGGATAAATCGCATGTCTTCATAAGTTGGTGTTCTCTTCTGGTTTGTCTTTCTCGTCGTCATCATCTATTTGACGCGTTACTGACTTGGCGGATGAGTTTGTGCCTGAAGCATTGGTCCCACTGGGGCTAACGACTGTCTGATAATTTTCGAGTGCTGTAAGCATTTGTTCAATACGAGCAATAGCGCGCGGGCAGTCAACGTCGATGATTTCACGAAACCGAACAAGCCTGATGCACGTTTCTCTAAATTGTTGAAGAACTACTGGAGTCCAACGCTTCACGAGTTCGTATTTCTCTTCTGCTCGTTGCAGTTTTTTTCTGGCTTTTTCAAGATTTTTTTTCTCTTCAGCACATGCCGGTGCGTTGTCACCAACCTTCTTGTATGTTCGGCAGTGTTCAAGATCCTTTATGGCCTGATTAACACCATCAGCAGCGCGTCTCATCTCTGCTTTCCAAAATGCAGCCCGGTCAACTGTGATCCAGTCGATTCCACGTTGGCCCTCTACTTCAATTTCAGCAAGTGCCTGGCCTGAGTCATGCGCATACGTTACCAACGCAAGCTTTACGAAACTGAGCGTATCGATTGACTTTATGTCGGCTTGTGTTGACATGTGGACCGATGGGTTGGTGGCTACTTCTTATCTCTGGTTCTGGTATTCCTCGACGCGTTCTGCCTTTCGAATGAGATACGGCACGTATTCTCCTGTTGATTCTACGAATCGACCGAAAGTAGTAAGTTGTTGTTCAAACTCTTCGGCGAACTTTTGGTGTTCCTGGTCACGCCAAGTTGCTGAGAGTGCCTGGAGTTGTCGTTGAACTGTTTGCATCTGCGAGTGGACTTCTGTACTAAAGTGACGCAGCCGCGACGCAAAGCGTCGCAACTCCTGTGGATCGACGATTGCCTGGCCCATGGTAAAGACTCCTTCAGTAGGGATGTTTGGCTAGGGTATGAAAGTGAGTGGAATCCGAGGAACAACGTTTTTCCGCATGGATATCTTAACGGGTAGACGGCACGTACGTGAACATGGAGGATTTCATTACCAGTCCCACGGCTCAAAACGTCACGTCATTGAGCCTCGACATTCTCCAGAGAACCAGCAATGAGTGACAAAATAGTAGCAAAAGAAGGAAATAATCGGCCCGCGAGTAGTCATCCAGGGAGTGAGTCATCCATGGACGATTCGGTTTCGGTTGAACCGACAGTTGGTTGGCACTGTACCCATTCTTTCTATCGATTTGACCGATCCAAATTGTCCCAGTTAACAGACGCCGAGCAATCGAAGGGCTTGGCGGATTTTACAGAAGCACTAAATGAAACGTCGGAATTGAGTCCAACAAGACTTCAGAAATGGATTGTCCCGGGACATAAAGCTGACTTTGCAGTGATGGCACTCGATCCGTCACCTCATGTTGTGGATGGCATCCATCAACGTCTTCTGGCAGGTCCTCTTGGGGTCGCTCTTGAGTCAACTTATTCTTTTGTGGGGCTCACCGAGGTGAGTGAGTATCTACCTACTGCTGAGCAGTTTGCAGCGAAACTTGTGAAGCAAGGAGAGGATCCTGACAGTGCTAGCTACAAAGCCAGAGTAAAGGGGTATGCAGCCAGAGAGCCTGCAATGCAAAAGGCACGACTCGAGCCCGATTTTCCTCCTTGGCCATGTGCGTGCTTTTACCCAATGAACAAGAAAAGGAAAGTTGGTGAAAACTGGTTCACTCTTCCTTTCTCAGAACGCAGCCGACTCATGGCGGAACATGGTGCGAGCGGAATGAAATTTGGTGGTCGAGTTTCCCAACTCATTACAGTCTCAGTAGGCCTCGATGACTGGGAATGGGGAGTTACTCTTTGGGCACGCCGTCCAGAGTTCCTTAAAGAAATCGTCTACACGATGAGATTTGATGAGGCGAGCGCTCGTTACGCGGAATTTGGACCTTTTTACACGGGTTATATTGCGACGGCTGAAGAAATTATTGAACATTGCCGGATTCGCTCCTAGGCAAATGTATCCCTACTTTCCTTGATCGGTCGAGTCCTGATCTGCATGTGAGAATATAAGTTCGACGGGTGTCCCCCTTTCCGGCACCCGGCCCGTAAATGCCTCAAAAAGCAGTGCATCGTTTGCTTGAGAACTGCTTATCGGTATGTCGAGTGTTGCGGCTGGAAAGTTCGAGACACATACAAGGTCACCGCCATCTGCTTGATAGTACTCAATGCCAGTTTTCGGGTTTTTCCAAAAGCTACTACCAGCAAAGATCCAGTTGCAGCCTAACTCTTGGCCGGTTTGGCTATTTTTTACCCAACGTTGAGCGGACGTTTCATGGTCTCCGGTGTCGTCATGCCAATGCACCGTGATAGCTACCGGGTCTCCGGTGGCTGGTTTGAACTCGGGGTAAAAAGAGGCTGGGCTACCCGGACGAAGACCAATTGCGAGTAGGCCGGTGTGTACGAGTTGGGCTGTGGCGTTGACTGCGATAACTGATTCGTGCTCTTTCGTTTTCCGAGGGCAAGCAAAAAACTCAATAGGTCCATCAGCGAGTGCAACCGCACCACCGACTACCAGCTGCCGTGACTGCGCGTTAACCCAAACCGCTTGTTTCGGAGAAAGGCGAGTAAGCTCAGGATGCGAGTCAACCGGCTCTGCTGCTCCAACGACAAATGAGACAAGAGTTCCCACGACTCCGGAAACAAGCATTCTGCACAGTCTGCGGTCACGTGATGGTAGGAATGAAACAAGACCTTTTTGCATTTTAGCTGTTATTTCTTGTACGAGTTCTGCTGTGGAGCGTGAGACTGTTGGTATAGTTGGATTGGTGGTTTAATTTCGAACCGTAGTCTAGTTTGCGCAACGGCTAAACAGACAAGATGGATTGTTATCAGTTTCCACCATCTGAATAAGTTTAGTGTTGAATCGGTAGAGAAAACATGTGAATCAATCGCACGGCTATATATGTGGCCTAGTACGCATTCCACGAGGGACGGCATTGCATCAGATTAAAATTGAGAATGAACGTGTGTGTTCAGAGCGACACCACAAGGCAGGTGCCCCTGGTCGGGTAAAACTGGGGCGGCGAAAGATTATCAGACAAATTGAGAGCCTCGCGGGTTGTTGTGTTGATAGAGATGCTACGGTGTGTCTCAAAAAAGTAATACACCACGTTGCAAAAAAATCATCAGTTAGCGAAAAAACAGATTGCGGACTTTCTCTCCTAAGAGAGTGTCTCACAGTGCGGTCTGGGTTGGCTTGCGATGCCGACAAGTGGCTGGTAGCAGAGGCTGTTGTTTGGGGTGCGGTGAGGTGCTTGCCAAGCCACGGCACCGATGAGTTCACCGAACGACTTGTGGACGATCTCGTTCAAATCGGAAAAGCAGGCCTTGAGGACTTGGTGAATGGTGAAAGTTGTGGGACTCCATTCCTGCTTGCCCTTGGAACACTCTTTCCTGACATTGATGATTGTCAATCTTTCGCTGATGCGGCACGAAAGAATCTGCATTTTGAGGTGCAAGAACTTGTTGGTGATGGAGGTGGAATTGGCATAACTCAATCGTCTGAAATTCTCTTGTCAGTGAACAGGTGGGTTCGTTGTCGAGAAATTATTCATGCAACGAGTGGTGAAGCACTTGAAAAGGAAACGACTAGCAAGATAGACAAAGCAGTAAGATTTTCTGTCCTGCTTTTAGGTAATTATGGCAGGCCCGCAACAGGATGTGATTTCGAAGTTAAACCATCTGTGGATTCGATACTTCGGGCGGCCTCACGCGGACGAAAGAAGGTTGCAGCGACTGTGCTTGCGCTCACGAAAGGTAGGGATCCGACAGGGGACGTGCGATGGACGCAGAAAGGGCTCTGTGAATGTTCTTTGTTCGATGAAGAGCAAAAAACTGCAGTTTTCCGGAGTGGTTGGAAACGGGGTGCGACACGTGTGCTCGTGTCATATCGTAATGAGTCACCCTGGCTCGAAATTGTAGCGGATGGTCGGTTAGTTGTTGCAGGGGACTGGCATATCTCAATTCGCTGTGATGGCAGAGAATTACGGCGTATTGGGACTTGGAAGCGGACGTGGTGGGACGCGAACGATACTGCAGTCTACCTTGAAATGTCTATTGATTTGGAGGGCGGAAGACGATTGGAAAGATCCGTACTGCTTTTGCGGAAAGATAATGTTGTGCTTTTGGGTGACGCAGTCGTTGTTCCGAAACTAAAGCATGGTGATGAGTCTGAAACGTTAGTGGCAAAAACTCAATTACGAAGTTCTCTTTCTGTGTCACCTTCTATCAGTATTGATCCATGTGAGGAAACCCGCGAAGTGTTCGGTGTTGATGGGAAACCCAGATTCCTTGCTATGCCACTTGCTTTGGCGGAATGGCGTGAGTCACATCTGGGGTACGGAAGCCTTGATGCGTCAGGCGATCGACTTGAGTTAAATCAGAATGCTGAAGCAGGAAGGATTTATGCGCCGCTTTGGATCGACTGTAATGCTACGCGACTGAAGCGATTGCAGAAGAAGCCTGAATATAATCAGAGAACGTGGCGGCAGTTGACCGTGGCAGATGCCCGGAGAACACTTCGTGCCGACCAGGCAGCCAGTTTCCGAGTGCAATCGTGCCTTGATCAGTGGTTCGTCTATAGGTCGCTGGATGAAGCACGTAATCGCACCGCGCTCGGGTGTAATATGTCATCAGAATTTCTCGTCGGCCGCATTGCTAGAAATGGCGTTGTCAAGCGATTGCTGGAAGTAGTCGAGGATCGAGAATTATATTAGTTGTCTATGAATACACAGCCCAACCAGAAACCGACGACTGAAGATCGGGCCTTGTGCGCAGAAAATTGGAAAGAAGTTTGTGGTCGGGTTGACGAAGCGTGCAGAAAAGCTGGCCGAGAACCAACTTCTGTGCGTGTCATTGGCGTGACAAAATATGTTGATATGGCACGTACCACAGCGCTCTACGATGCAGGGTGCCGAGACCTTGGTGAAAGTCGGCCTCAGGCTCTCTGGGAAAAAGCCGGTGGATTTACCGCTGATGATGTTCGGTGGCATGTGATTGGCCATCTACAGCGGAATAAAGTAGGAAAGACCATGCCGTACAATCCTGTGTTTCACACAATTGATAGTGTGCGGCTTGCTCAAGCACTCAGTCGTTCAGCAACAGAGGTGTCGATAGTGGCCGATGGGCTGATAGAAGTGAATCTGTCAGACGATCGACGACGAAGCGGTCTGCTACCCGACAGCATGCTGGATAGTGCGTCCCAAATTCTTGAACTCCCTGGGTTGTATATTCGCGGGCTCATGGGGATGGCAAGTCATCCAGAGGCAGGAAGGAGCCCACGACAGGAGTTTGCGTATCTTCGAGAGCTAAGAGATACGCTGAGTGACAGATTTCCAGAAGCTGGTGGACTTCCGGAACTATCTATGGGAATGAGCGGTGACTTTGAGGACGCTATATATGAAGGCAGCACTATGGTGCGCATTGGATCCGCATTATTTAGTGGATTGCGTTGAAAGTTATCAGGCTTTGAAGACGCTGATGCTGTAAAGAGAGCAT
>JALCBP010000111.1:0-5847 GCA_028066355.1 Pirellulales bacterium
GTCTTTCTCAAGATCTTCTACATGCACAAGTCGAACGGCATCAGCAAGAACAGGCCTGTCTGTTCCGTTACCAGCAAGATTTACAACAGCTTTCGTATCAAATTGAAACTGGCCAAGCGGCTGCCAGAGCTGATCAATCGAAGGAAGGACTGTCTGATCAACAACAACTTGATTCTCGCCATCGGCATGATGAACCGTATAACGAACTTTTGTTGCAAGCCCCTTACCACCTCGAAAGCTGACTCGAAGCTCATATTTCCCTGGTTTGGGTAGAGTAGCTTTCCATTCAATTGAAAATGGCGTTTTCTGATTATCTGCCACAAGATAGTGATCACCGACATAATTCGGACGATGAGTCGACTTCCGCCACGTCCCTTTTCGAGTAGCGTCACTATCGTCAACGAGCACGCCAACTGCTGAGCCTAAAACGTCCTCTCTTTTCCGCTTTTTCTGCTGAATCCTTTCCTCAATATCTCTCACCTTTAAACGGAACGCTTCCAACCGTTGCTTCTCATCGTCATCGATCAGAAGATCTGTTTCTTTCCACCCGGAAACATTGACATTGTTCATGAGAATGCCATCGGTCGTCCGGGTGCTATGGAGGATGCCCGCCATGGCGTAGTAGTCTACGGTTGGTATCGGATCAAATTTGTGGTCATGGCAGCGGGCGCACCCAAGCGTGAGCCCCATGGTTACTCGACTGATTGTGTCGAGCTGTTCATCAGCAATATCAAGACGCATCTTCTCCTTATCTCGTTCGGTTAACATTTTTGGACCAACCATCAGAAATGTTGTTGCAACGAGCTGCCTATTTCTTTGTTCAATTGTGTCGTACGGAAGAAGATCTCCTGCGATTTGCTCCTGAAGAAACTGGTCGTATGGAAGGTCATCATTCAATGCATGAATCACATAGTTTCGATACCGCCACGCCTGCTGATACGTAAGATTGAAGTCACTTCCATTCGAATCCGCATAACGAGCGACATCGAGCCAATGGCGAGCCCACTTTTCTCCAAACTCTTTTCGACCAAAGAGGTCATCGAGAGCTAACTGGACTGCTCTCTCAGGAGATTCACCGTGATAGACCTCATGAAATTCCCTCTGCTCATCCAAAGTTGGGGGCAGCCCTATTACGTCAAGAAACAGCCTTCTGACAAGCTTGTCAGCAGAAGCAGGCGGTGACTGAGGACAAGCAAGCCCATCAATCGACTCATCTTCAGAGAATGTTCGACGTGGCTGAAAAGACCAAAAGCTTTTTCCAGCCTCGATATCTATGACTTTTTTTTCTAATGCAACACCTTCGGCTTCTCTTGGGTCGACAGCTCCGTCTTCAATCCATTGAGTAAAGTCACGAATCACTTTGGACGGGAGCCGCGATTTCGGCGGCATTTCTGACATGTCACCACTGTAATTTATCGCAAGAAGAACATGACTCTCATTTGGCTTACCAGGAATGATTGCCGGCCCTGAGTCTCCACCAACAAGCCATCCTTGTTTGGAATCGAGTCGCAAGCCGCCTTTTGCTTCTCCGGACTCGGCGGAATGGCATTCATAGCAATGCTTGATAAGCACTGGCCTGATGTTGGCCTCAAAAAAATCAATTTGTGAAGCGCTACCATCGGACGCAACGACATGAGATGCTGCGATTACACCGGCGCCAATAAATGCTGAAAGAACGTAGATAATGATTTTGATTTGTGACATTCCATCCCACACTATGCCAATTACCCCATACAAATGTCGTCGACGGGCATGCATTATGAAAGGCAATGCCATAAACCTACTTCGCGAGAATCACTGCAATATCTGCTGCTGATCCAAAATCATTACCCGAAACTTCGGATATATTGCGTACCAGTACATAGCGAGCCCTTATTTTATCACCCTCCACACGCTGAGCCTGCTTTTCTTTTTTAAAGAGACAGCGCACGTACGGCTCTTCTGGAAAGTGATCAGCGTTATCCGACACATAGAATTCTGTTTCTTCAAAAGCACCGTTCCACCCCTTATCTTGCCTCGCTAAATAATAGAAACCATTGATCATTCGGTTTTGACCCAAATCAATCACCAGTTCATGCGGATGCTTCTTCTTTTCTTGCGAAAACTGTGAATGCCATACGGTACTCGGCTTTCCATCTATTGCATATTTCGCAAGCCGGTCGTTCGCCCTGTTTTCACTGCTCCAGCGGATCAACTTCATCTCTTCGAATGGCACGATATCCTGTTTTGGAATTCGTTGTGCGTTTTTCAAGGGACTTTGATCATTACGCAACGTCCCCCACTTTGCCTTTCGGTCTCGTTCGTGACGCTCTCGACTTTTGTCATAGTACGTTCCGGCTTCGACCGGATCGTGCGAGTCATCTGCAAAGGCCTTCATTTTCTCAAGAACATCTGAATGACTATCTGCGACAGATGTGGACTCACTCACATCTCTGGACAGGTCATAGAGTTCCCAAGGCTGATTCTGCTTACTTCCTTTTGGCTTCCCGGGCTGAATTGCTTTCCATTTTCCATATCGAACCGCCGTCTGATTCCCGTACTCCCAATACATCATTTCATGCAACTTCTGCGAGCCATCTGCCCCGAGAAGCGTCGGAGCAATCGAAATGCCATCAGTATCTTCAGGAGCTTTTGTATTCGTTATGTCAGCAATCGTTGCCATAATGTCGGGCTGATAAAAAACAAGATCACGAACCGTATTCGCCGCAACTACTCCAGGCCATCGAACAAGAAACGGAATCTTTAAGCCACCTTCATAGAGATTGCCTTTCCCACCGCGAAACTCAACCCCAGTCTCTGGGTTGACATTCGGTCCAAAAAAACCACGCGGGTGTTCCTTGCTCTTAAATCGATCCTGCCCACCGTTATCTCCGGTAAAGAAGACAATCGTGTTTTCTTCGAGCCCAAGTTCACGCAAAAGATCAAGGACATTCCCGACCTCACGATCAACCATTGAAACCATTGCAGCATAGTTTTTTGTGTCTTGAGAAATCGTGGGGTCACGCATCCATGCTTCGTTCTTATACAGTTCCCAAGCAGGGTCATCGGCAGGAATGTCGTACATGCCATGAGGCGGTGTGATTGGCATGTAACATAAGAAGGGCCGTTCTTTATTGTCTCGTATGAACTGAAGGGCTGCTGCATGAATTGGATACTCTGAATAGGTTTTCCCGGTTCGGCCACCCACATTCCCCTCCAGAACGACCTCTTCACTATTACGAATGAGGTACGGCGTATAGAAAGAGTGTGCGTGCACCTGATCGTAGTATCCAAAGAAGACATCAAACCCATGCTTCTCCGGGACGCCCGTCGAATCACGCCCTCCACACCCCCATTTACCGAATCCACCTGTGGCATAGCCTTTCTGCTTCAGCATTGAGGCAATCGTTTCCTCACCCTCTCGTAACGGAGTTCCACCATCGTTGGCTCGCACCGATGCATGTCCGGAATGCTTGCCCGTCATGAGATTACAGCGCAACGGAGCACAGACAGGCGAACCTGCAAGTGCATTCGTGAATCGCATGCCCTCTCTGGCCATCTGATCTATGCGAGGAGTTTTAATATATGGATTCCCCATATGACCAAGTTCAAAATACGCCAGTTCATCTGACATGATGTAGACAATGTTCGGTGAATTCTCACCACGGACAGTGCCCGTGTAGGCCCATGCAACAAACAGCAAAGCACCCAATCGCAACCATTTTATAAAAATCATACCCCTCACCCCATATAAGCCTTCGTTCAATCAACTACCCAACACACACTTTAATTCTCAAGAAAGCTGCGACTCGCCACGATTTCTTGAATAAGATCCCGCAGACCCTTCCCTGGGCTACTTATCTCTTGGACGATCTCATCAATGACAGGTCTGTCGCTGACTTCTAGTTCGCGGCCTAAAGCATATGCAAGAAGTTTTTCCGTGATGCAGCGAGTGAACTGATCCTTTCGCCTCAGAAGTGCATCTTGAAATTCTGCCGGAGTCTCGAACGAATCTCCATCAGGCAGCTTCCCTGACGAGTCAATCGAAACTTTTCCGTCATATTCATCCCGCCAACCACCAATGGCATCATAATTCTCGAGGGCAAATCCAAGTGGATCAATCTTTCGATGACACTCAGCACACGTTGCAACATTTCGATGTTTTAGAAGCTGATCACGAATACTGACAGCACCACGGATATCTGGCTCAATTAGCGGCACATCAGGCGGTGGTGGTGGTGGAGAATAACCAAGTAATTTTTCAAGCACATAAATACCACGAACAACAGGCGATGTATCAACACCATTTGCTGATGCCGTCAAAAATGCACCATGGCCGATCAATCCACCCCGTCGACTTCCTTGCAACGACACTTTTTGCAAGCCATTTCCTCGAACACCTTCAATACCGTAATGCAAGGCAAGTTCACGGTTTAAAAATGAATAGTCTGCATCCAGAAAATTCTGCACGTTTTGGTTCGTATCCAGCACATACCGAAAGAACATTTCCGTTTCTTGACGCATAGCTACTTGTAGATTATCTCGGTAGTACTCAAGAAATTCCGATGACGGAGGCATCGCACCAATGTTATCGAGGTCCAACCACCTCCTCACAAAATGATGTACAAATCGATCAGAACGTGGGTCAGCCAGCATGCGTGAGACTTGTTCAGGCAACTCGGCTTTTAAGTTTTTGTGAACTGCCAAGTTAAGCAGCATTTCGTCTGGCGGCGACGACCAAAGAAAATAGGACAATCTCGAAGCCAGTGCGATTTCTTCGAGTGGCCCTTCACCGAGATTCAAATATAGAAACCCTGGTGCACAAAGGATGGCCTGGCATCCAAGTTGAAATGCCTCTAAAGGATCTACTCCTGCTTTGAGGCTCTCAGCAACAAGTTCCTGAATTGGTTCTACTTCGCCTTCAACAGGTGGACGGCGAAATGCTTTTTCAGCGAACAATTCAAGCTGCTGATGTATTGTCTCGGCATCGAGCTCCTCACGAGTCAACTCCCCATAGAGTGCACGATGCCCGGCGGTTGGCCAGACATCAACGTGGGGGCCCTCTATTCCAATTTCCCAAACGCGCAGACGCGGTCCCTGATATCCCTTGAGTACCCCGTGCGCTTTTTCAAGACCACCTTTCATATCAACAAACGGCTTGAATTCAGGTTTGTCGGCAGCGTGTGTTGTCAGCATTCGCACCATTCGTTTGGCAGCCATCGGTCCATTGCGAAAGCGAACTTCCGGCTCGAATCCTGCTTCCATATAGACATCCCACTCAAACCACTCAGGTTCTTCATTCGTCAGCTCGACTCTCGCCAAGGAAATCATTTTTGAAACATTCCCAGTACTCTCAACACTTCCCCGTCGATCGACAGCAGCGATTTCCATAACCAACGGATCACCATTGCGAAAATCACCCAGTGCTTTTCCATAGTCATGGTGCCGACTTATAGCTGCCGCCTTCACACGAATGGTGTAGATACCACTATGCGGCACACCACCCTGCCGAACCAAGGGAAGAAATCCAATATGCCCACCACGATAGTGACGACCATAGAGATCCGTGAAAGGCGTATCGGGTGTAAACCGAAAGCGATCAACTTTGAAAAGTTTTGGTAAGTCTTCGTAGCCTTTCCCACTAAAATAGAAAGGTGACGTTTGCGTATAGCTTGTACTGACTGGCCGTTCCCCAAACTTCGTGGCACGACGAATAGCCTCTTCAGATGCACGTAGGTAGTGTTCCATTAACATCCCAGAGGTCACGAGACCAGCACCGTTATTATCGAAGCCATCGACAATAACCTCCTCAGGAAAATCTTCTGAAGGATCCCAAACGTCAACATTCAGCCCGAGCAGATCTCCAAT
>JALCBP010000112.1:0-5838 GCA_028066355.1 Pirellulales bacterium
AGCGATTCACCTTCAACCATCTCGGCACGACTCGGCGAAACCCCCGGGGCCGGAACAGAATTGGCTGCATACCCAAAAAACTCATCTAGGAGTCCAACAAAAGCTGTATCTCCACCGGCAAGTGAAATTCGACCAGCCATATCGTGCAGTAGCCGGAAGCTATAGTTATATTTTGATCCCTCGTAGTAAGTCGAGTCTCTCAAAAGACCAGTTTGATCAAAAGCATTTTTCCACTGACTTGCATATTCAAGCATCTGAGCTGCTACGGTAGTGTCGCCTATTTCACTCGCTATCGACGCTGTACAAAAACATCCATACGCAAGATCTAACGTGTGCGTGATTGGATGAACCACCCCGTCTTGAAAAAACGCTTCACCATATGCCCTTCCAAGATCCTTCGACATCAACGTAAGAGCTCTCTCCCAATCAATTCCTGGCAGACGTCGATGAAATGCATCAGCTATAACAACGTGACCAAGCGCACTGGCTTGATGCGAGAAACGGTCGTACCCCCTGGCAAGACGATACCCAATAGGAAAATTTCCCTCCATCTCCACTACAGTAAGCATTGCGTTCACAATCGCAGAACCTTCATCGGGAAATAGAGAGAGCACCAATGGAAGTTGTGTTTTGTACATATCCCACAGTGTGGAAAAGTCAAAGAAAAACGGTCCGTCCCATGGCCAGAAGGGTGACTCGTCATGGGCTTCACTCGGCTTTATGAGGCTGTGATAAAAAGCTGTGTAGAACGTTCTTTGCTGAGCAAGGGTACCGCCCTGGATCTGAATTTGATCAAGTCTCTCCTCCCATTTCTTCGCCGCAAGGCTTTTTGCCGCAGAAAACTGTTGCGGTTCTGACAACCGATTCTGATGCGCTTTTGCTCGACTTCGAAATGAAAATGCAACGTGTAACTCAACAACATGCTCTTCCTCGGTTGGCCCCCTAAAGCACACCCCAAATGGAAAGTAGGTTGACTCACGCATGTACTCATAGACTTTTTCTTTGTGACTATGGAGGTATTGGTCCTTTTCCCACAAGGATGATTCGGCACTGATCGCATCAAAACCAGAGACCACCACCGACATTCTAATCGGCAACCCCTCCATTGTGACGCAAGCTTCTGCGCTTAAAGGTTTCTTTAGACAACACTCTGCCCTGAGAGGAATTGTTCTTCCGTCTTCGATCTCGATACCACCGTGAGAGAAGTCAACCGCCACACCTGCACAACTCGATTTAGGAAACGTGTACCGATGAATGGCGCCACGCGAAGTCGCTGTAACTTCAGCACGGATTCCATACGGTTGGAGAACACACGAATAGAAACCGGGAGTAGCCTCTTCTTGAATGACAGAGAGGGGGACTCCCACCATTGAAAGGCCTCCCCCCTCCTCAAGAAAAGGTGAGACTCGACAATAGTTATAGTATTTCCGAATAGCCCCAACACCAGACTGTTGGAAGTGCGTAAAGCCAGATACCTGCAGTTCTTCTCTCAACCGTGGCGGATAACCCTGAAGCGACTTGGAGTAACAACCGTAGCCTGTCGGATACCCCCCACTGTACGGCATGACGGAAACCATTCCGAACGGAAGGCATGCACCGGGGTGTGTGTTACCAATCTGTGGCTTCGGCCAGAACCACGTTGCCGCAATGCCAGAACGCGGGGGAAGATCGACCGGTTCTGTGCCAATAAAGGGGTCAACAATCGCCACTCTTTTAGCAGCAACGTTATTTCGACTGTTTGATTTGTTTGCACAATCTTCCATAGAGCGTTCCGCCGTTCGCCCCTTTCCCCGTGGAACAATACCGTCATGCTGCGGTTTTCAACGCAGTCTCCGAAAGAAGATTTTTCAGGATTGTTTCACGGTCAAACCGCCGCGCGTAGTTCCGAGCCTGCTGACTCAAATATGACCGCGTGTGATCTGGCATGCGGGCTACTCGATCAAGGCATGCCACAAGGCCGGCAACGTCGCCTGCTCTATGGTAAAGGCAGTGATCACCCGTAGCTTCCGGTATCCCACCAGTCCTGGTTGTGATAACCGGCCCTATTCCACCTGACAACATGGCCTCAGCAATTGCAATTCCAAATGTTTCTGTGAATTCAACACGAGGCTTGCTCGGGAGACAATATGCATGGCAGCCTGACATTAACGCAAGCTTGTCGAGGTCCCCTATATTATTAAAAAAGAGAATTGACGGGTCCCTGTCGGCAACTGCGTGAAAGAACTTTTCGTCGGGGCCTGAACCACAGACAACCAGTGGTATCCGACGATACAATTTACTCGCACGGTATGCATGAATAAGGTCCTCGACTCCTTTGGCTTGGGTGAGTCGACTTAGAAACAAAATATACCCGTCCCGAACAAGACCTCGCTTAGATAAAATCGCTGCTTGCTCAGCCTCGCTGATGGTGGGTGATAAATATGCAGAGGTATCAATTGCTGGATAACTAATACGAACTCGCTCAGAAAGTTGCTGCGCGAAGTTCGTGCCAAGTGTTTCATCCACCTTGAGACCAGACTCAATAATCAGCTCCCTAGTGAACTCACTGACTGCCACTGGCTGATCGTGATCGAGATAATTTTGCATAACAAGTGCAGCTGCGCCTGACTGCCCAGAAGACAGTGCATTGGAGACGACATTCGTTATATCAGACCCAACTGCCTCTCCAATAGTCACAGGTACAGAGGCAACGCCACTTCGGCTTGCAGACTGTACTGCCTGCATAACCATCTGCCCGTGAGGAACAAGATACAGGTCCATGATGGCTGTTTTTCCGGCGAGCTTTGCAAGAAGATTAATGAGATGTCCCGAGATCGCGGAACCAAGTCGACCATCGAGCACTTTATAATCACCAACGGGTTCCGGGCGCGATACAGTGATGCCGGATGAATACGCTTCAACGGAGTGATCTGGTTTAAGTGGCAACCCGGAGGCCGCAAGAACATCAAGCGGGTAACTCACAATATGCACATTCTCAATACCGAGGCTCCGTGCTGCTTCCGCAAGATTCCGTGTCTCTGTTGAATGACCACAAATAATTGGATCTGCACGAGACAAAATAATCAGATTGTCAACAAGTAAACCATTCTTAAGGGATTGCGCACGTTCCTGCTGATCAAACAGACTCATCGGTAGCCTCACTTTCCCGCTTAAACTCTTTGGCGTAACACCGATTAGATCGATGAGGCAAATGTTGCGCCAAACACAGGAAAGTACTCACAACAATTAATTTAGATGGCAATATGCTCGTTAAAAACGCAGTTGCACTTCTTCCTGAAAGGCCTGAAGCACGCAGTTTGAAACATTGCTGATTACGGGACTGCCTTGAAAAAAGGCAGTCCCTGCAATTCTAGTAGTCGGGGCCCAACCCTCGGCCACAGAGGCCTAGGTTTGGGGTGGTTGCTTACGGCTATCCATATTGCCAGCAATAACGATGCCGATTGCCTCGACCCAACTTGGCACATCGCGTACACCATCAAGTCCACTATCCGAGAGCGAGTCCTCGTCTCCATTGTCTCGCTGGTCGGATGAAGCCAGTTCGCCCTCGGTACCAAGAAATTCTAGCCCCTCTTCGTCATCTTCTCTTCTTGATCCGACACGAGAAAACGTTCCACGGCGTCGACCTTCTCCGTCGCCACCACGGCGGGCTTCTCTACCACGGCCACCACTACGGTCCGGTCTCCGTTGCCCACCAGCATCGCCGGCCCCAGACCTTTGATCTAAACGATCCTCTCCGATGGTTTCTTGCGACTGTTCATCTGCCGTTCGTCTTCGACGGCGACGGCGACGGCGACGGCGTGGTTCTCCATCTGAATTTTCATTTTCACCAGAATCCTGTTCAGTGAACGGTTTCTCAGCGGCCTGATGATTCACCTTCACTACATCCGATTCTTCGCTTTCTTCCTCACCAGATCGCTGACCATCATTCCCTACAACTTCACCATCTCGTGTCCTACGACCACGACGGCGGCGGCGACGGCGGCGTGGTGGTCGATCACTTGCTCTCGACTGCTCTTGATCATCATCTTGACTACTGTCAGACCGAGGACCTGTACCGTTTTCAGAATTTCTTTGTTCAGCACTAACATCCAACCCGTGACCAAAAACATCTTCCTGTTCACTCGCTTGAGACCCATGGGCTTGAGGAGTCTCAGAAGCCGAGTCGTGCCTTTCGTTCCGCTCCCCACCAAGGTTTCGTCCGTAACCAGGCAGTTCTTCGTTGTCATCAGTGTGGCCTTCCCCTTGGGCTCTGGTGGCATTTTGGCCGCTACGATCATTCCGTCTACCACGGCCACGACCACCTCGTCGCCCTCGACGGCGACGCCTTGGCTCACGCGATTCATCGGTTGTTTGATCGCCACTCTCCGGACTCCCGTCAGCTTGAGCAGGAGTTTCTTGCTCCACGTCATTATTTGACCGAGGAGGACGCGATGATTGCCTTGGCTTATCGTTGGACCGCCTTGGTGGCCTCGACGAAGGTTGAGGCATTGAGTCACCGTCATCAAGCAGGCCTGCCCCGAAACCATCATGTACTGCTGGCATGTCAGCCTGTGGAGGCGGTGCTGCCCGTCTACCGTCCTTCTGTTCTACTCGCTTTTCAGGCTTCGGTAATACCGGCGCTGACGATTCAAGACCAAGTTGATTGGCAAGCCCCCCCCAATCTGTCTCGGACTTTTTGGCAGCGGGAGTTTCGTTTCCTGTTTTCTTGGTCTCTACTGGCTTTGAAGGTTTAACGGCACGCTGCTGTGTTTTTTGAACTGGTTCCCCTCCGGGGGCCGCACCGAGCGAATCCGCAAGATTCGCCCAGGGGTCATTATTTTCTGTCATGTTTCTCTGTGTTTTGATGGTGTCAGGACTATTTGTAGCCCCTTATACAGGGCAGTGATCAAAAGCCACGCTGGCGTGATCAGAACTGCTCTCTTTCAACACAAAAAGATACCTAAAACCAGCTTTTTTGAGAAACGCATGCCTCTGCACCGCTGAGTTTCCGTGCAAACAGGCATTATTAGAGTCCCTGAATCATTGTTCCGTTATCGGCAACGTCGAACAGTGGTCGGTATGGACTTGCAAGGCTTCGTCTCGATCTACCTCGTGGATAATAAACAAGATTGATACCCAGATTCCAAGCCATTGGAGTGAACGTGGTAGTGATAGGACTACCCGCCGTTGGATTCAAAAGAACTTTAGTTTGAGCACTGCCGGGCATTAAATAAGCAAATGTTCCTTCAAGAGCAAGTGATCTTGTCATTGGGGCTCGAAGTAACGACCCAACGTAACCTTGCCCCTCATGCGTGGCACCGCCCCATACTTTCCACTCATTGGCATCACCGAATTGAACTCGATAAAAGGCGTTGTAGGTGTGAACTGTATTATTTTCAAATGGCTGTTGAGTGGTCGGATCTACTATCCCAAGGCCCTTTCCTGCATTGAATGCACCCCAAAAACCCCACTCATGGTAGCCCCAGACATAACTTACTTCTGCCCGCATTTGCTTTACATCAGTTGTACCAACGAAACCGGTATTGTTGAGATAATCAAAAGCAGCGCCACCCTGTAAGCCCCGTCCTTCAAATGCTCTTGTAAAGAGGCCCGTTGTAACAAACTGCTGATTACGAGAATCGATCACTTCGGTTCCCAATGTCCGTGAACCAAAGCCTGTCTGCGTGCCTCTTACACCTACTTGCCAGCCGAGTCCAAAAGCATTCCAAAGTGGCATGCCAAAGTTCAGGTATTCATTTGTGCCAAAGTTTCCTTTGATACCCAGATCAGCCTCATTTTCAAAGGCAGTCACACCCACACTGGCAGTAAAATCTCGATACCATTTCCAGCCGTAGTATG
>JALCBP010000113.1:0-5778 GCA_028066355.1 Pirellulales bacterium
GGTATGGACAGTGAGACAATGGCCCGCATGTTTGATCCATTTTTTAGTGGCCGAGAGGCTGGGCGTGGTATTGGGTTGGGACTCTCTAAGGCTTTTCGTCTCATCGAGGGCAATGGTGGTCGTCTATCTATCGAGTCCCGGGTTCAGCAGGGAACTATCGTTTCTGTACATCTACCGGGGCCGCAAAGACAGCCTATATCTCCTAGTATCACAAGCCAGTCGTTTGCCTAAAGAAGTAAAATTCGCGAATGTGAGAATCAGACGTATTTTCTCGATGGTCCGACTTGCCGTTGATCGCCGTTGTTCTCTATTCTCCGTAGATGCCACTATTCAATGAAAGGTAGTCGAAGGAATGGCTACAGCTGGATATTTGCAGTGGAACGATGGAGCACGGATGCCCCTATGACTGTTTTTGGACGTAGTGAACCAACTTCTGTTTGGAGTAGTGAGTCGACCAACGGCCCATCCAATCTCAAACAACGGTGCGATGGTGTCAGTAGATCGATGAGCCCAACCACGATAGGCTCTCCGGCTGCGTTATTCGGTTGGCAGTCTAAAGCTGATAAACATTCCAAAGTTACAGAGAGCCTCGCAGATCTTGCCCTGCAACAAACGACAAGCTGGTTTATAAAAAACCAAAAAGGTGACGGACACTGGAGGGGCCCGCTGGAAGGGGATACCATTCTCGAGAGTGAGTATCTTCTCATTTGCGGATGGGCGGGCCGTCTTGATCAAAGCACCATGGGTGGGTGTGTTAACCGAATCCTCACCGAACAGTTACCAGAAGGTGGTTGGTCAATTTATCCAGGCGGAGAACCTGACCCAAGTGCCAGTGTAAAGGCTTATCTTGCCCTAAAAATGTGTGGTTGTGACGCAGATTCAGAGCCCATGAAGCGGGCCCGTGATGCGATAAAGAGAGCTGGTGGCCCGTGGGCTGTAAATAGTTTTACTCGCTTTTATTTAGCCCTCCTCGGACAAATTCCGTACTCAGACTGCCCAGCTGTTCCTCCCGAGATGATTCTTCTTCCGGATTGGTTTCCTATTAGCCTTCATCGGGTTTCAGCTTGGTCACGAACAATGATTGTACCTCTTTCATTGATATGGGCCTTCAAGCCGATACGAAGGTTACCGCAAGACATGGGGATTGAGGAGCTCTTTGCAGATTGTGCCAGTGAGACAAGGAGCCGCTCTATAGGCGGGAATGATGCATGGTCCCGATTCTTTCGGATTGTTGACGCTGTGATCAAAAATGTCGATTGCCTTGGTTTCCGGCCACTGCGGCGACGAGCGGTCATGGCATGTCGACAATGGATGCTTGAGCGGTTCGAGGGTAGTGATGGTCTTGGCGCTATTTTTCCACCTATTGTCTGGAGTATCGTGGCACTTCGCGCGATGGGTTGCTCGGATGATTCTGCCGAAGTGTCCGAGTGTTGGAAGCAATTAGAAGGTCTGCTTGAACGTCCGGATGAAAAAACGATTCGTGTCGAGCCTTGTCGGTCGCCTGTCTGGGACACAGCGATAGCCTTACGAGGACTTGCTGAAATTACCTCGCCTTCAACGAGTATTTCCACCAGCATAAGTTCCGCCGTCGATTGGTTGCTTGAGCGAGAAGTTCGGTTTTCAGGTGACTGGTCTCACCGAGTGAAGGCCGTCCCCTCTGGGTGGTGCTTTGAGTACGCGAACCGGTATTACCCAGATGTTGATGACACCGCGATGGTTCTCATTGCGTTTTCATCATGGATGAAGCAACAAAATATGTCAGATGAGGGCATCGCTAGCCGGCGACTGAGTTCTGTAAAAACAGCAACTCGTCGCGGAATTCATTGGCTAACGGCAATGCAGAATAGTGACGGAGGCTGGGGTGCGTTCGACCGCAATAATAACCATGAGATACTTTGCCGGGTTCCCTTCGCAGATCACAACGCAATGATTGACCCAAGTTCACCGGATCTTGCAGGTCGCGTGCTCGAAGCATTCGGAAGCCTTGGCCATCGCGTAGGTGAACCAGTAGTTGATCGAGCGATCAACTACCTTTGTGAGACTCAGGAACCCGACGGAAGTTGGTTTGGGCGTTGGGGAGTCAATTACATTTACGGTACGTGGCAGGCTATCGAAGGACTTCGAGCAGTAGGCGTTTCACAGAACGATCCATTGGTTAGGCGAGGCGCAGCATGGCTCAAGTCGAAGCAACAGGCGAATGGCGCGTGGGGTGAAAGTCCCGCAAGTTACACTGATTCGTCTCTGAAAGGTATTGGAGATCCAACTGCCTCGCAAACAGCTTGGGCAGTTGCCGGTCTTGTAGCCGCTGATGAATACGGTTCTTCATCAGCAATTCGGGGTATTCAGTGGTTGTTGACGACCCAACGACCTGATGGTGACTGGAATGAGACCGCGTTTACAGGGACTGGCTTCCCCGAGGTGTTTTATCTTCGCTATCACTACTATCGCATTTCCTTTCCTCTCATTGCGATCGCAAGGTGGCGGGCCTCGTTAGGTATTGCGGGCACCAAACAGAATCAAGGTCAGTTCGCGGTGCAAAGCAGATCATCAAAAGTGTACGAAGAGGTATTGGCATGAGTGTTCCTGTTGGGCAGATGATGGCGGTGTTGAGGCATGTCGCAGTGCAACGTCTCAGGGGAAATCATAAGTATCCACTTGTGCTTATGCTTGAACCTCTTTTTCGGTGTAACCTTGCGTGCGCTGGATGTGGAAAGATTCAGCACCCAAGTGAAATTCTCCGACAGCATCTGTCCCCAGACCAGTGTTTCAAGGCGGTGGATGAATGTGGTGCACCGATCGTTGCCATTCCGGGTGGTGAGCCTTTGCTACACCCACAGATTGAAGAAATTATCGCTGGAATAGTAGCCCGTAAAAAGTATCTCTATGTTTGTACCAATGCGATCAAACTTGAAGAGATGCTTACACAGTTTACGCCATCAAAGTATCTTGCTTTTTCAATTCATCTGGATGGGCTTCGGCAGGAGCATGACACATCAGTTTGTCGTGACGGAGTGTACGAGATGGCAGTTAATGCAATTCGTGCTGCCAGGAATGCTGGCTTTCGCGTAACGACAAATTCCACCCTGTTTGCCGATGCTGAGCCAGAACGTTGTCGTCAGTTTTTTGACGAGGTGATGCAGCTTGGTGTTGAGGGAATGATGGTGTCTCCAGGGTATTCTTATGAGAAAGCACCCGAGCAGGATATTTTTTTGAGCCGTGAAAGAAGTCATGGTCTCTTTAAGAAAATTTTTAAGAATGCAAAAAGTCGATGGAAATTCAATCAGTCTCCAGTCTTCCTTGAGTTTCTTAAAGGCAATTGGGATCTGGAGTGTAGGCCTTGGGGGACTCCGTCGTACAGTCTCTTCGGTTGGCAAAAACCATGTTATTTACTGGATGATGGATATGCTAAAAGTTTCACGGAACTCATGAATACTACCGATTGGAACTCGTATGGGCGAGCAAGTGGAAACCCACAATGCCAGCAGTGTATGGCGCATTGTGGGTATGAGCCTGCGGCCGTTGAAGCCACCTTCGGGTCATGGAATGGCTTTTTACGGACAGCCCGACTTGCGTTATTCGGTCCTCCGCGGGACCAGCCTGAACCTATCTCAGCCCTTCCTGAAGAACGGCAGGCTCCAGTATTTCCGGTGCTTCCCATAATTGATTCTGTTCCAGCGAAGACTGTGGCTTGAAGTAACTGCCAGGCAATTAATCAGCCGTTGTTTCAAAAGTGTAAAGATCAGTCTTCAGATAAGAGCGTCCGCTGAGCCTCGATTGCAGCACCCCGAGCACCAGCCGTATCCCCATTTGGCATGATCTTAATTGTGATACTTAGTTGCTCTTCTCTCTGGCTTGGCATGCCCTTTCGTACTTCGTCAATGAACCACGCCTGGAAGGCTTCCTCGGTCTCAATGGCGCCACCTCCAATAATCAGCGTGTCTGGGTCAAATACATTGATCATTTGGTCGAAGAACAGGCCTAGAGCTCGTGCCTGAACCCGAAAAACTGACTGGCACATTTCATCACCATCAGCAGCAAGCCCACGAACTTGAACAGCGGCTTTGGCAGGATCAAGAGTTGCTAATGGGTGGTTGCTATATTTCTGAAGATAATGAGGAAGTAGATTTTTCCTGATTGCTGTCAGCGAGCAGAGTGATTCAAGGCAGCCGTCACGACCACAGTTGCACGGTGCCTTAACTCCGATTAGTTCTGGAAGCATTGTTGTGAGGCTGTCGGTCGGGATCAGAACATGGCCAAGTTCTCCACCAAAGCCTCGGCTGCCAGCGACAACAGTCCCTTTATGGATGATTCCGCCGCCAAGACCTGTTCCGATGATGGCAGATACCGAAGTCTTGTTTGGTTGATTTCCGAAGATAGTTGTATGTCCCCATACGGCAGCTGCGTTCCCGTCGTTTAGATAATGAACAGGAACGCCTAGTATTTTTTCGAGGCCACCACGGATATCAAAACCAGCCCAGTCAGGGTGAACGAAATTTGTTGAACCACGACTGCTAAAGACTCCATCTGCAGTTGCTGGTCCAGGTGTGTCGAGCCCGATCGCAGCAATTTCGCTCCGAACGCGTCCGGCTTTGTTGATGGCTTTTTGCAAGCCATCAACAATTTGCTGCAAACAGATAGCTGGTCCTTCGACACTCCTCGCCGGATGTTCACAAAGATCAGAGATTAGGAAGGTTCCGGTGCTGTCCAGAAGTGTGGAATTCACAGCTGTGCCACCGAGGTCAATTCCTGCAACAAGTGGTCCGTTATTTTTAATGGAATCTGATGTGGTCATTGCCGAGGCTTTTTCCTTCTATCTGAATAGGCTGAATAGATAGTACGTGCTTCCACAAACATAGCGAAATTATCACCAGAGGTTTTAGTGTGAATTATTCCGCATCTATCAGCTCCCGACGAACCCGCCCTACTATGGCGCGAAGCCCCCTGCTTCGTAACATACCCAGTACGTCAGCCAACCCAATTTTTTCAAGAAGATCATCGGGTAGTTCTTCTGCTTCAGTCTGTGGGCGGTCAGCAACTGCCTCCGAGAGAATCGCAACAAACCCCTTTACGGTCGGCGCCTCTTCGGCAACTTCTGCGACAAGACGCATTGAACCATCGCTGATTTCTGGCCAAAGAAATACAGAGGTTTGGCACTCATGGACTCGACGATCTTCATGTTCTTTTTTGTCGAGATATTCAGCGTTCAATGGAGGCAGGCGATTCGCAAAGTCGAGGAGTAATTCAAGTTTTTCTCGAGAGTCCAAGTCAACAAACTCCTCGACAATCTGGTCGATTCGTTCGCTCACTGTTTCCATATTTAAAATCCTCGTAGTCGGAGATTCTGCTTTTGGCTGATGCGTTTTGGTTGCTCTAAGAATTTTGAGTAGTTGTGTTGTCTCCTGTTTCACCGCTAGGCTGTGAGCCCTTGACGATAGGGACGCCGACGCAGTTGCCCCATTCCATCCATGAACCGTCATAATTGCGGACATTGCCAAAACCAAGAAGATATTTGAGAACAAACCACGTGAGGCTGGAACGCTCCCCAATTCGGCAATATGCAATTGTTGGACTCTGGCTCTCGAGATGATTTGCTTTGCAGTACAGCTCTTCAAGGTCTTTGGCTGACTTGAATGTGCCGTCCTCGTTGACTGATAGAGGCCACGGTATATTCACTGCCCCAGGTATATGACCCCCACGCAGAGCTCCTTCATTCGGGTAGTCGGGCATGTGTAGTCTCTCACCGGAGTATTCTTCGGGACTTCGAACATCAACAAGATT
>JALCBP010000025.1:0-33599 GCA_028066355.1 Pirellulales bacterium
TGGTGTTTTTATAGAGGATCCCCAAGAATTCATGCCTGGCTGCATCGTTCACGGTGGTTTGGACCGACTCTTGATGACTGGCAAGAGTATCGAGGCATTCGAAAATCTGTAAAATATCGAACAATTGCTTTGGTGATAACCGTGGTTATTTGCAGTCTATTACTCAACAGTCTTCCTTGGTGGCTCAAATATGTGGCTCTCGGTGCAGTCGGCATTGGGCTGTACGTTATTGCCACAGTACCCACTCTTCCTGACAATACGCCTCGGCCTCCAAGAACAATTCTCACAGAGTAATCAAAAACAAAACACAACATTTGTTGTTCAGAGTCACCCATTCGGTATACAACAGGTGTGGTTCGGTGGGAAATGTACCTCTGGAAAAGTATTCATGAAACCAGCACACGGCGTTTGGGCATTGGTTCTTTTTTTGATCATTGCGCACCAAGATATTTGGTTATGGGACGACACCACATTGGTCTTTGGGTTTTTGCCAGTTGCCCTTGCGTACCACGCCTGCATATCTCTAGCAGCCGGGTTTACCTGGTATCTCGCAACTTGTTTTTGCTGGCCAACTGACCAGTCACCTTCAACTGAAGGAAAGGACGCTGCATAGTGCCACAACTTCTCATCATCTGCGGATATCTCTTCCTTCTTCTCCTACTTGGTATCGGAGCAAGCCGTCTTTTTCGCGGCACAAGTCAAGACTATATGCTGGCTAGCCATTCTATTGGCCCATTCCTTCTCTTGATGTCTATCTTCGGGACAACCATGACTGCCTTTGCTCTGGTTGGCTCAACCGGTGAATCTTTCAAGGAAGGGGTTGGTGTCTACGGGATGCTAGCCAGCTCAAGCGGTATCATTCATTCGCTTTGCTTCTTTCTTCTTGGTGTAAAAGTTTGGGAACTAGGGAAGAAATACGAATACCGCACTCAAGTGCAATTCTTTCGTGATCGACTCGAGAGCCGTTGGATTGGCGTCATCCTCTTCCCTGTGCTCGTTGGGCTGGTAATTCCTTACCTTCTCATTGGCGTTATGGCGTCCGGCACTGTCATCAATAAGGTGACTGCGGGATCGATACGAGATGGCCAAGTCGTTGGTGGCACGTTTGAAGAGGGCACCTTTCCTCAATTTCTCGAACAAGGAAAAAAGCCACAAAGTGAAGAGCCAGCAAACTTTATCTACGGTTCACAAGGTGGCGTCCCGAAGCCTCTGGCTTCGCTTGCCATATGCGGCATTGTTTTGATTTACGTCTTTCTTGGTGGCATGAGAGGAACAACGTGGGCCAATACGTTCCAGACGTTAGTTTTCATGGTTTTAGGTCTTGTTACGTTTGTGGTCATTGCATGGCAGCTTGGCGGACAAGAGAGTTTCTGGGCTAGTTTACAGATGGCAAGCAGTTCCATTCCTGTTGAAAAATTAACACGGATGCACATACCGCCGGAAAAATTCCTTACCTACATGTTCGTTCCGCTAAGCGTCGGCATGTTTCCCCATCTTTTTCAACATTGGCTCACTGCACGAAGCGCAGAAAGTTTTAAACTTCCAATCGTTGCTCATCCATTATTTATTGCCATTGTTTGGGTTCCGTGCGTGCTGATTGGCGCATGGGCAACGAGTGATCTTATAACGATACCTCCGCCTGTCGCTGCCAACCCGAATGCTGTCCTACCTTTCCTCGTGAAACAGTTAGCAGGACCCATACTTGGCGGGCTACTGACAGCAGGGATTCTGGCAGCAATTATGTCTTCTCTCGACAGTCAATTTCTTTGTCTTGGAACGATGTTTACAGAGGATGTTATCCGTCCACTCTGTGGCCAAAGGAGTCTCTCTGACCGCCAACAACTTCTTGTTGCGCGGCTTTTTATTGTTGGCATTGTTGCACTGACGTATGGACTGAGCCTCTTTGAACCGCGCCGAGTGTTCACGCTCGGGGTCTGGTGCTTTAGTGGATTCTCAAGCCTTTTCCCTCTTGTTTTCGCCGCACTTTACTGGCCTCGTCTGACGAAAGCAGGAGCGTATGCATGTGTTCTAGCTGCTGCAGGGAGTTGGCTGTGGTTGTTTCGTGCTTCAGAATTTGCAGCGAATCCAAACTTCACAGTGAATATCCCTGTACCGATAACGCTCGATAGAGATGGTTATTGGCAACTCATGCCTGTCGCCGCAATGATCGTCTGTTCAACTGTCGCAATGGTATGTACTTCAATGGTCACAAAGCCGCCGAGCAAAGCCACCGTCGAGAGATTTTTCCCGAAAAGTAACACATGAGTCAGGCCACTCGTCCTGACCTACGGTCCGATGGAAGGCGGACACTTTGCAAGAAAGTCGCGAGGACCTCGGGTTGTGTAGTACGGATAGGCAACTGCACCACTCGGGGGCCCAGGCGGGCACGTTGCCCCGTAGTCTGAGCCATCTAATTCACATTGTTCTTCTGGGGTTAGATGGTGTTTTGCAAGACCACCATATCGTCCAACATGTCTTTGGTGACAACGGCCATCCGCACAGTCATGGCAGTTTTTCCCAAGACGACAAAGACCGTCTTTACAGCCGCCCGTAGGACAGATACCACTCTGGCAATCCACACATGGCGCTTCATTACAATGCTCACAACCGTCTTCACAGCCGGCTGGACATCCTGCGTAATGGTTCGAATACGGACCGTCGGCGTTGATCAAAAACAGGCGGTCGATCAGCGAACAGCCACTGGTCATACCGAGAACAGCGACAACAAGCAGACATGCGGAAAGGTGTCTCATGGCTTCATTATCCCAAGCGTTTTCAATAATCTGGCTCTATACGAGGCAACACACCACGGGCCGCACCGAGCAGCAAAACCATTCGATGTAACTTAAGTATCGGTCGAAACGGTTCAGCCGATTAAGAAAACCCTGCGGCCTTCTAGACTTTTGGCCAAAATCGGGTTTTTCGACTGGTTTTCACCCTAAAACACTTGCGCACCCGCTTTGCTGCATTGCCATGAAGCTATGCTCGCAGCAATTAGGCGTCAGCAAAACCGCTCAATATCAAAGAGATATTCTGGCCGCCGAACCCAAAACTGTTTGAAAGCACCCGTCGGCAAGGTGCCTCTCGGGCAACATTCGGGACATAATCTAAATCACAATCTGGATCAGGGCTGTCATAGTTCGTAGTTGGCGGAAGCACACCGTCCCGAATGGCCAGAAGTGAAACAATCACCTCTGTCGCTCCAGCAGCGGCAATCAAGTGCCCCATCATACTTTTCGTACTGGAAACCGGAATTTTATACGCTCGCTCTCCAAATACGTTTTTAATCGCTAATGACTCCACCCGATCATTTACGCTGGTACTCGTACCGTGAGCATTAACGTAGTCGATGTCACCCAGACCAAGTCCAGCATCGTCTAAGGCCATTCGGATACAACTTGATGCCCCTCGTCCTTCAGGATGCGTATCAGTAATCCGATAGGCATCTGCCGTTGAACCATAACCAACAACCTCACCATAGATCTCTGCGCCGCGTGCTCGCGCATGCTCAAGTTCTTCCAGAACAACCATTGCTGCACCTTCTCCAAGAACAAATCCATCACGTTCATTATCAAATGGTCGTGATGCCTTCGTTGGTTCATCGTTACGAGTTGAAAGTGCTGTCAAAAGGTTAAATCCAGTGACGCCAAACGGATGAATCATACTATGCGTCCCGCCCGAGAGCATTACATCAGCATCTCCGCGACGGACCAGTTCGGTTGCCTCACCAATCGCCTGACTCGAAGCAGCGCACGCCGTAAGGCAATTTAAGTTCGGACCTTGTGCATTGAATAGCGCCGCCAAATGCCCTGCTGGCATGTTGGGCTCTTGCTCTACTTCCGTGAGCGGATGAAGAGTCTCGAGTCCTAGTTTTGTGAATTTGGCCACGTCTAGCGTATCGCCCTCAATAGAAACCATCATCATCTTTGTAAATGAATCAAAGTCCTGCTGACCCTCGCCGCTCCCAAGATAGATGCCAAGTCTTTCCGGTGCTGATGAAAGCCCTTGAGGAAGGCCAGCGTGCTTCATTGCCTGCGATGCTGCACCTACAGCAAATTTTGTGTGCCTACCGCAGTGCTGCCATCGGTTCTCTGTCTGCCCCTCATCACATACAGACCAGTTCTTTACCTCAGCAGCGATTTTGGTTGGAAACCGTGTTGCATCAAACACTGTGGTGGTAGCGACACCAGAACGACCCTCCTTCAGGTTTCCCCAAAGCTCTTCGACCGTGACCCCCAAAGGCGTAACACATCCCATTCCAGTGATTACAACTCGTCGTCGACCAGCTACCATTACGGCTCCTCTGTGCGCTACAATTCTGGAAAGACGTCCCGACCTGATGCCAGAACCTGATGGCTATTAAAATAGCGACATCCGGCTCGTAAGCCTACCAGTCAGGCCTTGAGAGTGGGTTTCCGGCCTCATCTCGCCCAATATCGTAGATATGCATGTGGTCGAGCCATTTGAGCAATTCCTCTGGCTCAAAAAGCTTTGGAACCCCTTCACCAGGCTCGAGATGTGCAAAAAATAATTCTGCTTTACCCTGAGGCCGCTCCTCACCTTTTTCATCAACAACAACACTTTCCACACTTGCGAGAGAACCCGTTGGCTTGAGCTCATCAATTACGGCACGGAAAAGAATCGAGTCGCCAGGGACGGCATCATACTTGAATTCTGCTTTGGCAACCTTTGCAAGAACAACTCTACGGTTGAATTCCAAAGCATCTGCGATAAGCAGGCCAGCAGTTTGTGCCATCCCTTCAACGACCAAAGAATTTGGCATGAGGGCAGCACCAGGAAAATGATCATGAAGATGCTCTTCTGCAAGTGAAACATTCTTCACGGCTGTTGCCTGTTTACCACGAACAAATTCATTGAAACGATCAATCCAGAACCAACGCATCGCGCAGATTTACTCCGTTTAGCATAAAGCGAACTGATTTTCGGCCCAAAACGCTATGAATTTCACGAGACGTATTAACCGTCAAGTTTACTCTGAACGTAGCGTACCATGTCCTCGACGGTGAGAATATTTGGGAAATTCTGAACGCTCGGGTTCGCCTCAAACTTCGTCAGATCAACAAAGGGCATTCGCTCCTTCAGCGCTGCAATGCCAGCATCATTCAGTTTGCCATCTACGACAAAGTCTGTGCTGGACAAAACATCTTCTGGAAACAATTCACTCCTCGGAACCTTGATGCTAAAAGACTTTTCTAAGCGGAAGACAATATCAAGAAAATCGATCGATTCTGCACCAAGATCACCGACCATTGTTGCTTCAGGAGTCACTTCATCATCGTCTACCCCCAATGCATCAACGAGGGCAGCCTGTACTTTTTCAAAAATTTCATCTCGAGACGGCATCGACATCACACCTTTACGTAAGATTGGAAAACTCGTTCGCCATCGTAGGTTGTAATCTCGACCATCTTAGATGGAAAGCCGAGTAATTGATTTCTTCGCTGATAAAAGCGGCACAATCAGCAGATTCAGCACTTTGAACAGGTAAATTACGCAAAAACGAACGATTTTTGGCTTTCCCAGATTCTTTTAAAAACTGGCTTTTACCTCAGACGGCACCTGAGGGAGAGGAGATTTCAGGAGAGACTCCATAGACCATCTGCCCAGCCCCAGAAGGACCACGTTTCACTGGATTCAGCACGGTCCATAATCTACGCATTTCCGAACGCACACGAACATCCATCGCATCACCATACGGTCGCTTATCAGCAAGGTTGTAGCGTTCTAGCTCTAAACGAGCGGTCAAGCTTGTGCGGTCACCTACCATCCCACTTGCTTTCACTTTCGTACGGTGAGAATCCTGAGACAGCACCTCTGCGTGGACAGTAAGTACGTTTCCAGGTTCTACAAAGTCGCCATATTTTACGTTACGAGCAGAGCGCAGAACGATAATACTGTTCGCAAAATCCTCGCCTAGACGGATCGTCCAGGCAGCGGCCTGAGTCATGGCCTCCAACATGAACACACCGGGGAGAACAGGAAATCGGGGAAAATGATCAGCGAGGTACTCCTCAGACAAAGATACCGCCTTCACTGCGGTAATACTCTTCCCTGGCTCAACCTCGACAATTCGATCAAGAAGAGTGAATCGCATAGCCCTACCATTTCCAGAAAACTAGTATGTCTCGTACGTTATCATCAAACAATCATCCATCGCCTCATTCGAAAGGAGTATAAAGATTGTTGGGGCTGAAACAACGCAGAAACCCAGCAGCGGGCTTAAATTTAATGCGAATGGAACTTAACCGGATGACAAGACTCGCGCAACCCGCAAGGTCCATCCAAAAATCTACAAAGGTATTTGATCGATTTGAATAACGGAAAGGTTATAACCGCCAACGCTTTTCACATTGGAGAACGGTAACTTTTTGCCCGACTGGGAGCGGCCAACAGCTAACCATTCTCTGTCATATTTTCCAACTCTTTACTTTATGATGGCGATCATAAAGGAGGACCTCAGAACCATGGCTGGGGGTATTTTCAGTCCTTTTCTCTTAATAAATTACCATGCCTCTTTTTCTCACTGTTCGAACTGAATCACCAAAACCTATACCGCCATACCGTTCTCTGTCTGTCCAAGGCCTCCTCCCAGAGTTTGTTGCAACACAAAGTCTTACTGACATAGTTCGAATGCGGGTGGTTTGCGACAACCAGCCAGCACAACTTGGTGACTTCTTTCATGTAGATGGAAACCCAGAGGACAAGCATATTGAATGCAGGGGTGACTTCTCACGGATTCATTATCTTGGGGCAGGCATGCAGTCAGGAACAATCCTCGTTCGGGGAAATATCGGCAGACATTCAGGAGAACAGATGAAAGGGGGAAAGCTTCAGATCACAGGTTCTGCAGCTGACTGGCTAGCATGCGGAATGCAAGGTGGTGAAATTCGTGTTCACGGTGATGCAGCGGACAATGCTATTGGATCACTTCCTGGTCATCGACAGGGCATGACAGGCGGCCGAGTGATTATTGATGGCTCTGTAGGCGCTCTCGCTGGAGGCAAAATGCGAAGAGGGCTCCTCGCTATCGGAGGAAACGCAGGGGAAGCAACCGGCTTCGAACTTCTGGCCGGCACGATAGTCGTGGCCGGACAACCCGGACCTCATACCGGCCTCGGCATGCGACGAGGCTCAATTGTGCTTCTCGGCACCAAACATCTTGGTTGTGAAGCCTCAACATTTATCCCGCCAACATTTCTTCAAGGAAGCAGATGGCGCCCCTCTTTTGTAGCACTTTTGGGGAAGTATCTTCTTAGCACTGGTTTTTCAGTTGCTCAAAAAACTACCTGGAATGATCTTTGGCAGCAGTGGCACGGGGATAGCTTGACTGGATGTCGCGGTGAAATCCTGACACCCGCAATGGTATGACCTGCAATGCACGGCTCCCTCCAGACTAGTAGTTTGCCGCGATTTTTTTCAGCCCGCTTCCTCTACACCCTTTTTTTGACTACCTTATTACGTCTCAGGACAGGATTCTTCCAGCTACGAGAATTGGTTACTTCAAGCCCACTCCTTGATGTTGTCGCTGTCCCCAAAACACAAACGAAACTTACATTTACGAAACACTCCATGCCCACAATCAGCCAACTTGTCCGCAGCCGTCGACGACCAAAACGCAGATTCTCGAAATCACCGGTGCTCGATAGATGCCCGCAAAAAAGAGGAGTCTGCCTGCAAGTTCGGACAATGACCCCAAAGAAGCCGAATTCTGCTCTGCGAAAAATAGCCCGTGTTCGTTTATCGAACCAAAAAGAAGTTACGGTCTACATCCCTGGCGAAGGGCATAATTTGCAGGAACATTCAATAGTTCTCATTCGAGGCGGTCGTGTTCGCGACCTGCCAGGTGTTCGCTACCATGTAATTCGTGGTGCACTCGATACCCTCGGTGTTCAAGGCCGTAAACAATCTCGCAGTCTCTATGGTGCAAAACGCGACTAGATGACAGATCAATTCACGTAGTTTTTATTTGAGGAAAATCAGTTCATGGGAAGTATCACTGCCAGCCGCACACAACTCAGACCGGATCCAAAATTCCAGTCGCTACTTGCAAGTAAATTCATCAACTGCCTAATGCTTGATGGAAAAAAGAGTGTGTCGCAGCAAATCTTCTACAAGGCAATGGATCTGGTCGGTGAAAAAATTAATGACGCTGAACCAATCGAAGTTTTCACACGTGCGATTGAAAACATAAAGCCTGTTGTCGAGGTCCGGTCCAAACGTGTCGGTGGTGCTGCTTACCAGGTGCCGATGCAGGTCAACAGGACTCGCCAGCAGTCTCTGGCGATACGTTGGCTTCTGTTGGCAGTTCGAGAAAAGAAAGGTCGACCGACCTACCAAAAATTGGCTGAAGAAGTCATAGCAGCGTACAAACGTGAAGGTGCTGCAATCACTCGACGAGAAAACGTCCACCGCATGGCAGACGCCAACAAGGCTTTTGCTCACTTCGCCTGGTAAATATTGGACTCTAGCCAATACCAATCGCCCGAAGAGACAACCGCTCAGGACACCATCTAACGAATCTCGACGATGGCTGGAAGCAGCATAAGCGGCTTCCCCGATGCGACCAGAGTGAGAAGGCGAAACTTGCTCGAAAATCTGGCGACCAATGTATCGGTGACGCTGGATTGACCTAAAAACCTAAGAAATCTCACCGCAATAGCATCTGCAACGTTTGATTCGAGAGGATGTGATTGATCCATTCTGCCGACGCCAAGGAATTCATCAAATAAGCCGCGGGGCTTTGGCAACAACAACCGTTCAACTGCACCCGGATCAGATATTTCTGCAAGCTGGCAAGCTTTTAGGATAGCGTCTTCGAGCGTTCCGAGGGAATCAACAAGTCCAGCGGCCTGAGCCATTCTACCTGTAAAAACGCGCCCTTCAGCTAACGTATCAAGATGCTCGCGGTCAAGCTGTCTTCCTTGCGCTACTTTTGATGTAAACAGACGATAGATATCTTCCATCGTGGCTTGAAATACGTCTCGTTCACTCTCCGAAAAAGGTTGCTGGGAAGAAAGCCACCCCGCATTACGACCTCGACTGATAACATCGGTGTGAATACCATATCGACCAAGTGCATCTCCGATTGCTATTTTCCCACCAACAACTCCAATAGAACCTGTTAGTGTTCCTGGAGCTGCCACAATTTCATCTGCACCCACGGCAATATAGTACCCTCCACTTGCAGCTGTGTCAGAAAGGCTAGCAACGACAGGCTTGCTACAACGATCTAGTTCTCTCCAAATTAGATCACTGGCAAGAGCTGAGCCGCCAGGTGAATTAATTCTCATTACCAAGGCAGCCACCGATGGATCTTCTGCCGCCTGTCGGACAGACTTTGTGATAGCGTCTGAACCAGCCGCACTTCCACCGAACATCCCAATACTTCCTGTGCCATCCACTATTTCACCCTGAACATGAATGATGGCTATGCGTTTCGATTCTTTCTTTTGTGATTTTTTTTCAACACCCGAGAGAACATCTACTAGCTTCATAAGGCCTGTAAAACCTGAAAAATCTGTATCAATGTCCCGCTTTCCATAATCTCGTTTGAACTCCATACCTGAATCAGCTGAATGATCAGAGAGACTGCTTAATACTTCGTCTTCATAAGCAATCCCGTCAATAAGCAATGACTTCACTGCCTCGTCTGGCGTAAAAACACCAACATCGATCAGTTCTCGAACCTTTTTTTTCTTTAGATTTCGATCTTCAGCGATCTGCTCCACCATTTGATTAAAAAGATCACCAACAAATAGCTCGTATTGTTGACGCAGTTGAGGACTCATTGAGTCTCTCGTAAGGGGCTCGCCCGCACCTTTAAATTCACCAACCTGTAAAATCTCTGCCTGGATGCCGAGCCGGTCAAGCAATCCTTTGTAAAATGTCACCTCCGTTCGAACACCCGTGATTGCAAGTGTCGCAGCTGGCGGCATCACAATTCTGTCGCACGCTGCAGCGACGCTATAGTCAAGCGGCTCGCCGCTAACGAGATGTGCTACAACCGGCTTACCCCGCGCGCGAATATCTTGAATTGACTTGCGCAATTCCGACACCCGGGCACGACCAAGTTCTGGTGATTGAATTGAGAGAAGTACCGCATGCACGTTTTCATCTTGAGCTGCTTTATCCAGCCGCTGTAAAAAACGACTTAATTGCGGCGAGACATCGCCAAGAAGCCCCTCTTGACCAACACCATCTGGCAGAGATCCCGTGAGTCTGATCCCGGCAATTATTCCATCTTCTGCAGCACGTAGATTTCCGACAGTCATTCCAGGCAGTTGAAAACTCAAACAGAAGACCAAAGCGGAAATATAAAATTTTGATTGACAGCAGCGAAAAAGGAAATTTTTTTGAACTGAACAACACGTATTCATCGACTCTCCTGTTTGTTGAAAAGCAGGGCTGCAACTCGGTCAAGGCCAGCGTCATCGCCTTGTACGGATAGTGTAGTGGCTCTACTCGTGATGAGACGATCAAAGACTTTTGGAAACCACACAAAACGACCTTGACAATGTACTTCCGTATAGTAGGATATAGATGTTTAGGTACGTTTTTCGCGTGCAGGTAGCGAGTAAATAGGTAGAGCACATCCAATGTCCACACCTCCAAAAGAGTCGCGTCAGACTAAATCCAAGGGAAAACCCGGAACATCTCGCGCTCGTTCCCACACCGCAGCCAAGCGGCCCGCCTCGGAACTCTCCCAGCTACTTCAGCATGGGGAAGAGAGCCAAGATTCTGCAGATATGCCCACAGCGCGGCAAATGGAAATTTATGAGTTTATTCGTAGCAAAATTTACTCACGAGGCTTTGGTCCAACGGTGCGTGAGATAGGAGAGGCATTCTCGATACGCTCGCCAAACGGTGTTGTCTGCCACCTTAAGGCCTTGGAAAAAAAGGGGCTCATCACGAGAGGCCGTAATATATCTCGCGCGATCGAACTGGTCACAGAATCACCTCACAGTCGAGGCATGCCAATGGCTGGATGGGTCGCGGCTGGTACCCTCCGAACTGCAGAAGAACAAAAAGAGCGATTTGATTTCACTGAGCTTTTTGACCGGGAAGATCATTTTGTTCTCAAGGTCATGGGAGACTCCATGATTGATGCGCAGATTGCTGACGGCGACTGGGTAATAATACAAAAGTGTCAGACGGCACGGCATGGAGATATTGTTGTTGCCCAAACAGAAGACGGCGAGGCTACACTCAAACAGTGGTATCCCGAACGAAACCGAATCCGTCTGCAGCCAGCTAATGATTCGATGAAACCTATTTATGTTGATTCAGCCAAAGTTCTCGGAGTACTTGCTGGAGTTGTCCGGAAAACATAAGCCATCAGATGCTGGCATCTCTCGCAGTCGCTTCATCAGGCCGCCTCAGGGTTCCGCTCTGCGTTCTCGATTTGGTTTAGTTTGTTGTACAGAGTTTTTAAACTGATACCAAGTTCATCAGCAGTTCTTGACTTGTTTCCATTATTCCTACTAAGTCCACAACGAATCGCATTTCTTTCTATCTGTTTGAGGCTTTGTGGCTGATTTGAGGCCATGACGTTTCCATGAACTTCTGCATCCAATGTACTATTGCCACTACAATTGCTTTGGGAATCGCTGTGCACTTCTTTCTTAATCGCACGTTGTATCCTGAGCGGAATGTGTTCTGGACGAATTGGTAACTCATCACAAAGAACTAATGCGTGCTCCACACAGTTGGCAAGTTCCCGAACATTCCCAGGCCAACTGTAGGCCTGCATAATCTCGATAGCATGATCAGTTATGAGTTGAATTCCATCCGGTATACTCTGTTGTTTTTTTTCGATGAAATGCCTGATTAACAACTTCAGATCACTCATGTGCTCCCGGAGTGACGGGACCCTGATTTCGAATGTGTTCAGACGAAACAAAAGATCTTCCCGAAAGGTTCCCTCTGACACCATTTCCTCAAGCGAGCGATGCGTTGCACAGACCACTCGTACATCGACCGTAATTGGGTGATTGTCTCCCACCCTGCGAATTTCTCCCGACTCAAGTACCCTGAGGAGCCGTGACTGAAGTGCGGGAGGCAATTCTCCGACTTCATCTAAGAACAAGGTGCCGCCATTAGCTACTTCAAAAAGCCCTGCGCGATGCTCACTTGCTCCGGTAAAAGCACCTCGACGATGGCCAAATAATTCACTTTCAACAAGCTGTTCCGGAAGACCACCACAGTTCACTGTGACAAGCGGTTCATCAACCCGATGACTTAATTCGTGAATAGATCGGGCAACGAGTTCTTTCCCAGTACCCGTTTCACCTCGAACCAACACTGTCGCCTGACTGGCCGCTACTTTGGCTATAAGTGATTGCATCTCATCAATAACAGATGAGTTGCCAACAAGTTGCATACGGCCTTCGGCCTGCCTGACACGTCTCTCAAGCGAACGCACCCGTAAGGTCATCGCTCGTTTTTTTCGAACCCTCTGCAGCACGGCCTCAATTTCAACCAATTTGCAAGGTTTCGTCAGATAGTCAAAAACTCCTTGTCGCAGACCCGCCACAGCCGTTTCGAGCGAAGACTTTCCCGTTATGATCACACTTTCAGTGTCCGGAGCAATTTCACGAACTCTTCGAATGACATCAAGTCCTCCCACTCCAGGCATATCGAGATCAACAACAACACAATCAAATTCACTCTGCTCAAGAACTGCCAGTGCAGTTGCTCCATCCGGGCAAATGCTTACCTCATGACCAAAACGTGGTAATTCCAACCTCATGAGTTCCTGGATAGAAGGCTCATCATCAGCAAACAGCACTCGTAGCGATCGCCCTGACGAGAAATCCTTTGACTCTTTTTCACGCTGCATAGTGGTCACGGTTTTCCTCTCTACTGTTTAACTCACTATTCACTACCGCTACCAGTTCTTCTCTTGTTCCCAAACTTTGACACGACTTACTAGAGACAGGAAGAATGACAGAAAGAGTTGCACCACACCCAGGCCCCTCACTTTTCACTTCAATCCGACCATCATGATCACTGATAATACGATGCGCAATCGAGAGCCCAAGACCAGTGCCTTTTTTTGACGCGCGGCTCGTAAAAAATGGCTCGAAAAGGTTTTGAAGCACTTCTTCGTTCATGCCACACCCGTTATCGGTAAAGACTAGCCTTGCTTCGTCTCCGTCGCGGCTAAGTGCCAGTACAACTTCACCGTCTTCATCTATCGAATCGAGGGCATTAACGAGCAGGTTCAGAACTACTTGCTTCATCTCTTGTGGGTTAGCCATCACGAGGACATCCGGCCCCTCACAAATCCTTACAGTTTTCTGAGCAAACCTACCCACATGACGAAGCATATCAACAACATCATGAGTCATCATGCCAAGGGCAGTTTGCTGTCGTCGGACTTCCCCAACGCGCGAAAAATCGAGCAGTTTTTCAGTAATTCCTTTACACCGAAAGGCTTCGCTCTGAATGAGTTGAATATATCGCAAAGCAACTGCATCAACATCGTTTCCAATGCGGGACTCAAGTGATTCCGCACACATTGCAATAGATGCGAGTGGGTTATTTATTTCGTGAGCAACTCCGGCTGCCAAAAAACCGACACTCGCTAACTGTTCGCTTCGAATCACCTCCTTTGTTCTTATTTGTACCTGATGGTCGAGGTCATCTCTGATTTCTTGAAAACGAGCTGTCATGTCGTTGAGTGCCTGCCCTAACTCATCCATTTCGTCGGACGTATTTAAATGAATACGGTAGCCAAAATCACCACCTGCTATCCTTCGTGAACCGTGGCCAAGATGTCGTAGTGGGCGGAACACCCATGAATACGTAAGTACCCCTAACCCGATGAGCAAGAGCACAGCAGCAATTGCTGCTGCCCAAGTAGTAATAATAAGTGTGCGATAGCGACCACGCACTTCGTGCGCCAAATCATGCATACGCGACTGCAAAAAAGTTGGTAGTCTTGCTGCTAGAATCGCAAGCGAATCCAGATGGGTTCCAATGGCTGTCAGTTTTACTAACTGTTCATCGATGAAGCCTGATGACTCTTGCTCAGGCACCTGCTCTTTGCATGCGACAGCCTCCCGAGCAAGTTGCCATATGGTTTTAAGCTCAGACGCTATTCGGCGTGCTATATCTCTCTCATGGCTGCGATCTCCAAAAGGCTGTTCATCAAACTCTCCTGCAGCGAGCTCTTGGCAATAACTCTGCAGTGCCTCTCCTGTCTCAGAAATTTGCTGAAGAAATGAACTGTCTGATGTTGCTTCAGGCTGCATCTCTTCACTCTTCGAGCCTGATTCAGTGACACTTGCAGTTCCCCACTTGAGAAAATCTGGCTCACCAGATTCAAGTAGATCGATCTGCGGTTCATTTTGTATTGCGCTCTCTGCCCAAAGCCCCAGATCGACAGCAGCCATGACGCGCGAATGTGAGAGTTGCAACTGCCCCACCCGTGATGCGAGGCGACTTGCCTGAGGTAACTCACTCGCGCGACTACTGAGTGCTTTCACTAACCTTCTGTATGAATACACACCAAGAAAGCTACTTGCTGATAAGAGCGTAACCGTAAAGCCAACAAGTAGCCCAACCACAAGCAGCCGATTACGAATTGGTCGCCGCTTTTGCAAAGCCGACCTCCTAGCGTGAAGCTCTTCTATTTCCATGAAAAAAATGGTTCAACCCAGACCGTAGCAAGAATGAGGGGGAAACCAAATATGAAAAGCACGGGGGCCAAAGCCTCGCCTGAGATCAGTAAGCCTGATTAAATTGGGCTTTTCAGCAAAACCTGACTAGGGCCCCATCAAACGAGCCCCCACCGCTTACGAAAAAACCACTCTGCACAGAGACACCCTGCGAACATTGAGATTATGATAAAATTATCCCAAAGCGAGACAGACCATTCTTGGCTGATTTTAGAGTCGGTTGGAGCTTGAGCTATTTCTTTGAAGATGTCAGGAAGTTCCTCTGGAAGCCTGACTCCTCCATCAGTCGCAGCGGCAATTTGCTGCATGAGCAACGTGTTTGCACGCGGATTTGCAAGCTCCAAATCTTGTCTATACACAACAAACCTCGCAGTAGCCTCTCCTCCCTTGCGATCTGCTTTTACCACCACCTCCCAGTCACCTGGCTCAGTACATCCTGCTACTGTTCCTGAAAATGATTCCATATTTTTCGAAAGTTGGACCTGTCGTGAATTCCCTGTTGGATCAATGACAGTGGCAGATATAGAGCTACCTTGAACAAGTGTTCCATCAGGAAGTGTAAGACCGGCATCAAAAACTAATGGACTTCCTACAGAAATTCGACGTCGTGCCAGCTTTAACCAGAGACGTTCCCCGTCAAAGTCCTCTCGGCGTGCTAGCCATAGAATAAATTGTCTCCAAAATCGTTTGTATGCCCCGGCAGATCCCTGCATTGCCCATCTCCATGTAGAGTCCACAGCAAAGACAAGCACTCGACCCAACCCATATTCACGAGCAACTAAGAGTGGAAGGCCTGTCGCTGTGGTAGCTAATGTTTTTGCTACTGGCAAAAGTCGAGGCAGGCGATTGGCTCCATCTAACTCTGGTAAGCCTCTCCAAACGTCATCTGATTCTTGTCGACTTTGACCAAGACGCAGGATAGAAACCCCCCCAAATTGTTCGTCTGGCATGATCGTAATGGGCCCCTTTTCATGGAGATCATTTCGAATAGGCTCATCAAAGCGTTGACGAGATAGGGGATCCCGGGCATAGGGCAGCAACCTTCCCAGCGGTGAACTTCCCCAGCCTCCCGCCTCAAAAGAATGAAAGCCACCAAGAAATCCAATACTGGATCCATTCTCAACCAGAAGCCGAATCTTCTCGAGATCTTGCGGACGTATGGCGTCCACATCGAGATCTCCGATGAGAAACACCTTGTAATCACGCGACAACTCTTGCTCAAGGCTGACCGGCCACCGACTTCTACGAACAGAATCGATCCATTGAAAATCTATCTGTATGTCAGGACTACTCGACAGCACTCGACGCAAGAATCTTTGTTCAACACGTGGGCTTCCCTCGAGGTACAGGACTCGCAGTCCGCCATCAACCACATTAACAAAGCTTGATACTGTATTATTCGTAAGAACAACTTCACCCGATACTGAGTCGATCTCTAGTACCAGCTTTCGTTCACCTAATGAGTCTGCCTTCCAGTCGAAGCGAACGGATTCTTCTGTGGTATTTTCCACCGGCTTGACTGACCGTCTCGCAACCTCAGCTAACTCACCATCTGACTGTTCGACTAGCAATCGGACGGTTGCTTCCCGGTCAGAAAGACCCTCCAGTCGAACTCGGCCAATAATCTCAACTGTATTTCCGAGAAACACTTTATCGGGCGCTGTTAAGCCTACAACTGATGCATCTCTGGCCTGCACAGCACCTCGGGACTGACCGTATGTAATCGCCCAGAGAGGAACACCGCGTTCACCCAAACGACGTGACTCAGCCTGAGGTGGCAGATCGTTCGGCGGGTAGGCGTGCTGCCCACCATCGCTTAACAAAACAACTGCACGAAGGGGCTGTTCTCCTATCGCACGTATCGCTGATTCCATTGCCGAACCAATTGCTGTTTCCCCAGAAGAAGGAAGTCGTTGCCATTCCCTAATATCGAGGACCTCGGCATCCAGAGAAGTTTCTCTCGCTTCACGATCAAATACCCATGTGTGAATGAGCATGCTCTTGTTTGCAATTTCTCTTTGGGTGGACTCCATGGCTGACTGAAGAGTCTCCCGAAGATGCTCCCATCGCGTCTTACCGTTCGGGCCATCTGCCACGGTCATGCTCTCAGATGAATCAGCTAACACGAGAACAGAAGCAGGCTGCTGGAGTCTTCTTGTTGACACCAATCTTGGCTTCATCAGGCAGAAGAGAAGCACTAGAAATGCACTTATACGCAAGGAAATCAGAACCAGCCGTCGGCCTCGGGACAGCCGACTCTTGTCAGGGGCCAAAACAAACACAAGGCAGGCAAATGCAATAACCAATAACGTCACACCAGACCAACCACCTGTTGGATTAAACTGGACGGAGGTTGTAGTGAATAAGCCACACTGCGTCATGGTGAATGCTCCGTCTCGGAATCAATCCCTTCGGGGAGGGGAGGAGGCGTGCTTTCATCTCTATTTCTTGCTGGCGGAACTGGTGGAGGTGTAATAACTCCAGCGTCTTCATCAGTTTGAACACTCTCAGCAAATATCTCTGCTGCTCTAGCTTCAGGTTCTGCGCCATCACGGGGCGCATAGAACTTGTTCGATATCCACCAATCTAAGGCAAGCAATGCTGCTGCAAAAAAAAGAATCCAACCAGACAACTCTGCTCCCACCCGGTAACTCATCACATCACGATCAAGGCTTTCGGCGTCATGCACGATTCGACGATCGTCACCAAGCATGAAAGATAGTTCGTCATCGTTAAGTCTTGAAAAATCAGTTGCTGACTTGGGTAAACGAGCGCTGAATCCTTTAACGAACCCACCCGTTTGACCTCCAGAACGAATCTGGTAGTTACCCGGTTGTCGGGTCGCGGATACAGCAATGGCTCCTTGATTCTGATCAATAGCGACTGGAAACGTATCCCCTAGTGGCGTACGAACTGTAGCCGTTGGCAGATCGTGTCGCTGAAGACGAAGCCTTGCCACCTCACCTGACTTGATATTCAGAGAATCTGGCGTCTCCACAACGTGTTCCAGAATCTCATTTGCAAGCATCACAAACGGCCATGGCTCGAAACCAGTAGCAAGTTGATTCCACGCTTGGGGATCATTTGCTGTTTGAGATATTGGAGTCGTAACGATCACCACTCTCCCCTTATCTAACATCCGCTCAAACATCGCTGGTAATCCATTGCGGTAACTGGCTATAGGTAGTGCTGGTGTAGACAGCGCATCACTATTTTCAAGAGTTGGCTGAAACTCCCAGTGACGAAAGACTGGAAAATCCTGCCATGGCACCGAATCCCCAACGCGACGAAAGGCTGAAAGAACAGGATGATCAAGCGAGGCAGGAGCAAAATAATTTGAACGGTCTGGCGATCGCCACACTCGTTTTATTTGACCACCAAGCACAGACTCACTTTCAACTGAACTAAACTCGCTCGGCTTGCCGGCCGAAGGCCCCAACCATACGACAAGCCCGCCTCCGTTACTGACCCACTCGTGGAGCATTTTCCATGTACGCGCAGGTAGTGGCGGTGGATCAATCAGAACAATACTAAGATAATCAGACCATGACGCCTTCTCTAGTCGATCAAACGATTCCAACGTGACAGTAAATTTACTGCGTCCAGCGCTTACAAGGGGAAAGGGCGCAACGGCTTCGACAAAAATAAGGCCCGTCGTTCCAACTGGATCTGGAGAGGCCACTAACACACGTGCCGGTGGACCAACGTCAACAGTGAATTCGATTGAATCATCTACAGGGAGACCATCTCCTCCCTCGATAAGCACTCGTCCCTGATGGACACCAGGATCCACACCATTGATTTCAAAACGTACTTCTTCCTCTTCACCGTCTTCCAAGGCAATGGGCTTTTCCCCTCGGCGAACAAAACTGCCCTCTTGATCCTGAAATTCAATAGCAACCGACCGGGCAGACTTTGGTCCCACTCGTCGTGTTACTACTGAGACATTTAGAGGACTACCGACAGTCAGACGCTCAGCAGAAAGCTGAAGGCTGTCGAGAATAAAATCCTGTGGATGAGTAGCTGAGACATCAACAAAAACAAGATTTATATCAGGGTGAAGTGCATCCCAGTTCGGCTGTACGGGCTGTTCCCACCCACCATGAGAAAGATCCGTGAATACATACAGTTCTTTTCTCTCTATGCTTGAACTCTCTAGCAAACGCGCTGCATCATTCATCGCTACTGCAACATTGACCGAAGATGCACCGGTTGCCATTCGTTTAATTCTATTTTCTGCAGCAACTGCCGATGCTGAAAAAGTCGCCCCTCCGTCACCAGTATCGACGATGGCAATCTTACTCTCAGGCGGAAGCTTATCGAAAAGGTTTGAGGCGACATCCTGAACCTTATCGATTCTTGTACGGTTGCCTTGCCGCAGCAACATACGTGGTGCGGTATCTACCACACATGCAACAGCGACTGGTCCTTCCTGATCAACAATCCAACCGGCACCACGAAGAATCGGTCGCGATACTGCTAGAACTAGTATGCAAAGAGCTAGAACACGCACCAACAAGAGAAGCAAATGCTGCAGTTTTAATCGCCGCTTTTTTATTTGCGACCGGGCTTGCAGAAACCGAATCGCCGGAAATTGGTGAGGAACAGGTTTTCGTCGCATAAGAAGATGCAGCAGCACCGGAATCGCGATAACTGCCATCCCACTCAGCAACATAATGTTCAGGAAAGAAAGGCCCATAGCGTCAATAGTACTCGATAAAGAATGGGCGTGTGCACCTAAGCTCGCTGCTGACGATTAATTAAGTACTCCATAAGAGCAGCATCGAACGGCATACTCGTATCAAGAGGTACGTAATCGATTCCCGCTTGCTGGCAAATATGCCTATAGTGTTCTCGAAAATCATCAACGCCAGCTACATAGTCACGACGAGCAGCATCGGCATCAACAACCATATTCTGGCTACTTTCTGGATCAGTAAGTTCTACCATGCCTTGAAAAGGAAACCGTACCTCTGCTTCATCAAGCACGTGAAATAATATGATGTCATGATTCCGATGACGCAGGCGAAGCAGCGCATCACGAATTGCTGGTGGTTCTGCCAGCAAGTCACTAAAAACCATCAAGAGCGAACGATGACGAAGCATTGCCCCAATCTGCAATAAACTAGAAGAAATTTCAGACGCACCCGTAGCCTCGACCTTCGACAAAAGGGAAAGAACTTCTGAAATCTGGCTTCGTCTTGATCGTGCAGGCAAACTCGCTGTAATTCTTTCACTAAAAACCATCAAGCCGCAAGGATCTTGCTGGTGAACCATAAGCCAACAAAGCGCTGATGCTAGCGAAATAGCATAGTCCAGCTTTGTGAATTGCTGTCGATAGGTGTATCCCATCGAGCCGCTCGTATCCACTACGAGATACCCGGTAATGTTTGTCTCAGCTTCATATTTTTTTATGTAATGCTTATCTGTCTTTGCAAAGATAAGCCAATCAATATCTTTTGGATCATCACCGGCTGCATACCGCCGATGCTCACTAAACTCGACCGAAAAACCCTGAAACGGACTCGCATGGAGCCCCTGAAGAAAGCCTTTCACAATAAACTTGGCACGCAGATCGAGCCGTGCAATCTGCTGCACTACATCGGGCTTGAGATACTCTTCTACAGCACGTGACATGCAGCACTCATTTCACCAACGGAGGAACCGAAGGCTCAGGAACTTCTTGCAGCAGCCTCTGAACAAGTGATTCACTTGTAAGGCCTTCTGCTTGAGCCTGAAAGTTTGTCGATATCCGATGCCGAAGCACCGGCACGGCAATCCGGCGAATGTCCTCAATAGACACGCTAAATCGTCCATCCATAGCAGCCATCGCTTTTCCGCCTTGTATCAAAAATTGACCAGCACGTGGGCCTGCCCCCCAATCAACTAACTCTGTAACGTACTTAGGTGACTCAGGATCTTTCGGTCGTGTTGAGCGGACAAGTGTCGCAACGTACTTAACGATGTACTCACTTACGGCAACACCAGCGACAAGTTTTTGAATATTTGTAATCGCTCTTCCCGAGAGAACTTTCCTGACTTCTGGTCGCTCTGGCCGAGTGGTAGCCATCAAAATACGCTCTTCCTCATCTGCGTTTGGGTACCCAACTTTGATGTTAAACATAAATCGATCAAGCTGTGCTTCGGGAAGAGGATATGTACCTTCCTGCTCTACTGGATTCTGCGTCGCGATCGTAAAAAAAGGATCCGGCAGCTGGTATGTTTCCTGACCAACCGAAACCTCTCGCTCCTGCATCGCCTGAAGTAGAGCCGCCTGTGTTTTTGGTGGTGTACGATTGATTTCATCTGCGAGTAGAACATTCGTAAATATAGGCCCCTCTACAAACCTGAAACTACGACGGCCTGACTCGTCTTCATCGAGCACGTTGGTTCCTGTTATATCTGACGGCATCAAATCGGGCGTGAATTGAACTCGCTTGAAATCAACATCAAGAATTCTTGCTACCGTCGAAACCATTAAGGTTTTCGCTAACCCCGGAACCCCCTCAAGCAAACAGTGGCCTCGTGTAAAGATTGCAGCAAATAACTGCTCGATCACTTCGTCTTGACCGACAATGATCTTCTGAAGCTCTTCCTGCATAAGCAGTCTATGCTGGGAAAATTCCTGCAGCACGTCATCGAGTGACTTTTGTTTTCCAGCAGTCGACACGAAGTCGTTTTCCTTCCTTACGGGAATTATTGTGAACACAGTAGGAGAAGTGATAAAATCACTAACCACGTATCATTAAAGTATCGGACTTTGTGCCACCAAGAGGCAAACAAAAATGGTGGCGCAGCGATAAGAAGGCACGTGAGACAGCTACCTATCCCTTATTATGAAAGCTTCATGCATCACATCTTATTGAGCGGTTACAAGAAGATCTCGTTAGTCGTGTTGCTTGCGACCATCCAACTCGTGCCTGTGCACATTGCATTTTCGGCCGAAGTTGAACTCCGCCCCGAGCAGATAAGTAATGCTATTGAGCAGGCAAAAAACTGGCTTCTACGCCAGCAGAGCCCAAACGGTACGTGGAAGTCAGCAATGCGGACGGATGAAACTGTTGTCGGGGCAACTGCGCTGGTTGTTCTTGCGCTTGCAAACGCGGGAGTCGATGCTGACGAGCCTGCGATGAAGAAGTCACTTACATGGCTGAGGGAACAGACACCTACCGACACCTATTCGGTTTCATTGCAAACACAAGCCCTCGCGATGGTTTCTCCAAAGCAGGACCTGGCCATTCTTGAACGAAATGCCAGATGGCTTGAAGATCGCCAATCGAATGGACCCGGAGTAACCGGCGGCTGGTCGTACGGAGCAAATCGTTCGGGTGCTGACAACTCGAACTCCCAATTTGCGATTCTCGGATTACACGAAGCCCAACGCGCAGGCGTGCAGATCAACCCAAATGTATGGAAGTTATCACAAAAATACTGGGAGGCGGCCCAGCGCCTTGATGGCTCATGGAGCTACACTGCCGGGGGTGGCAGTGGCACTGGCAGTATGACATGCGCAGGTATCGCAAGTATTTGGATAACGAATGAACATACCGAGCGGCCAGACGCATTTGTAAATGGATCGAATATTTCATGTTGCGGTGGTGGATCTTCGACAAAACCTCTGGAAGATGGACTGCGATGGCTCGGTAAAAATTTCTCTGTAACCAGAAATCCGCCGGGTGGGCAACAATGGCTCCGTTACTACCTTTACGGTCTGGAGCGTGTAGGGCGGTTTACTGCCAGGCGATTCATTGGCACTCATGACTGGTATCTGGAAGGTGCAAAGATGTTTGTCTCATCTCAGGACCCGCTTTCTGGAAGTTTTCAAAGTAAAGGGTCTGAAGATGCTATCGTGGCAACAAGTTTTGCCCTGCTATTCCTTGCAAAGGGTCGTAGACCTGTAGTTATTGCCAAAAGCCGCCACGGTCCTCGAAATGACTGGAACCAGCATGGTCATGACGTTCCACATCTCGTTGAATTCATTGAGAAAAGATGGCGTGAGGATTATCCGGCGGGCCTTTCGTGGCATGTTCTCGACACACAGGAAGCAACTATTCAGGACCTTGCTCAGTCACCAGTTCTCTGGATCGGAGGTACCGCCGGCTTAGATCTTGGTAAAGAACCTGGCCTCCGATTGCGGCAATATATTGACCAAGGTGGCTTTATTTTTGCCGAGGCGACCTGTTCTGATGGAGCATCTTTTGACAAGTCTTTCCGCCAACTGGTTAGTGAAATATTCCCTGAACCTGAGCATCAACTGAGTTTACTTCCACCCGAACATCCGGCGTGGTACGCCGAAAAAAGTGTTGACCCAGAATTTCAACGACCGTTACTCGGTGTTGACTACGGATGCCGCACTTGCCTGATATACGCACCTTTGGATAAATCAGAAAATGAATCCCGCCATCTTCCAAGCCTGTCTTGTCTTTGGGAACTTGCAGGACCTTCCTACGACAAATTCGATGAAACCATTCGCAAGCAAATTGATGCATCTTTGGCAATCGGGGCAAATGTCATCGCCTACGCAACAAATCGTGAACTGAAGAAGAAAGATGAATTACTTGCGCAAGCCCAACCAAAAGATGTTCAGCAAGATTCAATTGGACGAGGCCAACTAACTATTGGAAAGTTGCGCCATGGCGGGCTTTGTGACGCCGCACCCAAAGCACTAGCAAACATCCTTAGAGCTGCTGCACGAGAACTTGGAATACTTGTTGATGACACGCCAATAAAACTCGATCTCATTGATCCAGCAATCTTCAAGCATCACATGCTTTTTATGCATGGCAGACAAGCATTTGCATTTGATGATGTGCAAAGAAAAAATCTTCAAGCATTTCTTAAACGAGGAGGTACGCTGCTTGCCGACAGCGTCTGCGCATCTCAACCTTTTACTGACGCTTTCCGAAAAGAGTTCTCTGCTGCATTACCTGATCACATCATTGAAGCAATCCCAAACGATGACCCGCTCTTCTCAGCATCAACCTACGGAGGATTTGACCTGCGTCGAGTGACACTACGATCCCCAACTGCCGGTGAGGGGCCACTGTCTTCCAAGAAAAGAGCAGTGCCACCGCAATTAGAAGGCATTCGAATCGGTGACCGGTGGGCAGTAATCTTCTCACCGTACGATATATCCTGCGCGCTGGAAAAGCAGAATTCGATGGAATGTACCGGCTATGATCGTGAAGACGCAGAGAAAATCGCACTCAATATTCTTCTCTATTCACTCAATCAGTAACTACACGAGTAGAGAGCGAGTGCAGTCTACTGAACGTGAGGCCGCCATCGCCTTTCGTAAAAATCAATGACTGCTCGGCTTTGAAACATTACATTCCCTCCTACAAACAGACTTTGCAGGCCTACGTACAGCATTGTTTGCATCACGATGACGAACTTTTACTTGCACAAGAGAGACTGCGAAACAATGCTGTAATGTATCCGTGTCAACAAGGAACGCATTAACAGTAACATGTTTTCTAAATCAAAACATCTCCAATTGATGGTCGTTGCTAGTGCAATGATATTCTCCTTAGTCTTTGCTGGATGCAGAAAAAACAAACAAGAGTCAATTAATCAGAGTGAACTTACGACAATTAACCCAGATAATTTGTGCAAACGAATTACAAACATACTCAAGCAGACCCAAAACGAAAGAGAACTATCAACGGACCTTCAAGGAGCTTGGCAAATTGTTCATGGAATACTTGCATTCGGCAAACAATTTACTATCCGGCATAAATCCACGCCCGTTCCCGCACTGGAGTATTTGCTTGAAGGTGGAAATCTCCAAGGGTGGAAGATGCGACGCGGTGAGCACGGAGTCATTGCGGTTGTTGAGGAGGGAAGCACCGTGGGGCAAGGCCATAAGGATCAGTGGCTTGGGTATCTTTCACAATGTGGCACCAGGGGAATCCCACTCGAAACAGAACTTGTTGTGGGCGAAACGCCTGCAACTGTTAATGACTTATTGCGACAAGCACAGGCTGATCTTCATGTCGGCCAAGAAGCAACATGGACATTGATGGCATTCGCCACATATCTCGAGGAAGACGAGACATGGAAGGCAGCCAATGGAGAAACATGGAATCTGCCCCGAGTTATTGAAATGGAACTTGATGCCGACCTGCACTCGAGTGCCTGTGGTGGATCGCACCGTTTGTACGGATTGGCAACCGCAGTGAATACATACCGGAGCCGACATCCAGAAGCAGGCGAGACACTCCCAGAACCATGGCAAGCAGCATCGCTTAAAATAACCGATAGCATCGACCTATCGCGTCGCTTTCAGCAAGCAGATGGCAGTTTCTCGACACATTTTTTTGAACGACCAGCTTCGTCTGTTGATGTTTTTGCAAAGCTTAGTTCAAGTGGACATATATTCGAATTCTTGGCTGTTGCTCTTCCTGCGGAGCGACTTTGCGAGCCGTGGGTATTACGTGCTGCCGAACGTTTAGTAATTACACTTGAGCAAACTGCAGATATCGATATTGAGTGCGGTGCTCTCTACCACGCTGCACATGGACTCTTACTCTACCGGGACCGTCTCTACCAGTTGCGATAACTCTTTTATAAGAACCCCTTAAAGGCCACAACTAGCTTCTCTTGAGGCTCTCAGGTATGTTACATTTTCAGTCATAGTAGGTAGGCGACCAGGTTTGATACAACCAAACTTGTTGGCAATGCAAATGAGATTTATTCGTGCACGGCATCATTTTCTTCTACATTCAAAAGTTTGCTGATGAAGCCACTTCCGGTAAGACGACATGGCTACAACTTCGAGAGACGGTGACGGCGAGTGATAGCAGGTACCTTCCAAATGAGGTGTACCCGGATGAGGATGCTGTTCAACTTCTTCAAAAAATTGCCGACACATGCGGCGAAACATTACCAGAGCTCATTGAAAGATTTGGTGAGTTTCTGGCACCACACCTCATCAAAGTCGCTAGCCAGAATATTGACCCTACATGGCGAACGCTTGATCTTATTGAAAACACTGAAGACATCATTCACACGATGGTACGTTCCGCAAAGCCTGGTGCGGAACCACCTGTGCTTGAAACAGTACGACATTCACCAAATGAACTTCATCTTGTGTACTCGTCGGGCCGAAGGCTATGCATGCTTGCAAAAGGCATTATCCGCGGGCTGGCAGACCACTATGATGAAACCATAGTGATTGAAGAAAAGAGCTGTATGCACAAGGGCGATCCATTCTGCTGCTTGGTAATTCAGGATGGTTCAAACGACACGCACTCAGCAAATTCGCCTCTCTCTGAAACTCTTACCTTCGATCCAAAAAGCGGTAATTCACCTCAACAAGCGACAACAAACTGGCATTCGACTCCTTCAGATACTTCAACAACCCCTTCAAATATCGACAGCTTTACTATCAAGGGCCTCATTGGTCGCGGCGGCATGGGGCATGTCTACAAGGGTTTTGACACCAACCTCGATCGCGAAATTGCCATTAAGGTCATGCATCCGAGTCGTGCGAAAGATGAAGTTTCAAAGAAGCGTTTCCTTCGGGAGAGTAAGACTGCTGCATCAATTAATCACCCATCAATCGTCACGATCTACCAGATTGGCGAACACAACAAACTTCCATACATTGCTATGCACCTTATTGACGGGCCTAATCTTTCTGAATATCGAGCCCAACAGGGTGGCCTGATCCCTATACCAGAAGCTGTACGGATTGGACGGGAAATAAGTGAAGGTCTTGCTGCCGCTCATGAAAAGGGTCTTGTCCACCGAGACATCAAGCCAGACAACATTCTTCTTGAGGGTCCGAATCGACACGTACAGATTATTGACTTTGGCCTGGCACATGAAGCCGGTGATAACGAAGGTCGGCTAACAATCGATAATGCTGTCATTGGCACCCCTGCGTACATGTCTCCAGAGCGTATTGGTACCGATGAAGTGAATGCAAAAAGTGATCTCTTCGGGCTTGGAGTTATTTTGTATGAAATAATTTCTGGAAAGCTTCCATTCGACGGCAAATCAATGGTTTCCATTCTTGCTGCCATTTCCAGAGGCAAGCCCATCGCTATTGATACATTAGTCCCTGAGGTGCCTCAAGAATTTGCTGCACTAATCATGCAGTTGCTCTCAAGCGAACGAGACAAGCGACCAACCGACGCTAACGAAGTTGTCAAACGCTTGCGTGCTATCGAAAAAGAATAAAAACAGTTTCTTCATATACATGCTGTTATTTGCATAATTCGTTTTTGACTGCATGAACGAGAAGCTTCAAGTCTCCTTGCCACGAAATACTGGTTGATTGCTGAGTAGCTAGATCTTTCAGCTGGGCTGTGCCCCCCTTGAATTCTTCACTGCCGATTACAAGCGCTTTCTGAAATCCCTTCTTTCCCGCCCACTTCAGTTGCTGACCAAGTTTTTTTGGCTCTGGATAGAGATCAACTGCCAGACCGTGCGACCTGAGTGCTGCAGCAATCCGCAGATAATCACCTAGAAAAGACTCGTCGAAATACGCCAGGAATATAGATGCTGGCGTTTCTGTTAACTGTAGTTTGTCAAGTTCTTCTAGACCTGCCAGCAGGCGATCGATTCCAAGTGATGCCCCCACTCCTGGAAGAGATTGTTTTGTATAGAGCTCTGCAAGATTGTCATATCGACCACCAGAACAGACGCTTCCCAGATCTGGCAATTCATCAAGAAAGCTCTCGAGGACAATGCCCGTGTAGTAGTCCAGACCTCGTGCAATAGATGGATCGAGCGTGATGCGATCATCAGCCACCCCCACTTCAGATAAACCCTTTAGGAGTGCACCGGTGGCCTTAATTCCTTCCGCACCAACTTCGGACATCCCGACTAAATCATGTAGTTGACTCAATATGGCTGTTGCCGTTCCAGCAAGTTCACCAAGCCCCAGAAGGCACTCGACAGACGTCTCGGAAACTCCCTGTTGCTGCAATTCACGGACTAAAGTGTCACGGGGGATTTTCCCGACCTTATCAAGACATCGAAGCACATGCGTCGTCTTCCCCGTGAGCCCAAGTACCTCAAGAATACCTGTCAGGATTCTTCTGTCATTTATACGAATTGTAAATTTTTCAATACCAATCGCGGTGAGCAGATCATGCACGACCAAGACTGTTTCAAGATCTGAAATTGCACTTGTTGTACCGATCGTGTCAAAATCACATTGCATGAATTCTCGATACCGGCCTCGCTGTGTATTTTCACCACGCCAAACCGTACCCATGTGATACCGTTTGAATGGGGTACCAAGTGTCGAGATGTGTTGAGCAGCAAAACGTGCGAATGGAACAGTGAGGTCAAACCGCATGCCAACTTCTCGCTTCCCGTGATCGATGAAGCGATAAAGCTGCTTGTCCGTTTCGTCACTTCCTTTGCCAGTCAAAATCTCAAGGTACTCGAGAGCTGGCGTCTCAATCGGCGAGAAGCCATATGACTGGTAAACCTGACGTGCAATCTCAAGAATACGCTCCCTTTCGAGTGCTTGAGACGGCAGCAGATCACGAAAACCTTTCAGTGTTCTTGGTGTGATACGTGACAGAACAATACCTCCTTAACTCAGTACCCTGAATTTATAGAATTTTTAGCAATGATGGTTTTGGGCTTCGGATAGATCTCCTGCGATATTTCTTTCTTTTGCCGTCACCGACGTGTTCACCACCTGGCCCAAGCACTGCCTCCATATATTCAACCACTTGCTCGGGGGTTTCAAAATATTGGTCATACACCCACTCATCTTCGTATTCACAATGTTCAGTCGTGTACTCACGGCAGATTGATGGGCGAGAACTATAGATACCACAACGATTATCGTCTTGAAGATGCTTACAGACTGTGTGAACGCAGATATACCATTCTCCATCTTCAGTAAAAGCGGTGGCATACTCATGGAGCAGCGACCACCGTAGAGCATCGAATTCTTGCCTCGTCGTTGGCTTTTCCAATGGAAAAGTAAAATATCGACAACATTTTGCCGTGCAGTATTCACAGAGATTAAGTCCCTTGCCTAATTCCTCACGAGAAGGTTTTGTCCGTCTACGAGAAAGTTCTTTCCCTTTTTTGGGAGTTGAAATAACAGAGGGCATCGCAGTATCTCGGGTCATGAAAAACAGGGAGTGATCGTCGTGTTATCAGTTTCGCATAACGCCACTATACCCGACGTTTGGTTAAGAAGTGGCTATACTAGAAATTTGAATGTCTTAAATGTCTTTGGCCAGGGAGGCTACCATGCCAAAACGTTGGAACATCGCACCCCACGACGCGACAACGGTTGCAACCCTCGAAAAATCTGCTGGTATATCCCCTATTCTTGCACGCTTATTAGCTGCACGAGGTGTAACTGACCCAGAGCAGGTCAAAGGCTTTCTTGATGCCTCAATGGCGAATTTACGTGAACCTGAAGAGCTTTTCGGTATAGCGGAAGCCGCTGACAGAATTCTCGCTGCCGCTAAAGCTGGACGAAAGATTGTTATCTATGGCGATTACGATGCAGACGGCATGTCATCAACTGCGATTTTGTGCCATTGTCTCGCGGCCATTCACGCTGAACCACACTGGTATGTGCCAGACAGATTTGAGGAAGGCTACGGGCTCAATTCAGACGCCCTACGACGACTTAAACGAGAAGGTGCGGAACTTGTTGTAACCGTTGACTGTGGTATTGCCAGTGTTGCTGAAGCTGATGTGGCGCGTGAAATCGGCCTCGAATTGATTATCACAGACCATCACAATTTTGCTGAACGTCTTCCTGCTGCTGATGTTCTAGTACACCCCAGACTTCCTGGCTCCGAATACCCGTTCGGTGATCTTTGCGGCGCCGGTGTTGCTTTTAAGCTAGCTTGGGCAATCGCAACTCGTTCATGTGGAGCAAAGCAGGTAACACCCCGCCTACGAGAAATGCTTCTTAAATGCGTCGGACTCGCTGCGGTTGGTACGGTTGCTGATGTTGTACCTCTGTTGGATGAAAACAGAGTCTACGTCAAATATGGACTGAAGTGCTTACGTGAAAAAGGCGGGCCTGGTGTCTCTCGCCTTCTTGAACTTGCCAAACTCACTGAAAAGTCATCCCTAGACAGTGAGGATATAGCTTTTCGATTTGCGCCCCGGCTCAATGCTGCTGGTCGACTTGGTCAGGCCGGGTGTGGCATAGAGTTATTGACCACGTCAGACGAAGACCGTGCCACGACACTGGCAAACTACCTGCACGAATTAAACGGCCAGCGTGAGACCGAAGAGCGAAGCATTCAACTCGCTGCAACAAAACAGGCAAAGGAAACTTTTCATCCTGAAACTGATCCCGCACTTGTTCTTGCAGGTCGCGGGTGGCACGCTGGTGTTATTGGCATTGTAGCAGGCAGGCTTGCCGAACGTTGGCATCGTCCTGTTGTTATGTTAGCTCGCGATGAACTACACGCAAAGCCAGCGATTGGGAGTGTTCGGAGTGTTCCTGGTTTTGATGTTCACGCGACCCTTCAATCATGCCGGGACCTCCTCCTTACCTGTGGTGGGCATGCTGCGGCAGCCGGACTGCGGATTGAAGATGAAAAAATTGATTCCTTCCGGAAAGCATTCATTTCAGAAGTTTCAAAGCGGATGCCGAAAGAATTACGGCAGGCTCAGATCCAACTTGACGGTGAAACAACTCTGGCAGGCCTAACACTCCAGAGTATTGGTGAGCTTGAGCGACTTGCTCCATTTGGCCAGGGAAACAAGCGTCCCTATTTGTGTGCCTCTGGGGTCGCCTGTGCAGAGCCACCACGAACCATGGGTAACGGCAATAAACATATGTCAGTGAAGCTTGTGCAAAATGGGGTTCAGATTCGCGCAGTGGCGTTCGGCGGTGCTGAGTGGATCCAACACCTTCCACCACCGGGTGAGCCTTTTAATATCGCCTTCAAGCCAAAGATCAATGAATTTCGAGGGAGAAGGACGGCTGAAATAGAATTGTTAGACTGGAGGCCAAACGGAATTGATGTTTCGGTAGATCTGCCAACAGCAGAGGCTACACAGTAATCCTTAAACTTACGATCTGTCTCGACTAGAGAAAAGATATCATCATGAAAAAACTTTCTACTTGTGTTGCTTTATTCACTGTCCTTTCGGTGTTGCCATACAACATTGGTGTCAGGGGGGCTGACTGGCCGCAATGGCAAGGACCAAATCGTGATGGTGTGTGGCATGAGCAGGGGATCGTAGAGGGTATCCCAGAAAACGGACTACCGATTGTGTGGCGAGTTCCACTTGGAGGCGGATACTCGGGCCCTGCTGTTGCTGGTGACCATCTTTACGTGGCCGACTATTTAAAAAGTGAGGGCACCTTAGAGAACAATCCTAACAACCGATCTCTTCTTTCCGGTACTGAGCGCGTACTTTGTTTTGATACAGCCACGGGAGAAGAAATCTGGAAGTACGAGTATGACTGCCCTTATTCGATATCGTACGCAGCAGGGCCACGCTGCACGCCTACGGTACACGACGACCGAGTCTACGCACTTGGATCCGAGGGAAATTTTCTTTGCCTTAATGCCCAAAACGGCAAACTCCTTTGGGAGAAAGATTTCAAAAAAGACTATGACGCCTCGACGCCAATTTGGGGATTTTGTGGCCACCCACTCATCGTGGATGACCTCGTAATATGCGTTGTTGGTGGACAAGGCAGCGTGGCAGTTGCTTTTGACCGCGTGTCCGGGGTGGAGCGATGGCGAGCTCTCACTGCAAGTGAGCAGGGATACTGCCCTCCAACAATCATTGAATCGGCCGGAGTCAGGCAACTTCTTGTATGGGATGCGGACAATCTCAACAGCCTTGAACCTGCTACTGGTCGCCAACTTTGGTCAGAACCACTCAAACCCATGTATGGAATGTCGATCATGGCGCCACAACTTGGAAACTTAAACGGCAAGCAGGTCCTCTTTGCCAGTGGTATTGGAAAGGTCGGTGCTCTCTATTCTCTTGCAAAGGATTCACCGGGAGCTCAAGTTATCTGGCGAGGTGGACCAAAGAATGCCATGTACTGTGCCAACAGCACTCCTTTCATTGAAAAGAATACGATTTATGGATGTGACTGCCATACGGGAATGCTGACAGCAGTTGATCTTGAATCTGGTGACCGACTGTGGGAAACGAGTGCCCCTACATCAGCTACAGAGAGGTCGGCCAAACATGGAACAGCATTTCTTATTAGGCAGCCAGTTTCAGATGACCCACTCCGTGTCTGGCTGTTCAGTGAAACCGGCGACCTCATTCTTGCACGACTAACTCCTGATGCCTACGAAGAGCAGGGTCGGATGCATTTGCTTGAGCCTACTAATGAATGCTTTGGCCGACCGGTTGTCTGGAGCCACCCTGCATTTGCCAATAAATGTTGTTTTGCAAGAAATGACAAGGAACTTGTGTGTGTTTCACTTGCGGCTAGAAACGAGCATAATTAAGAGTAGTCTCGTGCATGCATTCTTCTACGCGTCACCCGATGTAGACGTGCGTTCGTATTCCTGTTTCTGAACAACGAGAATGATTGCTGCATGTCTTTCGATCGGGGCGTAGCTCAGCCTGGTAGAGCGCTACGTTCGGGACGTAGAGGTCGTGTGTTCGAATCACATCGCCCCGACTATTTACTTAAGACGGAATGAACTGCTAGCAACAAAGACGAAATTCGGTAGAGAATTAGCGAGCCGCGGATTCCGTAAAGCGAAACCGACGCATGGTGAATACAGGCGTGCTGTTATTCGGCATGGGATTGAATTGGCACCAAACGGTGACAAATGCAAAAGGTCGAACCAGGCTGAGTACTCAACCTGATTCGACCTTTACCGCCTAGCCAAGGGTAACGTAAGTGATATCGGCATATAGTTGGTATTTCGAAGAGAGTGTCATGCGAATACCTGGCACAGCCAGTAGGGTAGCGGGGCTAGGTAAGAAAAAGGGATTACGACCCTGAATCTCGGTCGTACCAACGTGAATTCATCCGCAATATTTTTATAAGGGGGTCTGCTGCTCGCCTTTTGGCATTCTCCCACCAATGGTGTTCTTTATTCTTCCTGACAAGCAACAGCCAACAAAGACACCGATACATAGTCCAAACCCGGCAAATATTCCGAACGCAGCAAAGAATGAAGGACTGCCAAGGAGAAAGGATAAAACACCAGTTAATATCAACAACACGGCAAAAACGAAAAGCATGAAAACAAAAAACCAATCAGCAAATTTCATGGTTCGCCCTATGTTGATAAGTAAGACACCACTGCACCTATCTTCTCCATGAATGGTGTGAATTAATTCACAATTTTTTAGGGGGCCTACAGGTCATCTGATGGCAGTCTGCCAGTAACTGCATCCATGACCCTACCTGAGATGTAATACCCTGCATTGCCACCAACAAAAAGCCCGAGCCAAATAAGGAATGGTTTTGTTGAAGGACTGCCAAGGCTGCTGGATAAAATGGTAGCCAGTAAAAACGCTGGGACGGAAATGATTAGTACGAAAACCAAAAAACGAACGAGGTATTTCATGGTTCTCCTTGTGCTCATAAACAAGGTGCCGATGTATGCACGTTATTCATGAGTGGAGCGAATTAATTCACAATATTTTACAGAGGGGGTCTGTCTGCATCTAGGTCCACAGGACCGCGAAACCTCAGGCTAGGACAGCCGTGCAATAACTCAGTTATTCGAAGGGGGGTTAGGCAGTACGCCATCGCCGAAAGTGAAAAGTGCTTAGTGTTTCATGCTGTTACCCGTGATGCCACCAAACTTGAGATTCGATCGCGGTTAGCCAAACGCAGCTTGCAAGCCACCCCGCAAAGCCGAGTAATGCAGACACGCCAAGAACGGCTTTCAGGCTGTCTGGAGTTTCTCCCAACACGAAGGCAGGTAGAACGAAAAGAATGAGGCTTCCGAA
>JALCBP010000114.1:0-5705 GCA_028066355.1 Pirellulales bacterium
GTGAGCTTACAAACTCAACTGATCGCGTGCAGCAATTCAATGACCTGCGACTTGTGACAGGACTTATCAAAGAACACGGGTGTCCCGTCGAATCACTATCTAGCACCAACGATTCTTTCGTGGCAGGCGCCGTACAAACGACAGCATCGCAATTTCGACCGCCACAACGCGGGCTTGCAATCGCAGGAGTGGTTCTGGCTACAGCAGCATCACTCTTCATTTTCCTACCTTTCCCTGAGACCCAATCACAACGGAACAATGATTCTCCAGCAATTGCCAGACTTGCGTACACATCCCATGCGAAATGGGGAATCAAAGAACGATCGCAGGGAGATCGGTTCGACAAAGGCAAAGTACACCTGGAGACCGGCCTGGCACGGTTGGACTTTTGCAATGGTGCTACGATCACACTTCAGGGACCTGCCGAATTTGAAATTGTGTCATCCAACAGAACAGTCCTAACGAGTGGAATCCTTACAGCCTCTGTGCCGGACTCTGCGGTTGGTTTCAAAGTACTCACACCAGCGATGGATGTGGTCGATCTCGGAACTGCTTTTGGTGTCTCGGTGGGCGGAGACGGTGAAACCGACGTCTGCGTCTTCGAAGGAGAAGTTGAGGTCAGTCGTACTGACAGCAAGAACAGACCACAACTTGTTCGCGAGGGTAGTGCCGTACGTTCCAGCCCAAAAGCCGAATCTATCGATTCGGTGGCGTATGCAACCATGCGCTACGAGAAGGCGTGGCCGGTCACATCTGGTGTATTGCAAGCAACGGGCCTCATGCAATTCGTCTCTCCCGGCCCCGACTTTGTACCGGGTAGAATTGAAGACAGTGACCGTATCCTGGTGTTCCGTGAGTGCTCCCGCGTCATTCTGAAATCAGACCTCGAAGTCGATGTGACCGAACCTGGACAGTACGTCCGCGTTGGCCGACGGAACAAACAGTCGATTGGTGCCGGACAGGTCGTTGGAAGTTATTTATTGCAACTTAATCCGATCGGTGAGTTCTTCCGGAACGAAACTGACGGTGCGAGAGTCATCGGACAGATCACGTTCAATCGGCCAATCCTCGGACTGATCGGTGGCACGGCCCAACTCATCAGCACCGACGAACTGCTTGGTCATCCGCGAGGAAATTACGGAAACACCCGGCGAGGCATTGAACCCGCCCGTCCGGACGACCAGCCTGATTCAGGTCGCGACAATGTGACTCTCAGCAATGACCGACGTACACTATCACTTGATCTATCAGCTAGTTCGGCCGTTGATCAAATCCGAGTTATCGTTTTAGGACAAACACAAGTTGCTGCTCCATCCCGACTCACTTTCAACAACGCTTCCCGTTACGAGAAAACACTTTCGGAATTGTAATCATGTCAACAACTCAAATATCGACCGCCTGTCGCATCTTGTTACTGGTGCTCATTATCGCAACAACACATGCACAAGCTGAGAACATGAGCAACGCATCCGCACGGATCGACGAGATCGTTACCGTTGATCTAAAAAAGCATGAACTCCAGCCGAATCCACCCGCTAGCGACATCCAATTTGTCCGCCGTGTTTACCTAGATGTGATCGGCCGCATTCCGACGAGCGGGGAGTTACAACGTTTTTTCGCAGAAACCAGTAAAGACCGACGTGCGAAGTTAATTGATCAATTGCTCGAATCCCCTGGGCACGAGTCGCACATGTTCAACTGGCTGGGAGACATGCTTCGTGTGAAAGATGACTATTATCGAATTGGAAAGACCTACACCTTCCACACATGGCTCAAGTCCCAGCTTCGGGAAAATCGCCCATGGGATGAAATTGTCTATGACATGCTCACTGCAGAAGGTCGTCTTGGAGAGAATGGTGCTACCGCATACCTCTTACGCGATGCCAGCATGCCGCTCGACAGCCTGTCCAACACGCTCACCACATTCCTGGGAGCTAATGTTGCCTGCGCCCAATGCCACGACCATCCATTCGCCGAATGGACTCAGCGAGACTTCTACGAAATGGCTTCCTTCTTTGGCTCAACTGACTTTGAACGCGTCGACACTCGAAAGCCAGCGATAACACTGCGTGACGACCGTTTCTCAAAGGCGAATCTTGTGACGTTGCTCCAGCCGAACATGGAGCGTGTCGTTTTTGACAACACCCGTTCGACTGTGTTCCCTGAGGACTACGCGTATGACGATGCCAAGCCCGGCGAGAAGGTTATTCCGAAGTTTATAACGTGGGAGGGCGTAAAAAGAGCCAACGTGACAACCAACGATCCTCGCCATATGAGGACACTCTTCGCATTCTGGATGACATCACCAAAGAACCCGCGATTCGCCGAGGCGATCGCGAATCGCGTATGGAAGAAATTTTTTGGCGTCGCTGTGATGGAGCCGGTGACGAATCTTGACAATCTTGAAGAGGCTACAAACCCGCAACTGCTGGAATTTCTTGGCCAACTCATGCGAGATGTCGACTTCGATCTACGCGAATTTCAGCGAGTAATACTGAACACAAAGACATACCAACAGCAGGCCAGCATGACGCCACCTGAGGGTGAGGACTTTCGATTTTCTGGCCCACTGCTACGTCGGATGACAGCTGAGCAGACGTGGGACTCTATTGTTCTCCTCTTACGAGGACCGGAGATTGACCAGATCAAAACAGACCATGCTCCAAGCATTGAACGCCTGGTTTTTCCATTTGAATTTGAGAATGACAAAAAGAAAATTGCAAAAGACCGTGAGAAAATCTTTGCCTTTGCAAAAACATTGCTGACTGAGCAACAGATCACAAAAGACTCCAACAGTGATGGTGGACGCGGTCTCTTCATGAGTTCTACGAAAGGACGAAAAACCAAACTGCGCGGTGAAGATTCATGGCTGAGAGCTTCAGAATTGCCACAACCAATGCCACCCACACATTTTCTACAGATCGCAGGTCAGTCAGCCCGTGCAATTGCTGATGACGGATCAACTGAAGGTGGCATCACAGAATCATTGGCAATGATGAATGGTGAAGTCACAAAAAGCCTGATGAGCAAAGTGTCAGACACCGAGACAACTCAAAAAGAGACAACCAGGAACAAGGCCGCCAAAAAAGAAAACAGAGCTAAACGAAAAAACATGCAATCCATGCAGACTGGTAGTGCACAAACAACTCAGTCCAAAGGCACACAGGTTATGCAGATCACTGCGATCTATCACGCGATGCTTTCACGTCCTCCACGTGAACAAGACATGAAGCAATGCCTCGCCGCACTCGATCAGGGGCTCGATTACGGTGACGTCGTCTGGGCTCTTTTGAACTCACGTGAGTTCATGTTTATTCAATAATTCTTACCCAACTGTCATTCGCCAACGAATTGCTTAACGATCGAATCTACAATGAAGCAACTACTAAATTCACTTGACGCCTTCACTCGCCGAGAATTTGTCGAACGATGTGCAGCGACATCGTTCGGGTTGAGTGTCCTCCAAGCAGCACCGCTCGCTGCTGCAGACCCGGTCGACCCAAAACCCGCTGCCTTTGGTAAAGCAAAACGTGTGATTTGGTTGATGCTCAGCGGCGGCTTGAGTCATATCGACTCTTTGGACCCCAAAGAAGGCAAATCCAAAGGACCAGCGAAGGCGATTCGCACTTCAGCTGATTTCCAGGTCACTGACTTCTTCCCAAAATTTGCAACGGTGGCAGATCGCGTCTGCCTGATTCGCTCAATGGAGGCAAAGATTGGTGTCCACGCACCAGCACAATACTTCATGCGGACTGCATTTGAAAAACGAGGCACGATCCTCCACCCCAACCTCGGAGCCTGGGGCTCTCACTATCTCGGGCGAAGCAGTGACACGTTACCATCAAGCGTGTGCATCAACCGTCGTTCAGACCAAGCCAATGGATTCTTCCCATCGAGCTATGCGCCTCTTGCGATCGGTGATCCCACTCAGGGTATTAATGATGTCAAATCTATTGGAAGTAATTCTGAGGCAAAAAAGCGACTCGCATTACTGAACGGACTCGATGCCGACTTCCGCAAAAAATTCGCCGACAAGAGGGTCAACGCGTACAACGGATTTTACGACGATGCCCTGGCACTAATGAAGAGCAAGGAGTTGCAGGCTTTCGATCTGTCGGGTGAGTCCCAGGAACAGCGAGAGGCGTATGGTGACAACTCATTCGGCCAAGGGTGCCTGCTCGCTCGCCGGTTGGTAGATTCTGGTGTTCGCTTTGTAGAAGTAAAGCACGACGGGTGGGATCATCATAAAGCACTTGCCGATGAAATGAGTGAGATAGCACCAGTCTTCGACCAGGCATTCACAGCACTCATCACTGACCTTGAACAGCGAGGGATGCTCGACTCAACGCTGGTCGTCGTCGCGACAGAATTTGGCCGCAAACCAGACTTTAGTGGTGATGGGCGTAGTCATCACCCCGTTTGCTTCTCAACCGTTCTTGCCGGTGGTGGCACCAAGGCGGGTTTTGTTTACGGCAAAAGTGACGATGCCGGCTATTACCCAGAAGATGATGCCGTCTCGGTGGGAGCATTTCACTCGAGCATTGCATACGCGGCCGGCATGGACATTGAAACACCAGCGACCTCACCTTCCGGTCGCCCCATGACCGTCGGTGATGGAGAAGAACCTATCCTGGAGTTATTTACATGACAGTAAAATTATTTGGTTCAATAGCTGCTGTTGTAATCAGCATTTTTTTCATCGACTCGGTGAGTGTTCAGGCAAAGCCAAACAGCAAAGGTGCAGACAGTGCGATTGTCGTTGGCACGCTGACACGCGTCGACTCCTCGGGCAAGGCATTTGATGTCCAGCAGACTGGCGAGAGCCTCCGCACGCTTCGCTTGGACTCAAAGTCAAAGGTCTATTTCGTGGGATTTTCAGGAAAAATCAAGCAGGAACCACAGGCAGGGTTTGGAGTGAAAGCCTCCTGCGGAAAGGGTGGACAAATTAAGACCATCACTTTCACTCCACCAGTAGGCGAGCCATCAACGCTCGGAGAAAAGCGTCTTAGCATGACGGAGCAAGAACTTTTCAACGAGGTTGATAAAGATGGCAGCAAATCAATCAGCTACCCTGAATTCAGTACGTACATTTATTACTCACCAAAACATGGCCCTGACTCATTTCGCAAGACGGACCAAGATGGAGATGGCGCGCTTGACGCAACTGAATTCAACACTGCACTCAGCGGTGTATCGTGGTGGAAACTCTCGCGAATGGCAACAGACGAATGGTTTGAACAATCAGATGAAAACAAAGACGGCACGCTTTCCATCAAGGAGTTTGCCAGCATCTGTACAAGCGGCAATCATATTGAAAACATTTTCAAACGGGCCGACGGCGATAAGTCTGGCGGACTCACGCGGAGTGAAACCGAAGCATACATTCGCAGTGTCACGCATGCAGAAAAGAAAGAAAAGAAAAGTAGAAAAAAACGAAAATGAGATGAACGAGCAGGAACGCAGCCGTTTGATCGACCATGCCGTAACGAATGATTCTTAATGCGCGAGCGGCCTGAAAAAGATCCGCACCTTTACCTATTCGAGTAGACAGGGAGCTGAATACGTGACCACGATACATCGACGTGTGACACAAGTAGCACTTTTTATTTTTCTTTGCTTGCCGTGCATTGTCATGGCGAATGAGCAACCAAACATTGTCATTATCCTCACAGATGACCAGGGCTATGCTGACGTCAGCTACAACC
>JALCBP010000026.1:0-2779 GCA_028066355.1 Pirellulales bacterium
GTGATCAGATTTATTCTTGATCAGCAGTGCATTCACCTTTTTCACAGCAACTTGATTGGGCGGCAGTTTCACTGCAGCCCTTGTCGCAACAAGGTGATTCACATCCTGACGAACACGCACATGAGCCGCCTGTGCTACATGAGCACTGGTTTGCATCACATCCGCAATCAGAACAGGTGCAGTTCTCACCACAGCACACACATGCTGCCGCGCCTGCACTATTGAAAGTGGCAAGAGCAAATGGTGTTGCCACCACAGCACCAAGTAGCGCCAGCCCTGCCAATGATTTGATTAACATAGAAATCTCCTTCGTAAATATTCGAAAATAGAAATAAAACGACTAGAAGATATTCAGTTAATGAATCCAGACACAAAGAAGTGCTTGACGTTTATTATTACTTATCGCCGGGAAAACAGTTTCAACGTACTTCGTCGAAACTTGTTGCTGACTGCCAGAATCCACAGCCAAATGGTCTAGTACCGCATGGCCTAGATCCACATTGTTCAAATTAACGGGAACTGCTGATGTATTCAGCCGGGCGCTGAGGCAACATTCACACGACGACCGCTCTTACTTCCCGATCTTCACCGGGACGCACTCGAGCAAGGCTTCCGGCTCTCCGTGAATTTGCTCGCAGCTGCAGCAACTACTCTCCGGAACCTCTTGAGAAACCTCTGCTGCACAGCAACCAGACTCGCCTGAACTACAGCAACATTCTGCAAAGATCTCAGCCGGCACCATCATTGCCAACGAGACTGCGAACAGAATAGTCAAACGAAAATATTTCACGACTTTTGCTCTGAAGACAGCGAATGTGTTACGACTTCAAAATTATATAACTACCGGAAGTCTACGCACAATGTAAAACTTTGGATCGATCGGGGAACAAAAACAAGCAATTTTCCTGTGAAAAATACGACAGACCGGGCCACAACCACAAAAAGGAGGGGGAAACTTTCGTCTCCCCCTCCTTCTCAGACTGCACTGTAGCTATGAGTCAATATGGCTATTAATAATCGCCGTTGACTACCTCACCTCCATTTCGCGAGCACAGCGACGCAAAGAGCGCGTCTGACATGCCGTCGCTCAAGAAGGCAACATGCCCATCAGCAAAAACAAAACTCACGCCACCAGGATGTGAAGAGAAGAAGTCTTCAAAGTGAGCTTGACCACCACGGTTGAACACATGCTCACCAACTCCGATGACTCGAGACATTCCGGCTTCAAGACCATCTCCTCTACCTATCCAGAGACTTCCACCAAGGCGACTGTCTCGTTCACCAATCATGATGGTCTTGCTTAAACCATCACGAACGTCTCTGAAGCTCACTGCATTCTCCCCACTGGCTCCACCAGCAAAGAAGATACCATTACCTTCACCTGGCTCAAGTCCTTCGTCATCACCGCTGAGGAGGCTTGCGGTCAAATCATCGTGTTCGTGGCCAGCAATGTGCTCGTTACCAAAAACACCCGGATAATTGCTACGCGAATACGCAGTTCCACCCGGATTTGCATCGGGTGTGTCCTCACCGCTACCCTCTGCACCTGGATTAAAAACATCGCCCGAACCATACGAATCGGAAGGGCAAAGGAATGTTGAAATCACAGTGGTTCGAGCCGTCGCGTTACTCGCAGCACTAACCTGCGCACCAAAATTAATTGTCTTATAGACATTATTTTGCTCGATAAATGGGAGCATGCGACTGGCAAAACCATGGCCTTCTCCCTCATCACCGTGCCATTCACCATTCTCATATTCACCAACCCAACCAACTGGAAACTTTTCAGGGTTCACGTCAGCATAATTATGAACTGCAAGACCCTGCTGCTTCATGTTGTTTGAACAGGCACTGCGACGAGCAGCTTCTCGAGCCTGCTGGACAGCCGGTAAAAGCAGACCAACCAACACACCGATGATCGCAATCACAACGAGTAATTCAATCAATGTAAAACCACTTCTCACATAACTCATGCCCGCGGGCACTTTGTTCTGTTTATGAAATCTCATATCTACTCCAAAAATTAAAGTTAAAATTTGTAATTGAATAACGAAAAAAATCACCGAAATTGTTCTTTGCCACACCTAGACATAATCAGAAGTGCGCGAAGACTGCTGAAATAGCATTTCCCATCGAGTGATAAGAAATAACTTAGGCTCTAAAAGAAATCAGAGACCGCCAAGCGGCTATACAAGAGCTACCGGTGGCGCGCGAGGTCCCTGACAAGGTGTGAGGCAAAAAGCAACAAGGGTGTCTTGTTCAGCCAACACTTTTGTATCTGGATTAATAAATGCAGTCACACAAAATGAAGCAGACGCAGTAGATTGTGCATTGAGAAGACTAAAAAGCTGACAGACCGTGCAGTCATCCGGGCACTCATTTTGACTGTCATTTTTATTCTGCGATTGATTATCTGTGTCTGCGCTCGTTTTCTGATAGTTAACAGCATGATTGCAGGAATACTCATGATGCTTATGGCCAACGTGCAGACCTGCTGAGTGTTCACATTCGCCATGACGAAGTTTGTGTAATCCAGCTACATCAAAACCTGCATGGCCCATTAGGGACACGACACAATAAGGAATCAGAAGTAGGATGGAAATAAATCGCATCATGGAAAAAACGAGATACTCTTAAATTGTAAAAGCCCGGAAAACGCCTCGGTCCGGGTCGGCTCTACATGCAAACTGATTGCAAGTGGAGTCTATCACAGCCGAAAGACCGATTTCAACCAGCTTTCTATTTTAATTTCACCGCTCTTGCAAGTAATTAACACGCC
>JALCBP010000026.1:2879-33547 GCA_028066355.1 Pirellulales bacterium
GCTTTCTATTTTAATTTCACCGCTCTTGCAAGTAATTAACACGCCGCTTTTACCCACTATTTAGCCGCTCATTTGGCTGCTAATTAACACTGCATAAGCCCATCGCGTGTTGCAAGTGCTCGTGAATCTGTCTCGGGCACATTATCTGTCTCGAGTCCATTTGTAGAATTGATATTCAGAAACGAATTGCTTCCCCACCTCTTCACATCCAGACTTTGCACGTCCAGGGTCGATTTCACGTAAGGAAACATGATGCAACAATTTACTCTTGCTGATGCACCTAACCAGCATTCGCTTCTGACTTTCATTTTCGTCTAAACCAACGCTGACTACATCATGTGCGGTCGATTTGCTTTAACTTCTGATGCGGCAAGTATTAGCAAACATTTTCGTGTCAATCTCAGCAGCCCCATACTGCCACGTTTTAACATAGCGCCGTCTCAAAAAGTTTTGGGCATTCGCCCAGAGTCCAAAGCCCATGAGTACACGAGTGCATTATTAAGCTGGGGACTCATTCCATCATGGGCTCGCGATCAATCTATTGGTGCACGATTAACAAACGCTCGTTCAGAGACAGTGCTAACGAAACCGTCTTTTCGTGACAGCTTTCGCCGACGAAGATGCCTGATACCAGCTGATGGTTTTTATGAATGGACGGCATCGAAAAATAGAAAACAGCCGTACTATATTCGACTGGCATCACACCAACCTTTCGGTATCGCTGGCCTTTGGGACTCCTGGGAAAGTGATGGCGAAAGAATTGAAACCTGCACCATTCTGACTTGTGACGCCAATGAAGCCATGAAACATCTGCACCCACGCATGCCAGTTGTCATTCAACCAGAGCGATATGACGCATGGCTTGATCCAGCAACACCAATGTCGGAACTCTCTCAAGATCTATTTCCATTTTCAACAAAAACAACTGTGATTTCACCGGTGTCTGACTATGTGAATAATGTTCGGCACGATGACATCAGATGCCAGCAAGAGTATTCAGAACCCGATCAGGTACGTGCCAGGCGAAACACAGAAATCCGCACAGCCAACCAAAAACTTTTATTCGATAAATAAGCAAACGTTTGCGTTCGCTTCCTTTGGAATGCCACACGACTGTGTTTTATTGAAGCCAAATAGAGAATTGTCGTTTTTTCATTTTTAATCGGGTTTTATTTCATTTATTTTCATCAAGATGTTAATTTACTCCGGAAGAGTAGCCTTAGCGGGTAAGTGAAGGCAGCCGGTTATAGAGATTGCAGCCCATGGCGTGTTGGAAGTGACTGAAAACTTTCACTAACAAACCAACCCCGAGGCATTTATAACGCGTATTCTTTCAGTATGAACACATCACATAACGCACTGCTTGTTATCCTTGCCTGCCTGCTTCTTCCATTGATGGAGAAGACCTCCTGTGCGGAGACACCAAACCCGGTTGTTGACGACGCAGCACTCGCTGAACAATTTGTAAAAGGACTCGCGACTCTTGTTGAAAACGCGCCTTTCAAAACACAACACACACTTGAATCGGGACATGCTCTCCGTTTGTTAGCTCAAACGGAGAGCACTACCATTCGACTCCCGAACTCCGAGCATATTTCCACAGAGACGACTGAAGAGTCTCTCTACCAACGCGTGATGCCAGCAATTGTCGTGATCGGATCTATCTATAAATGCAATAGCTGTAACGACTGGCACCTCGGCGGAATGGCCTCTGGCTGGTTGCTTTCTCATGATGGTCTCGTCGTCACGAATCATCATGTTTTCACGGAGGACAAAAACCACTATTTCGGCGTCATGACATCTGATGGAACTGTCTTTGCCATTCGGAGCATCCTTGCATCTGATCGTGGTGGCGATGCAGCTATTGCCAAGATTGATACCCGTGGCATTGATCTTCCGTTCCTTAGACTCGGTGACCCCGCCGCTTGTGGTGACGCTGTTGTTGTCATAAGCCATCCAGCCGGCCGTTTCTACAGTCTGACTCGAGGAGTGGTATCCAGATACCACCGCCATGACGCGGATCCGGCAACAATGGCAAAGTCGGGTGGGACCTCTCATCCGTCAAAAAAAAGCACCAGAGATGAAGTGTTGCGATCGAACCCAGCACCCGTTTGGATGAGTGTCACTGCAGACTATGCCGTTGGCAGCAGTGGTGGACCTGTCTTTAACTCACAGGGTGACGTCGTGGGCATGGTATCCCGAACGTATTCAACCAGGGCAAGTAAAAACCACCGACGGCATGACTCGCTCGGAAACCAAATGGTTTTCAAAGACTGTGTATCGCTCGATACGATTCTCAGCCTTATTGAACGGGACGACTAACGCGTTGTTCGGGGCGTTATTCCACAACGCCTTGAACACCGTCGATTCCTAACTCCCGTCGACGCATGCTGAGTTTCTCGGTCCCACCATCAACAACAAACCCCTCTGCTTCCATAGCAAGACGCAGATCTGCCTCCGCAGTGAGAGCATCTTCCTGGCAATAAAAAGTCTGCCTGAATTGCTCAGGAAGCAAATCGAAGCGAGGCCGCACAAATCGCTTATGGCAGGCAAGACTATGCAACCGCTGACCCTTTGGATTGTGATGCCCTTCACGATGTTGCCGAATACGATCTTCCAGTGGCTGACTCGTCTGCCCAACGTAAAGATAGCCAACTGACGTACCCGACTCATCGCAAAGAGGTGTCAGTTCGATCGCGTAGAGATGCCAGACTGTCATGTCACCGTTCACCGTATACCCGTCACATCGAAGTTGTTGACGCAGCCGTTTCATGGCAGCGTTCAGTTCTGAATTCTGCGTCGGTTTTATGAACGGCTGGTCCCTGCCGCCGAACTGCGATGGCTGAGGCATTGCCTCATAAACAACATTGACTACCCTCATACGCTTGGCTCGTCGTGATGTTTTCACCCACCGGTCAAGCTCCAGACCCGGTCGCTTCCGCAAAGCTTTCACCACCACACGTGGTCGATCCACTCGTCGACGTGGGCCGGTAAAATCACTGACCTTCAAAACACAGATCCAGACCTGCTGCGTCTCTCCGAAAATAGTTGAAGGCTTTGACATAAGACTGAAATCTGATTGAATGCTGCACCTCGTTTTGTGATCGGTTTTGCAAAGCACATTTCATGAAGATGACTGAGTTCTTTTGCAACACCCCCCTATGTGCGTTGCACTCTTATTCACAACACAAATTCTGTCACCCGGCACGTGAACTCATTCAGGTTGGTTGCTCGGTTGGCCTCATGAGAATGTCATGAACTTGTACATGCTCTGGGCATGAAAGCATATACACAACAGCTTCTGCCACATCGTTGGCTTCCAACACCTTGAAACGAGAATAGACCTCTCGGGCTTTTTCCTCCGACTTCATGTAGTGCCCCGCAAATCCTGTCTCAACAAAACCCGGACAGATTTCCCCAACCCGAATTGAGTCACCGTTTTCTCGCAATTCCATTCGTAGAGCCTCAGTTAATGCGCGTACCGCATGCTTTGTTGCCGAATAGAGGCCGGCTCCAGCGGGCACTCGCTGCCCAGCCATTGAGCCAATATGAATAATATGCCCATGACACCCTCGAGACCGCATGTCAGCCAAAGCATCACGCGTGCAGATACACAGTCCTAGCACGTTCACGTCAAGCATCTCACGCCACTCATCAACCTTGCCTTCCGCAAGGGCCGCTGCGTGACCGAGGCCCGCATTGTTGATTAAAACATCAACACCACCAAAGTTTTTTTTAGCTTGCGCAAATGCTTCACGAACTGAACTCTCATCACGAACATCACACTGGACAGCGAGACTGTTGGCTCCAGACGCATCAACTTTTTGCAGAACGTCGGCAACTTGGCCCTGCCTCCGGGCCGCCCCAACAACTCGCATTCCTTCGGCCAAGAGTCGTGTTGCGACGGCAGCACCGATCCCATTACTGGCACCCGTGATAAACGCCGTTTTCCCTTTCCATTGATCCATTCCGTGCTGCCCATGCTGCTCACCCATTCGTCAACCCTCTTTTCTCAGTATGTACGAAAGCCATCCAGCGTTTGTAGAAAATCCGCACAGTAAAACTTCAACCAGCTATGATTTTAGCAGCATTGACAGAATTCTATTTCAAATCAAAAGTAAACAAATTCCCTGAGTAAACCAGCAGAATAAGATTTACAGAATCGTATCTACAAACTCAGTGTCACCGCAGAATATTGCACCAAACATTCGAACGCGAGAAACGAGACCCATGACTGACGACGTCGCTGCTGCTGACCCCAACGCAGAAGGTGAAACCATTTTTGTGACTGGAGCCACAGGATATGTTGGCGGCAGACTTGTCCCCCTGCTACTCGAGGCTGGCTATCGAGTTCGATGCCTTGTTCGAGAACCGCGAAAGTTGGACGCGCGACCCTGGCGGCAACATGCAAAACTCGAGGTCGTCAATGCTGACCTTGGAGACCAGGATGCTGTCATCGCTGCCATGCGTGGCTGCAAGGCTGCGTACTATCTTGTGCACTCGATGGTCGCTACGGGTGGCACCTATGCAGATCGTGATCGTGACCTGGCTCGCATGTTTGCAAATGCAGCACGCTCAGCAAATCTACCGCGGATCATCTACCTTGGCGGCCTTGGTGAAATGGGGCCCGATCTGAGTCAACATCTTCGTTCACGACGTCAGGTAGAAGAAGAGCTCGCTTCATCAGGCATACCGGTCACGACATTTCGGGCTGCCATGATCATTGGATCCGGGTCAGCATCTTTTGAAATTCTGCGGTACCTTGTTGAACGCCTCCCAATCATGGTCACACCAAAATGGGTAACCACAGAATGCCAGCCGGTTGCGATAACTGATGTTCTTTACTGGCTCGTACACTGCCTTGAAGTTCAAGAGACAACTGGCAAAACACTCGAAATTGGTGGTGATGATGTCATGGCATATCAAGAACTGATGCGAGTCATGGCTGAAGAACTTGGACTGCGGCGACGAATCATTCTCCCGGTACCTGTTCTTACTCCTCGGCTAAGTTCGCTCTGGATCAATCTCGTCACACCGGTCTCATACCGAATTGCACGCCCTCTTGCTGAAGGGCTCAAGAATCGTGTTGTCGTGACAGATGATACAACTCAACAACTCATGCCACACAAGGCACTCAGTGCTCGTGAATCAATACGACGAGCCCTTGAAAAAATTGAGCAGCAGGCTGTTGAAACTCGGTGGAGTGTGGCCGGGCCAGTGCCAGGTGATCCATCGTGGGCTGGAGGAACAGTCTTTACTGATGAACGCGTTGTCGATGTTGAAGCAGATCCAGAAAGCCTCTATGCAGCAATCTGCCGTATTGGTGGAGGCAATGGGTGGTATGCAGGAGACATTCTCTGGCGTATCCGAGGCTGGATGGACACGCTCGTAGGAGGACCTGGTCTTCGCAGAGGAAGAAGGCACCCCGAAACTGTCGAGTTTGGTGAGACGCTCGACTTCTGGAGGGTTGTTGGCATCGACAGAGACCGCTCCCTCTCGCTTCGAGCGGAAATGAAACTACCGGGCGAAGCACAGCTTGATTTCAAGATTGAGCCCGTTGAATCGAATCGAAAACCACCGATTACACGACTTGTCATGACTGCACGGTTCCGCCCTCGCGGGCTTGCAGGACTTCTCTATTGGTATGCGGTCATTCCTCTCCATGAATTCGTTTTTGGAGGCATGCTCCGGGGGATTCGTAAAACAGCCGAGGCGATGCATCGTTCAAATACGTCTCAACCGAAAGATGTACCCTCAAACAATGAGGTACCCGGATATGGACGAGCTCGGCTTTGGCTAGGTATCACTGGAGTTGGCAGCATAGTCACACTGTCTGCCACTGCCCTCTTTTTCAATCTTCCAGAACGATTTTTTTCAGGTCCCACTGCTGCATTGAGCACGCAGATACAAGATGTTCTTTTCTTCATCTTTATCTATACGATTCTTCAACTGCCGCTTGATTTCTTTGGTGGTTACCTACTCCCTCGCAAGTATCAACGACAACATCCCCCACTGAAGAAATTTCTGGCTATCCTTCTCCGAGGAGTCGGGGTTCACTCAACACTTTTAGCGTTTATTGGGATTACACTTCTATTTGCTGCCAGGACCGCAGGTGTACTAGGTGTTATCGCAGCCGGAACTCTCTTGATCGTCACGTTACTTCGCGGGTCAATCACGCTAGCAGCTGCAATAGCTCACCTCGAACTCACACCCAGCACACCTGAACTTCACGACGACCCTGCTTTGCCAGCTCTTTCTGCATACATGGGAGAATCTGAAGATGAAGGCTTTGCCGGAAGTATTGTCGGCTTGTTTCAACCACACATTGTGTTGCTGCCAATGCGATGGCGTGAAGTCCTTGACTCTGATGCATTTCGCGTTGCAGCTCAGCGGAGGCAGATGGCAATCTCAACAGGAAGCTGGCGTCGTGGACGACTACTTGCACTCGCATTTACAGTGACTGGAATTATCATAGCTGCCACCATAGTCGGCAGCAGCCAGCTTGCCTCGGCGCAGGGCATCGTCACCTTCAGTCTGATTTTTACGCTGTGGTCATTCCTTGGACTGCTTACGCTACCAACCCCAAGCCGCCGCGGCGTCGCCGAAGTTGACCATGCTCTTCTCGCAAACGGAGGCAATAGAACCGTACTGGAACGAACAATTAACCATCTTGATAATTTTCAGGACCGTGAACGTGAGCGGCCCCCGCTCATCGAAACCGTATTCCATCCTGTTCCAAGTGTACAAGCGAGGCTTCACGGCCCTCACGCAACTGGCATCAAAGGTGCGTGGAACGCTGCTCGAACAACTGTCGCAATCAGCCCTGCCGGACTTGGTCTTCTTGGAAGAGCCGTCCATTGCAATTGTGGCCGCCCAGCACTCTGGGTATTTCTGCCTATCGACTAAAGCGCGGAGTCGTTAGCCACGACCACATTGCTGTAAAATTAGTCGCGGCTATTGAGTTTGCTAAGTAGTCGAAGAATCTCAAGGTACAGCCAGACAAGAGTCACCATGAGTGCAAATGCGCCATACCACTCGAGATACTTTGGTGCACCGCGCTCGGCTGCTGTTTCAATAAAGTCAAAGTCAAGCACGAGATTTAACGCTGCAATGATGACAACGACGACACTAAAGCCAATACCAAGGGGACCTGCTGAATGGATAAACGGTATTGGAAACCCAAACATCCCACCAATCATTGAGATGAGATAGACAAAGAAAATTCCTCCAGTCGCCGCCACGATACCTAATTTGAAATTCTCAGTTGCTCTGATTAAGCCGGATTGATAACACAAGAGAAGCGCCGCAAGTGTGCCAAATGTTCCTCCCACAGCCTGAATGACAATGCCTGGATATTGCGACTCGAAACTCGCTGAAATACCACCAAGGAAAAGACCCTCGGCAAGTGCGTAGACCGGTGCAAGCATTGGCGCCCATGTCTGTTTAAAACAAATAGTTATTGCTGTAATAAACCCAACAATCAAACCGCCAAACACCCAAGGCATTGCTGCACTCGAGTTTACTTCAACAGCATTAAATGTTCGTGACCAGGTAAAGCATGCCGAACAGAATGCCAAGGCAAGAAGAAACATTGTACGGTTTGCAGTGCCAGCTACCGTCATGGTTGTGACAGGGGCATTTTCAGCGGCACGATCGCGCGGCTGCAAACCAAAGTCTTCGAAAGTGCGAGAGTTAAGAACAGGGTTTCCTGTACGCATGGGATCATCTACCTTCCAGTTTCAGGGCATCGCTCTACGACGACATTATGAATACTGCCGACACATTTATTCTAGAATCATAATGAATAAGTACACCACGTGTCGCTACCAAATAGCGACTTCTATCCTCCTTATTCCCTCGTGGCCACTTCCAAAACCGCCCAGACAATAGGAACTAGTTTTGAAACGCATGTATGTGACTTTCCCTAATGACTGATGCGTTTCCCTGACAGGACTCATAAAGAACCTGGTTCGTTGAGAAAAAGAACTACAGAAAGCTGAAAAAAGTTTATTTTGGTGGCAAACGGAGAGACTGTACACTCTCATTTTTATGCGTTGCTGAGGAACATCTAATGCCAACATATGTCTACGAGGTAATCGAAGACGACGGAACAGGTGGAGAGCGATTCGAGGTCGACCAGCCAATGAGTGCCGATCCGCTTACGACCCATCCCCTCAATGGCAAGCCAGTGCGTCGTGTGATTACTGGCTTCAGAATAGCCGGGAAATGGTCTGACATTGGCGTGCAAGACAAACTATCTGATAAAAACCTCGACCGGATAGGGTTTACGAAGTATGTTCGCTCCGGGGATGGCTACTATGAAAAAACAGCTGGGAAAGGACCAAACATGATTTCGGGAAGTGATGATGGCTAATACGATTTAGCGATACCACGAAACAGATGCCGATCCTCAGGCAACCGACAATCACCAACTCGAAATAAATGCTCGACCCTCTCTTGCTTCAGTGAATGATCAAGACAGGATTCGACTCCTTACAGAAGCTCAAAGACTGCCTCAATTTCAACAGCAACCCCAGCAGGCAGAGAAGAAACGCCAACTGCACTCCGCACCCCAATACCATTCTCCGTACCCCAGATTTCTGCGTACAGTTCACTGCACCCATTAATTACCGCGGGATGCTCAGTGAAAGCATTCGTTGCCGAAACCATTCCCAATAGTTTCACGACTCGAGAAACTTTGTTGAGGCTACCAAGTGCATGCTCAAGCGTTACGAGACTCGCAAGTCCCGCTCGCCGCGCAGCGTGTTTACCTGCTTCGACATCCAATTCATCTCCAAGGCAGCCCAGAATAAGACTTCCATCAGCTTGTATAGGCAGATGACCTGATACATAGGCAAGCCCACCTACTACCAAACACGGCTGATAAAGACCCGCCGGCTTACTAATTGGAGCCTTTTCATCAAGAAGCGACTCAAACCGATTCTGTGCATCCATGAATACCTCTTTTAAACGAATTCTCTTAGAAACTGCTGCAAGCAATGCATAGTACCAATGAACAGAAACCAGCCAACAGGTGGCTCGTAGAAGACGTAAGAACAAACCAACACAGCCAAACCGGTAACCATATTGTTGGCCAGGCTTCACGGATGGCAGCCTCGAGGTCGTTCGCTTTGTAAACCAGCAAGACGTAGCAATGCTTTAATCATGCTCAAACAACAAACACTATCAGGGATTGTTTTCGGCCATGCAACAAAGAGAATCCACCCAGCAGTCTTTTGACCAGCTAGATCAACCGAAGTTGTAGCAGAAACGACTCCGTAGTTGTTGTTACCGGTATTCGTAACAACAACGAGTCTTGCGTGGTATATTCGTGTCAGTGGCACCTTTTCCTTGACGAAACCACCTCACCCCCCTTCTCTGGACTGACCTCATGGACGCTCAAGACACACTCCGTAGCGAACACTCACACCACAGGAAGATGGTACCTCGTATTACTCAAATCCTTGGCCTGACTCGCTGGTTCAGTATCGTTACTGTTCTCTCATCGCTTATTGGTGCTCTTTTGATGTTCATCATCGGTGCTGCGAATACCGTTGAAGCAGTACTGCGATATTTTGAGATCGACGGCCGAGGTGCGTTGCTAAACCATTTTTTTACACCGACGTCACCGAATGCTGCACCCCGTCCTGCCGCGAATCTTCTTTTGCTCGAGGCGTTGGATAACGGTCTGACTGGGCTGACATTTTTATATTTCGCTTATGGTATCTATGCACTATTTTTATCAAACTCAATGGCAGTAGGAACTGCTCCACACTGGCTCAAGGTTGAAAATATTGGCTCGCTAAAAAAAACATTGCTGGAAGTTGTTGCTGTTCTTCTTGCCATCATGTTTGTACGAACACTGGCTGAAAAGATGATTCTTGACGGCCAATCAGCAGGGCCAGGTTGGGAGATGCTCATTATGCCAGCGGGTATTCTGGCGATCGCAATCAGCAGTCGGCTCATGTTCGATCGTCAATCACTTACTCGTGATGCAGGACTTTAACTGCCCACCAAAAGCGAAAGTCCACCCCGTATGCGAGGTGGACTTTCAAATTCGCGCCGGGGCCTGAGTACCACCCCCCAGAAGCTTCAAGCGGGTACGGGCCATTGCCCTCGGCACGATGAGATACGTTGGACGATAGAGAGAAGTTCGGTTTCCAGATCAAAAAACTTCAGTCTAAGTCCGGAAAATGCACCTTCCCTGTACCACCGTTCTACTCGTCGGCGTCAGTCAAACGACGAAATGTATGCTCGAAGGCTGGAATCACCCCATCAGCCCGAAGAGACTCAAGAGCTTTTTCTGCTGCACCCTGCTCCGCTTCTTTTTTATTCCGTCCCCAAGCAGGCGAATACCGCCGGCGTCCAATTTGTGCACGCACCTGAAATTCCTTGTTGTGATCCGGTCCTACCTCATCGATCACTTCGTAGGTGGGCGCAATCCCATACGCTCCCTGTGCAAGTTGTTGGAGGAGGGATTTGTGATTTGATCCTTCTTCTCCAGCCACTACCTTTTCAATTTCCGGACCAATCCAGGTATTGAGAAAAGATCGGGCAGGATCAATACCACCATCAAGAAAAATGGCGGCCACAAGTGATTCGAACATGTCTGAAAGGACAGAGTTCGGCACAGGCCTATTAACAGCCATACCTTTCCCAACGATTAGAAAATCAACAAGACCAAGCTCAATACTTATTCTGCTACACGTTTCGCGACTGACTACGGCAGACTTGATCCTTGTCAGATCTCCCTCAAGGAGTTCAGGAAACTCTTGGTAAAGTCTGCTACAGACGACAAATCCAAGAATAGAATCCCCGAGGAATTCCAGCCGTTCATTCGATGCCAGTCGATGAGAAGCACCAGAAGCGTGCGTCACGGCCTCCTCAAGCAGTCGACGATCCTTAAACCGATACCCAATCCGCTGCTCGCAGGCGGCTAGGCCTTCTGGAGAGTCGTTTTCATGCGGTAACGGCTTTTCTGACATTCGTGGTCTCCGAAAACTACACCGTAAAAGCCAACTCCCTGTGTTGTCAAACCTCGAGCAACAGCCCCTAGCTGGATCAACAATTCATCTATTTTTTTAAAAAGTTTCCGAACCCCCACCCGGAGACACCCGTATAAGTGTGTGGAGGTGTTCTGTCCGCACAGGGTGATTCCAAAACCTGGAAATCGCCTAGAATGACGGTGTGGACCTATGATACTGATAAAAATGTCGACTGCCGGCAACGGAAACGGAATTCGGTTAGTCATCCAAGTTCAGACCTTGTCTGAACATAATAAGGAGGAACACAACGTGAACCATATAAAAACTAGACTTGATTGGAAAAAAACACATCATCATATCCGGGCTTTCGTGCCCGCTTGTTTGATTGTGGCATTGACCCTAGGAACCTTCAGTTCAACGGCGCTTCTTTCCGCAGAACAAACATCAGCGGATCCGGTTGCCGCAGCAAATGCACTTTCCCAGGCATTTCGAAACGCGGCTGAGAAAGCCACTCCAAGTGTCGTGGTTGTTCGCAGTGAAACAAAAGCTCGGAATGTCACTTCGAACGGTGGCCAAAGCAGGGGAGACAACCCTTTCCGAGGGACTCCATTTGAGGACTTTTTTCGAGATGGCATGCCAGAAGGGTTTGGACCGAGAGGTGGCTCACCATCACGATCAGGAGTCGGTTCTGGAGTGATCGTCGATGCCGCTGGCATTGTTCTCACAAACAATCATGTTGTCGAGGGTGCTGATGAAGTAACAATCGAACTCTCGGATGGGCGAGAATTTAAAGCAGTCGATATCAAAACTGACCCAGATAGCGATCTGGCTGTTGTTCGACTTGCTGATGCAAACAACCTGCCCACTGCAGCGCTTGGGAATTCTGATGAACTTGTCATTGGAGATTGGGTCATTGCCATTGGCAATCCCTTTGAACTCGAGACAACAGTCAGTGCTGGTATTATTTCCGCAAAAGGACGTGAACTAGGTCGCATCCGGCGAGCGAAATTCTTGCAGACAGACGCTGCAATCAATCCTGGTAACTCGGGAGGACCACTCGTGAATCTCGCTGGCGAGGTGATAGGTATTAACACCGCCATCGCATCGAATAGTGGCGCCTACCAGGGCATTGGATTTGCAATTCCGATTAATCAGGCACGGTGGGTGAGTGAGCAACTTATCAAACGCGGAAGCGTTGAGCGAGGATACCTGGGGGTTTCTATTTCCCAACTATCATCCGATATGGCTGCCAAGCTTGGTTCACCCGGCCAAAAGGGTGTGCTTGTGACAGAGGTTATGGCAGATACACCAGCAGCAGCTGCCGGAATGCAGGACCTTGATGTCATTCTATCTTTTGATGGAACGCCTGTTGATAGCCCTCGGAGTCTTCAGGAAGTTGTCGAACGTTCATCAATCGGAAAAGCACACGACGTTGTTGTGCTTCGTGATGGAGACGAGATGACTGTCCGGGTACAGGTAAAAGCATTGCCAGAGCAATTTGGCATGCAGCGACCTGGAAGAGGTATTGCGCCCGGTGGCGAGGAGACGTTTTACTCCAAACAATTTGGTATTGAGGTGCGAGACAAGAGTTCTGTTGCTCAGGATGCTTATGAAGGATTTGCTGGCGTGCTCGTTGACAGAGTGGACCCAGAAGGCCTAGCTGCCGAGGGTGGGCTCGTGCCAGGTGTACTCATTCGCAAAGTCGGGAAAACCCCCGTGTCCTCAATTGATCAGTTCGAGGCTGCCATCGAAGGAGAAACGCCTGAGGGCGGTATTGTGCTACAGATCCGCACGCCTCGGGGAAATGCAGTAATCCTCTTGAAAAAAGAGGTCTAAACAGGAAGGCTATATCTTTCGGCAACGTTGGCCCCAGTCTGCAGACTGGGGCCACTTGCTTTTCTCAGGAGCCAGGTACATGGCCACACTAGGTGTAAACATAGACCATGTTGCTACTATCCGTGAGGCTCGTCGTACGATCGAACCTGACCCCGTATGGGCCGCAGCCGCGGCCGAGATTGGTGGTGCCGACGCCATAACGATTCATTTGCGAGAAGACCGACGGCACATTCAAGACCGAGACCTTGAGGTATTAAGAAAAACTGTTCAGGTCAAATTAAATCTTGAGTTGGCAATGAGTCCGCTGATGGTTGACATAGCCTGCCGAATTGTTCCAGACCAGGTCACCCTAGTCCCTGAGAATCGAGAAGAAGTGACCACTGAAGGTGGGCTTGACGTTGTGCGATATAAAAAGGACTTGGTGAAAACGATCGGAAAACTCCGAGATGCAGGAATCACCGTGTCACTTTTTATTGACCCAGAGCCCGCTCAGATTGAGACCGCCGCATCCCTTTCTGTGCCTGCGGTCGAACTTCACACCGGAGCGTATGCAAATGCAGGAAAGAGCGCTCGCACAGAACTCCAGCTACTTGCCCAAGCAGCTACATTCGTCCATCAGGCGGGCCTCATTCTCAACGCGGGTCATGGACTTACCTATCGCAATGTCACCCCAATAGCACAACTCGAGGGAATGGAAGAATTAAACATTGGGCACTCAATCGTCGGCCGGGCTGTTTTTGTTGGTATGACGGAAGCCGTACGAGAAATGAAAAATCTCATTACTCGCTCATGAGTAATGACATATTTCAGAAATCACAAAAACTGAATCAGAATGACGCCCATGCCACGTTTTTATTCCTCTCATTCCGATTGAACCGAATATAGTGGCTACGTAATCTTTTTCTTGCATTGCTAAAGAATCGAACCCATAGTTGGACTGTGCCGGCTTCCCCTAGCTAATCATCTAACTATGCGAACACTTATTTTACTAGCACTTCTTTCAACAGGAATTAGCAGTGTTCCTGCACTTGCTCAAACAGGATTTGACCCAAGAATTGTTGTGTTTGGAGCAGAGCGGGAAAAGATTGAAAACACCCCAATAGAGCAGCGGCCAAATCGACCGCTACACTTTTACGGCAACACTATACGACGCAGACACTACCGAAATGTATCGCAGTCAAGTCGCTCACGATCGAGTCGACGCTCAACTCAGTCGAGTTCGAATCGCACAACACGGGCTAGATAGTGAATGCGAAATTCAACACCGCTACCGAGCTCGATGCATCGGTAGCGGCTTCGCATTCGGTCTCCAAGAATAAATTGACGACCGTCCTGCAGCTGAAAACAAGCACCTAACTCGAGTTGCTCGACGTGCACAAATTTATCGTCACCCTGATCGTACTGGGATAAAGCCAGAGCGAGCAATCGATCACTACACGTTGCAGCTCGAGGCCGTTGCAAAGATGCAGCTAGAGCGACACAAAGTTCACCAGGCACCATTGACTTGTCGATCACTGGCTTTAGGATTGCCGCGAATTCTCTCTTCCATTCTGGACCATGCGGGCGAGGTCTCTTGGTTCCAGCAGCATGCATGGCAGCGACTCGAAGGTGTGCTAGCTCATGCAACAATGTAACAAGAAACGCATAGATATTGAGATCATCGTTCACCGTGATTCGGTGACAGCATTCATCCAGACGCGGTGGGCGGTAGTCACCGAGTTTAGTCGCTCGGTGCGGCACAACTCGAACAACTACGGGATACTCCAGAAGAAGGTTCGAGACGTACTTCCACGTACTCGGGGGAAGATGATTCCTAACCGCCTCAAAATCTGTTTCTAAAAGTGGCAACGATGCTTGCTGAACATTCATGTGTTCTACTTTTAGCTTCCCGGTTATTTCATCCTACTCTTCTCTTCCTGCCACGGAAGCCGGCCTTCCACCTCCATCTGGAGGGCCAGGCTAAGAAACGTACGAATAACCACAATGAGTCCAAGTACCAAAACACTCTCAAGCGTGGGTGTCACCGCCACCGTCCGGATAATGTCAGCCGCAACCAGGAACTCAAGACCGAGCAGAATGCCTCTCCCAAGGTCTTGCCGGAATTGCTTGTATTTACCCAACGGTGCTGAGCTTTTTGTCAGGAGGCGGATCACAGCCGCGCCGATACCAACTACCACAACAAGAACACCCGCAGCGTCGATCACAAGACCCACTTGCTCGACAACAGTTCTGAACATTTCAATCCTCATGAATTAGACCCCTAGATTTTTTATAGGTGAGCAATCTCACTCAGGAACTCGCGGGTAGCGATGCAATTCTTGCAATAAGTGTTGCAGGAAGGAGAATACCGCAGAGCCCTTCAAAAGTAGCTATCGTCAGCGAAAATGACCCGACAGGAACAAGGTCACTATATCCAGCAGTCGTCAGCGTCGCATAGGAAAACCAGATGAAATCAACCCAGCGAATATTTCGTACCCCCTCAAATTCCAGTGGCAGCCGATACTGACCAAATCCATGGCCATGTAAAAGGCCATGGATTCCCGCAAAAATGATGCCGACCATAATAAAGCTCGCGGCGCCACAATAGATTCTCTGGGCACCAGCAACACCGACTTTAAACGCTTGACGGATACACAGATATGCACAGAAAAGTTTAACAAACAAAAATATTAATAATGGCACCGTTCTTATTCCTGCATTTCCTTCACCCTGAGAAGAAAGGATCCATAAACACGCAATAAGACTAAGGCTCGCGAGCAGATAAGTCAGGCGTTGGTATCCGAGTGACCAAACTGTTGTGATAGATACAGAAAGACTGAATATCACAAACAGAGTAGGAGTTCGATCTTGTCCCGAGTCGAAAAAAGGGACTGATCCTAGAACCAGAATTTGACCGAGTAAAATAAGTGATCCATGTCGATGAATTCGAGCCTGACGCTCAGGTGGTGCCGAATGATCATTTGGCTTACCAAACACATTCTGCTGTTTCATCAAACCATTACGCCACATTTTCACTAGAAATTTCCCTACGAGTCTGTCGAATCACTTACCAAGAACATGCCGAGATGCATCTCACAACTATTTCTAGCAATTCCGCTGCTCGGCACATTTTAATCGATCATTCAGAGTCTAACCGATATAAGAGAATAGCACCGCATGGCAACGAGTCTCCTTCTTCTTCTTGATGACATCGCGAGTGTTCTCGATGACGTTGCACTCATGACGAAAGCTGCCGTGAAGAAAACAGCAGGTGTTTTAGGTGATGACCTTGCCTTGAATGCAAAGCAGATCACCGGGACGCCAGCGGACCGTGAACTACCAGTAGTTTTCAAAGTCGCGATCGGCTCTCTTGCCAATAAGGGAATCCTTGTTCCTGCGGCTCTTGTTCTCAACTGGCTTATCCCAGATGCAATAACTCCGTTGCTCATACTTGGTGGTGCTTTTCTCTGCTTCGAAGGAGCTGAGAAAGTGCTTCACAGATTCATTCACCCGGAGAAGTCAACTAGGAACGAGAGAACCCAAACGGAATCGTCCAGGATACGTGGCGCGATTCGTACTGACTTCATCCTGTCTGCTGAAATTATTGTTCTCTCACTAGGGATCGTTGCCGAAGAACCACTCCACACGCAGTGCGGAGTCCTCGTTGCCATCGCACTATTGATGACCGTAGGTGTCTACGGATTGGTTGCGGGCATCGTAAAGCTTGATGACCTAGGCTTGCTCCTTCTACGACAACCGTACTCCGCTGCACAGTTGATCGGCCAAACACTCATCAGTATTACCCCATGGATCATGCGTTTCCTTACATTTGCCGGTACCGCAGCCATGTTTCTCGTAGGTGGTGGCATCGTACTTCACGGCATTCCGTTCCTGCATCACCTCATTGACCATTGGGCACACGCAACAGCGCCCTATGCAGCCCAGCCTCTCTTAATGCTTGCCAATGGCATCTGTGGCATCTGCACGGGGGTTGTCGTACTTGCTTTTGTAAACGGGTCAAAAGCACTTAGAGCAAGATTGATAAAGAAAAAACCCTGAACCTGCAGCGGAGCAAGCAGGCTCAGGGTTCAGATTTCAACGGTGAGTAAAGACTCTACTTTATTTAAGTGAGTTTACGAATTGCTTTTCGCATCAGGATTTTCGACACGCACGAGAAGATATGTTTTTGAGTCCCCATCCTTAAAATGGACCAACACCTGGGTCTCGTTCATCGTCAGGTTCTGGATACCTGTCTCTACAATCGGTGAGGTTTTACCAGAGAACGTCCATGCCGCACGTTGAGATTCCCCGTCTATCATTCCTTCAAGACTCGCTGTATCACCTGTCTCTTTATTCTGGTATGTCCCTGCAATCACGCCGTCTTTTCTCACTGCGAGTTGCATAAACATTGTCGGTGTTGCCGAGGAATCACCTTCTTGCGCCACAGCAAAAACACCTAAAGGCAACCATTCATCGCCTGACGCATCAGTCGATTCCGCATCATCATCCGGAACGCTTAGAGCAATCTCTTCGGCTTGCTGGGCATACTCTTCTGCCGGCACAGCCTCACCGTTGTACATAACCGTTGAACCGTCGTAGTAGCTTCCACCACCAGAACCATAATCGTAATAACGACCTTCTCCCCAGTTCCATGGCATGAGGGCAGACACGGTTCTAAAACCAGCCCAACTCCAGAAGATCGGATTCTTGTCGAAGTAATAATGACCAGTTTGCAGGCCAGACCAGAACTCCTGATGAAGCCCACTATCGTAAGCAGAGTTCAGTTGTGAACGAATGGAGTCTGCTTGAGCACCTAGATTTTGTTGCCGTGTTGTCCGGCGATCAGAACGCCCAGAGGCCAGATCTGTACGTACATCACCCCTGTTTTCAACACGAACAGACTGTCGGTCTCCCCGTCCAGATACCCGATCTTGTCGGTTATCTGACGCAAAGTTCCGATTCTCTCCCCGGCTTCCCCGCACATCAGAACGAGCATCGGTTCGATTTGAGATTGCGTCTGAACGAGCATCAGCAACATTCTTTGGCGAACTAGCCGCAGCAGCTGCTGCTCCACTCCCCTTATTGTTCAGGAATTCGGAAACAGCTGAGCCAGATGTTGTTTTCGCTGCATCGATGCGTGACTTTGCTGCGTTGGCTGCAGCACCATTTCCGCCGCCGGATGCTTTCAGGAAATCTTGAACCTGTCCCTGGGTCGGCCGACTACCAGCCCGATCCTTCATGGCCCCAGATGCTTTTCCGGAAAGTCCACCCGCTGCAGCCTTGCTGGCCGCACCAGATAAATTTCCTGTTGGCTTTGACGGAAGATTTTTCCGTATATCACCGCTCGGTGATGGCCGCGATCCTACTGCCGGCTTGGCAGATGGCGAAGGACGACTCGGTGCGGGCTTCGCGGAGGGTGAGGGCCGACTAGGTGCGGGTCGCGCAGAGGGCGACGGCCTACTAGGTGCACTGGGGCGAGCTCCCCCCGAGGGCCTTGCACCACCAGAAGGACGCCCACCACCAGGACGAGCGAATAGATCAACTGGCTGACAAACCATTGCAATTGTAAAAGCGACAAGAACCGTTCCGGCCCACGTGTATATCTTCATTTCTGATTATCTCTCCGCATTTATATCTATGTTCTCAATCTTTTTGACTGGCAAACACCGTGTTCCAATCATTCTTCATGTCAACGACAACCCAGCCTCGCTTTGGAGCCTCTTCGAGAGCAGTTATCAGTTTACCACTAAGAGGTGGCTTCTTATCGTACTCACATTCACGGACTCCGTCTGTATGGTGAATAATCACACCAAGACTTTCATACGGATTGTCAATCGTTGTGTATTCAAGCATTGATTGATCACCATCTGAATTCCCAAAGCATGCAATGGGGCGTCTCCCAAGCTGTTGATAAATCCGTACAGACTTCCCAACTTTATCATTGATGTAGAGATTTGACGCCTGCTTTATAAACGTTGGTACGTCATCCTGTAGTTCAAACACCACATCTGCACTTGAACCGAGAACCCATTCGGGTGATACACCATAGACATCTTCAGAGAACTGTCTCATGAAGTCGACACCACCGCCAGAAACGATAGCAATCTCAAACCCCTTCGAACGAAGAAGATCAAATACTTCTTGCATAGGCTGGTATGTTGCTTCCCCATACGATGTGCCAAGTGGTGGATATTTCGCTGCTGCAAACCATGATTTGACACGCCTCGAAAACTCATCGCTTGTCATCCCAGAATGGGTCAGCGCCATGATCTTCATAAAGCCATCATGTTTCTCACCAGCAAATAGCGCCTCGAAGTCTCCTTTAATCGCTGCCTCAACCATCGGGTCTTTGGCAAGTTCAGGTTGCTCAGCAGCCAACCGCTTCACTTCATCAAGCACAAAGGCAATCTGAAAAGGCATTGGGCATTCTGGCCAGAGCGTTCCATCATTGTCAAAGACAGCCAGACGATCTTGTTCTGGAACAAAATCTTTTCCATTGGGCGCACTGACTCTCTCAACAAAATCAAGTATTACCTGCTTCGGCGAAGTATCAGCCCATGACGGCAAGGCATCTTCTGCCCTCGCGACCGACATAAGTATCAGAGAGCACAAAATAAATCGCAGTGACATTAAAAACAGCTCCTTTTCTCTATTCATTTGGGTTACTGCCTTCCGAACATTGCACGTACTGCGTCCTTCGGATCAACAACCTGGCCCTGGTTTTCCCCCTCTGCAATAGAAAGTTGAACGCCCTTTACTTCACCATTGAAGTGATTACCGACAGGACCATAGTCGGGCGAAACAGGAGCACCCGAATCTTCACCGACATCCAAACCATCATCGGCTGAAAAGATATTAGAGAGAGTCGCTTCAACTTTGCCTTGGGCAACCTCATCACCGTCCACGAACAGACTTACGGTGCCTCCCTTGCCAAGCCCCTCACCTTCGTAAGCAAACTCCATACGAACCTGGTGCTGACCAGGACTGAGTTTTTCTTTTGACGTCACAAAGGTATTCCCAAAGCCGCCATAGTTATAGCAATATTTCAGCTTGCCTTCGTGGGCGTAAAGTGACCAGCCACCGATATTTGCACCCTGGCAGATGATAACTCCCGAAGCATCATCCTCGGGAACAACAATACCAGCGGTCACCGCGTGCGACTTGTTTTTAATGCTTAAGACACAGTTTTCCAGAAGTCGGCCCATACCAGGAAACAACACCTGCGTTGTGCCTTTTACCAACACTGGACGACCAGCTGTATCTGGATTCAACTTTTCAAAAACACGATCATCAAGTGGCAACACCTTGTATCTTGCTGCCTCAATCAGAAAGAGCCTCTGCAATTCATGAAGTTTTTCTGGCATCTTCTCAGCAAGATTTTCTGATTGAGTCCAATCCGTGTCTGCATACAGTTCCCACTTATCATCGTCAAAGGCAGGTAGCTTTTCCGTTGGAGCCGCCCAAGGTGTTCGATGCTTTGTAACTGCAGTCCATCCGTCGTGGTAAATACCGCGATTACAAAGAATTTCAAAGTACTGAGTCCCATGCCTTTCCTTTGCCTGTGAATCATCAAAGGTGTATTGCATGCTCACACCTTCAATTGGATCCTGCTCAACACCGTTCACAAAACGAGGCTGGGGAAGATTTGCCGCCTCAAGAATAGTTGGAGCAACATCAATGACATGGCAGAATTGAGAGCGTATTTCCCCCTTTGACTTGATACCTGCCGGCCAATGCACAACGGTTCCATTACGCGTGCCGCCCCAGTGTGAGGCAACTTGCTTGGTCCACTGATAAGGCGTATTCATGGCACATGCCCAACCAACGGCGTAGTGATTATATGAGTCTGGTCCTCCAAGCTCATCTATTCTTTCTTTCAGGAACTCCTCTGTTTCAAGATCTTGAATGCCGTTGAAGTAGCTCATTTCATTGAAACACCCATTGAGACCGCCTTCTGCCGAGGCACCATTATCACCAACTATGTAGTAGATGAGGGTGTTGTCGAGAATCTGAAGTTTTTCAAGGGAGTCCACAATGCGACCAACATGGTGGTCTGTGTATTCAACAAAACCAGCGTAGACTTCCATTTCACGGGCAAGCACCGGCTTGAAACTTTCGGGGATATCCTTCCAACGCGGCGTCTCTGAATTCTCGGCAGTGAGAACTGCATCTGAAGGAATAACACCGAGCGATTTCTGCCGCGCGAAGATTTTTTCCCGAATCGCATCATATCCTTCATCAAACTGACCCGCATATTTGTCAGCCCAGTCTTTTGGCACGTGGTGAGGGGCATGAGCCGCACCTGGCGCGAAGTACATAAAGAATGGCTTGTCCGGGGCGAGTGACTTTTGTTGTCCAATCCACTTAATCGCCTTGGTGGCCATATCTTCCATGAAGTGATAGCCCTCTTCGGGTGTCTTTTTGTTTTCAACCGGAGTCGTACCTTCGTACAACGTTGGATACCATTGGTTCGCTTCACCGCCAATAAACCCATAAAAGTATTCAAAGCCACCGCCTCCAGTTGGCCATGCGTCAAAAGGTCCAACTGGACTCGCCTGCCAGACTGGTACTTCATGGCATTTTCCGAACTGGGCAGTGCAATAACCATTGAGTTTCAAAGTCATAGCAAGTGGTGACATTGAATTTGGCAAAACAGATGAGTAGCCGGGCGCGCCAGTTGCCAGTTCTGTGATTGCTGCCATACCTGCAGAATGATGATTGCGTCCGGTCAAAAGAGCTTGACGTGTTGGGGAACAGAGTGCCGTTGTGTGAAAGCGGTTGTATTTCAATCCGCTGGCAGACAATCGGTCGAGCGTTGGCATCTTACATGGACCACCAAACGCACTCGATGCACCGAAGCCAACATCATCGAGTAACACAATAAGCACATTCGGCGAACCTTCTGGAGGCCGAACCTGTGGGATTGCAGGAAACACAGCGTCCGGGTCTTTTGCGTCATACACAACGAGATCCGGTCGAGCCGTATTCGGCATTGGCAGTACGGTTCTGTCTGCCTCAGACTCGGCAGCAGGAAGAACACCGGACATAGCAGCGAGCACAATTGCTGTTGCAGCTACTGTTACTCGTCCGAAAGATGTCAAACAAAACACGACTGACAAACCAGTTGCCCTATATTCCATTCCCAAGTCTCCAAATTGTATGTGGCTCATATTCACTTTACTCGCGAATTATCGAGTATATATTCGCCCAAATTAAAATCACTATGCAATTTGCGCATGGTGATTGACGCTGATATTCAGGGAAAAAATCCTCAGAATCAAGAAGATGAGGGAATATCCGAACGGCCTGAAGAAAAGACTGGACCCTCTGGCTCAGGGGGCAATGTTTGCTGCCATTGCAAGATTTTTGTTTTTAGCGAGTCAACGACCTCGGGATACTCCGCAGTGCAATCTGTTGACTCCTTCTGATCCTTTGTAATGTCATACAGTTCAACATAACTGAGATCAGCATTTCCAATCAGCTTCCATGGACCATCGACAACCGCATATGATCCCCAATGAAATGGACGATTTTTAGGTGCGGGCCAAGCCGAACTTGCTTTCCAGAAAAGTGGCTTTTTTCTTTTTGGTGTCGGCTTCCCACACAATGCGTCCACCTGACTGATGCCATCACCTACGTAGCCAGACGGTAGGGCAGCATCTGCCACTTCACAAAATGTTGGCACGAGATCAACAGCGGAGATTCGTGTCTGATTATCAACGATACCGCCAGGAATTTTTCCGGGCCACCGAGCAATGAACGGAACGCAAACACCGCCTTCAAACAGAGCGGCTTTATACCCCTTTCGCCCACCAGTAATGCCTTTGGATGCCCCAATGCCAAACCCGGCTCCAGTCGCAGTATCGTATTGCAGTGAAAGTTCTGTGCGATTCGCCGCCCGTGCAGGACCGTTATCTGAACTGAAAATAACCAGTGTTTTCTCTGTTAGACCTTTTTCATCTAGTACATCCAACAATTGACCAATGCGATTATCCGCATGAGCGAGTGTCGCAGCATAGATGTTGTCCGCTTCATCGAGATCCTGAAACCACCAACGGTACTTCGGAAGTACATGAAACGGCGTATGTGGTTCATGCATCCAGAGATTGATAAAAAATGGCTTACGTTGTTTCCTCGCCTCCTCAATGAATGTGATTGCCTGATTGACATCCTCATGCACGGGCATCTGTTCGCCGGCACAATTGAACGCACCATATGTGTCATACCCATATTCGCTTGGGAGTGGTGAGTCAGGAATCATGTCGTTAGCGAGATGCCATTTCCCAAAGTGCCCGGTCAGGTACCCAGCCTGTTGCAACATGCGAGGTAGCAATGGAGCATCTGGATTAAGCCAGTCGGGCATATTGCGACGAGCATTCTGTTCAACCCATGCAAAATGTCCGTTAATGTTGTATCGAGCAGGAAAGTGACCCGTCATCACAGCGGTTCGACTTGGAGAACACACGCCACTGGCCACAGTGAAACAATGAAAGTCGGTCCCTTCGCGTGCCAGCCGGTCAATGTTCGGTGTTTTGACATACGGATGCCCATGGCAGCTCAGATCACCCCACCCCCAGTCATCAGCAAAGATAAAAATAATATTAGGTTGGTCAGCAGCAATCAGCGCATTGCCCTGTATCATGCCCAAGAGGGAGAGGAACACGCCAAACACAGATACGGTTCGTCTCAACATCAATGCATTCCTTTCCCATACAAACCACGATTTGTACCACCACATTTAATCTCTCAGTTCGATTAACTGCAGAACCTTTTCACCGTTGTCGGCCATCAAGGCAATTCTTTGATTCGTGGCGGTATCGATAACTGTTATTTCAAGGGTTGCAATCTTTGACCACTCAAGTTCTTTCCCTTCAGGACCCTTGAAATCAGCCCGCCTAAAAGTCATTACCTGAGGTCCTTGTCCTTCAATTCGTTTCCCAGCAGAAAAGCTTCCTATATTATCCGGGCGACTGAGGAAACCACTATCGGTCCGCAAGCGAACATCCAGTTTTTTGCCCCGTGGATTCACGACGAGTGCTAACTCCCTGCTTTTCTTTCGGTCAAGCCGAGGACTTTGAAATTTATATGTTTTTATTGTCTGCCGATCTCGAGAAGACCAATTCCCAAAACCATTTTTGAAATCATCAACTACATACTGCGGATCTGCTAAAGCAAGAAGTGAATCAAGATTCACTTCTTCTGGAACAAATACATGCTCTTTGGAGTTCAGTGTGAATGTTGATGTTTCACCGCGCTCTAAGACTTGGACATGACCAAGTTTGTACCTGCAGAGTGCAAAGACGTACAGCGGAAGATCTTCAAACGCAGGTAACGTGACTGACCACGTCTTCCCATCTCTTCGCCCCTGAGCCAACTCCCAGAATCGTGTACGCGGGTTAGGGTCGTAGCTAAAATAAATTTCCGTCGCAACAAGTCGATCCTGGTCTTCTGGCGTGACTGCAAAAGATGCCGTGCGACCTGACACAGAAAAGGTTGATGGTGGTGTCACAGGAATACGCTGATCAATTCCCTTGAGGTACTGATCAAACCAAAGATTTAGCATCACCCATTGCTCTGGCCCGGGGCCATGGTTTTGATGAAGATTTGTACTCACCCGCCAATCTGAATGTGGCACAAGAGCCATTGACTGGTAGATCCTATCGAACACGGAATGAAAGTCGTTTGTCGAACTGATGAAGCAAACCGGACAGCGCACAAACGGCCAGTATGCACTGGCGTCAATGGTTGACTTATAAAGCTCTAAATTCTGAAAATGGCCCCGAATCGAACTTCCCTGGATTCCACCAGGAAAGTCAACATATTTAAACCCTGTTCCTCCAACGAATGGGACAACCGCCTTTAATCGCGAGTCAGTCGCCGTCAGCGCAGTGATCATGCCGCCCATTGAAAACCCTGAAAGACCAATCCGATCGGCATCGACTTCCGGCTGCTGTTCGAGGAAGGTTATTCCACGTCGCGCGGCAACCGATAAAAGAAACCAATTTGAATTCCGTGGGCTTGGAACTGGATCAATCGTGTATTCATCAGCCAACAGGCTTCGCTTCCATCCTTCTCGAAGAGCCTTGCTATAAAACCGCGGGCCCTGAGTAGGGTCGACGTTACCCCAATCTGTATTGGTATCAATACCGTCCTCAAGTGGGCGTCCGAGCCAATTGATATCGATAGACGCATAGCCCTGACGTGCAAAATATTCACCGCGATGGCGATCTGCTCGTTGGCCACCACCATGTGCCCACACAAATGCTGGAAGCTTCGTTTTCCTGGAAGGTAAACAATAGTATGCCGCAATACGAGATTCTGTACCTTTAAAAGTACCGACAGTAAATGTCACATACCGAGTGATAACACCATCTTCTTCCCACTCCTGAACAATCTCAATATCGAGTGGTTCTTTGCGTGGATCGTATTCTTCCCAGAGTGCAACAGCGGTCTTGGGAACATCTGAAGACGCATACGGCTCAAAAGTATCTTCAGCCTTGAGTTCCGTACCGACCATAACCAAAGCACAGGCAGCACAGACAAGTTGTTGCAACCGAGAAGAGACGTGCCAACAACGGAATTCTTGTTTTTGAAAAAAACCAAACATGTCTCGCACCTCTCCCATGCTGAGTGATTCATCTATTCTGTGGCAGAATCTAGTGCCTGAACAGAGTTGAACAAAGCAGCCATCTGTCGTCTATCAAGTCTTTACGCGATAGCGCATCGAGGATCACTTCGGCAAATACCGACAAAACCAACTTGTTACGCTTCCCACGTCGCAAGCGGTACTTCTTGGGAGGCGCTTTGTCCTACTCGCAACACTTCTTAATTAGCCCCGATTTCTGAACCAGCCGCCTCAGGGAACACAAATGTGCTCATAACGTCTCCGTTCACGGTGCGATGATGCAGCGTCAACGTACTTGCCTTTCCTTTAGATTCAAGATGCCCAGACAGAAATCCACCAGCGACACGGAGGAATCGATGCGAAGGTCGCTCGTCACCTTTCTTCCAACCCAATTGATGTTTTTCGCTGCCCGGCCCACAACCAAACTCCCAAAGACCAGTCTCCGTATCTTCGGATGCATATTGCCAGTGCCGATCACCGCATAAAACAACAACACCTTCAATGGCTGAAAACTTGCGCCGTAACTGTTCACCCTCATACGCAAATATAGTATTGGCATGATTATCTTTCTTTCCACTTCGATCAGGGCCAACAATCGGAGTCGGACTAAAAACAAGCTTGAACTTTGCAGTCGATGCATCGAGCGTTTTAAAAAGCCATGATTTCTGCTCTGCTCCAAGTATTGTCTTCTCTGGCCCATCTACCATGGTATTTGCGCTCCGATAGTCACGCCCCTCAAGAAGCCAGACCTGCAAGTCTTTACCCCAAAGAACAGTCTGGTAGCGAGGAGTTCGTGAAGGAAACTGTTCATCATTAAACAGATGCATTCCCTCTTCAAAGGTGACTGTTCCGTATTGCTGCCCCGGCCAACAATCATTTTTGAGCGTGTCGTGGTCATCCTTTAAAAAATATGTTGTGTGACTTTTGTAGAAGGATCGATTATCAGGCAATGCAAAGATTCGTCCCCATTTGAATCTCATCAACTCAACAGTAAGTGCCCACGGCTCTGGCTTGTCGTAATACTCAATATCTCCCGCGTGGACAAGAAATGACGGATTGATTTCTTTCATTGCTGGATAAATTTTATGACCACGTAAGCCGTTATCAGATCGAATAAAATCATGGCAAGTCGTCATACAGAACGTGAGGCTTGTTCTTGCATTTTTTGCTGGTGCTGTTTCAAAACCTCCGCGAAGAATTGCCGTCGTCTGCTGACTGTCAGGCTTCCGTGCCTCAAGCACTGTGATGTAGCGAGTACCCGGTGAAAGCCCTTCAAGATGCCACTGCGCTGTAAAGTCTTCGTCCGCAGTCGTCTTCTTCCACTTGGTCATTTCCTTCTTCGCCTTGAACCGCTTTTCAGGAAAATAGATAAGACGCACTTCACCGGCAGCACCAGGACAGGCGCCTATCATTTGATCCAAAGAAGCCCCTTGAGGCAACTGAGCCGAAAGATATTCCACTGCATCTTTTGTGTCCTCCAACACCTTTGCCTGTTTTGTTGAAAGAGACTGAAACTTCTGGCCTGTGGAATTCATCTCTGGGAACTGTGTTGTTCGTGTCCAGATGCTGATTGAGTCTTGATCAGCCCAACAATTCCTCATCCCATCTGCAAGAAAAGGCCCGGTCCGCTTCAGCGGCATTTGGTTCTTTGGCACGAGTTTTACAAAACGAAAATTTCGATACGAAACCTTACCACCATGGTCCGTCAGCATGATCTGACTTTTTGTGGACGACTGTCCAAAGCCATCAAAACCTGCAAATTTACTCAGTGCGATTGTTCGTTCCCACTCCGGCCCCTCAGCAAAAATTGAAGAAACTAATGAACCATTGAGATAGTGCTCCACGGTTGCGCCATCGGCAATAATTTTTGATTCGTTCCACTCGTTCGGTGGATTTACGACCTCATCTGAGTCAGCCGATGCGAGATCATAAATTGCACCTGTTGCGTGGAGCGCATCTGTGTTGGGTTTCTTGTCATAAATTTGATACTCAAAACCCCAGTATCCAGACCCCTTATACGCCGAAGTCCAATATGGTGCACCATGTTTGCGAACTCGATACTTCACACCACTATTCACTTTTTCTGCAATCTTCCATTCAAAAGAAAGCTCAAAGTCAGACGGAACAGGTTCACTTAAGATACTTCCAGTGGCACCAGGACGAACAAGCGAGATCTCGCCATTACGAAATTCCCATCCCTTCAGTTCATTTGACTGCTTTAACGATTTCCAGAACGAGGGTTCTGCCCAGGTTGCTGGATCGTCAAGACGGGCTCCATCTGCCGACCAAACACCTGTGTTTGAAAGGAGGAAAACGAACACAACAAATGCAGTGTATTGGCAAATCAGATTTCGAATAAAAGTCATGGTCACCCTTACATAATGTACGCCTACCCTCGACGCTGCACACGCAATGTCCAGTGTACGCACACGCTTACACAGTCTTGAGCACATATATTTTCCCAAAAGGAGTTCCACCGGAACCGACCCAATTCTCAAAATTTACTTCACACCAGCAAGTGGCATCGGCGTCATACCGTTACTCCGTTGCTGGAAGCACACCCCCAGTGCCGATCTCCCACCCCCAACCCTGAGGCACAGATCCGCCTCCCTTGTAATCAGCACTTTGTTTCAAGGGCGGTAGTGAGTCAACAAAATATCCATACTGTTTAGTCATATTCTCGACAACATCTGGATGTTCTTTGGCAACATCGTGTGTTTCTTTTGGGTCATGTATCAGGTCAAAGAGGACCCATACGCCGTCCGCCTTGATTAATCTCCACTGTTTCCATCGCACTGCATAAATATTTCGTCGAGGCGCGTCAGTCGGATCAGCGTTATGCCAAAACAGGTACTCATGCGCGTCTCCATGGAGATCCCCCACAAGAAATGGCAGGAGGTTTTTCCCATCACATCGAGCAGGCAAGCGATGCCCTGCAGCAGCAGCTACAGTCGCGTAAAAATCAATTGTTCCCATAAGCCCAGAATAAGTCTTACCAGCTGGAATTCTTTGAGGCCAGGAAATAATTGTTGGAGTATGTACCCAACCCTCTTGTTGCGTGTACTTTCCTTTCCCTCCTCGATACGGTTCAGACGTTCCACCCTCGGTAATATTAGCTCCGTTATCACCGGTAAGCAGAATGAGTGTCTCTTGCTCAAGACCGTGCTTTCGTAAAGCAGAAAGAAGTTTCCCGACAGCATCATCAACAGCAACAACCGCGCCTTCATAGGCGGTGCCGTTGCCTCCTGGAATACGATCTCTGTACCGTTGTGGTGTCTCTTTAACCTTTGAGTGCACCGCGAGTGGTGAAAAGTACAAAAAGAATGGATGCCCTGCATTGCGATCAACAAACTCAACCATGGAATCGCTATTGAGATCCGTCAGATAGGCTGTACCCCCATCCTCTGTTTCGCGTATGTACTGCGTTCCCGGAGGGTCTTTGGCCACTTCCATAAAGCCACGTTCATGGGGACCTTGCCCGACGCAGCCAATATCCCACTTGCCAATCTGCCCAGTGACATAGCCTGCGTCTCTCATGAATTCAGCCAAAGTTGGATGATCGCTCGGAATGGGCAACCCTCGCGCCATTCCCGATTTCCCAAACCGCTGTGCATACATACCAGTCATCAAAGCGCACCGACTTGGCGAACATGGCGGATTCGTGATGTATGACATGGTGCACCGGACACCATCGGCCGCAAGGCTATCTATATGGGGGGTTGGTATCCTTTTGTTTCCAAAACAAGCGAGGTCTCCATACCCAAGATCGTCAATAAACAGGATGACAATATTTGGTTTCCGCTGAACTTCTTGAGCAGGCACACTCTTCCACTGAGCAACACTGCAGCACAACACAGAAACCAAGACCAGAACTTGCCGGCTCATCGCCGACCTCCTCCCATTGCTGAAACAACACATATGGCCCACAACCCTTCACACTGAACATTCACTGGCACACCGAATGACAGTCTTATTGCGTTTCCCCAGGATCACTGCCAACCATAAACTCAAAGTCAGTCTGTTGCTCAAAACGACTGGAAACTTCTCCTGCCATCACCGGTGCACTCTCAACAGGAAGCATCCGCATGGGCTGGCCAGCAGACAGATCAAGTTTTGACAGATCGACCCAAAAAATATTTGGTGTATCTGTAAGCTCAAAGTAATACACACCTCGCTTCTGATCAGCCACAGTCCGCCATAGCGTTGCCGCCACGTTCGGCTTCCCGGCGTGTACTGTACCAATCGGTGCTGACACATTTCGAATAATCGAGAACACGCTGGCAACCTGCTTTCTCTCATCAGGTGTCTGCGGCGCTTCTCCGAGATAGTAGCTTGCCCTGACAAAACGATCAGCGGGCCGTTCTGTTCCTGGCAACATGACGTTTCCACCCACCTCCCGCCAGTAGCTATTGAGAGCTAACTGCTGATCATACTGTGGGTCGTTGGTCATTACGCTGTACTGCTTTCCATGATGAACAAGCAGCTTGCCACCTATGTATTCAAAAATGGCAGAGTCTCCAGTTGCATCAGCAATAGCGAGGTGTACCGTCCCAGCATGTCCGCCAGGCATGATCAATACACCAAGCTGAAAGGGTTCATCCTTGAGAACCGTTACTGCTTCATTGACTGTCGCAAAGCTATCAAGTACGTACTGTGCCCAGGCTCCAATTGAGAGGGTAGGCCGACTTCCATCAAACTGCGGATAGATACTGCTTGAGAGATAGAGGACATTCACTACAAGCCCCTTCTCATTCATTCCATCGGCTACAAGCTTATCGTAGCAGGTTGCAGCAACACTCCCGTATTTTGACGTCCACTTGAGTGACCGATCGCCGGCGTTTCCGTTCCGCTCAAGACCAGCAGGGAACGCCCACAGGTTCACCTCCAACGACTGCGACCAGTCCATTGTGCGTCCGACGATGACCGCATCATCAGGACCTCTGTAGACAACTCGGGAACACGCTGACACCGGCGTTGCCGTAAAGCTTAGGAAAACACCTAGAAGACAACAGAAATGTTTTGACATACGACTGATAACACCCGACACTAATACCACAACAGTTACCTCTTTATGTTCATCCAATATTGTTCTCTGAACCCGTACTTCATGCTACTCGATTCCCTTGCATTATTCGCAGACACAGGGTTTGGGTTAACTGACTACATAGCCTATCAACAATGCTTTCCTTCTTTGACACTATTTTTTCAACAGCAGTGATCTCAACGACAGCCACTCTGGTTCT
>JALCBP010000115.1:0-5624 GCA_028066355.1 Pirellulales bacterium
CTGGGGGCCGAAAGGTCGCTGGTTCAAGTCCAGTCGCCCCGACTCTTCATCCTGTGACCCAGTCAGTAATATCTTTTGATTTTTTTGTGACGAAAAAGTGGGGGGTAAAAAATCAAAAACAGAAATTTGAATCTTATATTTCTTTTTCTTGCTGCTGTTCATTTTTCCTTGAGTGGCATGGCTGCTGATCCATTCGAAGGAGCAGACCCTATTTGGAACTTACTCCATTCATCGACTGTGCAGAAAAGCCTGCGAGTTAGTGCACTAAACCAAAAGAAGCTTCGCTCTACGCTCGATCGATATGATATTGAATTTCTGCCATATCGAAATCAAACACCAGACGAAACACGCGACGAAGTGCAAGAACTGTGGAATAATATGTTGGCCGAGGTGAAGCAGAATTTTTCACCAATGCAGTGGAACTCGCTGACTCAGATTGCACAGAAGATTCAGGCGCAGACTGCAGATCGCAAGCAATATTTTGGACTATGCATCAAGGCGCCGGAGTTGCAGGAATCAGGGCCTTGGATCAACGCAGACAAACCACTTCGACTTTCTGACTTACGCGGCAAAGTTGTTGTTCTTCATTTTTACGCTTTCGGATGTATTAACTGCAAAAATAATTACTCGGTATATCTTGATTGGCAGGATAGGTTTAAGGATGAGAATGTTGCAATAATTGGAATTCAAACGCCTGAGACAAAAGCTGAACACGATATTGATCTGATTCGACAAAGAGCGGAAGAGGCTGGCTTTACGTTCCCAATTCTTGCTGACATTGAAAAAAACAATTGGCAGGCGTGGGGAAACTCAATGTGGCCGAGTGTCTATGTTCTCGATAAACAAGGCTACATCCGCGAATTCTGGCCGGGCGAGCTGCGCTGGGAGGGTGCGACTGGTGACAAATATCTTCAGCAGCAGATTGAAAAGCTGATGAAGGAGTGAAGTCAGTACGAATTCTCAGGAAAAAATTTCATGGATTTACTTGAAGGTAATGTCGTTGGCAAAATGCTCTTAATTATTGGAGGGCGTGCACGCTTGCTCGCATTTCTTCGTCCCCGATAAACGTTTTTGCAACGAATGAAAGAAGTGAAAAAACAGGGGGCAATGACATATTAAGATCATAAACAAGCCTCCCACCACATGCTTACTTTTAGTTCTGGAATTGATACAGAACTTGGCCATGCGGTTATGGTTAAAACAGCCACAGCCTCAAGTCCTGTGCCCTAATTGACTTCATTTCTCGCGCGCAGGAATCGAGCGACATCCTGACCAATCTTTTTGAGATCAGGGGAATTCAAATACATCATGTGGCCGGATTCATATTCAGCAAAAGAGAAATTTGCTTTGATCAAAGGATCGATTTCAAGATGATCGATGCTGTAACGCATTGCATCAGGCGGCACCGCTAAATCACATCGGCCAGTCATGACCAGCACTTTTAAATGGGGGTTCTTCGACATAGCTGACGCAAGATCAGCCGCTGTACTGGAATATGTGTTTTCCTCATATTTCCACGGTTGCACACCCGCAAGTGTTTTGTATGGAAGATCATTTTCAAATGCTAGTTCTTCGCGAACGTAGGCGTTCATTGTCGCAGCCAGTGGGCCGAGTGCAGCCATGTAGGAAGGATCAAAGCTTGGGTACAGACTTGAGTAGTCGCCGTCTCGACCTGTGATGCGGCCGTCATACCGACCGCAGATGAGGCCCTCCTCGATAAGCAACTTCTTGCGGAACATTGACGAACTTATTCTGAGTCGATTTTCAAGAATGAAATCTTCTGGCATACCGGTCAGACGCGATAGCTTTTTTGAAATCAGCCTTCGTTGGTCCTTGTCTAAGCTTTCGCCAGCGAAGAGTGCAGCGAGATATTCATCAGAGGCGAACCTCCTCGACTCTTTTAGAGCTTGTTCTAGATCTTGTTGTAAGTCTGCTGGAAGTCGATTGTGAAAATGAGCAACGGCAGTTAGCGTTGGTAGAAAAATTGAATAGGGCAAATCATTAGTTGAGCCAGTACGAATTGTTCCAAAGTCCACAAGTCCGGAGACCAGAAGAAGGCCATTAAGAAACATCCCGTGGTGATCCTGCAAATATTCTGCAAGCCCGGCTGCTCGGAACACACCGTAACTTTCTCCACACAAATACTTTGGAGAACCCCAGCGATGATGACGAGTTGTATACAGCACAATAAATTCAGACATCGCTTCGATGTCTGATCTTTTTCCAAAAAACTGTTCTGCTTTCTCATCATTCATCGGCCGACTGTATCCCGTCGCCACGGGATCAATAAAGACAAGATCAGCATGCTGAAGAACGGTGTGTTGGTTGTTTACAAGTTTGTACGGTGGAGGAGGCAAAGTCGCATTAGGGTTCACTTGTGCTCGCTTGGGTCCAAGACCGCCAAGGTGTAACCACACAGCTGATGCTCCCGGCCCGCCATTAAAACAGTAAATAATTGGCCGCGATGTATCGCCCCCGTCAACGGTATAGGCCACGTAGAACATTGACGCCTTCGCTGTGCCATCATCTTTGAGTAAAGGTAGCATGCCAGTCTCAGCGGAATACGCTAATGCTGAATTCCCAATGGTAATAGAGTGCTTCGTCACTACGGGTTTGTCAGCAGCATCTGGCACCTTTGCGGATTCGGCAGGATTGTTGTCCGACTTTGGTTTGTCTTTCTTCTGTTCTTCCTGAGGCTTTGAAGAGTTCTCCACGTTGTCTTTGGCAAAACAGAAAGAGGATGATCCAAGCAGTGCTACACAACAAATGATGATGCTCGCAAACACAACGAATATGCGCATTGAAGATGTCTTTCAATTCCAAAGTAGTGCTGTTTCAAAGAGTAACTAGGAATACATGATTGCTTCGATTGTGTGTGCTTTCAAATATATTCATTTTGAATTTTTTCAGGCACGCAGGGTTGGATATTTTTACGAAAACTCCTCGCGTGATCCCGTTTGCTGGCCCGTCACATGTTACGGTTCAGGGGCACAATTCGGGCAACGCGGGGTGAAGTTTGCTTCTCAAAAAACACCTGAGCGGTTCAACCGACGAAAATCCAGACTGAGAAAGTAGGTGTGCTGCCTTATGCCCGTGTAAAGCCTCTATTCTTGCGTAAGTAATGGCTTAGGCAACTTCTTTGTGTAAGTCCGTCAGGATAACAGGCGCAAGCAAATCAAAAGTATTGAATATTCCAGACCACTTGTGGCGGCCCTGCCTTTAGCCCGGGCAAACTCTCTGCAGCCTGTATCTACGCAACGAATAAGAACATGGTAATGAAAAAGCCTTCGGCATTACTGCTGTAGAGCAAGTCGGTGACGGTGGCATTTCAGGGTATTGCAACAACAATGCTAATATTTGATGTTCTTGAGCGCTCTTTGATCGTGGGAAGCTAAAGAATTAGTTGAGAACTATTTCATTTCTTTGTCGATACTACCCAGTCGTTCAACCACGTCAGGCAGATTGATTTCGTCCGGTGCGTTCAAAGCTTTACTGTACATGAAACTGTTCCAAGCACCGTATGCAATGATGATCGCCGCACTTATTGCGAGGAATTTTGCCCGCCTGATCGTAGTCGGCTCTACGTTGACAGATCGCCTGCGGCACAAAGGACAGCGGTTAAACAAGTATTCCGTTTGCATGTCCTCGGTAATGTATGCTGCCAAGTCTTCATCGATTTCCGCCAGATCATCTTGGCAATTTTTGCAGATAGTAGATGCCATTAGCGAACTCTCGTATTGAAGTGTGATGCTTACCGATATGGGTGAACACGGGAGACAGCACTAGAGCGTCGTTGTGGTTCCGACAAGGTTCCTATAACCATGCATTTACTACACCCTACTTCAGCTAGCTAACTGAGCCTGAGCATCTCCCAAGAGAAACAAATATTTCCCTGTATCGGCAAAAGAAGGGGGATGAATTAATGAGAATGTCTCATGGCCATAAACTCAATGATTTACTCAACGTTGCTTCGAGAGAAACTGGTTGCGTGTTAAAAATGAGTTCAAATTCGGAAAAAAATTAACTTACGTAGTTGGAATGTCAGATGGCTAGCAAGACGATGACACCAACTGTCTAGGGAACGAAGGTACGGTAACTTGTGGTTTCATTCACATTGTTGCCTTCTGAGACTGGCTAAGAATTAATGAATTAATCAGGGCCACTCCTCGCCACCAAACTGACCATCTTTTTTATGAAGGAATGGCGAAATGACAATTCCTGGAAAGTCTGCCTATTTAGTGCTTCAGATACTCAACACCGTGAAAACCGAAAGAAAGAAAATTTGGGGTGCAGAAGCTTCTGATGAGCATGATGCAGAACTGGCAAGACACTTGCTGCAAGCATTGGCATGTAAGCGCCCAAATCCGTTCCTGAAGACTCAGGAGATTAAGAAAGAACCGGCGCATTGAATATGCTGGTTTCTGAAGTCTGAGCTATTTTAGGTTCACATGATTGACCGCGTTGGGTTACTCAATCATGTGAACTTCAGAGATGGTCTCCTGAACGGTTGGTCTTTTAAGTGTCAATTCATCACTGTCATCAATATCGAAGACTTCTTCGCCTTCATCAGTGACAATAAGTTCACCATTTTGATCGATTATAAAATGCAAGTGAAACTCCGTTTCTAAATCGAAAACGGCACAGCAGCAGTTTGCCTACTGCTGTGCCGAATCAGGGGCATCCTCAAACAAACGACAAGTTAATTTGAGAGACTCCGAATAGTACGAAAGAATCGCGTAAGAGTTCTGGGAATAATTTGTCTGTCCAGAATGCGAAACCCAAGACTCTCTCTGTCTAACAGTGTTTTCAGCCTGAATTATCCAAAAAGCGAAAGCAAGAAAATTGAATTAAGGTAGTTTTGTCACAGATATTTCATCGTGATAAATGATTCTGGCATTCTCGATTTTTGAAAGGTTAAAATCAGGCTTGTAGATGCCCCATTTTAGATATGCACTATTTTCTTTTTCGTTCTGAATATTTGCACCGCTGAAGGACAAAACCTCTGAATAATCTTTTTCATCCCCTGACTTCACAAACGCTTTTAATTGGCCCTCGGCTCTCGTAGACCAGAGAATATCAAAGCGAAAGTCGTACCACCTTCCTGCCTTGTAATCATAAATTAATGGGTCTTGGCGTCTGTTATTGAGCCCATTTGATCTTAGGACAATATCCCGTCCTTTGACCGCAATGAATATATCCGGGCCACCCTCAAACCGTTTGAACTGCCAGAAAATATCCACAGATTCTCGAGTATCTACTTCCCAGTTGGCAGGTAGATAGACACTGAACTGGTAACGAAAGTGATCGCCCTGGCTATAACGTGATGCCTGATGGTGCATCGTTGTGGATTCTGACCGATGTGCATCGTGTGAAATATATTCTTTCGCGTTGGCAATCTTGTGACGAACGGAATATTTACCACCACGCGAAACGGTGCCAGATCGATGAACAGCATCGGTAGCAGCAGGTAAATCCGCCTCGAGGTCAGTGGTGATGTCATCTTTTTCATAGCTGGTAGAAAAGAGAGTGTCCTCGCCATTACTACTACCCATCAAGAGTATCATCACAAGACAAAATAGATATTTCATAATCCGTCAACAGGAACAGGAGAATACCGTAGGCTT
>JALCBP010000116.1:0-5581 GCA_028066355.1 Pirellulales bacterium
TCTTCGTCTTACAAGGACACAGGGTAGTTTTAACTTCGTCGCGTTTTGCGACCCTATGGCGTGAAAATTCCGGGGTGGATATGGCACAATTCCAGCCAACTTGAAAACTAATAACAAAACACACAGATTGGATTACCAGTGTTGCTTTTACTCCTGACAGCGTCCTGCTCGCGACAGGCGATCGGGCAAGTAATCTTTTCCTACGGAAACCATTTGGTGATTAATGCAACTGCCATATTACTGATAATGAACGGCAAAGCAGCATAAATTTGTTCTAAGAGAACAAGAGGAGATTCTTGAGTATGACATCAGAATTGACTGGGGAACGTTTATCAAGTGCTGGAGACGCATCAGCAGCAATAGCCGCTGTAATCCGCATTACATATCGAGTGAAACTTGGTGCTTATAAAGATACACTTTCAGCCCTCGACGCTGCGACACAAGTGCTTCGTGATCCTGCAGTTAGAAATCCACCTGATGTATCGTCGGTCCTCAAATCTATCCCAATACCATTTCGTGGAATTCTTCGGCTGATACTTGCAGGAGGCGATGCTCAAGGGCTGTTAGAAATAATTCAGCTAATCTTCGTCGAAGAGCAGCGTGCAAAATGGGACAAATTTGTGTCTCTGGTATACCCAATGTTTATATGTGTGGCTGCATGTGTCGGGATATTTTTTGTGGCTATGTTCAACACTCCTCTCCTCATTGCACTTGAAACTCCATTTGAGTTGTCAACAGTTGTCATAACGAATACATCGAATCCTGTTCTTAGATCAATGCTCATGCCCGCCGCAGTGGTGGCATGCATTCTGTTACTGACAGGTGCCGTCTTCTTTGCTGTCAATCAGAAATCTAGGATTGTGCGGAATCGTGACTCAATGTTTTTGTGTCAGTGTCGGGCTGTTATTGACACGCTTGATCTCACGGAAGGTGAGCAGGCAGATATATGGACTGATCTTGCATCACAGAAAAAAAGTGAATCTGATGAGTCTTCTTCACCACTGGTTCAGCAGGTTCTAAAAATGCCTCGTCTGAGCCGTTCTTCATGCATGACATATATCGTCGGGTGGTATCGGCAGAGGTTTTTGTCAAGCCTAGCGCGACGTAAAAACAGTATTCCCATTGTGGGAGCTGTAGTAGCAGGGGGCGTAGTTTTGCTCTATGGCGTTGCGTTAATGCAGCCTCTTGTAGAACTATTCACATCCATCGCCGACTTACCTGTTGTACCAATCTGGAGTCCGGGGTTATGAATCGAACTCTTGAGTACAACGTGTCTCAGGCAGTTGAGAGACACCATGATGCGAGTGAGCTCATCGCGTCAGTTGCTGACGAACTTCCATCAAAACAGGGTGCTCGATGGCGAAACATGGCAGATGTGCTGAAGAAGTGCGATGTTCCTGCAGCACAGCGATTAGCGAATCTCGATGCACGTTGCTGGTTCCCATTATTTGCGAGTGAACGCGGGGATCCACGATTACTTGAACGAGTATTAAGTGTTATTGAAAAGCCGCAGCAGACGTATTCATTCTATTGGGCTGCCCTTGCCTATCCTGTGATGATTCTTGGGTTTGCATCGGCAACCTTATTTCTTTTGTCATTAGTGGTGCTTCCCCTTTTTCATTCATTATTTGATGACTTTGGCTTACAACTTCCATTTATGACTGTTGCCATGTTCAAGGTCGTTACATTTTTTTCTGGATGGGGCGTTTTTTTTGCGATTGGTCTCATTGCCTTGGGACGATTTCTCATGATCAAGCGATCTTTGTCTGGTCCCCAAATCTGTGAGGAATTCGCACGATCCCTTTCGATACTTCGGGGGGCAGGCGCACCTCCCCACGAAGCGATAGAGCTTGCAGCTTCGTCTATTGGCATCCATAAACGGATTAGGATGAGGCCGACACGTCGTGGCCCCATGACCAACGCGATCACGTTCGCATTGGCACAGGAACCCCACGTTGCGCGAATTCTTATCGAAGCCATCGCGGATTGTCAGCAGGATCGTGTTCGTCGGGGAGTGTCAGCAACGCAATGGTTCCTTGGTCCAATAGCTATTGGAGTTGCCGGACTTGTTGTTGCTGCTGTTGTAATGTCCCTTTTTATGCCACTCATTCACCTCGTTAACGCTTTGTCATGATAGATCGTGCCTGTAGTCATGCGGAATCAGTGTCGCTCATGAGGATTTTTTCCGCATGCGCTGAGGCAAATATCCGTGAGGCACCGATGCTACTCGCGTGGTCGAAGAGCCAGAGAAAGACGCAAGCAACACGAATAAATGGTATCGCTGAACGCCTCGCCAAAGGAGCAGGCTTGGATGACGTGCTCCACAACAGTCATTCAGTTATGTGTGAGGAGCATGTTGTCGCGATCCGCTTTGGGAATCGTTTGGGTATTCTTCCTCAGTTGACGTCAGTGATTTTAGGTTATTCGACGTCCCTTTCGTGGCGATATCGTGCCTTGATTGGCTATGCTCTTGTGATGCTCACCATATTTTTAGGAGTCATTGGATTTCTTGCCATCACAATCCTGCCGGCTTATGCACAGATTATCAATGAGTTTGGTATGGATAGCCCTACCAGTTTTCAGTGGGCTGTTGCGATGGCTCGGTGTTTCTTTGTCGGCTTGTTATCTCTCCCACTTATTTTTCTCGTTGCTCTTTTATTGATTGTGTCACGTCGACTGAGGCGATGGTTGCTTCTGCCATTTCAGCGTAACGAACGCCGGGCGACAGTACTCGAACTGCTTGGTGTGGCTTTGAACGAAGGTTTTTCAATCGAGACGGCAGCATCTGAATTGTTAGTGTGCATGCGAGATCTTGATATCAAGCAGCGATTGTCACATGTAGTAGAAAGCCAAGACATACTGCCATCGATAGGATTGTTAACACCCTTCGAGTTCGAGCAGTGGAAGACGCTCGCTACTCCGGATCATCAAGGTTGGTTTCTTCAAGCAGTCGCAACTCAACGCCGTGAACGTATTCGTAGGGAACGGGTAGTACGTCTTGAAATTCTTATTCCTGTGATGGTCGGGATTATGGGTATTCTTGTACTCATGGAATCACTGGCAATTTTTGAGCCACTTATTCAACTCGTGAAAGGACTATCCTGATTATCAAATCCTTAGTTGAGTTATCGGGCAGCATGTCAAAGGGCAGAAAGGGCTTCTCAAGCCTCGAGTTGCTTTCTGCCTTTACGCTTTTGATGACTGTGATGGCATCCACAGTTCCTTTATACGTCAGTCACAACCGGCTGTTAAGCGAATCCAGACGAGAACGCTTGGCACTTGAAGAACTGGCAAATATTGCAGAGCGAATCAAGGCACACCCATCAGATGAATTCGTATCATTCATCAATTCATTAGCTCCGTCTCAAATAGCAACAAAGCATCTTCCAGGTGTTGTTCTCAAAGCGAAGTCATCTCAAACTTCCCTTGGGTGGCGGGTTGTACTCGAGATTTACTGGAAGTCTGTCGGGCGAAAGAACAACCCATTAAGACTTGCGGTATGGTTGCCAGCCCCCCAACCGTCGTTTGGAGATACACCATGACGTTCTGTGGAAAGCGAAAAAGAGGTATTTCTCTTATTGAATTATTGGCTGCCATGACTTCTGTCGGCGTTGCTATCAGTGTATCGGCTGGATTTCTCCATACAGGCATGCGGATGCAGTCTGCCTCTCGACAGGATCTTGAGCAGGATCGATCAGCGATGCGTCTTGCGAGACAATTTCGTGAAGATATTTGGAACTCTATCAGTAATGAAGGGATTATCGACGAGGTTCACATGCGCACAAGTCAGGCCGGAACACAGGCGGTATCACTCGTTCAAATACAACATGCCAAAGGTCTTGTTGAATACCAGAGTACGCCCAAAGGCATTGTGCGAATCTACAAAAAGAAAGATGGCCGAACGTCACGGGAGGGGTTTGTGCTTGCCTCGATAACACAGTGGAGCGTGCTTAAAGAGAAACGATATGCTGTGTTACGGGGGTGTGCTGCTCCACAACACAAGCCAACTGCGTATAGAGCTCCGCGAAGAGTTCAGGATCTCGAAGTGGTCGCGTGTATTCCATCGATTAACCATTCTTTCCAAACCACTGGAAGTCAGAAAGGTTCATGAAAAATGTACAGTACGACGGAACAACGCAGAGGAGTTGTCGTTATGATGGCTCTTGCATGCATGGCAACATTTTCTCTAATTGCTGCATCGATGCTTCATGGCGCTATTTTGGCTCGGTCATTCATTCATAGTGAGCATCATGCGAGGCAAGCTTCGTTGCTTCTTGATGCAACTTGTCATCAGGTTGCTGCACGTCTTGCAGCAGGTGGCAGTCTGGCCGAAGAGAGGCTTGTTATTCCCTCAGAAGAGATCTGTGGCAAAGGAAACGCAAAACTCATTTTTAATGACAAGCCCAGCGATACTGGCGAGCATCAAATCCGCGTAACGGTCGAGTACCCGTTTGAAGGCCAAAGACCAGTTCGCTGCTCACGGGACATTGTTTTCAACACGTCACGCACTACTACCAAAGCACATACAACAAACAATAGGTAGCACCCAGCATGGTGCAAAGGAGTTCCCAGCATGAAAAGTCCGAATCAGAGTATCCCCTCTGTTGACCATAACCCACGGCTTCGAGGATTTACGCTCGTTGAATTGCTTGTTGTTATTGCAATTATCGGTGTGCTTGTGGGGCTCTTACTTCCGGCTGTGCAAGCAGCTCGTGAGGCAGCCCGACGATGTAGTTGTGCAAACAACATCACTCAAATTGGCCTGTCACTCCATAATCATGAATTTCACCTTGGGACATTTCCATCTGGAGTGACCAACCCGACTGGTCCCATTCAAAGTGTTGCAGAAGGAAGCCATATCAGCTGGATCATCCGTATTCTTCCATACCTTGAGCAGGCTGGGCTCGCTCGACATTTTGTTGAAGATGCTGGCGCTTACGGTGAAAAAAACAAACCGGTGCGTGAAGCAATAGTCTCCGTGCTTCATTGCCCATCATCTCCGGAGCCAAGGAATAGCGATGAGAGTGGAATTTCGATAAGTCACACCACCTATGCAGGGTGTCACCATGATGGTGAAAATCCAATAGATAGTAACAACAACGGTGTGTTATTTTTGAACAGTGAGATTGGATTCGAAGACATTGAAGATGGAAGTTCCAACACACTTTTGGTTGGGGAGCACTTTATCGATAGTGGTGATCTAGGCTGGGTATCTGGTACAAGGGCTACGCTTCGAAACACCTCAAAGATTGAAGAACGTCCAGAAAATTGGAGGCAGAGAGAGGCGCCTCACGACCCTTTCTATGTGGGGGGATTTGGAAGTTATCATCCAGGTTGTCTGCAGATTGGTTTAGCAGATGGGGCAACGCGAGTGCTGTCGAATACCACATCGAAAGAAGTCCTCTACCAGTTGGGTAATCGCAGTGATTTGGAAATTCCAAAGGCACCGTAAATTTTGCACAGCAGCTTTTTCCAATTCTGGAGAAGTGAACACCGCGGGGGTTTTTTTATTTTGAGATCAAGGTACTTGGTATCTCAAATTGCGGTGGAAATAAAATCTATGAATTGCTGATATGAATAA
>JALCBP010000117.1:0-5531 GCA_028066355.1 Pirellulales bacterium
CATGCCGTGCTTAGCTTTCAATTACTTTTGGAACTGAATCTTAAGAGCATATGCATAATCAGATGGATGCTCCTCTGGAAGGTCGACCAAGAGTTCTTTTTCGTTCTGAAACCATGTCAGTGGTTGAGATACACCGAGCATTGAGACAGATTTTATCTTTGTTTCAATATGGTCACTCGAAATACCAAGTGACTTAATCTTAACACTATTATCACTTGGCCATTTTAGCCCTAATGCATAGAGCACTTCGTTGCGTCTCGTAAATCGAATATCGTCTTCAGTGAATGGCTTATCCTTTGCTTCACTCACATGTTCAGTTGAAACGGCTGTTGGCCCTTCACCAAACGTAACCCAGTGCGTTGTTCCGTAGATTGCTTCACCATTTATTTTGAGCCATTGACCAATGGATCGAAGAATCTCCTGGTCCTCAGATGGAATTGTGCCGTCAGAACGAGGACCAACATTTAGAAGAAGGCAACCATTCTTACTTACAATGTCAATAAGGTCATCCACCAGTCGATCTGGCGTTTTGTATTTCTGGTCTTTTGTATAACCCCAGGAACTTGAACTTACAGCTGTGTCTGTCTGCCAAAACGGTTCACGAATTTCAGCCATTTTAGAACGTTCTTTATCTAGAACTGCTGATTTCTCGGAAAACGCATTCCACTTGTAATTGATAACACCAATTCCATTAGGAGTCTTCATTGTTTTGTTGTAGTAGTACGCTGCAAATCTGCGGAGGTGATCAGCAAAAGGATTTTCATTGTGTTTGGCTTCTCGCAATCCAGGAGTGATCCCAAAGTCAAACCAGATAAGATCCGGCTGATATCGATCAACAATCTCACACGTACGAGCTAACCAGCTATCTTTAAACTGATCATCTTGTGGAGGAAAATGCTTGTGATAATCATCAGCATCCTTATTGAAAAGGAATGGCATTGGACGACCATAAAGCCCTGCGAACTGGGGATCAGAATTATCAAATTCTTTATCACGAACGTAGTACATCCAATTGAAAGCACGATGACTACTTACGCCGAACTTCAGGCCTGCGTTTCGGGTCGCCTTTTCTAGCTCACGTATGATGTCACGTTTCGGCCCCATTCTGACTGAGTTCCATTTAGTAAAACTGCAGTCATACATCGGGAAGCCGTCGTGATGCTCAGCTACCGGTACGATGTATCGAGCACCTGCATCTTTAAATAGTCTGACCCACTCACCAGCATCAAAGTGTTCTGCTTTAAATTCAGGAATAAAGTCTTTGTAACCAAAAACTTTTTGTGAGCCATACGTTTTCTTATGGTACTCAAAAAAGTTTACTCCCCTTCGTGGTTTGTTTATATACATCTGCCGTGGATACCATTCACTTCCAAAAGCAGGAACGCTGTAGACTCCCCAATGAATAAAAATCCCAAATTTTGCGTCTCGATACCACTGAGGAATCTGATACGACTCTAAAGAATCCCAATCGTTAATAAATGGCCCAGCAGTGACAACTTGATCAATATTCTTAATCGCTGAGGTTACATCTGGTTGAGGTGGCAACTCCGCAACAGCAGAGGACTCCTGTTGAATTGATGCATGGCTAACCAAAAGTGTGCATAAACAGAGCTTTATTAGAAGTTTCCTGCTAGGAATAAAGTATGTCTTGTTCATGTAAAAATACTTTCGAGAGTCTCTTGGTCATTGTTTGTGCGATGAATTGAAAATCGCTCTGTAATACAGAGTGGCCAACAACATATTTCAGTATTCCTTATTACAATTTGTTTTACAAAAGAAATCCATCTTAGCTAGAAAGAATGACATGAATACAAATCGACGTTGTTTCTTAAGAGGCTTGGGTGGCACTGTCACACTACCGTTTTTAGATTCACTGAGTTCTGCAGAACCGAATCAAATATCAGCACGAACGCGGTTCCTTGTAGTTGGCAACCCGTTCGGGATGCATCCACAACATTTCTTTCCATCCGATTTTGGTAAAGATTTTACGATCTCTCCTACCCTGAAATCTCTTTACTGGCTCAAAGATCGACTCACTATTCTCTCGCACACTGACCACAACATGGTCAGTGGTCATGGGCGAGAAATTTCATTTCTAAGTGGTGTTCTTCCATCTGATGCTAGAGCATTTCCAGAAAAAAACATGTCACTGGATCAAGTACTGGCACGACATGTTGGCAGTAAAGTCCGATTCCCGTCAGTGGGTGCTGCTCTTGATTCAGGAATTCGTATGAGTTGGACCGCAAATGGTGTTGAAAAATTACCAATTACTGATCCTCACCAACTGTTCGATCATCTTTTCATGAATCTCACACCGCGACAGAAAGAGCAACGTCGCCGGATGTTGGGTAGAGATAAAAGTATTCTTGATACTGTCCTTGATCAGTGTGCGACTCTGGTAAGGGATGGGAGTAAGGCAGACTGTGATCGAATTGATCAATTTCAGACTTCAATACGTGAATTAGAACAATCACTCGCTGACCGAGAGACTTGGCTCGATTACGACAAGCCATCTTTTGATATTTCTGACCACTTTGTTGGCGAAAGCACAATAAACAAAAAATATGATGCTATTTTTGACATGATTGCATATGCCTTCGAGACTGACCTTACTCGTGTGGCAAGTGTTGAATTTCCTTCTGAGTTGAATTACCGAGATATTCACGGTGTAAATCGAAGCTACCATGGTTGCACTCATAATGGCCGCGGTGAAGATCTTGTAAGTGAATTAGTTTCTATCGAGTCCTTTCAGATCGCACGACTTGCACGGTGTCTGAAGAAACTTGATTCAATTCAAGAGCCTATGTCCGAAGGGAGCATGCTTGACCACACGATCGTTTTGTTTGGCAGCGGCATGGGTTACGGCGGAACACATTCGAATCGAAATCTCCCTATTTTGGTCGCCGGGGGTGGATTCAAGCACCTTGGACATTTTGATGCTCGTGACGGTAGTGGAAATAACATGCCGCTGTGCAATTTATTTGTCACTCTTATGCAACGATTCGGTTTAGAGCGTGAAGCATTCAACACGAGTACTGGATCTTTGGATATGGGTCTGGCTTAGAGATGTCCGTTGTAAAGTTACATATGAAAATGAGATCCTTCACCAATTTTTCAAGACAAATAGCTCATACGTCATTTCTTCATGAGATGACTTCTTGCGTTATTGGTGGCATTCTTCTTTCTTTATTGAACATGTCCATCGCTGCCGAAGCCTTGGTCGAAACGCACTGTGCTGCTTGTCACAGTGGAGAAGGATCTGAAGGCAACTTTCGTACAGCTCATCTCGGAAGCAATGCCTCGAAAAGAAATATTGATTTCTGGAAGCTCGGTCTTGAACGAATTGAGGCAGGCGAAATGCCTCCAGCTGAAGAAAACCAACTGACTTCTGAGGAACGGCAACAACTGATTTCATTTTTTCGCAAACGAATTTATGAATATTTTACACGTAATGAAAATACACTGAGCAATCCACCTCGACGACTTAATAACAGAGAGTTCAAAAATAGTGTTCGAGATGTTCTGGGAATTGAAGATGCCGGAACACATCAGCCAACAGATAATCTAATTGGTGATTCACGACATGACGGTTTTGATACACACGGTACGACACTTGGGTTTAGTCACTTTCACCTTGAGCAATACCTTGACACTCTTCGCCGTATTGTCGATGCAACAATTCTTTCCGGAGAGAAACCAGATCTTCATTTTTATGAGATTAGTCCTAGTGAAATACTCTCTGCGCATACAAGCCAGAACACCACACGGCCTGAACGACGTGGAGATCCAAGTGGGTTCGATTTCCTGGATCCCAAGCAATTAGCTTATTTCAAATCGTTACCGGTCATACCAGAAACTGGCTGGTATGACATTGCGATTGACTGCATCGGTTTAGATCGCGGTCTCTACAAATCTGAGAAAACGGGTGTCTACGAGGGTGATCCTATCCGTTTAACTATTGTGATGGGTGATCGAGAACAAACATTTGATCTCTCAGATGATCAAATCACAGAAATCCGGACAACTCAGTGGCTGGCTAAAGGCACTCGCCTAAGACTGAAATATCCTACTGATGGTTTAACTTTTAGAGGCAATGGTAATTTCAAGTTTCAGTACGCCATTGCGGGAGAGTACATTAAGCAAAACGATCCGATTCTTTACAGAGAAGTTGCTGATGCAATTAAGACCAAACCCAATCGGAGAGTACTTAAGCCAGAAAGCTGGCACCACTGGGTCGATTATTGGCAGGGTCCACGACCACGGATATTAAAGGCATCGATAAATGGTCCTTACTATGACTCCTGGCCACCTGCTCGTCAGACCGCTCTCCTTGGTGTGAATCCAAGGGTTGAAAACGTAAAAGATATTCTGAAGCCAATTGCAGAAAGGGCCTGGCGAAGAAAATTTTCTGAATCCGAACTTAGTCAAATCACAAACTTAGTACGCTCATGCCAAGACGATCTCGGCGAAACCGAGGCTTTTAAAGAAGGAATCGTTGCAATTCTGGCGTCTCCCGCATTCCTTCTTGTCAACAGCAAAGACCTTGATTCAGAAGAACGTTTTACAGAAAAACTGAGCCTGTTCTTACAGAGCACTATTCCAGATGACGCACTTTCTGATTCAGTATCTAGTGGAAAATTTGAAACATTTGATGAGATTTACAAGGAATTAAAGCGTCGTTTTACACAATCTCGTTGTGATCCGTTTCTAAAAGAATTTCCGTACGCATGGCTCGAATTAAACAAAATTAATTTTATGTCGCCTGACCCAGATCATTATCGCCACTATCACCGCAAACGAGTCAGTGATGATATGGTGAATGAAGTCCTTACTTTTTTTCATCACATTGTTTCATTAGACCTTCCTGTTACAGACCTGATTTTTGCAGACTACAGTTTTGTAAATGCAGATCTCGCAACGATCTACAACCTGAATAATATTCCTCCCGATTCACGTTTGCGAAAATATACATGGACTGATGGAAGGCGAGGTGGCTTCTTAGGAATGGGGGCTTTTCTTACTCTGACAGCAGATAGTCTTGGAACATCGCCCATTCATCGAGCCGTTTACATTATGGAGAAGCTTCTTGGGATTCATCCGACACCACCACCGGCAGATGTCTTGATCAAAGAGCCTGATATACGATCAGCCAAAACGATCCGAGATGTGCTGGAAGCACATAAATCAGACCAAACCTGTGCAGCATGTCATCAGAGAATTGATCCATATGGCTGGGCTTTTGAAAACTTTGGCCCCAATGGAGGTTGGCGAGATTTCTACAGCGAAGGTGCAGCTAACAGCAACCTGAGCAAACACACGAAACAGAAAGAAATTCGAATTGATGCATCAGCAAACTTTCAGAATGGAATCGAATATCGAGACATTCTTGACTTTCGAAATCACCTGAAAACAAAAGTTAATCGAGATCGCTTTGTTCGCTGCTTTATTACAAAATTATTAACTTATGCGAATGGAGAAGAGCCAAAGAATTTTTTAGAGATTGAAAAAATTGTTCAAAAATCGGCTAGTTA
>JALCBP010000118.1:0-5473 GCA_028066355.1 Pirellulales bacterium
CAAAATATTGCTGTTGTACCGTTTCTTTGGGTCATGCCTCTCACCATTTATCTTCTCTCATTTATTCTAACTTTTAGTAAATCTAGCTTTTATAACCGCACTACATTTGGCATCTTGATGATGGTGTCAACAATTTTCTGTGCAATCTTGTACGTTCACGAAGACTTCATACAAAATGTTGTTCTTCTTCTGGCTATTCATCTAACAGCACTCTTTGCAGGCTGTATGGTTTGTCATGGGGAGTTGTTTAGGCTTAGGCCACCGCCACATCATCTTACATTGTTTTATTTGGCGGTATCTTTAGGAGGAGCCATAGGTGGATTATTTGTCAGCCTTATTGCTCCCCTCATTTTTCTTCAATTTTACGAATACCCGATAGCACTCATGGCATGCTGGTTGATTTTTATCACTGCATCGCTCAGTGATAAAGCGAGTCGTTTATATGGTGGAAAACCATTGTGGGCTTGGGGGATTGTTGTCGGGCTCCTTATTTTTTTTACATATGAAATACAAAAAGGGATGACTCAATTCATTTCTGACGCATTTGTTCTCAGAAGAAATTTTTATGGAGTGCTATCGGTTCATATGGTCGTTAAGCCGGAAGGACCTGTTTTGAGCCTGCGTAATGGCACAATTCAGCATGGTGAGCAGTTTTTAGAATCAGACCAATCTGCAGAGCCAACGACCTATTACGCCAAGAGTTCTGGGTTGGGCTGGGTCATGGATTATTTCTCAGATAAAGAGAAACGACGAGTTGGCATGCTCGGTCTTGGTGTTGGGACTATCGCGGCCTATTCGAAGCGTGGAGATGTCTTTCGGGCGTACGAAATTAATCCCGATGTTATTGAGTTGGCAACCAATTCCGAAATATTCAGTTTCTGGGAGTTGCTTCAGAATCGGGGTGCTAAAGGAAAAATTATTCAGGGTGATGCGAGGATTAGTCTCGAAAAAGAAAGAGGAGAGGGGGACGTTCAGAACTTTGACGTACTCGTGTTAGATGTTTTCTCGGGTGATGCGATACCAGTGCACCTACTCACACGACAGGCTTTTTCTGTCTACCTCGATCATCTATCAGAAAACGGAGTCATTGCGATTCATGTAAGTAATCGGCACTTAGACCTGATTCCAGTTGTTAGAGATTTAGCAGTGCATAATGGTTTGCGATGGAGTATTGCCCGAGACTACAAAACTCTTTCTGATTGGGTGATTGTGGGAAATGAAAAGGTGTTAAAAGACATGGTCAATGGAGTTGGAAAGCATTATAGGTTTTTACCTGTGCATACGAGTCGCGGCGTTGTGATGTGGACCGATGATTACAGTAATATATTTAAGGTGCTCAAGTTCTAGAATGCCTACTGCTCGTAAAAAAATTTTTAACAAACAAATCTAAAAAAGAAGAGCATTGTGAGTAGAGAGTCATTAAATGAGGTACTTATACAATTTATTTTTTTTATAGGACTTCTCTGCGCAAACACTTCTTTGTATGGAAGTGAGACAAAACCCAATATCCTCGTATTTCTTATGGATGATATGGGTTATGGTGATGTGCATGCACTCAATCCAAATGGAGCTGGCTTTGAGACGCCGCATCTTGATTTTCTGTTAGAAGCGGGTGTTGTTTTTACAAACGCCCACTCGTCCGCATCTGTTTGTGCGCCAACTCGATATGCACTCCTCACTGGCAACCATGTCTACCGTGGACGCAATCCTGGTGGTACGTGGGATCATTTTTCGGGAAGTCAAATTCTACCGGACCAACAAACAATAGCTGATGTACTAAAGGGAGTTGGCTATTCCACGGCATTCTTCGGGAAAAGCCATCTTGGTTCCACGTTTTTGAAATCGGATGGAACGATTGCAAGTAGTTTTCAAGATGCGGATCTGACTCAGCGTTTTCGTGACGGACCAATTGATCATGGTTTTGAGTACTCGCTGACTCTGCCGGCTGGTATTCAAAGTGAACCATATGCATTTTTTAAGAATGATCGTCTTGTGCGATGGGAAGATAAGCAAAAGTCTTGGCAGTATTTTTCAGATGACGACCATGCTCGTGCATTTTTTAAGAAAACTACCAAGAAACGTAAGAAACCAGCGTATGGAATAGATAATTGGAGCACTGAGTCTGTTGGTCCGCTTCTGATGCGAGATGCCCTTGCATTCATTGATCAGCACGTCATGACAAAGGGAAGTGATAAGCCGTTCTTTCTTTATTATTGTTCCCAAGCAGGACACTCTCCATATTCCCCCCCTATTTCCTTCAATGTAAAAGATCCATTGAAGACAGATGATCTGGCAGCGAGTGGTGCCATTCCAATTGCAGGGACAACAATTAATAAACGCACAGATATGATTCGGGAGGGAGATGCGGCTATCGGCCTATTCATAGAGAAATTGAAATCGCTCGGGGTGTTTCAGAACACGCTTATCGTATTCACAAGCGACAACGGCGCCGCTATTGGTCCTGCTTCTTCGTGGTCTGAATCACTTTACCACGATGCAAAAGATAATAGTTCTTATGGAGGAAATCGCATTGAGGTAGATGAGGAGAATCATGGAAGTGTGCACAAAAATGCTCAGGGAGTTGCCCGCGATGGTAGTCCGTTGCGTGGTGAAAAAGGTTTTGTTTATGAAGGTGGGCACAGAGTGCCACTCTTGGTGTGCTGGAGTCTGAAGATACCGGGAGGACGGAGAATTCAAAATCAGATCATAGGTCTCCATGATCTCTTCCGAACACTATGTGAGCTTGCCGAGGTTGTAATACCAGTTTATCAAGCGAATGACAGCTATGATTTTTCAAAGGTGCTGACCGCCCGCGGAGAAGAATCACCGCTGGTGCGCAATTCAATGTACATTCAATCCAACAGGCCGTGGGAGCAAAATACAAACAAGACTTTTAATACTTGGGCGGCATATGGTGTTACCGCCGTGAATAAGTCAACTGACATCTGGAAAGCGGTACTTGAATATAATACAAAAAATCTCAATGGCAGGAGTCATGCAAGATGTGTCGAACTGTTTCATCTCAGTGCCGATCCATCAGAATCGAATGATCTTTCAGGAGACCATGTCCGGAAAACATCCTTAGAATTGAATTTTCGCGAAATGGCGTCCGGTAAACAAACAGTGAAAAGACCATGAACATAAACAGGATCTTTGAAACTATTTGGTTGAGGAGACAGATAAAGAATCAGTCGATGTGTTTGAGAGTTATTCAAGGTGTTTTATTTGGATGTGTGATTTCGATTATTAGCCAGGATCAGGTTTTTTCAGAGAGTAGCCTGCAGGAGAGAAATTCAGAGGCAAGTGAAGGTTACGCTGCTTCTGTTCCGCCTCCGACAATTCAGAGTGCTCGATACGGCAAGCATGAGCGGAATGTAGTTGATATCTGGCAGGCAGAGGAGAAGAGTCCAACACCACTTGTCTTAGTTATTCATGGGGGCGGGTGGCGAGGTGGAGCGAAGGAGCGTGTTGATCGTTTTGTCGATGTTCAAGCCTTGTTGAATGCCGGGATATCAGTAGCTGCGTTGAACTATCGGTTTGTTGATCAAGCAATTCTGGAAGGCGTAGAGCCGCCAGTCAAAGCACCCTTGCATGATGCTGCTCGCTGCCTTCAGTTTGTTCGAAGTAAGTCAAAGTTATGGAATGTCGATACAACACGAATTGCTGCAGCTGGAGGATCCGCAGGAGCATGTTCAAGCCTTTGGCTGGCTTTTCATGACGATCTTTGTAAAACCACAAGTGATGATCCAATTGCTCAGCAATCTACACGTCTTTGTTGCGCTGCAGTAATAGGTGCCCAGACGTCTCTTGATCCAAAGCAGATGAAAGAGTGGACCCCTAATAGCAAGTATGGTGGCCATGCATTTGGGTTTTTAGATTTTGAGGCATTTCTTGACGGCCGTGATTCCATTCTTCCGTTTTTGGCTGAATACAGCCCTTATGGTCTCGTTACACAAGATGATCCCCCAGTTTATCTGCTCTATTCTGCCCCGCCTTCTTTAGGCGAATACCAGCGGGATCCTACACACACTTCAAATTTTGGGGTGAAACTGAAAGAACATTGTCAGGCAAATGATGTTTCTTGTGAACTCGTTTACCCTGGCGCACCAGATGTTGTTCATGCTGATACAACTGCATTTCTTATTGAGAAGCTTTCTGGTCGATAGTACGCAGTGTCAATAAGTGGCTCTCTGCTTGTATGCTGGTTCTTGTATACCGTGTATGATCTCAAAAATAAAGAATATTTGGAGATTACTCTCCATTAGATTTTAGATTCTGTAGACGGATGCGATTGCTGTTGTTGAAAACGGGAGTCTCTGACCTTGTTGGGAAATTTTTGAAGTCTTGTAGTCGTGATGTTTTGAATGAGCCAAATATTTTATTCATGCCGTGTCAGATGTTTTGTCCTGTTCGCTCTGTATTCATCTCTTCCCTGCCTCGCCCAAGATGGAAATGAACTTTTGGCACTACCGAAAAGTGGTCCGCTGCACCCAGCAGTCACTGCTTTTTTCAATAATGATGATGGGTTTATTCACGAGGTTGTCATTCCCAGCATGGAGAGAACGCGGAAGAGCAAAGTGCATGTAAAAATTGTTGCGAGTGATGGCACACCGATCCAAAGATGTCGTGTTTCTGCTGAATTGCAGAAACACGAATTTCTTTTTGGTCATTGCAATCTGGCAACAGAAAAAAGCGCAAGAAATCGACATCTGCTGAACACGCTTTTTCACTTTACTTGTCCAGAGAATCTCACAAAATGGAAAAGCTATGCACCCAAACCAGGAGTCTGTGACTTTTCAAAAATTGATTCAATGGTTGCATATTGCAATGCAAACGGAATCAGTATCGAGTGGCATTTTCTCACAGGATATCATCCAGAATGGTTCACTTCCGTGCAATCAGATTCTGAAAAGGCATCGTGTCAACTGGAAAATTGCCGTACCGTTCTTAATCGGTATCAGGGCACCGTGAACTTCTTTCAGGTTTTCAATGAAGACTGGCACACGCATATTCAAAGGGCAAAAGTTTTTTGTGACCAGACAGAACTTTTTAAAACACTTCGAAAAGAGTTTTCGGAAGTTGAACTTGGTGTGTGTGATTGTTGGTCGTTCAATAAAGAAAATCGTTTGCCTGCAGTGGAGGACGTGAAGTCACGTTACCCAGGAATAAATTTTGTTTCGATGCACGCCCACAAACCGCGTCGGTTATGGGCTAGTCCAAAAGAAATGTTTGATACCTTTGAACAGTACAAAGGGAGTGGCGTAAAAGTTCATGTCACGGAATTTGGGATTATTGAAGGGGGAATAGAAGGGAACTATCGTTCAGGTGATTGGGATGGTGCAACACTTGCAGAGTACTTCGTTCAAGTAGCTGTTACGGCTTTCAGTCACCCGTCAGTGCGAGTGCTCAACCTGTGGGCGAATTACGATAAATTCACAGGAAATCGCCTTTTTGGTGAAGATGGAAAGCCAAC
>JALCBP010000027.1:0-33016 GCA_028066355.1 Pirellulales bacterium
CTGTAATCCTCAAGCCATCTCCCCAGCCACTGTAGGACATAAATCGAATCAGGATCGATCTCTTCTTGAGAGACTCATAGATCTCTTTATGTGAATACTCTGGGTGAGTGCACCAGACAAAATTCGCCTGACTATCGACCACAGAAAAACCAAATTCCCGGAGGTTGGTGGCAAGTCGTGCTCGCGTCGACCGAATTGCACTCTGATTTTTTTTCAGCCACTCCTGATCAGCAATCGCCGCAGTCGCCGCTGCAATGGCTATCGCGTCACAATTGTACGAATCTTTGACCTTTGCGAGTTGTTCGATAACGGCAGGCTGAGCAATAGCGAAACCAAACCGAATACCCGCCAAGGCATACGACTTACTCATGGATCGTGTTACGATGATTCGGTCACTTCTCTCAACAAGATCGAGGCAGTTGCTCTCACTGAAATCACCGTAAGCTTCATCAACTACCAGTGGACACGGCAGTTCTTCCGCAAGGGCAAGTAGCTGTTCTGGTGGCAGGAGTGTGCCTGACGGGCTGTTTGGATTAGGCACAATCGCAAGCCTGACAGGCTCACCTGTCGGCGCATCTGGTGAAGTGAAGGATTCAGGTAACAACCACTCCTCGGTAAAAGCCACCTTGTCACACAGAACGCCCTGAATGTCTGCAAGCGTTTGGTAGAGAATATAACTCGGCGTGGGAACTCTGATTGCATCCCCTACTCCAGCGTAGCAGCGAACCAGAATGGTAAGGAGATCATCACTTCCATTCCCGCAGAGAATCATATCGCGGCCAACTCCCAATACGTCAGCCGCCTGATTTCTAAACTGATTGGCGAAAGGGTCTGGGTACTTCGCGAGAGAACGGCCTTCACAAGTAGCCGAAATAGCTTTCGAAACATTTCCAGAGGGACTATATGGATTTTCGTTTGTATTGAGTTTCGTCCAGCCTGCATCCTGAGGTTGCTCACCGGGAATGTATCCAGCAATTGCTGCGATTTCTTTTCGGACAAAAGCAGGGGGACTTTGATGGGAAGATGATATTGTCATTCGGAATGCTCAACATAATGCCAAGAACACAGTTGCACCCTGTAAGTGTAGCCCAGAAATGAAACGGTACGTTCAGTACGACCGGACCAACCGCTTCCACTGGAATACGGGCTCAAGACTCCAATCGTGCTTCAACACTCCGCCGATGTGCTGTAAGGCCTTCGGTTTCTGCCAGAAGTTGAATATCGCCAGCCATTTCGGCCAAATCGGACTTTGAAAGAGCGATAACGCTTCCACTACGGAGAAAATGATTCGCTGATAAACCCGCAGCAAATCTCGCTGTACCGCCTGTCGGGAGAACATGGGACGGCCCCGCTGCATAGTCGCCTGCCGCAACGGGACTAAATTGCCCAAGAAATGTAGCGCCAGCATGCCGTATATTCTTGAGCGTCGCTTCAGGGTCGCGAGTATCGATCGAAAGGTGCTCGGCTGCCAGTTCATTGGCAAGTTCCGCTGATTCTTCATTATTTCTCGTAATGACAATGGCACCGAAACGATCAAGACTATCCCGGGTCAAGTCAGCCCGTTCAAGAGTTTCCAACCTTCTTGACAATGCTGCCTCGACTGCATCCGCGAGCGTCTGACTTGCAGTAAGCAGGATAGCCGATCCGGGTGAATGCTCTGCCTGAGCCAGCATGTCAGCAGAGATTGTTTCGGCGTTTCCAGCCTCATCAGCAACAACAACGATCTCACTGGGGCCTGCAATTGAATCAATTGCAACATCTCCGTAGACGAATTCTTTAGCCAGAGCAACAAACAGGTTTCCTGGACCTACGATGATGTCAACTTGCTGAAGATTTTCGACTCCATAGGCCATCGCAGCGACCGCCTGAGCACCACCTATCCGGAGAACAGTAGACACACCCAATTCGTAGCACGTAGCAAGCACATGATCATTTTCCGAGCCAAATTTAGTAGGTGGAGCAACAACAACAATTTCAGGAACACCAGCTACTTGAGCCGGTACCACCGTCATGAGAAGTGTTGATGGATAGGCTGCTGCACCACCAGGCACACACACACCGACACGATCAAGTGGAAGGTAACGCTGCCGCAGACTGCCTCCACCATCTAATGGAAGACATACATCAGATGGTAGAATTTTCTTCTGAAAATCCTCAACACGCTGGCGGACTCTTCTTACTGTTGCAAGAAATTCCGGGGCAACACTCTGATGAGCTTTTTCGAGCGCTTGGAGCGGAACGCGGAAAGTCTCTGCTGTAACATCCGCATGATCAATACGTTTGGTGTAATCGAGTACTGCTGAAAGCCCTTCTCTCTTTACATCTTCACAAATTTTTTCAACGACTTGTCTTGGTGAAAGCGGCTCTCCAAAGACGTCTATTGTTCGCTGCCTTCCGGCTGGCGAAACAAGGTCTCCCTGTGAAACTAGTGTCTTGCGGAGAGACTCCAGTTCATCTCGACCTCCAGAGGCATGAAGATCTATGCGACGAATATCGCCTGAAGACTTTGTTTTATTTTCAAGTGACACGTGGTATCTGCTCCGTCGAACCTACTAAAACAATCAAGCCAAAATACATTGGGAACATACTTTGCCTACCACGAGGATACCCTCTGTCCTCGTCACGGCGACCCAGAACGTGTTCCCAAGCTGAAAAATACAGAGTGATCGAATTTGGACGAAAATTGGCTAATCCGTTATTTTAAGCGTCTGAGGCAGATTTCCCCCAGTAATTTTTCAAGACCCGTGAAACTATCTGGAAGTGTGCATGATGCGGAAGGCGGTTAAAGTTGGCCAGAGACTCGGCCTCTCAAAAGAGGCCGCACGTACCCTCGCCGCATTACACCGCCCTGAACTCATTCAGGATTTTGTGAATGACATACCATGGAACACTGAGCCTGACGGAGATACCGCTCGGTCTGTTTCAGAGGTACTGAGGCTTCGGCAGGCTCATTGTGTTGAAGGCGCATTTGTGGCCGCATGTGCTCTCTGGATGGCAGGAAGCCAACCTCTTCTCATGGATATGGGAGCGTCTGAGGATGATGTGGATCATGTTGTCGCACTGTTCCGTCGAGGGTCGTTTTGGGGGGCAATTTCGAAAAGCAATAGCCCCTTCTTACGATACCGAGATCCAATCTATCGAACTCTGAGAGAACTCTCTATTTCATTTTTTCCACAATATGTATTAAAACGCTTAAAAACTTTACGAACATACTCGGTATCAATCAACCTGCAGAAATACGACCCAGCACTATGGGTAACACATAAAGGTTACTGTCTCGAAATGATTGAGATACTGACGTCCGCCAGACATTTCAATCTTCTACCTTCCGATTTTGAAGGCGATCAACTTCGACCGATTGATACAATCGAGGCGCGGTCAAATAATCTGACCGAACACGTTGAGCCTAAAAAAATCATTCGTCTCGATGGTCATCTACCGCCGCCATCTCCGCTTGACCAAGCAGTTTCCGCAGAGCGGTGATTGCTATCTCACCGAACTGGCGAGGTGGAACCTGCCATAACTGCGGGTTTTGAAGTTCAATAGAAATTGGGCCATCATACTTCATTGCCTCAAGATGTGCTATCAACTGCTGTGGTGGCGAATTCCCTTCACCTGGCAGAATTCTATCTGCATCAGTTGCCATTTCTCTGGGAACATCTGCGATATCAGATAACTGAACGAGAGCAATTGTTTCTGGCGTCAGAAGATGCAAATCAATAACTTTGCTGGGCCCCACGGAAAAGTGGAACCAATCAAGGCAAATCCCCAAGGACGGCAACCCTACGTCTTCGATAAGTGCAACTGCAGACTGTAAGTTATTAGGAAAACTTGCTCGTGCATCGAATTCGAGGGCCAGCCTCACTCCAGCATCAGCTGCACGCTTTGCGGATTCGACAAGGCTTGCCGACAGCCGCCCTAAATCCTCGGGGCCGAGTGGCCCATACACATCTCCAGCAAGAACCAATGTGGGTATAGACGCTGCCGAGCAGAGCGCAAGACGTTTCTCAAAATGCGCCCAGTGCTCGCGACGCGCATCGCCCTGGCTCGTTAACAACCCGCCCTGAAACGTAGCCGCAACGGGATCGCAACCATGATGAAGAAGGAGTTCGCTGAGTGCTTGAGCCGGCTTTCCGTCGAGATATTGTTCAGCGTGCCCCAGCCAGACCTCAATCAAACGGCACTGCCCTGCCGAATAGTCCTCCAGAATTGTCTCCAGCGACGCATTCAATGAACAAACAGTGGAAATTGCTGGCTTCATAGGAGGCGTTCCGTCAAGAGTTCGGTACATTCCTCAATCGGAACACGCTCTTGGTGAAGTGAGTCCCTATCACGGAGCGTAACTGTTTGGTCCTTCATTGTTTGCCCATCAATGGTGATACACCACGGTGTACCCGCCTCGTCTTGCCGAGCATAGCGACGACCGACTGATCCTTTGGCGTCGTACATACACGGCATCCGTTTCTTGATTCTTTTATACAAATCCGCTGCTACTTCTGGCATACCATCTTTCTTGACTAGAGGAAGAATTGCTGCTTTCAGCGGGGCCAGCCGCGGATGCAACTTGAGCACTATTCGCTCCCGTGGTTTCCCTTTTTCGTCAGGCACGTTGTCTTCATGATAGGCATCACAGAGAAAAGCAAGGACTGCTCGATCTGCACCTGCAGATGGCTCAATAACGTGAGGCACAAAACGTTCCCGACTTACATCGTCAAAGTAGGAGAGATCACGACCACTTCCCCGATGTTTTGGTTTTTTGTTTGAATCAGTTTCCAAGACAAGTTCTCCATCTTCGCGAACAAGTTTGCCCTCCATATGACTACGAAGATCAAAGTCACCACGATGAGCAATGCCCTCCAGCTCTCCATATTCACCATCAGCAAGAAATGGGAAGGCATATTCGATATCAGCCGTTCCGCACGAATAGTGCGCCAACTCAGCTTGATGATGTTCTCGCAACTGCAGGCGTCCTTCTGTCAACCCAAGGTTTAGGTACCACTGCCATCGGCGATCACGCCAAAACTGATACCACTTCCGAGAATCAGTAGGATGACAGAAAAACTCAATTTCCATCTGTTCAAATTCGCGCGAACGAAATGTGAAATTTCTAGGAGTTATCTCATTACGAAAACTTTTACCGATTTGACCAATTCCAAACGGCACACGAACGCGTGAGGTGTCGAGCACATTCTTGAAATTAAGAAATATACCTTGGGCAGTTTCTGGTCGTAGAAAAGCTCGGTCATCAGCATCACCAGCCAATGCTCCAATTCGAGTTTCGAACATGAGATTGAATTCCCGAGGCTCGGTGAGGGTCCCCTGCTCGCTTGCATCAGGAGCCACTGCTTCACAAAGAGGGATCGAGTCATCTGAAGATGTTTCGGCGAGGCCCACCATCTCTCCTGACCATTCAATATCTCCTACTTGCTTTGCCCGTAACTTAAAAAACTTTTGGGCTTTACCAACAAGGTCAGCCTCAGCATCATCACCGGAGACATCTGTTGTGATGAAAGCTTTCGTATCACGATACGTGGCCCACCTCCCCTGAAGATGATCGTAGCGAAAGCGTCGCCTCGTCTCACGACAGTCAACCATCCAGTCATGAAACAGATCAAAGTGTCCCGAACACTTCCAAACCTGAGGATGCATGATGATGGTAGAATCGAGACCTGTCATCTCATACGAAGACGGGGCTCCTTCAAGAACCATTAACTCGTCGTGACCGGCAACCATGTCTTGCCACCAACACTCTTTCAGATTCCGTTTGAGCGCAACGCCTAGCGGCCCGTAATCCCAAAATCCATTCAAACCACCATATATCTCACTTGATTGGAATATGAAGCCACGTCGCTTCGCAAGTGAAACAATTTTATCCATCCGTGATTGGTCAATAGGCTTTGACATAAATGTGCTGGTAACTTCCTCGTAAAAAAAGAAAAAAGAAAAACTACTTCCACCGAAGTGTACTGACCAAACCAAAGGCGGGTCTACTGAGAACTCCAAGGTCCCATCGCCTCTCTTTTCCTGATGCTCTACACAGCATCAAACGACATAAGTTGTCCAGACTTAGGGCACAGACGAGGCACAAGACTGCATCTATCCAGTGCTGCTGCCAGGACAAGATCCGACTCCATCCCCAAAGTTATTAGATTTTTTCCGCCCTGAGACTGACGAAAACTTTCTACAAGTTGGCTCTGAGGTTCACTTGATTTATTCACTGCCCGCGAAAATCCTGCTAATGCTTTCTCGCTAACTGAATCAAGCACATGGTTCCTACTTGATTCGGAAACACCTGCATGAACAATTGATCCCGCACCAAGAAAATCTTCCTCCGTTTCCTGACCATTTGTTCCAGCACATACGAGATGAATCACATGAATATCAAGGGCTGATGCCAGAAGAACAGCTTCTTTTGCAACAGCATTTCGATTTAAGAAACTTCCCACAAGAACCACCTTGGCTGCCAAAGACCGCTCAATCGCAAGCGTTCCATTCGTTGTCGTCATGACAATACCCCGGCCTTCCACAGCGGCGCGGCAATATTCCGCTGGTGAATTCCCAAGATCAAACCCAGCAATACGAACACCCCTGCGCTCTCCCCCAAGGAGACATGTTTCACCAGAAATACTCCTCAGGCGACGAGCCTCTGCGACTTTGACGACCGGCTTCACGAAGGCTGCCCCGGCTTCGAGAGCGGTCACTATCGTTGTGGATGCCCTAAGAACATCGACAATAATTGCAATACCTCCCGCTACTGACTCCCGGGGCATATCATCTGGAAGGCAATGGGTATACCACCGAAGCGGATCACATGAGCTATTCATCTTATTGTTCATACCGTTCAATTATGCCAACTTTGCGACAAGCCAACTGAACACAACTTCCGTACCTTACCAGTGGAGATAATGCCATTACGACCGAAGCAGTCAAAAATGTTGACAAAAGTGGTGGAAAAGTCCAGGGAATGTTTGCTGAGATTGCCCCACGATATGACTTTGTTAACCGGATGCTATCTGGTGGGATTGATACGTTGTGGAGAAGGTTTACCGTCAAACATGCTCCCCCCCCATCAACAGGTTCGGTTCTCGACGTGTGCACTGGGACCGGCGATCTGGCACTTACGTACGCGGCAAAGGTGAATTCACAAGTTCGTGTCGTCGGCAGTGATTTTTGCAGGCCGATGCTAGACCGGGGAATTGAAAAGTCTGCGGCACGAAACCTTCCTGTTGAATGGATTGAAGCCGATGCTATGGACCTGCCATTTCCTAGCGCATCATTTGATCTTGTGACGGTTGCTTTTGGACTACGTAACATTGCCGAAACAAATCGAGGCCTCGCTGAGATGGCCCGTGTATGCAAGCCGGGCGGACGTCTAGCGATTCTTGAATTTTCATTACCGAATAATTCATTTATTCGAAAAAGCTACTTATGGTATTTCAGAAACGTCCTACCGAAAATTGGAAACACCATTGCCCACAACCATTCAGATGCTTACACCTATCTGAATCAGAGCGTTGAAGAGTTCCCGTCTGGGGAAACTCTTGCTACTCTCATTAAAGAAGCGGGCTTTGCCCATGTTGATCAGTTCCCTCTCACCCTCGGAATAGCTACGCTTTCGATTGCAACGAAAACAGAACTTTCTGAACAGAAAGAGATCACTGACCAATGAGTACGTCTTCTCCCCTGCCTGTCGTACTAGGCGTTACTGGTGCATCAGGAGCAATCTATTCGCGTCGACTTCTTCACGTACTTTTGAGTGCGAACTGCAACGTTCACCTCTCAGTAAGCCCGTCGGGCAAAGCAGTATTTGAACAGGAACTTGGCGAATCAATCGATCTTGATAACTTCTCTGCTGAACAATTTATTGGAACAGCTACAGCCCTGCCGGGTCGCCTCACATATCATCACTACAAAAACCTGATGGCACCCATCGCAAGTGGATCATTCCTGACAAGTGCAATGGTTATTTGTCCTTGCAGTGGAAGTACACTTTCGGCAGTCACGCATGCGATGGGTGACAATCTCATTCACCGAGCTGCTGAAGTCCATTTGAAGGAGCGAAGAAAGCTTGTCGTCGTTCCTCGGGAGAGCCCTCTTTCACTTCCTCAACTGAGAAACATGCAAGCCCTACATGAAGCGGGTGCCATTGTCCTGCCAGCTTCACCTGGCTTTTATCACAACGCAAAAACTATTGATGATCTTGTCAATTTTGTTGTCGCTCGTATTTGCGACCAACTCAACATTGCCAACGAACTAGTTTGCCGCTGGGGGCATTGAAATCTATTGTGGCGACACTTCGTACTTACCTGGAACTCGTTCGATTCTCACATACCATTTTTGCGATGCCATTCGCAATTATGTCAGGATTAATAGCTGCTCGTATTGACGTAGCCGATAACCCGCAACTCTCGTCATTCCATTGGCTAAAGATTGCTGTTGGTATTGTTGCCTGCATGGCTTCAGCCCGCACAGCTGCCATGGCATTCAATAGACTCATAGACCGAGACATAGACGCTCGCAATCCTCGTACTGCTGGTCGCCATTTGCCCAAAGGTCTTCTATCCGTGAATGACGTGCAAAAGCTTGTCTATTCATCATCAATTTTATTCGTAGCATCAACCTTTCTGTTCCTCCCAAACTGGTTGCCTGCAGCCCTCTCAGTACCGGTGTTAGCATGGCTCTTGGGATACAGCTATGCAAAGCGTTTCACTCCATTTGCGCACGTGTGGCTCGGCATAGCACTTGGCCTGACTCCACTCGCTGCGTGGATAGCAGTACGCGGCCCTGTTGTCCTTGCAAATCCGTCAGAGTTGGTCCCTGCATTTGTTCTAGCATTCGCCGTTACTGCCTGGGTTGCCGGATTTGACACGATTTATGCGTGTCAGGATGCTGCGTTCGACAGCAACGAAAGACTGCAGAGCTTCCCGTCTCGATTTGGGATTAAAGGGGCTCTTTACATCTCCGGCTTTTTTCACTTCGCAGCGGTTTTGGCTCTCTTGGCACTGCCGCGAACATCTCCATTTATCGGCAGTTGCACTACATGGACCGTATACGGGATTTCCGTACTGCTTGTGATTGAACACCTTTTAGTCAGTTCACGGGACCTTTCACGCGTGAATCAGGCCTTTTTTACGGTAAATGCCGTCATCGGCCTTGTTCTCCTTGCCGGAATCAGCGTTGATCTCTGGCTGGCATAAATTATCAGTTGTTTTTCTGTCTCATTTACGGTTTTATTCGTAGGCGGTAATAGAAATTCTTACGTAGGAACTCCCTCATGATATCTGCAGCTCGACATTCACTAGATCTGATTCGCGAAAAAGTAGTCTGCGGCGAGCGACTGACCCATAAGGAGGCAGAAGGACTCTGGGATGACTCCGTCGATCTTCACGAACTTGGTGAACTAGCTAACCTCGTTCGAGAACGAAAAAACGGACAGGCGGGATATTACAACATTAATACACACCTGAATCCGACGAATGTTTGTGTGTACCGCTGTACGTTTTGTGCATTCCGTGCCGACTTAAGGGATGAGCGTGGCTACTGGATGACAGACGAGCAAATCCTTCAGCGTGGACAAGAAGCTGTTGATGCGGGCAGCACGGAAATGCACATAGTTGGTGGCTTACACCACCAGAAAAACTACGACTCCTACCTCAATATCATTCAGATACTGCACCAAGCATATCCATCACTTCATCTGAAAGCATGGACACCCGTTGAAATAAATTGGTTCTGCCACCTTACGAAACGATCAAAAACTGAGATTCTCAGTGAGATGAAAGCAGCAGGACTTGGCAGTCTTCCAGGTGGTGGTGCTGAAATCTTCCACCCTGAAGTGCGGGATAAAATATGTGAGCACAAGGCAGACACTGAAGAGTGGTTTGAAATTCATAGAGTTGCTCATTCTCTCGGGTTACGAAGTAATGCAACAATGCTCTACGGCCATCTTGAGAATGCTTACCACCGCACGGACCACTTAATTCGTTTACGAACCTTGCAGGATGAGACCGGTGGCTTCCAGACTTTTATTCCTCTGGCATTTCATCCAGAAAATACAAGACTATCGCACATCCCAAAACCATCGGCTGCGATGAGCCTTAGAACTATGGCTATAAGCAGGCTTGTCCTCGACAACTTTGATCACATGAAAGCTTATTGGATCATGTTGGGACTTGGCACTGCCCAAGCAGCCCTTTCTTACGGTGCGGACGATATTGATGGCACAGTCCGACACGAATTGATCTACCATGACGCCGGTGCTGAGACTCCTGAAATTCTGACAGTTGAGACAATACAAAACTTGATCCGGGAAGCTGGTAGAGAACCGATCGAGAGGGACACGTTGTACCGTCGCGTAGATCGGGCTGGGCAGCACTGGAAAAGCGGTGAAGCAATCGTCACAGCTTAGGCCGTTTGCCACAGAGCTGAATTACCCCACTCTCTCCAAACCAAGGTTAAGTGTTTTTGCCCAGCGTCCCAACAACACGGTTTTCAGCCTTTTGAATCTGGCGTCACTCAATGCTGGGTCTGCCTCGAAGATGGTTTTTGCATCGGCCCGAGCCTCAGCAACAACTGTCCCATCTCGCAGGAGATCAGCAAGGTACAGTGGAGGTGTTCCACTTTGGCGAGAACCTAGAATGTCGCCGGGACCGCGTAAGAGCAGATCTTGCTCAGCCAGCACGAAACCGTCTGTTGTAGACACGAATGCATCGATTCGGGGTGAGATATTCGCCTCGTCTTCTGTAACAGCTGCACAGATACCCTGCACGCGGCCTCTGGCAACCCGCCCGCGCAACTGGTGAAGTTGTGCAAGTCCGAAATTCTCAGCATCGAGAATTGTCATGAGTGTGGCATTTGGCACATCGATACCAACTTCAATGACACTGGTTGCTACCAGAACATCAAAACGTCCATCACGAAAGTCTGCCATAACAGCTGCTTTTTGATCTGGCTTCATTCGCCCATGAAGTAGTCCTAATCGAAATGCCTCAAGGTGCCCATTTGCAAGTGACTCAAATGCGGAAGAAACACTAGCCATTTCTCGACCGGATTTATCGACCGTGGGAACCACTACGTACCCCTGACGGCCCTCCTTTAGCTTCTTACAAAAGAATTCCCACCATTTCTCAACCTGATCATGTGCAACTTGGTAAGTAGCGACTTCTTGCCGCCCAGGCGGCAACTCATCAATGACTGAAATGTCTAAATCTCCATACACTGCATGGGCTATTGTCCGAGGTATTGGTGTCGCTGTCATGACAAGCGTGTGTGGGTCATGAGAGCCTTGTCGTAAAAGTGACCGTTGAAGAACACCAAATCGATGCTGTTCATCAATAACAACTAGCCCAAGATTGTCAAAAGCTGCTTCACTACAGATCAGCGCTTGCGTACCCACTACTAATTGGACATCACCGGATTGAATATTTTGTAATAACTTTCGCCGTTCGGTCACCCTCTGCCCGCCTACTAAGAGCCCAACTCGAAGAGCAGACCCTCGCTCAGCCAAAAGAGAGCTCAGTGTGGAATAGTGCTGCCGAGCGAGAAGCTCGGTTGGGGCCATTATTGCTGCCTGGAATCGACCGGCAGCACTCATGGAGGAACTTCCGTCTTCCGTCTTGTCTTTGAGCACCGTTGTCGCAGCAGTTGCAAGCATGCAGTAAGCTGCAACCGCAGTCTTACCACTTCCAACATCACCCTGAAGAAGTCTGTTCATTGGTTTTGGTTGCCGCATATCCGATGCAATCTCGGCGCACGCTCGCTTTTGTGCAGCAGTAAACTCATGTGAAAAGAGTGCCTTGATGCGACTATCAAGTCGGCTATCTATATCGATACATGGTGCAGTCCGCCGGATATCCTGCTGTCCGTGATGAAGCCGAAGCGCTAGCTGCAACATGAGCAGTTCTTGATAGACAAATCGTCTCCTTGCAGCTTCCATCGCCTTACGATTTTCAGGACGGTGAATCGAGCGTATTGCCTCCCCAATCGACATAAGTTTCTTAGATTTCAGCAGATGATCAGGAAGTGACTCCTCCAGGCGCTCTGCCGCTGCGGCAAGAGCAGCCTGAACAGCCATCCGAACGTGAGATTGCAGCACACCCTCCGTGAGTGGATACACCGCAAGCCATTCAACGGGAGTGCTATCTTCCGCTTCATCAAGCCACCGAACTTCCGGGTGTGAAAATTCCCATATTGCACCGTTTCGACGAGGCTGGCCAGCTACCACTAATCGACGGCCTTCTGTGAAACGAGATGCAAGGAAAGGCATATTGAACCACAAACATCTCATTGGTCCCTGCTCCGTCTCAAGCTCGACAGTTAGCATTTTTCGGCCGCGGGATATTGTTCGAAGGAGGGCCGAAAGAACGGTTCCGGCTAATGACGCGTGTTCGCCTTCAACAAGTTCATCGAGGCAGTGCTTCCCAGTAAAATCACGATAGTCTCGTGGGAAATGCATCAGCGCATCACGAACGGTAATAAGGCCAAGTTTTGCTAGTTTAGCGGCTCGTATTGAACCTACACCAGGTAACCGTTCCAGGCGTATTCTGAGTTCAGAGCCTAACTCTGCCTGACAATCGCTTGCTGTGTTCTCTTGCTCGATCGACATGCCGGCTCATTATTTCTTGGAACTAGACAAGAGTGGCTGGTAGGCGGCAACGGCCATTTCATCACACCGCTCATTTTCTGGGTGGCCAGAATGCCCAGCAACATGCTGAAAAATAACGGTGTGAGATTCCGCGAGCCGATCCAGCTCTCGCCATAAATCCTCATTTTTCACGGCGACGAGACGCCCCCGTTCTTTTCTTTTCCAGCCCTGTTTTTTCCATTTTGGCAGCCATTCTGAAAGGCCTGTTCCAACGTACACACTATCGGTGACAAGCTCGACGCACGTTGGCCGCTTCAATTGTTGCAGACCCTGGACTGCTGCAGTTAACTCCATTCGGTTATTAGTGGTATCCGCCTCACTACCCTGCGCTGATGTCTCTCGTCCTGTCTCAGGGTGTCTCAGAATATAAGCCCACCCGCCAGGCCCGGGATTTCCGCTGCACGCACCATCGGTGAATAGAAGTACTTCTGGTTTTTTCTTTTTTTCGGTTGGCATTAATTTTCAAATCAGAATGAATTTTTAAATAAAATATCAGCATTAATTTTCATTGATCATCTTCCGAAATATGAAGTTTGTTTCAATACGCTGACATCTGTGACTACAGGCCTTCACTCAGGCTGACGAAGCGATCGGAATCGCCGGTGGCATACCACATGCTTTTAAGCAAACAGGGAGCCGCACCCGAAAACTACTGCCCTGCCCTAATTGACTTTCGACGGTAACGGTGCCACCCAGCAAGCGGCACAACTCCCGAACTATTGAAAGCCCGAGCCCAGTCCCTGAAATCTCTCGCGTCATTGCATCATCACCAGCCTGAAAAACAGTACTCTGCCTAAACTTTTCAAAAATAGCCTGTTGTTCTTCAGGCGCAATACCAACACCGGTATCAGTAACTTCGAGTACAAAATATTCGGAATCAAGCAACGTGGCTGAAGCCGAAATCCGACCACCCTCAGGAGTGAACTTTACTGCGTTTGAGAGCAGATTCGATAAAATTTGCTGAAACTTAGACTGATCCTGTTCGACCTTCGGAATCTCATCACTCACCGATATCGTGAGTTCAATCTGCTTCTTTTCTGCCATCGGCCGAATCATATCACACTGCGCGGCAACAATAGCATTCAGGTCAAAAACAGTTGTCCGGACATCCATCTTGCCCGCCTCCATTTTAGCAAGATCAAGAATGTCATTGATCATCTCAAGCAACATACGGCCAGATTTCCGAATGTTTTCGACATAACGAACCTGCTTCTGATCGAGCAATTGATTGGATCCAAGCACATCGGAAAACCCGAGGATACTATTGAGCGGTGTCCGCAACTCATGGCTCATCGTAGCAAGAAAGTCACCCTTCAAGCGATTCATTTCATAGAGATGCATATTAGCTCGCGCAAGTTCATCAACTTTACCGTCAAGGTCACCATTGACTTTCTTCAGTTCTTCCTGAGATTCGACGAGTCCTCGAAGCATTCTGTTGAAAGCAACACCGAGTTCTTCGAACTCATCCGCAGTATGGATATCCGCCCTCGCGTCAACATTTCCACGACGAACTTCATCACTAACGTCTCGCAGGTGCTCGAGTGGCTTCACAATGACGTAACGAACAATCAAATAGGCTGCTAGCATGGCAAGGAATACCGTGATAATGGCTGTCGCCAGCAGAATCGCACGGTTCCAGTTAATTGCTTGTCGTGTTACTCCATCCGGCATAACAACTTTGACAATTGCCATAAGGTCGCCATCGGCATACTTTTGGCGGCTCGGCAACAGGTCCTCTCCACCATTACCTCGGACACTTCCACGAAACTCATGGCAAATGAGACATGACTGCTGGACACGAATGGGTTGGTAATAGTGATATTCTTTTTTATCAGCAGTTCGGTACTCTCGATATTCTTCATCTGACGTGGGCAGGAGGCTCGATGCTGTTCCCTCTTTATTTTTAGACGGCGGATTCTCGCGAAAATAATCGAGAACAGCTGCATCAAGTCGAGTGTAACTGGCCACTTCATCAGGCGAGGCATCTGGAGAAAGAATTCTCCAGCTGTAAGGCTGATTTTGAAGCATCTTACCGAGTGTCTCAATCGGATTTGTATATTTCTTGTCAGCTTCAAGGTTTTTCCAGTGATGATTAATCATCACCGCGTCAACGAGGTGCCTTCCGGTACTCCTTGTCGTTGTGAAGACAATTTCCTCAGTCCGCTGGCCATACCACCAAAAACTTCCCGTTATAAGCAGGAGCAAACAAAGACCAAAGAGGAAGCGACATTTCCTCTCCAGACTCGTCTCACCAAGAATTTCTTTAAATGACCTGTACGTCATATAGCACTACCTTTAGCCGTATCTTACCGCATCATCGGTGGCTCCGCGAAATCACCACCGTCAGTTCGAAACAACTCGCTTTGAATGCATAAAATCACGTTCAAGGGAATTCACGAAATTTGAAATTGAAAGTGATGACTCGCCTTCACGTTAAAGCATTTCAACCGGGTCAACATCAACAATCCAAGCGATTTCTTTCGGAGTTTTGAGACCAGCAGTGCTCTGAAGGACGAGGTTTCGTAGCTTTTCTGGATCCGGACCGTGCAGCTGCAAATGCCAGCGGTAGCGATCACGAATGCGTGTAATTGGTGCTGGTGCTGGGCCCAGAATCCGAATCGCATCACTTTCTCGAGTAGCTTCCTTGAGTCGTTGCACAAGATACTTCGCCCAACTGGCTGCGGCATCTTCAATGGCACCTCGAACCACAATGCGTATTACACTCCCGAATGGCGGATAGAGTAGTGACTCTCGAATCGGCAGTTCACTTTTAACAAATGCCTCGTAATCATGAACTGCAGCTGCCCGCATGGCAGGGTGCTCAGGTGTGCTCGTCTGCACAACTACACGACCACCACGGGGCCCCCGGCCACTCCGACCTGCTACTTGGGTAACAAGCTGACACGTTCGCTCCGAGGCACGAAAATCAGCCAAGTGAAGTGCCGCATCTGCATTGATGACACCCACAAGCATAACGTTTGGAAAATCAAGACCTTTTGCAATCATCTGTGTCCCAACAAGTAGATCAATCTCGTGATTGCGAAAGGCAGTGAGTGTCTTTTCGTGGCTACCGCGAGTACGCATTGTATCAGTATCCATGCGTGCAACTCGAATGCCTCGAAACTGCGACCGCACTTGATCTTCTAATCGTTGTGTACCAGTTCCACGATGAACGATATCTTCAACTCCACAGGACGGACAGGACCTGGGCACTGCCGACACAAGTCCGCAACCATGACATATCCCTCGATTTCCTGGCTGATGCAATGTGAGACCCAAATCACACTGCGGACAATGCATTGCATGCCCACATGACTTACATTGTAAATGAGTTGCAAATCCTCTCCGATTAAGAAGCAACATGACTTGCCCACCAGCATTTAATGCCCATTCAATTCCTGCCGCCAGCCGTGGACTAATCGCACCTTTGGAACGAGCTTTGCGGTCTCTGAGGTCAACTGTCACAACTGCCGGCAATTCTGATCCACCAACTCGCACCGGCATTCGGCACATCTTCCAATCACCCGAGAGACATCGAGAAAAAGCTTCGAGAGAGGGTGTTGCGGAACCTAGTACAAGAGGAACCTTTTCTTTTTTTGCAATCCATTCAGCAACATCCCGGGCATGATAACGAGGAGAAGTTGCCTGCTTGAATGAATTTTCATGCTCTTCATCAATAACGATGAGCCCAAGATGTGGCGCAGGAGCAAAAATTGCACTACGAGCACCTACAATGACATTAACACGACCCGCAGCGATTTCTCGCCAATGAGCATGACGCTCGGCTGGAGTAAGATGACTATGGAGCACTGCTACCTTACCGAAACGCGCACGAAAGCGATCACAGGTCTGTGGCGTCAGACTGATCTCTGGAACGAGGACAATCGCCTGTTTACCACTGGCCACAGTTTCCGTAACTGCCCGGAGATACACTTCTGTTTTGCCACTTCCAGTCACGCCGAACAAGACAACGGTTTCATGCTCGCCTTGTTGCAAGGGATGAAGAATTGCTTCCAGAGCCTTCTCTTGATCAGGAGAAAGTACTGGCAACTCCTCACTCACGAATCCCTCATCTGTCACCTCTGTTTCAGCATCACGCTCAATGGACCCACTCTCTGAGAGCAGGCCTGCTTTGAGCAGGCGATTGATAACACCACGAGAAACTCCTGTCACCCTTAAAAGTTCATCGAACGGTACCGGACGACTTACTGCATCAAGAATCTTTTTTTGTTTTTCTGTTAGCCGGCGATCACCCTGCTTTCCTGTTGCCACTAAAACCGGCACTCGCTTTGCTTTACGGCGCAGACGCACTCCAGCAGGAAGCACTGCTTCAAGTACATCGCCTCGACGTGCCATCCAGCGATCCGCCATCCAGCCGGTAAGTTCGAGCATCCGTTTGGAGAGAAGTGGCTTCTCATCCTCCACGGCAACCACCGACTTGAGTGGATGTTGCGGCAACTCTCCGTGTCGCACAGCAACACAGTAGGCCAATCTTTTCCGATTACCTTTACCAAGGGGCACGTAAACTCGACGCCCCGGCTCTACATCTTCGACTAACTCATTTGGCACAAGGTAATCAAGTGGCTTCTCTACGCCTTCTGGCAACACGACAGTTGCAATCACGCCATTCCGCACGTCGTCTTCTTCCCAAATAGGGCGATTCGTAAAAAGTTCTCGCTGAGGTGAAGAATCAGACGGCATACTTAAAGTACAACTACGAGCAATAATAGACGGGTTTCTTTCCACAGATAGTAACGAAAAATATTCAAAAAGCGGCAGATATGGGAAAAGAAGTAGCAATATTCGGTGGCAGCTTTAATCCAGTTCACCTTGGACACCTGATCATAGCGGAATGCTGTCTCGAACAAGCTCACCTTGACCGCGTGCTCTTCATGCCGGCAGCAATCCCACCGCACAAACAAAACAGTCTTCTGGCAGACTGTGAAGATAGAGCACAGATGCTGAGACTGGCCTTAGCAGGTCATGACAGGCTTGAGGTTTCTTTAGATGAATGCAACCGCGGTGGAGTGAGTTATACAGTTGATACGGTGAACGACCTTGTCGCTCGGCACCCAAACGACCACTTTTCGCTCATACTCGGACCTGATGCTCTCGCGGACCTCCCGTTATGGAAAAAACCGCAGGAAATTCTCAATACCATCAAGATTCTTGCGATTGAACGTCACGGCATTGACGACATTGAAAACACGCTTCAAAAACCTCAACTAAAAGCGATACTAAGCAAAAAGCAGTCACACCAAATACAAATGAGGCGGATACTGGTCCCTGGCATTGGCGTCCGGGCGAAACAGATACGCGAAGCGATAGCTGCTGGACACAGTACACGCTTTCGCATCCCTCGAGATGTCGAGCAATTTATTATGCGTAAACAGCTATACCGGACAGCCGAAGTAAAAAACAGCAACGCAAAGTTCTAAGAAATCAGTCACCTCGAAGGAGTCCCTTCAAGAGGTGACTCACTGGTACAGTTTCCCAACGATCGTCAGCTGCCAGAATCTTCACGAGGTGCTCTATCTGGTCCGCTGGAAGATCTGAGACATTTAAGAAAATCTTTCGGGAAGAACCAATACGAACTCCACCACTTGAAGTATCACCAAGAGGCTCTTCTCGAACGTCGTAACCCAATTCACGTGCTAATTGGATTGCTTCTGCCAAGAGCCCTAGGGTGTCAACCATTTTTCAAAACCATACTACCCAACACAACCAAAACGAATCCTGACGAATTATGGCCAGCCTGCTGGGAGTCCTAATTCCTCCCGACGCTCGGATGCAGCACGTCGGTACTCCACATACTTAGCACGCTGCTCCGGTGTGGTCCTATCGAGAATTCGATTCTTGAACCATTCATTACGATCACCTTGCGACCGACTTGCCCACGACGAACGATTGCTACTGTTATCCGTTTTCGGCTGACCCTCTCTCTGCTGTCCGTTTCCTGAACTTTCCTGAGCAACCCGGGCAGCACGAGCCTCCGAAAATGCATTATTCATCAAGTCTGATTGACGAATCTGTTGATCGAGAACTCGCTGCCGCTGAGCGGGAGACGCATTGAAGTAGTCGTCTATTCGTTGACGCATCGACGAATAGAAGACATTGCCTCCATTCTGATAGAGCTCTCGACGCACATCAGAGGGCAATCCTTCCATTTTTGTTCGAACTTGCTCCATCGACTGAACAAATGCTCTTGCCTCAGATTGCGTCGAAGGCCCGCCACCCGACAAATAACGCTTCCTGGCCTCTTCCTGAATCTCACGAATTTCCACGACTCGAGGATCATTGGAGTAGTCACGAGGACGAAGCAACAGGTAAGCAGAAATAGTGATGGCAACTACTGCAAAAGCTAGAGCAGTTGCCCACCGCTTCACACTTCTACCGTTGTCACTTGTTTTCTTTTTGGAATCACTTGCCATTGGCTACTTATTCTCAACATGACCATCAAGGTATAGAAAAACGCGTGCGCCGTCAGGAACACTCCAGTTACTCCCATCATCTGGATTGTTGTATTCGGTTACAGAACTACCAAAGAGTGAACCAACTCCTCCTCCATGAAAGGGAGCAAATTCGTAGAGAATCCATAGCTTTGATGATGCAAGATTATCTCCGGTGCGACGAGAAGAAAGAGCTTCCTCACGGGTCTTGCCACGAATTTTGTATGGTGAACCAGCGTCAGATGTTGTGAGGCGTCGCTGTGGGTACTCATAACTGGTTCCCTCCAAGGCAAGGTTTGCTGGCTTGTACTCTTCTGGCTTTTCCGAATCTGGTATCGACGCAAGTGCGCTCTGTGCCTGCAGCACCGCTTGCGAGGAAGGATTTCTTTCGAAATAAGTGATGTCTGATGGGCAACGAAACGTGCTCTTTTGATTTTCGATATACGAACCAAGCTGAGAAACAATGGTTGGGTAAATAGGTCGACTGCCACTCGTGTAAAACGTTGGTTCAAGACTTGGCATCTGAGCCGCCACTGGGAACTTTCCACGATTCACGCGATCGAGATACAAATTGAACGCAATACCAATCTGCTTCATGTTCGATTTGCATGATGCTCGACGAGCAGCTTCACGGGCCTGCTGTACAGCCGGAAGCAACAAACCGATCATAAGCCCGATGATCGCAATGACCACTAACAACTCAATGAGCGTAAAAGCTTTTCGTTTCATTCAACTCAACTCCTTGTAGAGGGTCGTTATGTTCGCCTAATCCACCCATTCATTAAACCTGTTTTGGCAAACCAAGCATATCCTGCCGGAAACCCCAAAGGGAACACTTGCAGAATTCAGAGTATCAATACGGAAGGGATAAAACTGAGCGACTCACAGTGACTTCAACGGTCAAGTCGCGAAAAATGTTCACTTTTCTCGAAATGGAGTGCTGACAAGAGATCGTCGATGACAAATTTATACGTGTTTCTAGCGAAAAGCACTTAATTAATCACGTTTTTATACCCACCCTTTAACTTCTGGATGACTCATGCACCCAGCCGGCCATACGCCCGACAACCCCCATCGGAAGGGTGATGTCAACCTGCCGGCCGCGAATTCTTTTCCAGTGAACGAAATTGAAGCTCTTAAGACACAACTCCTCGAAGCACGGAAACAAGCCACACTCGGAGAACTTCTTGGGACGACAACACACGAATTCAACAACGCGCTAACTACCATTCTCAACTATGCACGGCTTGGCTTGAGACATCCAGACAAAGAAACCCGTGACAAGGCACTCAATCGTATTCTTTCTGCCAGTACACGAGCAGCAAAAATCACAGAGAGTATTCTTTCAATGTCACGAAGTCAGCGGTCATCTAATCGGATGGAACCGGTGAATCTTGTAAGCCTGACTGAAGAGGTACTCGTCTTGCTCGAGCGCGAGATGATGAAATACCGAGTACAAGTCGAACGTGAATTTTCGGAGGTGCCGAAGGTCTTAGCCAATCCTGGTCAGCTTCAACAGGTACTTTTAAACCTCTTGGTTAATGCCAGACAAGCAATGCCCGATGGTGGACGTCTTATTCTTCGTATTGCCACGACCCCGGCCAAACAGTCAGTGAGTCTGCTCGTACGCGATACTGGCTGTGGTATGTCTCGAGAAGTTATGCAGAAAATGTTTGATGCAAACTTTTCAACAAAATCAGGCCCTGATGAAACAGGTAAGGGTGGCACCGGCCTTGGACTGACCGCCTGCCGAGAGATAATCGAGTCTCATAAAGGTCGCATTCGCGTGGAAAGCAGTCTCGGCAAGGGAACCGGCATTACTATTCGTTTTCCATCCCTTCGACCAGTCGCGGCAGCATAATAAACAAAGACGGAAGACTCTTCTGCTACCGAAACATTCTTAATTCAGCCAAAGTCTTTCTTTTTTCGCCACTCTCGATAGAGCATGTATCCACAGCCACACACGGAACACGTTGCAGCCGATGCAAGCGTCCAGAGAGGAACAATACGTTTCGACTTCACTCTTGAAGGATCGACCGCAGAATCTGCAAGGTCAATTTCTTCGAGTCCAGATTGTCGCCGCCATCGTTCGATGGACGACTGCCTGCGACCTATGAAGCGGCCTTCTAATTGACTCTGTCGGACATCAAACTTTGGGCGAATAAGCCCCAGACCGACAAGTCCCATCAATGAGAACATGAGCCCCCAAAACCATGGACTATCAATAATTCGGAATGACCGCCCTGAGACAGCATTTTTCGCCATTAGACGACTTTCGTTCTTAATACTGCACGAGGATTATTTCATCAGGTCTGGAGGCCAGCACAAACTCGTGCCGGGGCAACACCACGGACTAACACATGCCTGGCCACCGTTGCCGAACATCTCGCCCCGCATACAAAGCTCCATCGCCAAGCGATTCCTGAATCCTTAACAATTGGTTGTATTTGGCTACTCGATCACTACGAGATGCTGAGCCAGTTTTTATTTGGCCAGTTGACAAACCAACCGCCAAATCTGCAATCGTGGCATCTTCTGTCTCTCCACTGCGATGGCTCGCAATTGATGTATAGCCTGAGCGGTGGGCAAGCATCACGGCAGCAGTTGTCTCAGTAAGTGTGCCAATCTGATTGACCTTCACAAGAATGCTGTTGGCAATACCTTCAGCAATGCCACGACCAAGTCTTTCTGAATTCGTAACAAAAAGATCATCGCCAACAAGCTGAACTTTTTCACCAATTTTATCACTGATAAGTTTCCAGCCCGCCCAGTCATCTTCGGAGAATCCGTCCTCGATAGACATAATTGGGTACTTTCCTGCCAAGTCAGTTAGAAATGCTGCCATTCCTGCTGAATCCAAAGATTTTCCTTCAATCGTATATGTACCCTTGGACTCGTCATACAACTCTGTCGCAGCGACATCCAACGCAATGGCAATTTGCGAACCAGGTTGGTATCCGGCATTACCGATTGCCGTCAGTATTACTTCAAGTGCTTCTTTACAACTACCAATCTGAGGTGCAAAGCCACCCTCGTCACCGACAGAGGTAGCAAGACCTTTCTTTTTCAGCACTTTCTTGAGAGCATGAAATGTTTCGACACCAGCACGCAGCGCTTCATCAAAGCTATCGAAACCCAACGGCATGACCATGAATTCCTGAACATCGAGGGGATTATCTGCGTGGGCACCTCCATTGATGATATTCATCATGGGAGCGGGAAGAAGCCTCGCCGTTGTGCCACCAAGATAGCGATAGAGGGGGACACCACAGTGCTCAGCAGCGGCATGAGCCGTGGCTAACGAAACGCCTAAAACAGCATTGGCTCCAAGTGTTTTCTTGTTTGGAGTTCCATCTAACTCAAGCATCCGCATGTCGATGCCAGTTTGATCCAGTGCGTCACAACCCTCGAGTTCCTCAGCGATCCTGTTATTCACATTCTCGACTGCCTCAAGCACACCCTTACCAACATACACACTATCATCAGCGTCTCGTTTCTCCCACGCCTCATGGATGCCCGTGCTTGCACCAGAAGGTACTGCGGCCCGCCCGAAGGTCCCATCCGCGAGGCACACATCAACCTCAACTGTAGGGTTCCCTCGACTGTCAAGAATCTGGCGGGCATGAACGTCAACAATCGTGGACATATTTGGGGAACTCCTCAGGCTTCGAGATGTATTGGCTCAAAAACAATTGACACCGTCGTATTGTGGCAACCGCAGACTCTCACGCAAGGGCATGATGGAAACCGTGTATGCATACTCATAGTCAAAGCACGATCATGCAAAAAAAACCACTTTGGGACACTGGTAACGGTGACGCTCTTGCCGCCACCACAACCGTGTCAAGTCGCACGACCGCTACGAATAAGACTTCTACCCCACCGCAAGCAAAAATCTTGCAACTGCGTGGGTATCGTCACCAACCATTCGACGGTAAAAATGGTTATTAGTCATGCTGAGCCCTCCTTGAAAGATAAATGTTCAATGTTCACTGGTCTCGTAGAACACCTTGGTACGATCAATAGCATCGCCCAAGAGCCGCCCGGCGTACGACTTGCTATAGCCGCCGGCCCGCTAGCTCAGGGCGTACAGATCGGGGACAGTATCTGTACGAATGGCTGCTGTCTCTCAGTAATAAAAAATGCCGGGGGTACGCTGGAGTTTCAACTCGGTCCCGAAACGCTGCAACGCACAAATTTCGGTAGTTGCAAATCAGGTGATTACGTAAACCTAGAGCGATCGCTCACACTTCAAAGCCGACTCGACGGCCACCTCGTAACAGGCCATATCGATGGTCTCGGAATCCTCGAAGAACGTATACAGGAAAAAGATTGGGTTACGTGTCGATTCACATGCCCAAAGAGCCTGCTGAACCAATTAGTCGCAAAGGGATCAATTGCTGTTGACGGAGTAAGCCTGACCGTTGTCAGTGTTAATGAAACATCTTTCAGCGTCGCTCTCATCCCGCACACTTTAGAAAATACCACACTCGGAGCACTTGCTGTTGGCGATACCGTGAATCTCGAAACTGATCTTCTTTCCAAATATGTCTGCCGCTGGCTGGAATCACGCTCATGAAAAGATCAGGCAGGGGGCGCACCGAAACTGGCCGCAACAACCGACATGGAAGAACAGGACAGGATAAACAGAAAGCACCTAGAGAAACTACGAAAAGTGATCAGCATGAAGTAACTAGAAACGCCACTCGGCAAACTACCGCGTATCTCAAAAATCTTTTCTCAGAGGTCGGGTTCTCAATTGATTCGAAAAAAGGGCAGAACTTTCTTGTCGATATCAATCTGCTTGATCTCTTGGAGCGGACAGCAGACGTACAACCTGACGATATTGTCCTTGAAGTTGGCACTGGTACAGCCGCACTGACTGAGCGGCTTGCTCGATCGGCATTTCGGGTGGTAACGGTTGAAATTGACAGTCGACTTGCAACGCTTGCTCATGACAGGCTTGTTGATGCGGACAATGTCCATCTCATAAACACAGACGTTTTAGCCGGTAAAAACAAGCTCTCACCTCTTGTACTTGACGCATTAGGTGAAGCCGAGAGCCAAGGGCGAGACGCAGGAAAAAATGGGCGATTCCTCCTTGTTTCAAATCTTCCATATTGCGTTGCCACACCCGTCATCTCAAATCTGTTGTTATCTAAACCATTTGCTTCTGCAACCGTGACAGTGCAATACGAAATGGCTGATCGCATGACCGCTCCAGCAGGCCATCATTCTTACAATGCGCTTTCAATCTGGATTGGCTCACAATGCCACAGTGAAATTATTCGAAACCTTCCGCCAGCGGCATTCTGGCCACGCCCAAAAGTTGATTCAGCGATTGTGCGTTTAGATCTGGATGAACAAAAAAGGGCGCAAATCTCTGATCTGTCACGATTTCATGCATTTATCCGTGATATCTTCTGCCATCGCAGAAAAGTGCTACGTGGCGTCCTCCTGACTTTAGCGGGAGGGAAAAAAAACTCCGAGGCAGTAGATAAAATCGAACGGCTGTACAAGACATTTGGATTCGAAAAAAACATCCGTGCTGAGTCAATAACCCCCGAAACCTTTGTGCAACTCGAACACGAGTTTTCAGGACCTTAATGCTCTATATGGATTCACTTAAATGAGAACAAACTAGTTCACATAAGGTTAATCGCAACGAATAGACAAACTCTCTATATTGTTAGTCCCCTGTTGAAATTTCCTAAGTGCTTGAAACTGAGCCCTAGAAACGAAGCAACTGCAGCCAAGACATGTCATTCTTAATGAGACATCGAAGGAGTGTTCCACTATGAAATTTATTGAAATGACTGGCCACGCATTAATGAGCATGATCGAGCCGGATGAGGTTTCACCAGAAAAGCTCCAGCAAGTTGGACTCACAGACACCTGCCTTGTTCGAGTCAACGAACAAGGTGATGTGGAGGTACGCCGACATGACCGATGGGATCTTATCGGAGGCCTTGTTGGTGGTTTCGCACAACGGGCAGAGCGTGCCAGCGGACGTACGTGGGCCTGAAAAGCGTCGAATCTTCGGCGTTATACGGGGATGGTCGCGACGAAAATATCGATTACACCATCTGGCCCGCTATACTTTCTTGCTGTTGGCAAGTTTCTGCCGACTCAAATTAGAGAGTTGATGAATTCCGAGCGGATTTCCTCAAAAGTGACGTCGGATGCGTCACGAGACCTCCATGGAAGAAGTGGAGTTAACCGTAGTGCGCCATGGCCAGGCGGGCCATCGTTCACCAACAATTGATAACTTACTGCCCGGCATCAAAATTCTCCTTTGTCGCGGCAGTTGGTCAGGAGAACCTCGCAGACGTGAATCCGACCCCTTTACCTGAAGGTTCCTTCGCACCAACCATTGTTGACCTATTGCGTCAACGAGCGGCGTATCGCCCTCATGACAGAGCGTTTACTTTTCTTGTTGATGGAGAAAATGAAGAACTCAACGTTACGTATGCCGAACTTGACCAAAGAGCGCGAGCAATAGGCGCGTGGTTGATGGACCAAGGCATGTTAGGGAAGCGAGTCCTGCTGCTCTACCCCTCTGGTCTTGATTTTATCGCTGCATTTATGGGATGCCTCTATGGGGGTGCAATCGCTGTCCCCGCGTATCCTCCGAGAAAAAATCGTTCCGTTGAACGGATTGAAGCTATTGCAGCTGATGCAAATGCCTCTGTTGCGCTCACTACACGAGATGTTCTTGATCGTTTTGAGTCTCTCAAAGCTTCCGCACCGAGCCTTGAACATCTGATATGGCAAGTCAATGATGAACTCAACCAATCTTGGTCGAACCGCTGGAATCGCCCTGACATTAAAGGCGACACCCTCGCGTTCCTGCAGTACACAAGCGGATCTACCGGCACGCCGAAGGGCGTCATGCTAAGTCATGAAAACTTGTTGCACAATTCGCTTCGTATCATGCAAGCCTTCGAAATTACCCGCAGCCAATCAGGAGTTTTTTGGCTACCAAGTTTCCACGACATGGGACTCATAGGGGGAATCCTCGTCCCGCTCTATGGCGGTAAATTCAACGTACTGATGTCTCCTGTTGCTTTTCTTCAGAAGCCACTGCGTTGGTTACAAGCAATTGCCAAATACAGGGCAACAATCAGCGGTGGCCCAAACTTTGCTTATGAACTATGCGTACGCAAGACGACTCCAGAACAAAGGGCATCTCTCGATCTGTCTAGTTGGTCGCTCGCATTCAATGGTGCCGAACCTGTTCGCGCTGAGACAATCAAAGCCTTTTCCGAAGCTTTTGCAATTAGTGGCTTCCGTAAAGAAGCGTTCTATCCGTGCTACGGATTAGCAGAAAGCACATTAATGGTGACGGGTGGTATGAAGTTCGAGCCACCTGTGATTCGTCGTTTTGACCCGTTGTCAATCGAGACTGGAACTGTCACCCTCAATGATGACTCTTCTCCCGATGCTCGGAAATTTGTAGGCAGCGGACGCGAGTTGGATGGACAAGATGTTTTAATTGTTGATCCACAAACGTTTGAACCGCTTCCCCCTGATCGAGTTGGTGAGATCTGGGTGAGTGGGCCAAGCGTTGCGCAAGGATACTGGAATCGGCCGGATGAAACCAAATCCTCGTTTCAAGCAAGACTAAAATTGCCAGAGGATACGGCAGGCCAAATGGGACGGTGGAAGCCAAACCCAGGACCGTACATGCGCACTGGAGACTTAGGTTTTTTTGACAACGGGGAACTTTTTGTTACCGGACGGCTTAAAGACCTAATAATCATTAGAGGAAGAAATCATTACCCTCAAGACCTCGAACATTCTGCAGAGGAAGCCAGTAGTCTTGTTCGTCCGGGCTGTGTTGCCGCTTTTGCTGTCGAAGTAGATGACCGAGAACGAGTTGTTGTTGTGGCAGAACTGGAAAGAGGCAAGCGAGACAAAGCGGATGTTCTGGCTGCATTCGACGCCATTCGTAAGCGTCTTGCTACAGAGCATGAAGTTGCGACAGAAGCCATTGTCTTAGTTCGACCAAACAGCATTCCAAAAACATCAAGCGGAAAGATCCAGCGACATGCGTGTCGTCGTCAATTCTCCGAGAACTCATTAGCCGTCATTGAACAATATGTTGGCTGGCTCGAGTCAACTACTGAACCATCTTCTCCAGAAGCTCCAAGGCTTGCACGGCAGCGTCCTTTAGGAGAGACATCGAGCGGTCATCGGCCAGACAGAGAACTTCCAACAGACGTTGTTCAGACCGTCTTCGAACACGTCCGAAGAATAGCCAAGGAGCGTGCGGGCAACCTCACGCTTGACACGAATATCGTTGAACTTGGTCTTGACTCATTAGAGCGAATGGAGATTGTTTCAAGCCTTGAGGAAGCATTTGGTGCGCGGTTCCCTGAACAGGTCTTGCCCACCATCGAAACCTGCCGTGAAGTTACAGAAGCGATTCTTGATCACATGCCGCTTGAGAGTCAGAAAAATTCCCATTCTGCCCGAGTGGTAGCTGAGATCACTGCTGATTCGTACGATATTTCACAATTCCCAGAAGTGCGGGCACTTCAACAAAATTTCGCAATGGTTCAGAATGCTGGCCTCCAAAATCCATACTTCAGTGTTCATGAAGGAAAAACAACCGACACAACAACGATTGATGGTCGTGACTTAATTAGCTGGGCTTCGTACAACTACTTGGGAATGTCGGGCGATCCTGCGGTGACTGCGGCGGCTAAGGAAGCTCTCGATCATTTTGGCACGAGTGTCTCAGCAAGCCGGCTCGTCTCTGGTGAAAAAACTATTCATCAAGAGCTTGAAAGAGCGTTTGCTGACTTCATCGGCACCGAAGATGCCGTCACAATGGTCGGAGGACATGCGACGAACGAAACAGTAATTGGCCATGTGGTCGGCCCAGGAGATCTTGTTTTACACGATGCATTCGCACACAACAGCCTGCTTCAGGGTGCAATCCTTTCAGGCGCTCGTCGAAGGCCCTTTCCGCACAACGACCACAATGCGGCTGAGTCAATGCTTGCTGAACTACGGAGCCAATACCGCCGTGTGCTCATAGTCATTGAGGGCATTTATAGCATGGATGGAGACTTCGCTGATCTGCCTCAATTCATAGGCCTAGCAAAACGGCACAAGTCCCTTCTCATGGTGGATGAGGCCCACTCACTAGGCGTGATGGGTCCCACTGGACGTGGCATTGGCGAGCACTACGGAGTAAATCCGAATGACGTTGACATCTGGATGGCGACGTTATCAAAAGCATTCGGAAGTTGCGGCGGACTCATCGCAGGATCTTCAACACTTATCCAATGGCTGAAATACACGGTCCCCGGATTCGTCTACTCAATTGGTCTCCCGCCGCCAGCAGCAGGCGCTGCATTGGGAGCGTTACGTCTCCTCCAAAATGAACCACAGAGAGTTTCGAAGCTCCAGAAAAATGCAAAACAATTTATTGAGTTGGCGGGGAAGGCAGGCCTAGATACGGGATCGTCGGGTGGTTCCGGAGTGGTGCCTGTCATTCTTGGCAATTCAATTAATAGCCTTAAGTTATCGCGAGCGCTGTTCGAACGAGGTATCAACGTACAACCGATCCTGTACCCAGCAGTGGAAGAAAAGGCAGCGCGTCTTCGATTTTTCATTACAGCAAACCACTCGTCAGATCAAATAGAGAAAACAGTCGCTGCCGTGAGTGAAGAATTGGTGAAGATCGATCCCGTGTATGCCGAGAACCTCGGTAAAGAGAGCCCACCCGTTTCGGTTGCTTAATCGCTACAACTAAAAAGCGACGCAATCGAGCAGTATCCTTTGATCGTGGCGAACAAAATCCCATCAATTAGCCCGCAACTAATGGGCTATATTTTTGTTGGAATGCATCGCTATAACGGGTGAATGCCTGACAATCATGAAACGACTACCCATCGGCTAGTTCTTCCAGCGGATGCAAACCACTACGGCACGCTCTATGCCGGCAGTCTGCTAAAATATGCGCTCGAAGCTGCATATGCAGCAGCTACGCGAGGTGTCGGAAGCGAGTCTAACCTCATGCTACGACGAGTACTTAGCGTGGAGTGTCGTCGAACTGTACCTGTGGGCACGCTTGTTGAAATACAGGGAGCAATACTACAAGTACGTCAGTGTTATATTGTTGTCGGCGTGGTCGGCATGCCTCTGGCTGACGGCGATTTGCCATGGATGGATGGGCTTTTTGGCTTTGTGCAGGTTGACCAAAAGGGACTGCCGGTTGAATTACCAGAGAAAATCCAAACGGTTTCCAACACAACGTTTTGGAAACCGCTTCTAAAACGCCTCGAAGAAAACAAAACTCGTGGTGCGACGGCAGAATGGATAGCTGCAGAAAACAGATGACTCATCCGTGGAACACTGCACTAGAAACCAAACCCTAGTACTTGATTTCCAGCCCGAAATCGATCCCGTTTGTAAACACGTACTCATTACCGGCATCACCAGCTACCTGCTGTGTATAAACTGTTTCTTGAAGTTCAAGAAACTCTTCGGGATTGCGTACGACTCTTTCTCCGGCACCGTTACCATACGTGATCGTCGCGGGCACGTAACGAGATCCTGGACCTAGTGGCTCAGACGGAAGTGCCGCTAGAGGTGTATCAGTGTAACCGGTCACAAATCCCTGAGCATTTATTATTGCGGTTGAACCCTGATTAACAGCCTGATTGTTTTCAATAATTGCTGTCTGATTTCTTGCAACCGCTGGGTTTCTCTTCACAGCATTAATAAATTTCGTATTCGAACTGGCTCGTGCAATCTGTGACAGCCACATCCCTGTATAGCCGAAATTCAAACTAATTCCTTTTGAAATTCTGTAACGGCCTCCGAACCTCCATTCTCCAATAGGGGAAAACGAAAATCTATGTTCTGCTGAATTTGTAGCTCCTGATTGTCCGGTAGGAAACACTTGAACAATCAGTGGACTCGTGGGAACTGATACTACAGAGGTTGAATTAGTTCCATCTGCTGGTGAAGAAAAGTTTACGGTTGTTACACCACCACCAGCAAAGTTGGTTCTGAGATAATCCGCTCCCAGATTCTGCGGCAAATTAGCACCCTTATAAATATTATTCTGCCAGTTGAATCCAGCTGTGAATGAACCCCCGGCGTACCAGTCCCATGCGCCCTGACTGCCCTCGAACAACATGCCAAACTCAGGCCCGACCATGTTGTTGGAGGTGTATGTATCCCACTGCGCTGTCTGGAATATTGAACCAGGCCCTTCCCCTGTGATCGTCGATGGAAGGTCACCGGTTGTTATCCCAAGCATCCCCGCTCCACCCAAACCTGTAGTGAAAGTCTGCACAACGTCACCGCCGGGACCAGTTGTGTTGTTGTTTCCGCCGGTGTTGTTGTTTCCGCCGGTATTGTTGTTTCCACCGGTGTTGTTGTTTCCGCCTGTAGTTCCGCCTGTAGTTCCGCCTGTTGCACCACCACCGCCGCCACCGCCGCCACCGCCGCCGCCGCCGCCGCCGCCACCGCCGACCGAAGTATTGAACGTATTCTGAAAACTCACATAGTCGAGTTCATACCGATCCTCTAGTTGGACAAAACGTGGACCGAGGGAATAGGTAAGTCCCGTTGATCCTTTACGTCGACCCAGGCGTTTCTTGAGCGTAAGAGCAACTCCAGCAGACTGAATTTGTGTTGCGTTCTTCTGAAACAAATTCTGAGTAATCACGTGATCTGGCTGTGGACTATCCGTTGTAGTTTCAAGGGAAACAGTTGTTCCTGAACTACCACCAGTACCACCACCGCCGCCGCCGCCGCCGCCACCAGCACCACCGCCAGCAAGAGATGTTTCGAATGTAAATGTCTGTGTTGGTGAATTGACTGCAAACTCACTCGACGTTCCAAAAGTTTGTTCCTGCTTACCAATCTGGAAATAGGAAATATTGACGCCCCGGCCACCATAGGACCAACCACCCTCATATCGATTGCCCCATGTCATCTTGGTTCGCATCCAACTTGTATTCAGATCAAGCCGTAGGGGATCAGAACCAACCTCAAAGAGCGTTGTATTCGATGCAATGTTATCGAGCGTATTAACTTCAGTTTGCTGAGTATCTTCAGTTGTCTGCACAACAATGGGATTATCTCTTGAAAACTCGAGGTAATCGTTATTCAAATCGACGATGGTGAATGGAGAAATAGGCTGTGTGGGAATTATTGAAATACCCGTATCAGTCTCAGCAGTCCGCACCGTGCGAGGTATCGTAATACCCCAGTACAGACGGTCATAGTTAAAGTAGATCCCGTCATCCTCTCGTTCCCAAATGTTATAGGAACCTAAATCCGGGGGCGCGAACAATTGGAAATCATAAAAGTCTTGATCCGGCAACAGTGGCATCCAGTCACTGGCAGTCGCTTTTGACGTCCAAGGACCAAGTATTCCCGTTACTGCTACGCTGAGCATCACAGTCATAACAACCCGCGAAAACTCAGCAATGCGTCGCAAAGAAAGCTTTTTATTAACCATTGCTCATTCGTCCCAAGGATCAGTATCCGATTCGTCCGCTCCTGCGGATTCTTCTCTGATATCGGTCCTAACGATCATTCGCATTGACTAAAGTTGAGAAACAATGACGATTATTCTACCGGGAAACCTCGCTATTCCGCCTGCCTTACCATCCTTGGGCTATCTTTCCCGCGGAACGAGAGCAAGGAATCCTGCTAAGGTACAAGTAATACGAATCCCCACAGAGAAAAACTGCCATGCGGATCTTATTGATGCCACTATCGGTGCTTACCTGTCTTGCCATTGCTTCGGCTCTACCCGTTTTTGCAGCCGATCCGAAATCACCTCCAGGAATTCTAGAGGCTCCTCAATTCTTGAGACTTCATCGTGACAAGGACGGTGGCCCGGTAGCCCTCGAAACTGCTATCGTGCGATACAGCCGCAGGCAAAATCAGCCCAAGCAACCCGTTCACGTAGATTTAGTTGCTGCTGTACATATTGGTGAAAGAGAATATTTTTCAACGCTAAATAAGCTTTTTGAAACATACGACGCCGTTCTCTATGAATTAGTGGCTCCACCAAATGCACGAATTCCACAACCCGGTGGAAGGCCCTCTGGGGCAATTGGTACCGCACAACAGGGACTCACAAAATTACTTGGACTCCAGTTTCAGCTTGATCAGATAGATTACAAGCCGCAAAACTTTGTCCATGCTGACATGTCGCCGCGACAGTTTAGTGCTGCAATGCAGCGCAGGGGCGAATCATGGTGGACTATGTTTTCAAAGTTGATGCAGGAAAGCATGGACCGAGCCAATGGGGCAGAAAAAAAGAATTCCCCAGACCTTTCATTCGGTGATCTTTTTGGCATTGTTTTTGGCTCCAACAGAGAACTCCGCATGAAACGACTACTCGCAGAGCAATTCTCTGACATGGAAGTGTTGACCTCTGCCTTTGGTGGAAAAGACGGGTCCTCATTAATAACAGATCGAAATGCTGCTGCTTTATCAGTTCTTAATCTAGAATTACAGAAAGGAGAGAGGTCCCTGGCTATCTTTTATGGTGCTGCACATATGCACGACTTCGATCAACGACTTCGTAAAGAATTCAATCTTGAGCCAATCGAAACTGTCTGGCTCGAAGCGTGGAATTTAAGAGACCCTGCTCAGCAACCCAAATAAAAGGCGTCTTAACGAGGAAACACCCCTGCCATTATCTGAGGATGTGGACTGGGCTGAGGGCTGACCTTAGTCACATTCATACAATTCTGAACATTATCAACATACTCACGAAGTGAAGCCAAAAGTTCTTCATATCCCATGGAAGAAACGGTTTGCCCCACTGGATCAAACTCAACCTCACCACAGTACCCAGAATCAACAACGTGACGAAGCAGTTCCACCAAAGGAAGATCCCCAAAACCAGGAGGTAACCTTTCACTGCTGGAAGAAACGC
>JALCBP010000119.1:0-5466 GCA_028066355.1 Pirellulales bacterium
CTGATTGAAAAACTGTTGGCTCGTACAAACACAGACAGTCTCACCATAACGCCCGATGATCTTTCAACCGTGATACCACACGATCATCTCGCTGCTGGATCCATTCCGCCTTTGTCCCTTCCCGAACAACTCGACTTGGTTGCGATGCAATACAACCAACACATTCTCTGGAAACAAAGCTCTCAAGATGCATCGGCTGTTTCAGCGAGTTTTGTTCCACTTCCGCCACCGACCGATCCCAAAAAACAAGCGATTAAACCCAAGCAGACTAAACCGAACATGAGCCAGCCAGCAGGAAGAAGTCAGGAACGCTACACACTCCGGGTTGCGGCTCCATTCGATGAACTTCTAGCTGCCATCTCCCAACGACTCAAACTCAAACCAGTGATCGATACACAATCGCTCAAAGCCCGCGGAATCAATCCAAAGGAAATCATTCGACTCGAGATCAAGGATGCCAGCCAGGACCAACTGCTTGATGCTATCGTAAGACCACTCGGACTGGGGTGGTCTATCGAAAGAGACGACCTTTCAATTTCAGCCAGTGACTGAACAGCCCCACCGACGCTTCAACCACCTAATGTCTTAACTACTTACGCCTTAATGAGTGCACCAACCTGCTGTTCAATTCCTTCACGAATTTTCCCGGCGAACATTGACGCCATCGCTGGAAGTTCAATTTGTATAACGAGTTCTTCAGGAAGAACCTCAACCTGACTCTTGAATGGCATTCCCATTGCAGCAAACTCGACAGACAGTTGATTGTCTTGATCCCAGTTGGCCTGGATTGGACCGAACTGTGGCTCGTACTGTGCTCGAGCTCGTACAATTGCAGCATCAATTTTCTCACGTGCACCACCAACACCGAGGTTGTGTGGCAGCCTGATTTCTAGTGGACTCAAAGGTTCACTCCTCTCAACTTATTCCTGACAATACCGTCTTGAAAACTATCCATAGAACCACCGCGACACTGTGAGGCGACCATCTGAACCAGCCGGGTGTCAACTCGGCCGTTTCGTCCACCGACACAAACAGCTGAACGCACTGCAACAGCTAACGGATCACAGGCAGATACCTTCGGCACATCCTGAACTGATAGACGACCGGCCAGAACAACATCTACACCGTAGCGCGATGCTTGTAAAATCCAGCCCTGAATCATCTTAATAGAGACGAGATCAAGCAGACTTCCACTACCTGCTTTATCAAATGTGTCAACAAGCACGGTCGACCAACCTTGTTGAACCGCAGCCTCAAGAACGACAGGCACCGAGGGACTTCCGGCGGCCTGCCAATCTGCGTAAGCCACGGGAATAGCTCGAACATTCACCGGCAGGGTTGCAGCCACATCTTCAAATGTCTTTATCCATTCAGTGTCATAACACAGAGACAAACCAAACTTAACTGCATATGGCATTCTTTTGAGTTGAGCTAGAGAGACGCTCGTCCTCTGGGCTGCAAAGTTGCCATCTTCATCTCTTTCCAATAATTCACCACCAGCAAGAGTCCAAATAAAACAATCTGGTACAGCGGCTGAGCAGGCAGCAAGCGTTTCGGGGGTGGCCATTCCCAGAGAACCTTGTGATGGATCTTTAACGTCAATAATTTCTGCGCCACCACTGACGGCAGGAGCCACTTCGTCGGCACACCGAACGCTTACAAGAAGTGATGGTCGACTCATCCGCAGCAGCCCTCCGATGCTCCACTTGGCGAACAAGGATCAATAACCGGCTGTCGCTTTGCAACAGCAAGACGTCCATTGATTCGGCGAAGAGTTTCTACAACAAGTGGTTCCGACCAGCGACCGTCCACAACAAGATAACCATCCTCCCAACGAGCCCATGGACCGCGACGTCCACTGGCAAGATGACCATATCGTTCAGCAACACGAACGACGAGCGTTCCAACTCGAAAAGCTGCTTGATCTGCGGCTACTGGATCCCCGGCGCGATCAAGAGGTTGACTCCCCAGAAAAAAACATTCGACAGCATCAAGAGGAAGTTTTTCGACTAATGCTGGACCAACCCGAACCATTACCTGCGAGTCTTCTAGAAAAACTCGGCTCTGCATTGCGGCGAATGCCACGTACCCAATAATGAATGAAAGTATTCCCAATACCGCCGAAAAAATAAAAACTGCTACAGAAACACTTCCTGCAAACCGCTCTGCAATTCCATAAACAGAGAGAGAAGCAAGAAGGAGAAACGACGCAATGATAACGAGCAGCCAAGCCAGTCGTAGATTGGCCTTCAACCAGTCGTGATTAGTTGTTTCCTGATGTGTCATTGAAGAAATTGTGTAGACAGCGAGGAACAGCAACGCCCATCTTTAGGAATGAAAACTTTTGTTACGATTGTGTTCAGTTTACGGCAGCGGATAAACCCGCTTTCAGCACAAAGAGAAAACCATGCAGCAAACAGCTCCATCGATCGATACCATTCGGCACAGTTCCAGGATCACGCTTACAGGGATTCTCGTTCTGGTGGCACTCTATGCTGCGTCAGCCTGTCTTGGCATTCCGCAACACGGCAGAGATCTTCTTGTCGCCTCACATGCTGCTCACAACGACCATAGCTCTTCCACCGTAGATCATTCTCACACGAACAATGACACGCATGCAAATGATTCTGACAATCATTCCGAGAATAACACCCCACACCATGAAGAGTCACATGAAGTCGGGACGCCACCACCAGCATGGGCTGTGACACCATTTGTCGTATTATTGGGTGCGATTGCAATTCTTCCGTTAATTCCATCGCTGGCCCACTGGTGGGAGAAGAACTCTAGCAAACTCCTTGTGGCCGGAATTCTCGGTGGTTGTACGCTTGCCTACTATCTTTTCATTCATACGGAATCTATTGAACAGCACTTCCCGGCACACTTCATTGTTTCTCCACCAAGCGGTGGGCTGTCGTGGTCAATAACGGGAACCGTGCTTGCAAATGCACTTTTCGCTGAATACGTGCCCTTCATAACGCTCTTATTTGCACTCTACGCAATCACTGGTGGCGTCCGAATAGAAGGTGACATGCAGGCGACACCAACGGCAAACACTATTTTGCTGGCCTTAGGTGCTTTATTGGCGAGTTTCATCGGAACAACCGGCGCTGCCATGCTTCTTGTGCGACCGCTTCTTGAAACGAATCACGAGCGAAAGCGAGTGGTTCATACACTCGTCTTCTTTATTTTTCTTGTCTGTAATTGCGGGGGCTGTCTTCTTCCAATTGGCGACCCACCACTTTTCCTTGGCTACCTTCAAGGGGTGCCCTTCCTCTGGACATTCACCCTTTGGCAAGAATGGTTAGTAGTAAACGTCACATTACTTATCATCTACTGGCTGTGGGATCATTTTTTTGCGTACCCCTCAGAGAGACTTGTTGATCGTGTCTATGACAAAGCGACCGTTCGCCCGCTTCGGGTTACAGGCCTCCTACTGAACCTACCGCTGATGGCTGGGGTGATACTTGCGGTCGCATTATTTGATCCGTCAAAAGCAATTCCTGGCACTGACTGGCACCCATGGATATTTCTTCGGGAAATTGTCTTGCTGTGCCTTGTTGGATGCTCACTCTGGTTTGGTTCGACAACCATCCGTGTTCAAAATGGTTTTAGCTATTTCGCTATCCTTGAAGTCGCTGCTCTGTTTGTTGGAATTTTTGTCTGCATGCAACCAGCACTTGCAATCCTGAACGAACATGGTGCGAGTCTTGGAATCCGTTCACCAACCGCATTCTTTTGGACAACTGGAGCACTTTCGAGCGTACTTGACAACGCTCCAACATACCTCGTGTTCTTCAAGACAGCGCAATCTCTTCCTGCGACGGGAGAACTTGTGGCTGGTGTTGAGGCTGGAAGGCTAACAGCAATAAGCCTCGGAGCGGTCTTTCTCGGCGCAATGACATATATCGGAAATGGGCCAAACTTTATGGTAAAAGCCATTGCAGAGGGTGCCGGTGTACGAATGCCAAGCTTTTTTGGATACCTTCTTTACAGTGGGTGTGTTCTTGTTCCTGTTTTTCTTATCGTTGATTACATTTTCCTACCCTAACTGATTCGTCATTGAGAATATTGTTTTGTGAAGCGTTCTAAGCAAGCATCAAGCGAATATGATTTCATTACGACGGAGAGCCAACTCGCGTCTTTAGTGGAACGGCTAGAACAGCACGACTCTTTGGGTTTTGATACGGAATTTGTCTCGGAGCACACCTATCGCAGTCACTTATGCCTCATTCAAGTTGCTGCCGGCGACGAACTGGCTGTCATCGACACACTGAAAGTCCAGGAACTTGAACCTTTCTGGCGACTCATGACAGACCCGAAACGCACAACAGTCGTCCATGCGGGCCGAGAAGAAATGGGATTTATCCTCCATGCAATAGGAGAGCGTCCTGCACATCTTTTTGATGTCCAGGTAGCGGCTGGCTTGGTTGGCCACGACTATCCCGCCGGGTACGCATCAATTGTGCGTCGTGTACTTGGGCAACCAACAAACAAAGCTGAGACTCGCACTGACTGGCGAAAGAGGCCGCTTACTCCGGCACAGATCGAGTACGCACTTGATGACGTTCGACATCTTGACGCACTCTGGAAAACGCTAGAAGCAAGGCTGGAAGAACGAGGTCGTTCAGCCTGGATGCAAGAAGAAATGCTTAACTGGATAGATGGCGTGACTGCCTCATTCACAAGAAAGCGATGGCGACGAGTCTCAGGCCTCAACGGTTTGAATAGAAGAGAACTTGCGATTGCCCGAGAGTTGTGGCATTGGCGTGACAGTCTTGCCGAATCACGTGACATGCCACCCAAACGAGTGCTGCGTGATGATCTCCTTGTTGAACTATCCAAGCGAAAGAGCACGGACCCTCAGCAGATTTCTGCAGTCCGCGGCATGCAACGTTCAGACTTTCGTCATATTCTTCCGCAAATAGCTGATGCCATTGAGCGTGGGCTCGCACTTCCAGAGGACGAACTACCCGGTGGTGAACGGCACAAAGCGCCACCACCCCAACTCAATGTTCTTGGGCAGTTTCTTGCAACTGCGGTGGGTGGCCTTTGTCGCCAACTTGAAATTGCCACCTCGCTTGTTGGCACAGCCGGTGACATGCGAGAACTCCTGGCCTACAAACTTGGCCATGGCAAAGATGACATACCGCCAGCACTCACCAGTGGCTGGCGTGCCGAAGTTGTCGGTGACCTTATTGATGATCTACTCGCTGGCCGAGCATCTCTTCGAGTCAGTGATCTGAAGTCACGAGACCCGCTTGTTATTGACCGAACAGAGGGCCAATCTTCGGCGGGAAATACAAGTGATTAAGACCACTCTCCCCGGAGAGTGTTTTCTTGCAGATTGAAATGGCACCTGACCGAAACATCAACTGAGCGGAGGGCAAGGGATTCGAACCCTCAACCCATTGCTGGGCATCTGATTTCGAGTCAGACCGCTGGCCAATTCGCATACCCTCCGAA
>JALCBP010000028.1:0-30675 GCA_028066355.1 Pirellulales bacterium
GGATGAAACTGTAATTCCACTTCTCGCTTATCGGGGTCGAACAGGATGATCCCGTAACCGTTCAGGTCATTGCCTGCTCCATAGACGGTAATTCTATTTCCAAAGCGATCATGAAACTCACCCGTGTTGACAGGTGCGCCAGGTGCACGGTTCTTGCCCTCTTCAATTGGTTGCCAGTGACGACTGGCTCGGGAAGAGAACGACGGAAACGAGTAGGTCATCGGTCCGTCGTTAAATCTCTCGACTCCATGGCGTCCGAGGGTTCCAAGATGGACGTCTCCGTGGAACATTACCACCGGCGCATCTCCAATCGCTTTCAGGGCGCGATTCCTGCCCGATTGTGGCCAGCCATTGGAATCAAGATCTGCGGATGTGGGAGAATACATGGCAATATGCGCCCAAGGACTCGAAGACACGATCGCTCCAAGGTCGGCCGAGGATTTCAAGTCTGCCGCCCACCTTTTCAGAAAAGCTTCCTGCTCTTTTCCTAAGAGTTGAAGATCAGTGCGATCAAGGGTGCGGCAATCAAAGTCAGGATCTCTCACGACTTCGATTTTAGAATCACGTTTTGTTCCCACGCCGACACCGATTGCTTTATCAATGACTTCTGATGGCGGACTCTTGAACTTGCGATCCTCGAGGATGGCAAAACGAACTCCGCCATATTCCAGGGCCGTATAATATGCAGTGACACCATCGCCATGCGGTCCAGGATTTACTGCATCAGGAAGATTTCCCGTCTGGGTGAATTCTGCAGCATTCACCCAGTCCGGATGAGTCGGGTAGCCTCCCGTTGTTCGACTCCCTTTCATTCGTACCCCTCCGTTGCCCCACAGGTCATTGGCAAATACATCATGATCATCGGTGATCATGATTATTGGGCGATTCCGCATCAGTTCACGAAAAGCCTCACCAAACCTGCGATACTTCTCGAGGTAGTTTTTCATTCCTTCGGGAACGTCTGTTTGTGTCTCTGCGCGAAACATTGGACTCCCATAGTCATTCTCGTAAATTTGATCTCCCGTAAAAATGACGAGATCAGGGTCGTGAGAAATGACTTCTGCAATCGCTTCCTTCCATGGCCATCCGATGTCTTTATGACATGAAAGGCCAGCTACTTTTAAAACAGAGTTCCGCTGAGGTTCTGCGCGGAAAATTCCTTCAGATGAAGATTCTCCGCATGTGACTTTGAAAAAGACGCGATTCTTCCGTGGCCACTTCTTCTGAACAAAAAGAGCCGTGGCTGTGAGTTGATCGATAGGTTGTGTAGCAGCGAGTTCCCACTCGTTGTCTGCCTTTTCACGTAGCCAAAGCGTTACTTGTTCCGGATTTTCTGTTGTCTGTGCTGTGGGATCAGCGTCAAGATGCACAAGGAGTTTCATCGTTCCCTGATGCTGACAATATTGCGTCCATAGAATCTGCTCGGCAAACGCGCTGACGTCCAACGCACCAAGAACCAACAGAACGATCAGCCAGGCTCGTGCTTGTCTATTCATGTCATGCCTTTGTATTCATCTCACCCGAACAATGCTACATGACCTGTTCTCGTTTGCACGCTGTTTTCGTATAGACATGGACGTGTTGAATCCACGGGGCCAATGGTCAGGCATTTTTTTACGGCGTTGGACGTGATCTCACTGCATCATTTCTGATGTCACATTGCTATGTGTTGTTACATAACGGTGATGTCCAAACCAAGAAACAGTATGTTCGTGCACGTGACTACGCGACTATTTCTTTCACCACATGTCCATGGACATCGGTCAACCGCATGTCTCTGCCGCTAAAACGAAACGTGCTTCGTGTATGGTCGACGCCCAGTAGGTGAAGCATTGTGGCGTGCAGGTCATGCATTTCGAGACGATTTTCAATGGCGCGATACCCAAACTCATCGGTTGCGCCATATATGATTCCTGGTTTCACGCCACCGCCCGCCATCCAGACAGTAAATCCGTACTGATTGTGGTCTCGCCCGTTGGCTCCTTGGGCAAATGGAGTTCGGCCAAACTCGCCCGCCCAGACAACGAGCGTTTCATCAAGCATGCCACGTTGGCGAAGGTCTTGTAACAAGGCAGCAATTGGCTGATCGACAGCTCGTGCATTATCCTCATGACCCTTCTTCAAGTTTTTGTGTTGATCCCAACGGTCATGACCAACATTTGGACAGGTCAGTTCGATGAAGCGAACCCCCTGCTCTACCATCCGCCGCGCAATCAGGCATTGTGCCGCATAGATGCGAGTTGGTTCATATTCGGCCTCAAGCCCATAGAGTTCTTGTATGTGCTGAGGTTCATCACTGATTGACATGACCTGCGGAACCGCCATTTGCATGGAATACGCTAACTCATAATTTTTAATTGCAGATTCTATGCTGTCGTGCTTTCCAAACTGAGACTCAGCAAAGCTGTCTAGTTCGTGAATGAGGTCGAGCTTCGCTCGTTGGTCTTGTGGTGTTGTCTTGTGAGGCGTGATGTTTGCAACGCCTGTACCTGATGGCTTGAAAACTGAGCCCTGATAGCTCGCTGGAAGAAAACCACTGCCGAAGCAATCGAGGCCACCGGGCGGGATAAGCCCGCCATTGAGTACAACAAACCCCGGCAGATTCTGACACTCACTTCCCAGTCCATAGTTGACCCACGCGCCCATGCTCGGTCGGCCTTGGAGTGCACTCCCCGTGTGGAGAAAGTAGTTGGCAAATGTGTGCTCCGGGAACCCCGACGTCATTGATCGAATGACAGCAAGTTCATCAACGCATTGGGCTACATTCGGAAAAAGTTCACTTACGGGAATGCCAGAGTCGCCGTGCTGTTTGAATTTCCAAGGACTCGCAAGCAAATTTCCGTTGTTATTGAACTGAGTTGGCTCCACTTTAAAAAGTGCGCCAGGATCTTTGCCGTTGTGTTTATCGAGCAGTGGTTTCGGATCGAACGTGTCAACTTGTGAGGGCCCACCATCCATATATAAAAAGATGACGTTTTTTGCTCGAACCGTATGGTGTGGCCCATGGCCAGCCTGTATAGGTGAACTTTTTAGTGCTACGTCATTTGCAAACGCTGGGTCGGCATGAAGTGCTGCAAGTGCCACTGCACCAAACCCATTTGCGCATTGCGCAAGCATCCCACGGCGACTCATTGGATTGGGTCGGCGTTGGTGGCACGGAAATGGATCGTGGTGAATCATCGTAGGAAGATAAACTCCTTCGTGTTCACGAGAGCATGAGCTAGTTCTGACCAGCAGGTCTCATCAAAGTCATATGCCTTGTTGTCGGATGTCTTTGAAGACAGGAACGCAAGAGATGTTGCCGTTTCTTGTTTGGTTGGATAGCGGCCGAATGCTGAGAGGTACATCCATTCAATCCGATTAGAGGCGGCATCGAAGCCAGTGCCGGTTGTGTTTTTTGCTGCTCGCTTGCTCCAGTCGTCTGCCAATTCAACAACGAGCGGATCATTCAAAAGAATGAGCGGTTGGGCTGGAACGTTCGATACATTCCGCCGGCCCATGGAACTGAACGGAGTTGGCGTGTCGAATGCCAGCATGAACGGCGAAAGGAAATTACGCCGCACGGAAATGTAGATGGAGCGGCGACCATCGCCATCAAGGGAACCACTTTTTTTGGGCCGCCCCCTGCCGTCCATGAATGATGTCAGATGGATTGGAACAGGAGGACCGAACGCGGTTGTATCGAGTCGGCCGGAAAGTGTGAGAAGAGAGTCTCTGATTGCTTCACCCTGCAGACGCCTCGGGGGGCAGTGGTGCCATAGCAAGTTGCTCGGATCCAGTTCTTGTGCCTTCTGGTTGGCATGGCCCGACATCTGATATGTCCGCGATAGGACGATGTACTTAATCATGCTTTTGATGCTGCGGCCTTCTTGCAGAAATCTGGTTGCAAGATGGTCAAGGAGATGAGGATGCGTTGGTCGTTGCCCGAGAAAGCCAAAGTCGTCAGTGGTTGGCACAATGCCACGGCCCATGAGATGGTGCCAGATGCGATTGACGATGACCCGCGAAGTCAGTGGATTGGTTGGATCGTTTACCAACTCTGCCAGTTGAAGTCGGCCACTCCCTTTTTCGATCGAAAGTGGCTTGTCACCCGAGATTGCAGTGAGGAAGTGGCGGGGCTCAATTGGTCCTGGTTTTGCTGAGTTGCCGCGAATCAGAATGCGGTCGTCTTCACCTGTTCCGTCCATCATTGACAGGGCCAGACGTGATGAACGGACAATTCGAGAAGCGAGTTGTTCTCGTTCGCCTTTCCATGAAGAAGCGATGTCGCGGGCGTAAAGGTCAGTTTCAGGCTGGGGGTCGTTATTCAGTATGGCTTCAGCTTTCTTTGCATACTCTTCGTATTTTTGGTCACCCTCAGTTATTCGTTCTTCCAATGTGGCTAATTCATTCTTGGAGAAACCTTGGACAGCAAGGCGAACAGCAATCTGCTTATCTGCCTCTGGTATGAATTCCAAGTGGACGCGATGACCGACGTATCGGTCGAGGTCCAGCCGCACCCAGCGCTGACCCTCCTTAAAACGGACAATCGTCTTTTGATGGAGTGGCCCGTGAACGAGACGATGTGAGTCAACGCAGGCAACAATATGCCCCGTACCATCAACGAGGCAATGAACCTCACCATCTTTTAATTCAAAGGTTGGTGAGCGAAGCGTTCTGCCACTCTTAGGTAATTTTGCCAGCTTACTTTGGTTTTGTATCGCCCCCTCTGTTATCGATTCGAGGCCATTCCATACCGGATCATTCACTGCGGCGTCAGACGTACTGATTTTCAGTTGGCCAGTGCTGCTGTCGAGGTATGGCTCCCCTGCTCTTCTCGGAGATAAGCCAAAGATAAAACCATCCTGAAGAAAGTCGTCGTTGGAACAATTGGAGTAATCAAACAGTATGGAGTCTTCCGGCAGTATGGAGTCTTCAGGTATGGGATCATCAGTCGGTTTTGTTGCACCGTTTGGGGCCCGAGTGCTATCCGGTGCCTGAATGCCGTGGCTCTCAAGCAGGTTCCGAATTTGGCGTTGGTGAGTAGTGTTGATTTCAGCCAGTTCGATCGCAGTTTCCCGGTTCTGTTCCATGGATTCAAAGCGAACCTGTCTGTAGTCACTACTTTGCAAAAATCCGCTAAGCGAATAGTAGTCAGCCGTTGATATGGCATCGTATTTATGGTCGTGGCAACGCGCGCACGCGACGGTAACGCCGAGGAAAGTCTTTGAAAACACATCGATCATGTTGTCAAATCGATCCGTCTCATCTTTTCGAATATCGACCGGTGAATGAACCCATTCGCCTAAAAACCAGAATCCTGTTCCAAGGACAGATTCATTGAAATGTTCCTCTGGATGCATTCTGGGATTTTTCAGGAGATCACCAGCAATGTGTTCGCGGACGAATTGATCGTACGGAACGTCAGCATTCATTGCTCGAATGACATAGTCGCGGTATTGAAATGCGTTGGGCGTGTCATTGTCGAATTCATGTCCTCGAGATTCTGCGTAACGGACAATGTCCAGCCAGTGCCGTCCCCATCGCTCGCCAAAGTGTGGGGATTCAAGGAGTTGATCGACAACGTGTTCGGTTGCCTGCGGGTTTTTGTTTTGGATAAATGCTTTGACTTCATCTGCCGTTGGAGGCAGGCCAATCAAATCAAAATAAAGCCGCCTTAGAATCGCTGTTTGTTCCGCCTCTCGAGATGGCTTGATATGAGCCTGTTCAAGTTGTGAAAGTATAAAATAGTCGATCTCATTATTAACCCAGCCTGCATTGTGAATTGGTGGCAGTTCAGGAGTCTGTATCGGCTGCCACACCCAGAAATTGGCTTTTCTGTTTTCCAGATCGAATTCCTGTACAGACTCCTTGGTAGGAGCTGGTTCGTCTGGCCAGGGAGCACCCATATTGACCCAGCGGGTAAGTGTCTGAATGGCTTCGTCACTCAGTTTGCCTTTGGGTGGCATTTCATATGAATCGTAATGGACTGCTTCGATGAGCAGACTACTACTAGCGTCACCCGGAACAATAGCTGCTCCTGAATCACCGCCCCGTACGTGAGACGCTCGGCTGTCGAGCAGGAGGTTTGCTTCAATACGTTTCGCGTCAACGCTATGACATTGATAACAATGTTCGGCTAGTAAAGGACGCACCTTCTTCTCGAAAAACGCAAGATCGTCTACCGAGAACGGTTGATCGCTTGCGTGCGTTGAGGTGCTTGCAACGCAGAGGAAGCAGAGCACCAACAAGAGATGAAAGGCTGTTCGCATGTCGGGCATCACGGTACGTACAAAAAACAACGTATTCATGGAAGTAAGGGCTAGGGTTTGAGGACGATGCACTGCCTTCATGCTCGTGTCATCTTCTCCCCAACAAATGGTATCCACTTTATTGATATTACGTACAAGAAGGTAGTGATTGCCAGCGGACGGGAACACGTCAAGAATGAAGGCCTGTTTTTCTCGCCCAAAAGACTAAGATTTTCGTGAGTGAGAGCAGAATCCTACGAGAGGCATCTCTACTGGACCTCAGAAAGTTATGGCTTCATACTCAGTGAATTCGAAGGAAACAGCATCGCGGCCCGAGGCGTGGGGATGGCACCTTCTCGGGCTGATCAACCCTTTTGTGGTGATTGCTGGAAATCTTCTGGGTGGTTGGTTCACCGCAGCTGGGGTGGTGTACATGCTTGGCATCGGGCCAGTACTCGATGTCGTGTTGGGGAAGTCTGATTACCATAAGCGACCTTCTCGAGATTCCGGGCAGCCATTCGAAGTCATGTTGTTTGCCCATGCCCTACTCCAATTGCTTGCAGTAGGAACGCTTCTTTTTCTTGCGACGAGTGAGTCACCGGTGTGGACCGTCGTTGTTGCTGCAGTAAGTACTGGTATTAATTCAGGAGCTTCGGGGCTGATTGTCGCTCACGAGCTAGGACATCGACGAAAGAAATCATTCTCGTGGTGGATTTCGCAACTGAATCTCTTTTCGGTGCTCTATCTTCATTTCACAACTGAACACAACAGAACCCATCATAAACACGTGGCCACTGCAGCTGATCCAGCGACAGCGCGTTACGGAGAATCAGTCTGGTGGTTTGTTGCACGGACGGTACCGGGGCAGTTTCTTGACGCCTGGCGACTGCATGCTGTGCGCGGTCATTCTCCAATCACCAACCCAGTTGCCCGCGGCGCTGCATGTGAGATGTTGCTTGTGGTCAGCATTGCCGTGTTTCTTGGCCCGATTCCAGCTCTAGCGTTTCTGATTCAGGCGGCGTCCGCTGTGTTCCTGCTTGAATACATTAACTATCTGCGTCACTACGGTTTGCAACGAGATGTTGGGAGCCGTCAGACTGCTACGCATTCGTGGCAATCTGAAAACCGTTGGTCTCGATGGACCTTGCTAGAGTTGACCCGTCACCCGGCCCATCACCTTGAGGCTGGAAAGCCTTTTTGGAAACTTCGGCCGTACGAGGATGCGCCTGAACTACCTTCCGGCTACTACGGCTGCTTTTGGGTTGCGCTGGTTCCACCTCTGTGGCGAGGACTGATTCACCCGAGACTGCCTTCAGCCAACACCCTGGTTGGTCATAAGGAAACCGTATAGGTCGTGGAATATTCCTCAGTTTTGTCGTTGGTTGCTGGCGGCTTAGAACGGCACGTCATCATCGGCCGCTTCTGCCAAGACAGAGTCAATGTCAGGCCCTGCGCCAGATTGACCAGAACCGCCTCCGTTTAGAACGCGGAATGACATCGCCTCAGCAGAAAGAAAATACTTTGGTTCGCTCGATTCGTCCCGCTGCCAGCGGCGACCACTGAGACGATACGAAACTTCAATTTCATCACCAAGATGCAACTCATCAACAGAATCGCAGGCATCTTTCAAAAACTCGACTGGAACGTAGTTTGTGAATCCGCCACCTTTTACCTGTTCAAGAACGACAAGTCGCTTTCGGAAACCTTTCTGTCCGTATGTTTTGGTTTCTTCGATGAGGTGAATAGTTCCTTTAACTGTGGCGTCACTCATTTGCTTCTGGATCCTTCTTCAGTTTCTTGACGTGTGGTATCGAGCCAGCACATTCTTTGGTATGGAAGATGCCATCAAAATACTACCTGATTCTGAAAAAATCATACAAAAACGCCGGGAATCGTGTGTTTTAGATTAATAAAAGCTGGTGTGACGAGGCTGGCGTTCCGTTCGAGCAGTCTGTTAGTCTTCTGGAATGAAGAAGAGCCAGAGCGTTACCGTGAAAGATCTCGCTGAAGGTGATTCTGCGTCACCTGCAGGAAGTAGGGTGCGTCCGACTCGGATCGTCGGGTTTGACCCCGGGCTCAACATCACCGGGTATGGCGTTATTGAAGTTCTTCCCGATCAACAGGTGCGTCTTGTTGAAGCTGGTACGATTCGGCCCAAGGGTAAGGATGATATTGAAGAACGATTGCATGTAATCCACTCCGGTGTCTGTGAAATACTTGAGGCTTTTGGGCCACAATCGATGGCGATTGAGCAGCTCTTTGTCCATGTCCGTTTCCCAAAAACGGCGATTCTCATGGGGCATGCCCGTGGTGTGATCTGTCTGGCTGCCGCACAAAAAAGAATTGAACTGCACCATTATCTGCCGAATCGAGTAAAAAGCATGCTCACAGGAAGTGGTCATGCAGGAAAGGAACAGATGCAATTGGCAGTGCAGCGTGAGTTGCGATTGAAAGCGCGGCCTGAACCAGCTGATGCTGCTGACGCACTCGCAATTGCACTCGCGGACTTTTACCTGCGGCTTCGCGCATTGCCTGGAGTGCAGTCGCAGTTTCAAGACAACACATAAACGTGTTGTTTTGGAATATTTAAATGAATGTTTTTCTTTGAATGTGATGTTGCTTGGGATAGAGAAAAATGATTCGGAAAATCTCGGGAAGCCTTGAGCGTGTTGAGCCAACAGCTATCGAACTTGCAGTCGGCAGTATTGTGCATGAGGTGCTGGTTCCCGATATGGTGAGAAGCCAGCTACAAGCCAAACTGGGTAGTCAGATATCCCTCTACACGCTTGAGTACCTGGAAGGTAATCCAACACGTGGCAATCTTGTGCCACGGATAGTCGGGTTCCTTTCGGAAGTTGAACGCGAGTTCTTCGAGCTGTTCTGTGAAGTCGACGGGGTCGGCGTCCGCAAAGCGTTACGAGCCATGGTGCGACCTGTTGGTGAAGTGGCAACAGCGATCGAAGAGCAGGATGCTGTTGTATTATCGAAATTGCCCGGTGTTGGCGCGGCGACAGCCGAACGAATCATTGCAAAGCTTCGTCGGAAAATGCCAAAGTTTGCACTCCTTGTAGCGAAAGATTCTCCTGCTGGTGCACCAGCAGGAAGTGATGTGCTCGCTGAGACGGCTGATGTTCTACGAAGTTTGGGTCATTCTGAGGCTGATGCCCGCAGATTGGTTGATGGGCTTCGGGATCATGGTCGTAAAATAAAGGATGTTCAGGCTGCTCTTGAGTTGATCTACAAGCAGACGCACGCAAAGAAGTAAAAGGCAAAGAAGTAAAGTTAGAAAAAGGCACTCGCCCGCAGTGGGAAGGTGATCGAGTCTGAGGAGGCTTTTGTGAGTGAATTTCGAGAACCATCGATCGAGTCGATGGATGATTCGCAGCCAGAGGACCGTGTTTTACGTCCACAACGCCTCGAAGAAATGATCGGCCAGCGAGATGTTCATGAGCGGCTTGCTATTGCAATTGATGCGGCTCGTAAGAGATCAGAGCCTCTCGGGCATATTCTACTCGATGGACCACCGGGGCTTGGTAAGACGACGTTTGCAACATGCATACCGAGGGAACTTGGAACGACCCTGCAAATTGCTAGTGGCGCGGCGCTTGCTGCCCCGAAAGACCTGCTGCCTTATCTCACAAACGCCGGGGAAAGTTCAGTCCTATTTATTGATGAAATTCATCGTCTTCCAATTGCAGTAGAAGAATTTCTTTATCCAGCGATGGAAGATTTTCGTATTGATATCACTCTCGGTGACGGAATGAGTGCACGAACGATCAATATGCCCCTCCAGCCGTTTACGCTTGTAGGTGCAACCACTCGAGCCGGACTGATTTCAGCGCCACTTCGAGATCGTTTTGTTGTTCGCGAGCATCTGGATTACTACAGCGTTGCCGAACTCGCAAAAATAGTTTTTCGTTCTGCAGGAAAACTTGAAATGCCAATGGACGATGAGACAGCAACAGAAATTGCAGGGAGAAGTCGGGGGACACCTCGGTTGGCTAATAACCGCTTGAGGTGGGTACGGGATTACTCAACAAGTCGAGCTGATCGGGTCGTTGATCTCGAAATAGCGAGGACTGCGCTTGAGATGCAAGGTATTGATGAACTTGGCCTTGATGGCTTTGACCGGCGATATCTCGAGACGCTTCAGCGTGTTTTTGGGGGTGGTCCGGCTGGGATTGAGGCCATCGCGCATACGATGAGTACCGCTGTCGACACGCTTGAAGACGACGTCGAGCCCTTTCTTTTACGTTACGAACTCATCATTCGTACCCCACGAGGCCGCCGTCTTACCGAGCGAGGTGAAACGCATCTTGGTGCTGCACCACGCCGAGGTCCCCAGCGGAAATTGTTCTAAACGTATCGTGCACCCTCGGCCGAAAGGACGGTTCTTGACGGACATTCGGCTGGGACGTAGATTTTAGGGTTTCAATAAGCCAATTGTGTGGCTCTTTTCAATAGGTAAGAAGTAATTATGGCTGTCCCAAAACGCAGGCACTCCAATCGTAGAACCGGCTCCCGACGGGCGCATGATTTTCTTACACCCCGGCAACTGTCGTTTTGTCCGACTTGCGGAAAGGCTGTGCCGACGCATCGCGTGTGCAGTCACTGCGGGTATTACATGGGTAAACAAGTAGTAAAAACCGAGGACTAGTCTCTTGGCGGACGAATCGTTCGCGCTGCTCTTTCCGGGCCAAGGCGCACAACACGTCGGCATGGCTGGGTCCTGGTGCTCCGATTGCCCACCTGCCATGACTTTATTCAAGCAGGCCTCAGAGGTTCTCGGGTACGACCTATTTGAACTTTGTACAAGTGGACCTGCAGAGCAACTCAACACTACAGCAGTCAGTCAGCCTGCACTTCTTGTTACGAGTCTCGCAATGCTGGAAGTTCTCCGTTTGCAGGACGGTTCTCCCCTTGCACATGGTGGCAATGAGTCCTTCACGGCTGGTCTTTCCCTTGGGGAATATTCTGCCCTTGTTCATGCTGGTGCGTTGGATGTGCAGTCAGCTGTCCGAATTGTCGATGTTCGTGGTCGTGCGATGCAGGCTTGTGCTGACGCTGAGCCTGGAGGCATGGTCGCCGTTCTGGGGCTCGAACGAGACCGAGTTGAAGAAGTGTGTGACGCATCGCGTGGGACCGATGTGCTCTCTATTGCAAACGTTCTGTGCCCCGGGAATATTGTGATTTCTGGGGGCCGCGCTGCCTGTGAAAGAGTGGCTGAGGAGGCGACCAAGGCAGGTGCCATGAAATGTGTCCCACTAGAAGTCGCTGGTGCGTTTCACACCAAGCTCATGGAGCCAGCGAAAGACAAACTTGCCGCTGTTCTTGAAGAAACAGAGCTACGTGTTCCGCGAATTCCCGTCATTAGTAATGTTGATGCGAGGCCACATACTGATCCTGATGAAATTCGCGGTCTTCTTGCTCGTCAAGTATGTGGTGTCGTTGAATGGCATGCCTCAATGGAGTTTTTGCTATCGACGGGAGCAGAGAACTTGTGGGAAGTTGGGCCGGGTCGAGTCTTACGAGGCCTCCTCAAGAGAATCAACAGAAAAATACCCTGTAAGGGTGTGATTGACAGTTAAGTATGTTCAAACATTCTGTCTTAAGAATATTTTTCGTGAGCGCGATGCTAAGATTGGAAAACAGACTCTAAATAGTGGAATGGGGTAATCGTATGGCCGAAACGAAACAGGCAAAGCCATTACAGGTTGACTTGGCTGGCCAGGTGGCTCTTGTGACTGGCGCAAGTCAGGGCATAGGTCGGGCCATTGCAGAGACTTTGGCAGCAAACGGAGCCACGGTATGCGTCTTGGCGCGTAACAAGGAAAAACTGGAATCACTCGTTGAAGCAATTACTTCCGCGGGAGGAAAAGCTGACTCGATACCCTGTGATGTTTCACAGCCAGACGCAATTGAAAAGGTGGTCGAAACGATTGTCGAAAAGCACGGACGGCTCGATATTCTCGTCAACAACGCGGGTGTCACACGGGATACCCTCCTGCCTCGGATGAGCAACGATGAATGGGATGAGGTCTTGTCTACGAATCTCCGCGCACCATTTTTGTTCATGCGTGCGGTGAGTCGTCCGATGATGCAGCAACGGTACGGAAGGATTGTGAACATCTCAAGCGTTTCAGGAATGATCGGAAACCCTGGGCAAGCCAACTATTCAGCCTCGAAGGCGGGCCTTATTGGGCTTACCCAGACGGTGGCAAAAGAGTTGGCCGGCCGAAAGGTAACTGTGAATGCGGTTGCTCCTGGCTTCATTGCCAGCGACATGACTGATGCCCTAGGGCCCGCGCTTCTGGATGTGGTGAAGAAACGAGTGCCGGCTAAACGGCTGGGTTTGGCGGCAGAAATCGCCGAAGCTGTCGCGTTTCTCGCTTCTCCTTCTGCCGGGTACATCACGGCTCAGACCCTTGTTGTAGATGGCGGTTTGATCGGGTGAGAATGCCTCATTGACGTTTTTTTGAGTACGAACTGGACAGGGTATGGCATTAGCCGGTATATCTTGCGTTCAGAGAACAGGTTGTTTTGAGCTAGTCACACAAGTTTGTGGTGTACCTACTGACAGCCGCAAACAATATATTTATCCCTTGTACGCGATTCCGATCGCGATTCAAAATATTTGGAGGATCAAACGTGGCATCAGTCCAGGATCGAGTGATCGATATCGTTGCTTCCCAGCTAGGCGTTAGTAAGGAACAGATCACTCCCGAGACATCGTTTATTAATGACCTCGGTGCAGATTCCCTTGACACCGTTGAACTTGTCATGGAACTCGAAGAAGAGTTTGAAATAAATATTCCTGACGATGCAGCCGAAAAGATTCAAACTGTCGGCCAGGCAGTTGAGTTCATTGAAAGCAATCAAGGCTGATACGGTTTTTGGAAACATCACAGGTTTGACTTGGGGCTGATCAAGGACGACATGAAGCGACGGATTGTGCTCACTGGTCTTGGGGCGGTTACATCTCTAGCCCGACCAGTTGAAACCTTATGGAGTCGACTACTCGCTGGTGACAGTGGTGTAGGTCCTATATCTCTTTTTGATGTGTCGGGTTACCGAGTCCAATTTGCTGGGCAAGTTCATTGGGATGGTCTTGCTGAAGGCGTCGCAAACGTAAAAGAACTTCGGCGGCTTGATCGGTTTACACAATTCGCGATCGCTGCTTCGGCTGATGCGGTGCAGGACTCAGGAATTGATTTTGGGAAAGAAGACCCATACCGATGTGGCGTGATTATCGGTTCTGGTATCGGAGGACTCGCTGAGTTTGAAGCACAGCATGAAAGACTGCTGAAAAAAGGTATCGATAAGGTCTCCCCTTTCACAATTCCGAAGTTGATAGTCAATGCCGCGAGTGGTCATGTCTCTTCGATTCATGGCATTAAAGGGCCAAACTTTGCAGTAGCCACCGCGTGTGCCAGTGCGGCCAACTCTCTCGGCGAGGCATTGCGAGCGATCCGGTATGGTGATGCCGATGTTATGGTGGCTGGAGGAAGTGAGGCAGCCCTCACTCCCATGGGATTGGCAGGTTTTCAGAACATGCGAGCTCTGTCATTTCGAAGCGATGCACCTCAGCAGGCAAGCAGGCCTTTTGACGTTGACCGAGATGGTTTCGTGCTAGCAGAGGGAGCCGGTGTTGTTGTCCTTGAAGAACTTGAACATGCCCGGAAACGTGGAGCAAAAATATATGGTGAGCTCATGGGGTATGGAGCAAGCGGTGACGCTGGGCACATTACCCAGCCCGATGAAGAAGGGCGAGGAGCAGCCAGAGCGATGTCGATGGCACTCGAAGACGCAGGTGTGTCCCCTGAATCTATTGACTACATCAATGCTCATGGAACAAGCACACCGCTCGGAGATAAAGCCGAAACATTGGCCATCAAGAAAGTGTTTAACGAACATTCGAAAAAACTTGTTGTTTCAAGCATAAAGAGTCACCTTGGTCATACGCTCGGAGCCAGTGGTGGGATTGAATTAGTTGCCTGTGCAATGGCGTTACAGCACAACGTCATTCCGCCAACGATTAATTTGGAGACGCCAGATCCGGAGTGTGATCTTGATTATGTGCCGAACCAACCGCGGGAGATGCAAGTTCAAGTGACTATGAGTAATAGCTTCGGGTTTGGTGGGCACAATGCCAGCCTTGTACTCGGCCGGCTTTCCTGACGAGTCTTGTGTGTTCTCGCTCAGTCAATCAGGTCGGTGAGTCCATTGGAAAAAACCTGAAGCCAAGTGCTGCTTAAACGAGTGCTGCTTTAAACGGAATAACATAATCTGAAATCAGCAAGTTTTTTATGCGATGCTTTGCAGTACCTGATGAAGCCGGAATAACGCATCGCTTTATGGTTGTGTTTTGTCTGGGATGGTTATTGCTGCCCAACTGGTTTGCTAGGTGTGCTTATTGTCAGCTTTCCGGTACTGCGGGGCAGGTGTGGAAAACATACGACATTGAGCCTTTTCTTCAGGTAGCGGGCCCCGGAAGTGAAAAGCATGTTGTGCACTGGATTCTTCAGCAGACGGGATATGAGAAGTGGCACGGGAAGCATGCGGCATCTTTATCGGCAGATAAAATGAAGCTTTCGTGTTACCACACGCCGGACATGCAGGAAAAAGTTGCGAGTATTGTCGAGCGGTTTACGGCAGATGATGCGCTGCCTCATCAGTTTCAGGTGCGCGTCATAGGAATCGGATCAGTTCGATGGCGTCAGCAGGCATCAGAAACCATGACGGCGTTGCCCACTGCTACCGCAGGCGTTCAGGCCTGGGTTGTACCGCGAGAGAATTCAGCGGAGTTACTCAATCGACTTCTATCACGAAGTGACGTTGAAGAATTGCCTGTCGGGCCAGTTTTAGCAGCGAATGGTGTACCTGCAACCTTGTCAGGGGTTCGTGAGAGGACGTATGTTCAGGATATTACGATCAATCCTGCATTGCCAAATGGATGGCAGCCCCTGTCGGCAACCTGTCGTGAAGGCTTAAGTGTTGATGTGCAACCGCTCGTCTCTCTTGACAGTGAGCTTGTTGACGCCGTTCTCCGTTGCCGTATTGATCAGATTGAGCGTATGGCATCAGTGACAGTGGCAGTGCCGGTTGGCAACCGTCCAGATGTAAAATTGGAGGTGCCTCAGATTTCGGCGGTGCGGATAGGAGAGCGATTTCGCTGGCCAGTATCTCGAACACTTGTTGTTGGGTTAGGTTTGGTGCCCTGGCCTGTCCCAGGTCAGAATAAGGCGGCTTCAGCGGGGCTATTTACTGAAATAAAACGGAGTGATGCGATTGTTGTGATTGAACCGCGTCTGCGGAACGAAAAATCACAACAGTCGGCTCTTCCTCAATCTAAGATAAAATGAGAGGATTCGCGTTCCTTCAGTAGCTTATCGTCGTTAGTCCTGGCATTCTGAAAAATGGTTGAGTTGGTAGGCTTTACACAATCCTCTTAAGAAATTTGGACTTTGGTTTCTTCTATGAACGTATCGAATGAGCGACGGGTTGTAGTAACCGGCGTGGCAGCAATTTCCCCGTTTGGCCTTACTGTTGAGGATCTTTGGTCAGGTCTCACTGAGGGGCGTTCAGCTGTCGGACCCCTCTCCGCTTTTTCAGTAGATGGTTTGCCACTACGCCATGCCGCCGAGGCAAGTTGTTTCACAGGACACATTAGTGAGTTTGGTGAGCTCGACGGTACTTTGAAAAAGTCTATCCGGAAAGGCTTGAAGGTCATGTGTCGAGAGACACAGATGGCAGTTGCAGCAGCCCAGCGAGCTCTTTCAGATAGTGGGCTGCAAACAGGTGCGTCACCTTCTATCCCGCCAGAGCGATTTGGATGTGTGTTTGGGTCTGACTATATGCTCACAATGCCTGAAGATTTTACGGCAGCAGTTGAACGATGTCGGGGTGAGGATGGGCAGTTTGATTTTGAACGGTGGGGTGCTGAAGGTATTCCTTCAATGACACCACTTTGGTTATTGAAGTATCTGCCTAATATGCCAGCAAGTCACATTGCTATTTTTAATGATCTTCGGGGCCCGAGTAATTCTCTTACAGTGCGAGAAGCGAGTGGTCATATCGCTGCCGGTGAGGCTGCCATTACCATTAAACGCGGGGCTGCCGATGTGGTGCTTGCAGGATCAACCGGCACCCGCATCCACCCTATGAAAATGGTGCATGCAATTTTGAATGAGCAGGTCGCTTTAGGCGATGGTGCACCAGAGAATTGGAGCCGACCATTCGACCAAGAACGAAAAGGTATGGTTCTTGGTGAGGGTGCAGCGGTGCTTATCCTGGAAGAGTTTGAGCATGCCAAACAAAGAAAGGCAAAAATATACGGAGAGGTTCTTGGGCATGCAGCAGCAGCTCACAGTTCGGGAATGGCTGTTGGCCAGCGGCAGTCTGTTGTTCAATCAGTCACTGCTCGAGCACTTGCATCTGCAGGTATCAGTCCTGACAGGATTGGGCATGTGCACGCACAAGGGCTGAGTACGACAGAAGGTGATCAGGAAGAATATGCTGGGCTACGAGAGTCTCTGGGTGAGGCAGTGGCCGATGTGCCGTTCGTTGCGGCCAAAAGCAACTTCGGCAATCTGGGTGCGGGAAGTGGTCTTGTCGAATGTATCGCGAGCATGATGGCTCTTCAGAATGATGTCCTTTTTCCGTGTAGAAATTATGAAACACCCGATGCGAACTGCCCAATTCGACCGGCAACTCAGGGCGATTCTGCTGGTGAGAGCTTTTTGAGTCTGGCCGTAACCCCGCAGGGTCAGGCCGGTTCTCTCGTCATTGGGCGGTGTCCAGAAGGGGCTGCCGGGGCTGGTTCTTGACAGTTTAGAGTGCCTATTCTACCTTAAAAACTTATGAAGGTGCCTCGTTGTGCCTCCGTATTGGTTTGTGGTGTGCGGGTTTGAGGAAACGCTGAGATCGCCTTTATCGGGTGCTTTTTGATGGCCACGGTAACGTGGAGCGTCTACTTTTCCGGCACAGCTTACAAGTGCCGGCCCCCGATCACTGCACTTGGAAGTTCCATTTGGCGGTAGTCGATTCGTATTGGATCGGGTTAGTGAGTTCCGAGACACGCATGAAGCCAGAAGAAATTCTCCGAATTGTCGACGCAATTCATCGCGACAAAAACATCGACAAGGAGATCGTCTTCCAGGCGATTGAGTCTGCGTTAGTTACCGCCTTACTTCGACATTATGGTGAAGAAGCGGAGGTAGTCCTTCGAATTGACCGCCAGTCAGGTGCGATTGCCGGCACGCATGATGGTACGAATATTGACCCAGAAGAGATCACTGGCCGCATAGGTGCACAGACTGCGAAACAAGTCATTATTCAAAAGATTCGTGAAGCTGAGCGGGACTCGATTCATGATGAGTACGAAGAGCAAGTTGGTCAGATGGTGTCAGGGCTTGTGACACGTTTCGATGGTGGAGTTGCCACAGTTTCTCTTGGGGCGACCGAAGCGATACTGCCCCGAAGCGAACAGATCCCCGGCGAGAGTTTTCATGTAAATGAAAGAATTCGTGCCACGATTTTCGAGGTTCGGAAATCGGGCAGTCGTGTAAAAATTATTCTTTCACGCATTCGTCCACAGTTGGTCCAACGGCTTTTTGAGCAGGAAATTCCTGAAATAATTGATGGTGTAATTGAAATCCGAGCTATTTCCCGAGAGCCTGGTTATCGTAGTAAGGTTGCGGTCATAAGTTCTGACAATCGTGTTGATTGCGTTGGAGCGTGCGTTGGTGTCAGAGGAAACCGGATTAAAAATATTGTTGAAGAACTTGGTGGTGAGCGAATCGATATCGTCCGTTGGAACGATGACCTTCAGGTATTAGTCCCGAATGCACTTCAGCCAGCCGAAGTGGATGAGGTCATTCTTTGCCAAATGCTCGGCCGCGGAATTGTTCTAGTTGGAGAAGACCAGCTATCGTTAGCAATTGGACGGCGCGGACAGAATGTTCGACTTGCCAGCAAGTTGTGTGGCTGGGATATCGAGATTATGACGCGGGAGGAACTTGACCAGCAGATTGAACGTGCTGTTGACGGGTTCTCGTCGATTGAAGGCCTTGAGGAATCGGTTGCTGAACGACTTGTCGGCGAAGGATTCTTGTCATATGACGACCTTTCTGTAATCGAACCAGATGACCTGATGGAAATGGGCGAGTTGTCTGCAGAAGCGGTTGATGCGATTGTGAATGAGGCAGAAAATCGCGCAACCATTGCCGAAGAGGCAGCTGCGGATGAGCGTCGGAAGCAGCGGGAGCAGGATCAAGTTCCCGGAGAAGGAAACGAAAGTGATGCTGGTGAAGAAAATTCATCAGAAGTTGGTGAAGATGTTCGGGAACAGGAGCAGGAGGCTACCTCGCTAGACGAGCCTTTGGATGCTGGTGTTGCATCAGAGGACGCAAGTGAGGCATCAACACCTCCGCAATCTAGTTCATGATGACTCAGGAATTTACAAGGTGCTGGCAAGAGTTTCTTTGCCAGCTGCAGAGCACAAAACAAAGTCGGAGCACAACTCGTGGCGGTTCGCATATACAGTCTTGCGAAAGAATTAAAACTCGACAGCAAAGAGCTCGTCGAGCTATGTACTCGCGCGGGTATACAGGATAAAGGTTCTGCTCTTGCCAGTCTCGATGATGCGGAAGTTGCTCGAATTAAAGAATTCGTAGCAGGTAAAACAAAGTCGCCAGAACGGGCGAAGGCTACCACCGATTCAGCGGCAGCTCCGAAGGCTCCTGCTGTGATGAAGCGGGAAGATTATGTCGCTCCAACCGGGGCTGCCCGTCAGGGCAGACCAAAAGAGCTTGGTTCAAAGGCCCCTGCTCCAAAGCCCGCCCCACTTGGCAAGACTTCAAAACCTGCGAGTGAACAAACTGGAACGGGTGACCAAGGTGATCAAGGCTCGCCACCAATTCAGGTGAGGCCAGGGTCTGGTCGCGGTCCACGAACGGGAAGCAAGCCCGCACCGAGGCCGACATTCAAATTGCCGCCAATGCCTGCCGCGGGCCGCAAGCCAGTTGCAAAGACGCCCTCTGATGAGCCTGCAGCCCAGAAGCCAGATGTTAAGCTTCCTCTCGATGCGATTCGAAGTGCAAAAGCAGGAGGTACGAAGCCGCTTGCAGACCATATGCGAAAGCATGAGGACCGGCAGCAAGATCATGGAGGTGGTCAGCGTGGTGGTCAACGTGGTGGTCAACGCGGTGGTCAACGCGGTGGTGGATTACTGCAGGATGGAATGACTGGTGGCGGTTTGGCTCCGCCGCTTCCTCCTTCGGAGTCTGGCGGCCGGCAGCGAAAATCAGGGAAAGGTGGGAGTCAGCGGGATGAGCTTCTTGGTGGTCGTGAAATGCGACAATTGCACCGGAAGCGTCATGATCGTCGAGGCTTAGGCGATGATGATGAACGTTCGACGAGACGTCGACGCCCGCGTCAACGACGCGGACCGACTGTTTCAACTGCAGCACCAAGGAAAACGAATGCGTCAATTCAAGTTCCGTGCACTGTTCGGGCATTCTCTGAAGCGATAGGTCTCGCGGCAAGTGAAGTCCTTCGGAAACTTCTCAGTTTTGAGCTGGGAACGATTCCCAATATGAGCACAACACTTGACAAAGATACTGTTGAACTACTTGCTGCAGAGTTCGAGGTCAAGCTTGACATCAAGACGGCAGAGGATCTTGAAAAAGAATTACTTGCTGGGTTTGATGCTGTAGATGAGGACCCTGCCCTGCAACAGTCTCGAGCACCAGTTGTTACGTTCCTTGGTCATGTAGATCATGGAAAAACATCATTGCTCGACAAGATTCTTGGGAGTGATGTTGCTGCCAGAGAAAGCGGTGGTATCACGCAGCACATGCGTGCGTATACCATTGATCACAATGAAAAGCCGATTTCATTTGTTGACACACCTGGTCACGAAGCTTTCACTCAAATGCGGGCTCGGGGAGCGAACGTAACCGACTGTGCAGTACTTGTCGTTGCAGCTGACGATGGAATCATGCCGCAGACAGAAGAAGCAATTAGTCATATTCGTGCAGCAAACGTCCCGATTGTTGTTGCAATCAATAAGATAGATCTGCCAGGAGCAGATATTGATCGAGTCTTTCAACAACTGGCTGCCAACGAATTGCTGCCAACGGAATGGGGTGGTGACACCGAAGTTGTGAAGACAAGTGCTGCCACAGGAGAGGGTATCGATGAACTTCTTGATACTCTTTTGACAATTGCGGAGTTGCATGATGTTCGGGCGAACCCGGATCGAGCTGCAGCCGGCGTTTGCCTTGATGCTTCTATTCATGAGGGACAGGGAGTCGTAGCCTGTCTGCTTGTGCAGAAGGGAACGCTTCAGGTGGGGGATGCGGTTGTTTGTGGTGAAGCAAACGGAACGGTCAAGTCGATGCACGACACATTGAAGCATCGAAAGGTGAAGCAGGCAGGCCCATCACGAGCAGTCATGGTAGCTGGTTTTGATATTGCCCCGGGTGCTGGTGAGCGATTTCAAGTTGTTGATGCAATTGCTCTTGCACGTGAAGTGGCAACCAAAAGAACGGATCTTCGACGGCAGACAAATCTTCTGTCAGCCCCTGTTCATGTCACCTTTGAAAACCTGACGGAGCGTCTTGGTACGCAGAAGACGCCGACGCTCAACTTGATTATTCGGGCTGATGTTCGCGGTTCAATCGAAGCAATTATGAAGGAACTGGAAAAATTAGAGCACCCCGAGGTGCGGATCCGGATTCTACAGGCGTCCGTTGGTGGAATTAGTGAAGCTGACATTCAGCTTGCAGATGCTTCAGATGCCGTCGTGATAGGTTTCAATGTTGTGCCAGACGACCGTGCAAGGTCACTTGCCGAGGATCGTGGTGTTCAGGTGCGTCGCTACGACATTATCTATCAGGTGACAGATGATCTCAGGAACGCGCTTGAGGGAATGCTTGCACCCGAGAAGCAGGAAGTGGAACTTGGTAGGGCGCTTGTTCAACGAACCTTTTCAATTAGTCGGATCGGAGTCATTGCTGGCTGTCGGGTAATCGGGGGTATTATTTCTCGAAATGGTCGAGTGCGAATCATCCGAGACAGTCGTGTTATCGGTGACTATCCAGTGGATACATTGCGTCGTGAAAAAGATGATGCAAAAGAGGTCCGGGATGGCCTTGAGTGTGGGATAAAAGTTGCGGGTTTCAATGACGTGAAGGAGGGCGACATCCTCGAATGCTATAAGATCGAGGAAGTTGCACGAACACTTTCGTGAGTACACGTAGACTTCTCAAGGCGGCAGAAGCAGTTCGGGAAGTGGTCAGTATGGCCATCCTTACGCAGGTTCGTGATCCGCGGGTTCAGGATGTAACAGTGACTGGTGTTGAAATGGCCCCAGATATGCGTTCAGCCAAAGTCACAGTATCAATCATGGGAAGCCCCGCAAAACAGGAACTCGCCTTGCGTGGATTGTCAAATTCGGCCGGTTTTCTTCAGGCAAAAATTGCGGAAAGAATTGACACTCGGTATATCCCAAAACTACGGTTTGAAATGGACAAAGGCGTGAAGCATTCTATAGAGATTGCTCGAGTTCTTAATGATGTATTGCCAGTTTCAGATCAGGACAAAACACTCGGTGAAGAATCAGGTGCCTCTCAATCTTTAGAGGCTTCTAAACAAGACCCTCAGGATGATGCTGAAAGAAGTCCATGACTGCTAAGAAAAAAACAACGAAGTCAAAATCTCAGAAGAAGCCGGTAGCGAAGGCCAAGAAAGCCAAGGCTACAAAAAAAGCTTCAAAGAAGAAGACGTCAAAAGCCAAGAAAACTACCAAAACGAGTTCTGCCCGAACTGGTGCCGGTAGCAAAAAAGCATCCAGTAAAAAGAAGTCCACCGCGGTCAAGAAATCTAGTGGTTCCAAGTCCAAGAAGCCGTCTGCAGTTGCCAAAAAAGGTGGTGCCGGGGGCAAAAAAGCAGCATCTGCTTCCGCTGCTAAAAAAGCAGATGTTGAAAAACAGAAGCCAAAACTTACTGCAGCCCAAAAACAAAAGCTTATTGAGAAAATACATGGTGTTCTCAAAAAGCATTATTCCCCACAGTCGCCCAACACAACACGTCCTCTGTTAGAACAAGTACTTTTTGCATGTTGCCTGGAAAACTCACACTATGGTGATGCCGAAAAAGCATTTTCAAATTTGATGGAGAATGCTTTTGATCTCAATGAGATTAGGGTGACTACCGTCGCCGAATTAGCAGAGTTACTTGTTGGATTGCCTGACCCATCTCGTGCGGCCTTATCACTGCGACGAGTTCTCCAGAGTGTTTTTGAATCGACATATGATTTTTCTTTGGAGCACGCGAAAAAGCATTCCGTATCTCACGGGGTCAAGACGCTCGATAACCTTCGTTCATTGACACCGTTCACAAAAGTTTTTGTAACATCAACCGCACTCGGAGGGCATGGCGTTCCACTCGACCATGGAGCAATTACCGTGTTGTATCTCTCCGGCATGGTTTCCTTCGAAGAGTACCAGCAGGTGAATGCTCCTGGACTCGACCGAATGGTTACGAAGAAGATTGGTAAGGAGTTCAGTTCGCTGTTGCATCAATTTGGTGCTGACCTTCTCGCTTCGCTACACGGTGTGAAATCCAAGAAGATTCTTGGGGAAATATCTGCCGACATAAAAGAAAGAATGCCAAAGCGAGGTGAGAAATTGCCTGAGCCATTTGTTGCTGCATTGTCAGCAACGAGTGATGGCGATGTGTCCGAGCAACATCGCCCGGCCGGCCCTCAGGCGGCACCTCGTCCTGCGGGTAAAACACCACAGCCTCCCCCGGGGTCAGGACCAAAACGGGATGAGGATGGTACGCCAATTGGGACTCGTTCTGGGCCAAAGCCGTTTGTTGTAAAGCCGAATAAAGCACGTTCAATTACGATCAAACCTGAACTTGCTGCACAAAGAGAAGCTGCAGAACGCGAGGCTTTGAAAGCAAAGTCTGAGACAAAAAAAACCCGCAAATCTAACAGTGAACCAACAGGTAAAAAAAGCACCGCATCTAAGAAAGCAAAGACGAATGCAAAGAAGGGTTCGGGGCATTCTCGGAAGTTAGCGAAGAAGAAGCCGCGTTAAGAAAATGGCATGAAACAGGACATGGCGGTCTCGCTGGAGGCTCTTGGAAGCTTGGCTGCTATTGAAAGATAAACAGAAGGAGATGTGGCAACGTGGCAGGCCATTCCCATTGGGCAAATATTTCACGAAAAAAATCGCTTATTGATGCGAAGCGAGGCAAGCTTTGGAGCAAGTTAGCGAAAGCCATTATCGTAGCTGCGAAGCATGGCGGTCCCGACCCGGATGCGAATCTTCGACTCCGCTATGCGATTGATGCAGCTAAGGCTGTGAGCATGCCGAAAGATAATATTCAGCGTGCCATAAAAGCTGGCTGCGGTGAGTTAAAAGGTGGGAATCTCGAAGAGTCTGTATACGAAGGTTATGCCGCCGGGGGTGTTGCCGTTTTATGTGAAATCCTTACAGATAATCGAAATCGAACAGCACCGGAAATTCGTAAGCTATTTGAGCTCTGTGATGGCAAACTTGGTGCGACTGGGTGTGTTGCATATTTGTTCACGAGGACAGGAATGGTTCGCGTCCCTAGCGATTCCAATGAAGAAGAACGTTTCTTCGAAGTCGCCATAGAGTCTGGTGCTGAGGATGTGACCGCTGTGGATAATTATTGGGAAGTCACCTGCGATCCTCAGGTCATGAGTGATGTTGTGACTGCAATCAAAGACGCTGATTTCACAGTTGAATCAAATGAAATAGTCCGAGTTCCCTCCACTACCGTCAAAATTGATGACGTTGCCATGGCACGTAAGGTGCTCAATCTCATGGAGCGGCTCGATGATCACGATGACGTACAGAGTGTTTCTGCGAATTTCAGTATTCCGGATGAAGCAATTGAACAGCTCGGGTGATTTTGACAAAGTCATCACAGAAGTAACTATTCATTTGCTTCGGCTACTTCTTCAGTGTGGTCAACAGACGGCCAGTAATCTTCAAAATCAAATTCCGGGCTGTTATCCAGATCGTGACACTCCAGGCAATTGGAAACTACCTTTGTCTTGCTTTCTGGAGTATCGATTGACATAGCAAGTTCTCCGCGAAGCCTGTCCCGTTCAGTAACACTTGCGCGAACATCACCTCGTTCGACAGCTGCATGAGCAGCGGCAGGACCGTGACAATTTTCACAGCCATTATGAGCAAGGTGCGGTGTTTTCTCCATGCTGACAAACCCTCCTTCAAAGGGTTCAAATCTCTGCGGAGCCCAACCAACGACGTGACATGAAAGGCATTCTGGGTCACCGTCTCTTCGTGGTTCCTGGTCTTCAAGAGTTGTGAGAGCGTAGGAATGAGACGAGTTTTCCCACACTTCGTAGGCGTAGGCGTGGCAGTCTCCGCATGCATCACTTCCGGCAAATCGACGACCGGTCTGATGTCGCACCGGGGACAGGCCTAAACCGTCAAGACCGAGTGATTCAAGCTGCCGCTGATATGTAGCAAGCAAATCAATCATATCTTCCGATTCGCCCCATCGAGCATCAAGTGGCACCCTTTGGCTCTTTATGGGATCGTCTTTTGTGTCGAAGAAACCAATCGTCACGGCAAACATGCCTTTGTGTCCAAGTTCTACAAGACGTGCCCCATTATCGAGTACAGGAAGTTTTGAGGGTGGCTCGTCCGCACCTCCGGCAGTGACAACGATATCAAACTGCGGAAAAGATTCCGCGAGGGATCGCGCCTCTTCAGGAGTACCCCAAGAGAGAAGAACATAGTGGTCACACAAGCCGGGTTGCATTAATTTTACCACTTCTTGGAGTGCTGTTTCTGCTGCTGTGACTTCGATTGCTGCGTTACGGATATCTCCAGATTTGCTATTACCGAGCACTGAGGTAATTCCAACTCGCAGGCCGCCAATTTCAACAACACGAAAACGAGGTGTGATGTTGGCATCGAGTCCTAGCAGGCCGACATTTGCACTGAGGAAAGGAGTGGGTTCATTCCCGACAGGTGCAACGGCTGCAACCAGTTCTTCTGCCGGTAAGCGTAAGTCCGCGGGCCCAAACCCAATTCCACTGTAGCCCATCTGTCGCAAGCCATCTGCAATCGACTGATATTTGACTTCTGCCTGCCGACCGAATCGCTTTACAAGGCCGCCCAGATCAACTGCTACAACGGGCCAGCCCGCTGATTTTAGTGCAGTTAAGAAATTCTGCCGTCTGCTTAACCCGCCCTTTTGGTTTTCTTTCCCTGTGCAGCCACATGGTTCGATGTAGCCGTCAAGTTCACCAGTAATAACGAGAACAGCCTGCGGCGTGGGCCAGTCTGTAAAGAGGCTCCCATTTCGTTCTCGAAACTCTTCTTCAATTGTGTCAGAGATGCCATGGCCTCGATCAGGCGTAGAGGCAGAGACTCTGACTGAGAGTATTCCTACCGATGCAATTGCAAGAAGCGTGATACGAGCAAGTCGGTTTAAGATTATCTGCGAGATATCGTGTATTTGAAAGTGCATAGATAAAGAATGGGGACTACTAAAGTCTGGGCTGCGTTCGTAGGTAGACACAACAAAACCTTTCCGACCTTATTATCGACTCAATCCAAGCAAATCGTTCATTATTCGGCAATGGCAACGCATACCGGAATCTTCAAAGTAGGAGTTTTGGGGTGACCAGTTTCCAGAAGGATGTACCCGGGCTTCGCGGTTTCAGTGCATAAATTATTTGCTGGTGGTGCTCCCGGTGGGATCTGGATCTCAATACCGATTCGCACCACATCTCCCCCCCCTATCTGGCTGGGAGGTTCGATTTTGATATCGAGCCCCTCCGGAACAATTTCGACGACACGTGGTTGCACTTTGTCACGGAATTCACCCTTGGCAGTCAGAAAAATTTTGGTGTTCAACCCTGTTTGACCAGAGACATTGCCAAGTCGAAGTACGTTCGAGCTACGATCCCACTTCTGGCCAACAAGCATCAGGTCGCCGCTCACGATTCCGCCCAGCGGAATGACTGCCTCTATTTCTTCATCTGCGAGAGAGAAAGAAGCCTTGATTGCAGTATTTATTTTTCCCAGCGGCAGGCCTGGTGAAATATCGATTGTGAAAACAAAGCCACCTTTTGCTTCGGGTTCTTCCTGTATCTCATCTTGTGTCAGTGGACGATGCTTAACGGCTATTCTGTCTGCAAAAGAATCATCAGCGACCTCGCATGTTTTGAAATCAGGCAGTTGCTCACTAAAGGTGTAAATTTTTACCTCGGCTTGAGATGCGGCGTTCGCAGAAAGCCCTGAAACGTAGACGCCATTTGGTTCCGCCTTCCATGTTGGAATGACGGTGCCTTCGATCGAAAATGCAATTTCTGGTTGACTCGGATCGTTTGTAAGAATCGTAGCATTCTGGCGAAATGGTCCTCCGTCACCTTTACCCGTCCATTCAATCCGTACGATGACATCCTCGCCCGGTGGAACGGTCCTACTGTTTTTTCCTTCACCTTCGCCCTCGAAGTCACTCACGGTACATGTGCAACTCGTCGTCCCTTTTGTTATGAGGAGTGGAGCGTTTCCAGTATTACGGATAACAAAAGCATGGCTGCCAGTGCCTCCAAGATTGACTCGACCAAAGTTGTAGGTTGTTTCAGCGATTTGTGCTGCTGGACGTGGGCCAGAAGAGTTGGCAGATCGTGTCGCGAATGCACCGGTTCGGAGTGGCGTCGTGGTTGCTCTCAGCAGTGCTGTGCCCGAGCCGGTTAATGTGCCAAGTATTGCGGCAGTGATTGCAACGAACCATGGATTTGGCAAGGTAAGTTTCATACTCATACTCAGGATAATTGGATCTGGTGGGCACGCTGGCGATCTAATTCTTTATATACATTGAAACCGGTCAGATCACGTGCCTTACATTTCATCTTCTTAGTACGACCGACTAATAACACTTCTACGTAGGACAGATTTCCCACTGTAAAGGCATTTTCCTGGTTCTTCGTCCCAGTCCATTGGGGCACAGCGAACGGTAACTTTCAGTGGGTCGAGTGCTTCCGTAACAGCAGGATCATCAGCAACATGCACATAAGCAAAGCCACTGGTGTCTTGTTTGGAATCAAAGAATTCAGAAACCTCATCCTTTTTATTTAGTGTTGATGAGTGGTTTTCACGAAAATCGACTGCTTTTTTCAACATGTTTGTTTGCACAGATTCTAAAAGTCCCGCAGCGTTTTTTGGAAAGTCCTCCAAGGTCATCGTGAGTTTTTGTTTTGGTGGCTCGTCACGACGAGCAATGCTGACTGTACCAGCTGCCAGATCGCGAGGTCCAATTTCGACTCGAAGAGGAACTCCTTGCTTGATGTGTTGCCATACCTTGTCGCCTCCGCGTATGTCACGATCATCGATCGTGACGCGAATTTTTTCATTTCGCCACTGAGAGTTTTCTAACTGCTCCTTCAGTTTGTGGCAGCAGTTGAGGACAGCATTTTGATCCTCATCTGATCGATAGATTGGCAGCAGGACAATCTGTTCTGGAGCTATACGTGGTGGCAAGACCAGGCCGTCATCGTCAGCATGAGTCATGATGAGGCCGCCGATCAGACGGGTTGATACGCCCCAGGAGGTCGTCCAGCAAAAAGCTTCTTGGCTTGTCTTGTCTGTGAACTTTATGTTTTGTGCTTTTGCGAAATTCTGTCCAAGGAAATGTGACGTTCCAGCCTGAAGGGCTTTTCCATCTTGCATCATGGCTTCGATAGAATACGTTTCAACAGCACCTGGGAATCGTTCACTGGATGGCTTGGGGCCTTTCCAGACGGGTATTGCCAGATCCTGTTCAGCAAACGTTGCGTAGATGTCAAGCATCTGCAGCGTTTCCTCGATGGCCTCTTCTTCTGTGGCATGGGCGGTGTGGCCCTCTTGCCATAAAAATTCAGCAGTACGAAGAAAGACTCGCGGTCGCATCTCCCACCGAACAACATTTGCCCACTGGTTTATCAGGACCGGCAAATCTCGCCATGACTGGATCCATTTTGCGTACATGGATCCGATGATTGTTTCACTTGTTGGTCGCACAACAAGTGGTTCTTCAAGTTTGCCTTTTGGCACGAGACGGCCGTCTTCATCAAGTTCAAGCCGATGGTGAGTAACAACGGCGCACTCCTTCGCAAACCCTTCGACATGTTTTGCTTCTTGTTCCAAGTAAGATAAGGGAATGAATAATGGAAAGTATGCATTCTTGTGACCTGTCGCTTTAAACATGCCGTCAAGGATTTTTTGCATTGCCTCCCAGATGGCAAATCCATGCGGCTTAATAACCATGCAACCGCGGACGGGGGAGGATTCAGCGAGTTCGCCAGCCCGTACGACCTGCTGGTACCATTCCGGGTAATCTTCCTTGCGGGTAGGTGAAATTCCGTTTTTAGGCATTGGTTGTTGCGATCTTTTTTATGATGAGTGGTATGTGTTCGTCTTGGAGTGTACTCCGGTCACCATTGTAACGAGTTAGCTGGTAGTTGAGTGGGTTTGGTACTAGACTACGATTCAGAACGTTCAGGTCCCGGCATGCACCGGCGTGCTGCCTCCTTTCTGGCTTGCTGCCCTCCCCTTCACTGTTGACCCATATGCCTTCACCACAGTCGCCACGGAATGTATTTCCACCACCGAGGAGCCGCCGCAAGTGTGTGACAGAGCTTGCACCACAGGTCACGATTGATCAGGTTTTTCTCGCAACTCGTAAACAACTTCGGCCGAATCGACACGGGCAGTTGTATCTTCAGGTTGAGTTAGCAGACCGCAGCGGAACCATTACCGGACGAATGTGGAATGCGTCAGACGAACATTTTGAGGCATTTTCTGAGGGAGATTATGTTCGTGTCGTCGGCACGACACAGCTGTACTCTGGCGCACTCCAGGTAATTCTCACTGAAGTGGAACACGTCGATCCAACACGTGTGGACGAGACAGCTTTTCGTGTGTTGACACAAGACGCGGTTGAGAAGCTCCGTCGAGAACTTGATGAGTTTTCGGCAACGTTACAGGACCCTCTTCCAAAACTTGTTTTTGAAGAAGTGTTGTCAGACGTTGAGTTGATGGAAGCATTTGAGCGTTGCCCAGCTGGTATCAAACATCATCATGCCTATGCCGGTGGATTGCTCGAGCATGTTGTGATGTTGTTACGGCTCGCTGACCGAGTTGCTTCGCTCTATCCTGATTTAGATCGAGATCTTCTGCTTGTCGGTGTGCTGGTGCACGATATCGGGAAAACCGTAGAACTGGAAAATGAAAAAGGATTTTCATACACCGATTCAGGTCAGTTGCTTGGTCATGTTCTGCTCGGGCTTGAAATTGTTGATGACAAGATACGCAAGATCGAAGAAAAGACAGGGCAGCCTTTTGATCAGGAGGTTTCAAACCGAATTAAACATATGGTGGCAAGCCATCATGGTGAATACGCATTCGGAGCCCCTAAACTGCCAATGACATTGGAGGCTATAGCACTTCATTCTATCGATGCACTGGATGCAAAACTGATTGGTACATTACAGCTTTTCCAGTCAGAGGCTGCGATTGATGATGGCTGGACGCAATATCACCCAAACCATGGGCGAAAGTTTTTCCGAGGACGTGGCGATAGCTCTTCTTGAATTACGTAGCGTTCGGGAGATACGACCGTAGGATTGGCGGAAGGGGAAACGGTAACTAGCTGACCAACGTCCACCCTGCTGCTACTGGATCAAAACTAGCTGGGAGGATTGTAAGGGAGTTGTATTTTGCAGCACCAGTGACACCGAGCAGGTTCGCGTCTCCCAACATTGCGTTGGTCAGGTTTGTGTTGGTCAGGTCCGCGAATTCCAACTTCGCGTTGGTCAGGTCCATGCCGGTCAGGTCTGCACCTGTCAGGTCCGCACCGGGACCAATGAGATATCCACTGATGAGGCTCCAGTTCGTAGGCAAGTGTGAAGGCGTACCTGTTATTCCTCCGGAACTAACACTGTCCAGGTTCGCGCCGGTCAGGTTCGCGTCATTCAGGAATACGTTGGTCAGGTCCGCGAATTCCAACTTCGCGTTGGTCAGGTCCATGCCGGTCAGGTCTGCACCTGTCAGGTCCGCACCGGGACCAATGAGATATCCACTGATGAGGCTCCAGTTCGTAGGCAAGTGTGAAGGCGTACCTGTTATTCCTCCGGAACTAACACCGTCCAGGATTGCGCCGGTCAGGTTTACGTTGGTCAGGTTCACGCCGTCCAGGTTTGCGTTGGTCAGGTCCGCACCTGGACCCATGAGGTAGCCATTAATAAGTTGCCAATCCGCAGGCAAAGAAGGAGGCGTGCCGGCATATATTATGCCGCCCGACTTTACGTCGGTCAGGTTCGCGTTGGTCAGGTCCATGCCGGTCAGGTCTGCACCTGTCAGGTCCGCACCGGGACCAATGAGAT
>JALCBP010000120.1:0-5200 GCA_028066355.1 Pirellulales bacterium
TTATTGCCAGGGTTTTCTAGACGTCCTACACCGTCGGAACAATCGCAGAATTGGTCTGCGTCAGACCAGTCTAGATCATCGTTTTGATTCTGGCATACGTAGGCCAAGAGTGATTGCATTTCAGCTGCAGAAATCTCCGCTTCACGAAAACAGTGGATGATTGTTGTTGTTGGGGCAGGAGAGCAGCGTTCGGTGCCATCATTTTCCAGTTGGGTTTTTGTAGCATCAACATAGTGGTCACAAAGATTGAACAATTCATCACGTGTCATGGTCAATTCCTCCGCAAGCATCCTTTTCTGGCTTTGGTTTGAATTGTGGTGCCAAGGCGGGGGTTGCCTCCAATACCACAGACGCTACGACCTGTACGAAGGATACGCCGGTTTTGTTTAGTTTTCACAAAGATTTCATTCAGTTCCTATGTAAGGTTTCCGTAGGTTGTCAGAGGCGGCGACCTGCAGATTCTAGAAATTGCCTTAAAAAATGGTGCGATTAGGTACTTTTTATGTCTCCTGCTTCCTCAAGCAGAAGTGGGCTCACGCACCTAAGAAAGTGCTATTCCCATGAGACCACCACACGGAGACTTTTAGTATTTGAAGTGATTTTTGAGGATGTATGCTCTCAAAGTCACTTGTATTCTTTGAAACTCAGAGAATCAGACCGCTCGGTGCTGTTCGAATCGTGAGCGTATTGGTTTGGTAAAACTTTTCGAAAAGGTAAAGATTTGTGAAAATACTTTAGCTATTTCTGATCTAAAGTCGAAATCTCGATGCAAATAATTGGTAAGAGATTTGGCATATTTCAAGTTGATTAGGATAACAATCAAGCTTAATCGTCTACCAGATGACTAGCATTTGGGTTTGAATAGCCGTGCCACTGTAGCCAGCACGATAAGGATAGAGGGCATTATTGGCAGGGCTTCGGTTGTAATAAAGAGCTTCAAATGTGAACTTCGACTGACGATTGTTCTTTGGGTAAAAGTTGAAGCCTCCGCCATATTCTTGCCCACTTCCATTTTGACCAGTTACACCGCCGGAGCGTCCGTAAATACCCAATCGTCGTGGTATGAGGCAGAAAGAGACGCTGCCGGCACCTCCTTGTTGAAAGATACTTGGAGCATGGACAGGTACGGGTGTTGGTGGTGTCGGGGGGAGTGTTGGGGGATATGAATAGCTTTGTCCGGAGTAATCATTGAGTAGTCTGAAATAGTATTCGAAATTAATTGCGGTACCTTTGTGTTTCCATCCAATATCAACGGTAGCAAGTTGAACACGAACTTTTGTTATTTGCGTGTCTGCTTGAATCGCACCTGGTGCAGAAATTGGTGTGCCATTGCTGAGACGTACAAGTGTGTCTTCTGGGTTTGAAAACGACTCACTTTGGTTGCTGGTTGGTGTTAGCGCTTGCATTCCGCTGCAGCCTAAGCGGAATACGGGTTCACGGTGAACCTCCATGTCAGAGTAGTAGGGCCCATACGCCCCAAGAGGCTCCCACGCAATGATCCCTGCCCATGCCATTGCTGTTCCAGATCGATTAACACCAGCACGCGAACCATCAATGCCGTTCCATACTCCTCCACGATAGTGAATTTCCCCATCAAGAAGTTTTCCTTTGAATTCAAACCCTGGGGAGTAAGAAGGGCGAAAGAACGTATTCGCCATGCTACGGTCAATACCCTGAACCCAGCGACTTGATGTTCCCCACTCCCTTGTTGCTGCTACAAAAGAGACTCCTCCGCTCATCGTAACCTGATCGTTAAATTTCCAGGCAGCAAAACCGAGTGGTGCTATAGCAGAGTTGTTTCCGTTATTAGTTGTTCCAAAGAGGGTGAGTGAGTATCGCAGGCGTTCATCTGTGACGAAACCCTCCGTGGTAAGGAAAAATCTATTTATTTCAAAGACATTAATATTATTGACAGGGTAATCAGTAGGTATGGCCTCCCCCCCCTTTCCATCTATGGGACCACTCGCTGTCCATTTTTTTACAGAACGTGCAAATTCGAACCAACGGACTTGGACGAAACCATTAAGATAAAAAGAAAATGGAAATGATTGACGGTTTCTAGATGCGTAGACTTCCAGACCTTTTAAATCGACAAGTGATGTTGCGGGAATGTATCGAGGCCGCGGGATACCAGCGAGTTGAGAAGCAATCAGCATTTCAGCTTCTTTACGAACAAGTGCTGCTAATTCGGGATCAGACTGAATAGCAAATCGCAAGTCTTCCTGGTTCGTATCCGGACTTGGTGCTGGGTGGGGAACAGTTTCGTATTCGGCGTCATCTGGATATGAGGCGATAGGTAACTGCAGCTCTGGATGTTGTGGCCACACGAATTGTGAATGCAGTGAGGCGAGGATTACTGCGATTGCGCATAGACGTCCAAAACGTACGTGCGCATGGCAGACGCTAGCTTCCCGAACAGGTTTTCGGTTTCTGAAAATACCCATGAAATATGCACTGGGCGGGTGTGTCTACCCACGGCTTCTATCTAGGGAATCGTCACAGAATGTAACGATTTTGAGGGTTTTTTGGATTGCTAAAGAAAGGGGGTGAAGGTGGGGGGGATAAGGCAGATGCGGATGCTTTTATTGCTCAGTACAGAAGGATTTGTACCGACTTCAACCACCTGTCTGCGGCCAAAACGATCATATGCACACGAACGTATTGGCTGGATTCTGCGTAAAGAAAGGAGGGGAGTATTAAATGCTTTTCTACTATAAACACCAGAGAAAGAGGACAGGGTTCTCGGTCGTAGAATTTCTCGTGGGCATTGCTATTGTCGTACTTCTTGTGGGTCTTCTACTACCTGCTGTACAGCGCGTCCGTGAAACAGGGCGGCGTCTTTCGTGTCAGAATAATCTTAAACAAATTGGCCTAGCGACTGCTCAGTTTGCTTCGGTCCATAGCGACCACCTTCCACCTGGACGAATTCAAAAAAGAAATTTCAAAACAGTTTCATGGAGTAGTTTTTTTCTTGAGTTTATGGACCATGTTGATCGTCAGGCGACGTGGGATCCAGTGGCCAACACCGAACTTCTCACAAACGATACTCGTCTGTTTTTGAATGCAGATTTTCGTTCCCCTGTAAATCACAACGCAACAACGACAAAGATCAAGCAATATCTTTGCCCAAGTGTTTCTCGCGAAGAGTCATCTCGTCACAACGGCATCATCAGTGAGTTGGGTGATTTTCATGAAATGGCTTGTATTGATTACTCAGGGAATGCAGGTGTTAATCCGCAAGAAATACACCATTTAGATCAAAATGGGAAACCCTATCCCAGTGACACAGGGGTGCTCTTGCTTAGCGAGGTTGCCAGTTTGAGTGAAGGCCTTCCTTATAAATCCATTACTGATGGACTTTCTAAGACAATATTAGTTTTTGAGTGGTCTGGTGTTGGTCTAGGGGGTGGGCAAGGCAGAGGTATTTGGGCATCGGGACTGAATTGTAATTATGTTGGGCATGCACAACGAGATGTTCCACTTATCAATCCACCGCCAGCAAAAGTCTGGAAGGCAGGCCCTAATGTGCCCATGTTTTCTGACCATCCAGCGGGAGTCAATGTTTTGATGTGTGATGGTTCGGTGCAGTATTTGGTTGAAAATATGGATCATCAGGTTGTTCTGGCGATGCTGACCCGTGCATCGGGAGAAGTATTAAACGGCAGGTTCTGAGGAATAAACGTGCGGATGGTGTGCTGGCAACGTGGAGACTTCGCCACGCGCCAAGATCATGTCTCCATGTTCGGGGTGGTGTAGAAGTGAAATCTGCAAAAGATAAGTTTGTCGTTCTCCGAAGAAGATGTTTCGAAAAATAGTCGTGTTAGACCAACGTTTTCTTGTCTTCGAAAAACCAGTGCTAAACTACTGATGGCGTAGTGCTGCTCTTCAAGCTAATTAATCCCTTCGCGCAAACAGTATCGATATGAAATTTCATTCATTCTTTTTTTTCTCTTCAGTTTCTTTGGCATTCGCTTCTTTCTTGTCAATTTGCTGGGAGACAAAGGCTGTAGAACTCGAGTCAATAGCCAATGAGCAGGCAAACGGTGAACTCATTCAGCTGCCCCCCGGTATGCAAATGGATGTGTTTGCAGGTGAGGCACTAGTTGCGAATCCAGTTGCTTTTTCAATCGATGAGAAGGGAAGAGTCTTTGTTTGTGAAACGTTCCGCCAAGGCAAAGGAGTTGAAGACAATCGAAAACACTTTGGATGGCTTGAAGATGATCTTGCAGCGCAGAATGTTGCTGATCGGCTGGCTATGTTCCGTAAGCACCTCGGTGAACAAGTGTACGAGTATACGATGCATGAAGATCGTGTGCGATTACTTCTAGATACAGATAAAGATGCGATCGCTGACGAGGTCATAACTTTTGCTGACGGTTTTAATGAGATAGAAGATGGCACTGGTGCAGGTGTTTTAGCGATAGATGGGGATGTCTACTACACATGCATCCCAAATTTATGGTTTCTAAAGGATACCGATAAAGATGGAGTGGCTGACGTTAAAAGATCCTTGCATAGTGGGTATGGTGTTCGGGTTGCGTTTCGTGGCCACGATATGCATGGGCTCACACTTGGCCCCGATGGACGTATCTATTTTAGTATCGGAGATCGTGGATATAACGTAATTTCACCGGAGGGTAATCACTTGCATCGTCCATACTGCGGTGCAGTTTTTCGATGTGAGCGAGACGGTTCAGGCCTTGAAGAGTTTGCCTATGGTCTTCGCAATCCCCAGGAACTTGCTTTTGACGATTACGGAAATCTTTTTACGGGTGACAACAACTCGGATTCCGGTGATCTGGCGAGGCTTGTCTACGTGCTTCCTGAATCAGATTCCGGCTGGCGTATGTCGTACCAATACCTTGATGACCGAGGGCCGTGGAATAGAGAGCGAATTTGGCTGCCCTATCAGTCAGATGAAAAAACATCTGCTGTCCAACCGGCTTCCATCCTGCCTCCAGTTGCCAATCTCGCCGATGGTCCGTCCGGGTTTGTCGCCTACCCGGGAACGGGGCTGTCGGCACGATACGATCACCATTTCTTTCTAGCTGATTTTTATGGAACTCCGGCGCTGAGCGGTATACGGTCTTTCGAGGTTAAGAAACACGGCGCGGGGTTCATGCTGCAAGACAGCGAATGGTTTATCAAAGGTGTTCTGGCAACAGATGTGGACTTTGGGTTTGATGGGAGCATGTACATT
>JALCBP010000121.1:0-5176 GCA_028066355.1 Pirellulales bacterium
GTGAAACTTCCCGGAACTATTCGGGCGCCCAGAAGAATGCTTATGGCACACCTCGACACGGTTCCATTATGCATTGGCTGCAGACCAATAAAGCGTGGCGACTCAATTGTCTCGGGAAATCCAAAAACTGCCCTTGGTGCAGACAATCGCTCCGGTGTTGCCGCCATATTGAACGCTATTCTGGAAATCCAAAGGAAAAAAATCCCACACCCTCCCCTTACTCTTTTGTTCACAATTCAAGAGGAACTCGGGCTATTCGGCAGCCGTTTTGTGAATGTGAGCAAACTCGGCAAACCTAAATTAGCATGGAACTGGGATGGCCGTGGTCCTCAAAGAATCACTCATGCAGCCATCGGCGGCAGGACTCTCTCTATTCAATTCCATGGCATAGCGTCCCATGCAGGCGGTGCTGCTGACCGAGGTGTCAGTGCAGTGACGCTCGCAGGCCTCGCCATCCACGACCTTGTAAGCGGAGGATGGCACGGCGAATTTCTCCGCGGCGGCAAAGTGGGAACCTGTAATCTTGCCACTATCCATGGCGGTGACGCAACAAACGTTGTGACTGATCGTGTAGATATCGAGGGAGAGTGTCGCAGTTTTGATCACCGGCTTCTCGACCGCATTGCTCGTGAAGTCGAGCGAGCGTGTCAACGAGCCGTTCGCTCAACAAAGAATTCCCGAGGGCAACGAGGGTCTGTTACATTTCACACAGACATCGAATACGAGCCTTTCATGATTCCAAAAAATGCAGCCTCTGTGAAAGCTGCTGAGGATGCTATTCGGTCGCTCGGGATGAAGCCGGAACTTCTTACGACACAAGGCGCACTTGATGCCAACTGGCTCAACGCTCGCGGCATTCCAGTTGCAACACTTGGAGCAGGCCAGGTCGCCGGGCATTCACTCAGCGAAAGGCTGGATATCGAGCAGTTCCTCACAGGCTGTAAAGTCGCACTACACCTTGCAACCTCATCGCAGATTTCTGCATCAGCTTGAACTACTTGTTCTTAAGCAACCTCTAATCAAAATCGGTTGAGTGGAGTACTTCAACCGTCTCAAGGCAGATAGTCGCCATAAATTCTGGCAGAATCTCAGATCGCAGGAATTCGATAAGCGCAGCAGCTTTTGTTGTTGGAACGAGCACTTCGAGGCGCACTGATCTTGCTCGCTGAAGAAGCGGGCCATCGGCAAACTGTCGACCTCCCCCCTTGCACTCAGTAATTGTATACCCGGTCACACCGCGTTCAAAAAACTCATCGATAAGGTGCTCTGCCACTGCCGACGGCGCCATGATCGTCAATCGCTTCATTTGACCCAATGTTCGCTTGCGAGTAGCAAGAACATTATCAGACATTGGAATCAGGGAATCGAGTCCACGGATGGCAAAGCCGAGTCCTTCCAGTTCGAATGCTTCTCTCATCTCCTCAAGTTTTTCCAGCACACTGTCATCGACAAGCTGCACACCAGAAAGATCGATAACTAGATTTCGCTTCTGAACAAGGCCCACTTGCTCGATTTGCCGGCGGAATGGAATCCAGTTGCTGAATACCGCAGAGTCTCGAGCACGAATAAGACTCGTATCATCTGAGATGTCTTCAACCTCGAGGTAGGGCTTAAAGAGAGATCGAACGGGAACCCCATTAGCAAGATGAAGTGCTACCTTAAGAATTACACCAATAAGGACACCAACAAGCAAATCTGTGACGACTACCATGACCATCGTTGTGATGAAAATGGCAAGTTGCTCCCGGCCGATTCGATAAATATGGACAAATTCAGTCGGGTGGGTCAGACGGAAGCCCGTGTAGACGAGCATGGCAGCAAGTGCAGCAAGCGGAATGAGATGAAGAAATGTTGGAATAATTGCCACGCATAACAAAAGAAAAACTGCGTGCCAGAAGTTGGCAAAGCGTGTCTTTCCGCCGTTATCAATATTCGCTTTCGACCTGACGATTTCTGAAATCATCGGAAGGCCACCGAGCAGTGAAGCAATCAAGTTGCCTGCGCCCACCGCAAAAAGGTCTCGGTCCATATTACTGCGTCGCTTCCAAGGATCGACGGCATCAATGGCTTTGGCGCTCAGCACGGACTCAAGACTCCCAATACAGAAAAAGATGATTGCCCACTTCCACGCCCGTGGGTCAGTGAGAACGGCGAAATTCGGGAGCGTAACATCTCGGAACATGCCAAAAACCTGTTTTGGCATGCTGACAAGGAACTGTTCACCGAGTTGATATTCGTGCCCCTGCAGATAATACGAATGCTCGTGCAACAGATCAAAGCCATACCCAGCCGGCATCGCGATAAGAAGAACCACGATTGGAGCAGGAACTTTGCGCAAAAATGGCCATGGGCTTACACAAGCAGGCCATGCAAACATGATGACAAGACTTGAGATACCGATAACTGCAATGGCAGGATTGGCTTCGGCAAGGAGATGAGGAAGATCTGTAAGAATTTCTAGCGGCTCACCTGACGCTGCTACGCCGAGGGCAATCGGAAGCTGTTTAATACAAATAATAATTCCTATCCCAGCAAGCATTCCGTGCACTACTGAGATCGGAAAAAACTCCCCGAGGATCCCAGCACGAAACGATGCAAATATCATTTGCAAAATAGCGGCTGCAAAACCTATCGCTAGCGCTGCACGATATGCCTGCTGATCTATTGGTGCCCAACCACCGCTCATACCATCACCACTGAATTCAGCAACACAACCGGCGATGACAACAATAAGACCAGCGGCCGGGCCTTTGATCGTAAGTTCACTATTCGTGAGTAACGGTGTTACAAAGCCACCGACTATGGCCGTAAAGACACCTGCAATCGGTGGATATCCACAGGCAAGCGAAATACCAAGACACAGGGGAAGAGCAATTAGAAAAACAAGAAAGCCTGATCGGATATCAGCCCGTGCAAACTCAAAAAAACCGGCAATATTTCCCCGGGGTACTGAATCCTCATTTTCTCTCGACGACATAAATAATGCTCTTCCGACCTACTCAAAAAAGACAACGAGTGCTGGCAGCGCCCTACTCTATGAAAAAACCATGCGAATTACATGCCGTATGGAAAATCTGCGTCATCCGTGAGGCCGCTGGCACGAATTGAACCAAGGGCTTTTCCATACTCAAGCAAGAGCCGGTCTGCAAATGTAATTCGCTTGCGAACCCATGCATCCCGTTTATTCACGGGAACCTCTCCCACAAGTGCATCACTAACATCTTGAACAAGTACATGTTCAGGAATAATAAGGAGCCGATTGTTTTTACACCCACTTGTCCGTAATTCAGTTAAGGGGTAACTACCGCCTCGAGATGATGAAACTCCAACGACCAGTGCTGGTTTATGCCCCACTTCTTTCGAAGTCGCGAACAGTAGAAGATTTTTCAAACCGGGAGGAACCATACCAGCCCATTCAGGTGTCACAAAAACAAAAGCATGTGCCTCTCGCATGCGATCACGAATTGGCTTCCATAAAGATGCGAGGGGACTGGTTTCTTGCCAAGCACTTTCATCCCAAAGCGGCAAAGGATTTCCTGATAAACTAAAAATGTCAAGCACAACGGTTGGGTCAATGCGAACAAGATCTTTCGCAACATATTGCGATACGCGTAAAGATTGGCTCTCCTGGCGGTGGCTGCCGGACACGATCATAATCTTCATTGAATTGGCTTCCTATAAAACTCAGAGCCCAACCAGGTGCACAAGAGCAGAAAATTTCTTTCTGTGATCACTATACATCGCAGAATCTGACAACTGTTTTTCTGGACACCTCTTCTTTCAGATTACAATTCCTGCCAACCCAAAATTATCCGCCACCCAAGCGACACACCCATAAACCAAAACAGGCGTCAAACCGAGGCAGGCGTCCTACGCGTCAGTCTCTAGTTTTTGCTACACCGCAAAAAGTTAAAATCTCTGGTGCTTGAGCCATTTTTTGCTCTCTACCGCGGCATCAACTGAGTTAGTCGTCATCACATTTCTAAAGCTGGGCCTGCAACGACCGCGAAAATGCATGAATTCGCCAAAATTTAAACCACGATTTTCATGGGACAGTGACTTTTTCCTTGGGGCAGTACAGATAATTCACTGATCATAAAGATTGCCATCTGTCGTGAAAACCACTCGATTTTCATATTAAATTCTGGAATCCCCTACTTTGCGCAGCATTCATCTCATAATATCCTTCCTCTTGCGTACATATACATGTTGTTTTGATACAAATCCATACGACGGCAAGAACTGACAGGAAGGGTTCCGCTATGTTTTTCACTCGCGGCCTACAAATCGCAATCATCTGTACCTTTGTCATGCCTTTATCGGCCCTCGCTGAAAATGTGGTGCAGTCGGCAATCAAAACAGCAACTACGCCGGCTCATCGCATGAAAAGCGATGAGAAAAACTGGTGGCAAGAGCGACATGAAAGCAAAGTTGCGGAATCAAAGCACAATGACTGGGATATTGTGTTTCTAGGCGACTCAATCACTCACGGTTGGGAGAGTGCCGGGAAAAAAACATGGAATAAGTACTATAAAAAAAGAAACTCTCTCAACCTTGGCTTTAGTGGTGACCGTACAGAGCATGTTCTCTGGCGACTGGACAACGGTGAATTCGAAGGGATCCAACCAAAAGTTGTTGTGCTCATGATCGGAACGAACAATACCGGTCACAGGAAAGATCCACCAAAAGCAATAGCTGCCGGTGTTGAAAAGATTATTGAACGTATCAAAGTGAAATCACCTGATTCAAAAATACTCCTCCTAGCAATCTTCCCTCGCTCAGCAAAAGCAAGTGATCCCCAAAGAATAAACAATCAGAAAGCTAGTACTTTGATATCGAAACTTGCGAAAGACGATAACGTCACATATCTCGATATCAATGAGCGATTCTTGCTAGCTGATGGGACACTGTCACAAGAAATTATGCCTGATCTACTCCATCCAAAACAAAAAGGATATGCCATTTGGGCTGAAGCACTGGAACCCACACTTCAGTCGCTTCTTACCGGGGAGAAATAACAGAGTCATCCGAAGAGAATGATTCACATCACTCACAAATACTGTCCAAGTTATTTGTGAAGAATGAGTTTGCCGGTGCGTGTAAGCGTGAGGCGATAGACCTCGTTGCCATGCACAATCTGCCGTTCTCGTTGTCCTTGCAACAGGTCAGTTGAGGC
>JALCBP010000122.1:0-5161 GCA_028066355.1 Pirellulales bacterium
CGTGCAGGCGTACCTGATGAGGACGTCTATCAGTATCGTGCTGCCGCACCTCAAGAAGCAGCGGTTGAAGAGGGAGCAACACGCTATCTCGAAACAGACTTTTTATTAAACCGAGGGATTGAGACCTACGGTTGGGTTGATGTTGGTATTGGTGCCAACGGTTGGGGGGCAGACTGGAACGGCCCGATCACGTTCAATGATCGCAGCTGGCAGGGGCAGATGAATCAGCTTTATCTCGTGAATGAACGGATTCTCAAAGAAGACCAATTCAGCTGGGGTGGTCGGATAGATCTCCTTTACGGCACGGACTTTCTGTACACGGTAGCTGCTGGCCTTGATGCGTATCGTTCAACCCCTGACCCGCTTGGTCTGACCGGACCTCGTTGGAACACCAACCGGTACTATGGTCTCGCCATGCCACAGCTTTACGGTGAGCTTGGTAGCCAAGAACTGAATGTTAAGTTCGGTCACTTCTATACCTTGATTGGGTATGAAGTTGTCCCTGCGATTGGTAACTTCTTCTACACCCATGCTTATACCATGCAGTATGGCGAACCGTTTACCCATACTGGTGTACTAGGTACATGGGTTCCAAATGACCAGTTGACCATCATCGGTGGTATTACCAATGGTTGGGATAACTGGGATGATGGACTTGAGACTGGCGCACCAATTGTGAATCAGAACTATCCGAACTATAACAGCAACGCTTCATTTCTTGGAGCAGTCACGTTCTCAAGTTCTGATGGATCACAGGCTCTGACACTGGCCAACTCAAGTGGTAATCAGCTGAGTGGTTTTCAGGACCCTTCCGGTGCGAACTTTGTTGGAAACCGGACGGTGACTAGCATTGTCTATACCAATGAGTTCACTGATAAACTGACCTACGTGTATCAGAGTGATTTCGGGTATCAGGCGCACGCAAACGCCCCCTACCAGACACAAGGCCAACAAAATGGGTCGGCCTATTGGTACGGTGCCAACCAGTACCTGTTCTACAACTTCACAGATTACCTGATTGGTGGTCTGCGATTTGAGTGGTTCCGGGATAACAATGGTACCCGAGTTGTGTCTGGTCTCCGTGAAGGTTCTCCAGGAGCTGGTGGCTTTGCCGGTAACTTCTGGGCAATGACATGGGGTCTTAATTATCTCATTGGAAACAACACCATCATCCGACCAGAGCTGCGTTATGACTGGTTCTCAGCAGATGAAGGTGGCCCAAATGGCCCGGTAGGAACCATGCCTTATGGTCGTCTCAACGAACAGAACGCTCAGTTCTACGGTGGTTGTGACATCATCTGGCAGTTCTAAGAATGAAGCTCGATGCTGCCAGTGTTTCGAGGCTCGTAGATCAATGCGGTATAAAGCCTGTTGAGCCATCCACGTGTCGGTGGGTCTGCTATACGTCGTCTCCGTACAACACTTTGGTGAAGAAGAACCAGAACGCACGCGATGGCTTCCACGCGATGGAGGCTTTGTGGACATTTTCTTCCGTCAGCTTCAAGTGCTTTGGTGCCGCCTCGGGTCGCTTTCACCACTGTTGTTGGTATAAACGCACCAAATATTTGTATCGAAAGGCGCTCTTTTACGCGGGAAATACCAACGTTTCCAGAAAACATTAGGCGCAGGCAAGATGGGCGATATAGGCTGATTGTCAGTTATTGCGGTCGCTGCTACCGTTGTAACCAGTTGCTCAAGGACGGTCCTCGTGACCAGGGCAGCGTTCACCCGATGACACTCTGGGTGAAATGGTATCACGGAGGAAAATGCTGATGACTTCTCGGATTAAGCGAACTTTCGCTTTTGTTCGGTGTGTTGCTTCAACAGTCGCTGTAATGATATTTGGCGTTCTGGTTTTGGCAACAGCGACTCGAGCCTCGGAAGAGTGGCTCACCGATTACGATGAGGCGCTCGCTGAATCAGCGAGAACAGGCAAGCCCGTGATGACACTATTCACTGGGAGTGATTGGTGTCCTCATTGCCGAACACTTGAAGAGCGTGTCTTTGCAACGCCCGAATTCCAGGCATGGTCGGAGGAACATGTTGTTCTTCTGATGATTGATCTGCCTGAATCGGGAATCAGTCCAGCTGTTCGTAGCGAGCGTTCCCGCATCTGTTTGAAGTACGGAGTTCGAACGTTTCCTTCTGTCTTAGTGCTTGATTCATTTGGTGAAAAAATTACCGAAGAGAAGGGGTACCGGGGAACACCAGCATCAACGTGGATTCAACGCTTGGCAGCGAAAGTACCTGCTCCTGCAGAGGTTGCTGATCTTGAAGAACCAATGCTGACGAGTCTTGTTGAAGCGGTTGATGAAGCTCGGGGAAAAAACCGTCCAGTGTTGCTTGTAGTAAGTGGTAGCCCGGATAAGACGGCGACCATTCGGTCGGCAACACTCGTTAACGACCCGGAATTTGGTGAACTGGCCGAAGAAAGCTTTGTTGTTGCTACCATACCAGCCTCAACAGAAGACGGGCAGCCTACGGATGCCTCATTAGAGCAATTACTCGGCGGAACGCTTGAGCCAGATGCTGTCGAGGTCATTGTGACCGAAGACGGTGAAACACCAGTGTTCATGGCCTCAGGAAGTCAGTCACCAAAACGAATTGTAAGTGGCTTGCGGCGGTTTCTTGTAGCTCGACAAGCTGCACGGAACACATCTGTAAATCGCCGGTAACGGATAGGAACAAAACTTGGTGGATTTCCTGTTTGGTTTTGCAACAAGATGTTGTTTGCCACTCAAGAACCATTTCAGCCTCAGTGTCGATTTCTGCAATCGACATCTGTAACTCATCAAACGAGTACAAGAAAATTCATCAAAACTGTTCGTTTTACCGTGCAACCGTCACAACTGTTTCAGCCGACGGAGATGGTTTGGTGACGACAGGTTGCCGCAAGTTTGTGTTACGAGGTTGTTGATACACACTAGCTAGCCAGCATCCCACGATAGGAAGCAGTGTGAAGATGGGCGCCATCATCCACGGGAGCCAGGGCGAAAGTCCGTCGTGCTGCCTCTTGGGACGTTTTCGTACGTGGTCGTTCACGACAAGCAAGCGGCGATCAATCGACATGAATTACCCTGAGTGAGTACAGAACACCTCAACAACAGATTTCGATCTGCTGGAAACAGAGAAATAGCTGTTTTCAGCCTGTTGTGGCAACGGATATTTTGACTTTTTTCGTAGTCATTGATCGTGGGTAAGCTAGGGTAAAGTGGCCGAGGCGGGGCTCGAACCCGCACGGAGATTCCTCTCCACGGGATTTTAAGTCCCGTGCGTCTGCCAATTTCGCCACTCGGCCGAGTGTTTCAGGATACTAGCCGCTAATGGTGCTTTACCGCAAATGGTGTCAACTTTACCCGCAGGTCTGGAATTCATTGCTTTCTCAGCGTACGGTCGAATGTATGAAAAAGTATCGCAAGGGATTCCATTTCGTCGATCAAAAGACAAGCATGAGAGCGTAGAAAAAGGGCGTTGACGTGACAAAAGACGAGTTACCAGCATTGCCTGGTTTTGATGGATTTCTTGGCACTCGAGCATCAATCGGGATGGATGTGGTGATCGTCGGCCTCGTGTTACTGCTGCCGATTCTTTTTGTCAGCATCGTGGCAGTGAAAAATGGGCGGTACCGTCTGCATAAGGCATTACAGATTTTCATTATGGCTGCACTGTTGGCAGCGATTCTTGTTTTTGAAATTGATATTCGTTTGTTCAGTGACTGGCGAGTTCGCGCCGCTCCGAGTCCGTATTGGCCGGTAGGTGTTGGTACATCGCTTGCAGTGCACTTGATATTTGCTGTCTCGACTCTTGTGCTTCTTCTGTGGGTGCTGATCGAAGCATTTTTGAGATTCCCCAAACCACCGGTTCCAGGAAGTCATAGCAGGCGACATCGGCTTATGGCACGAATCGCCGCAGTTGATTTGCTGATCACAACCGTGACAGGCGGTTTTTTCTACTGGCTGGCTTTCGTTTTGTAATTGCTTTGATGCGCGCGGCTGCAAGTTGAGGCAGCGGTCGCAACGCTCTTATGTTGATGCCGACCTGTTGAGCCATCTGCAGAGGCCAATGCCGCCGAAGTAGAGTGCGGCTAAAGGTGTTGCAAGAAGCAGCATGCTGTACGGATCTGCCGGCGTAAGGATCGCTGCGGCAATAAAGATTACGACAAACGCCATTCGCCATTGGCTGACGAAGGTTTTCACTTCGACAATGCCAAGGCGATCAAGGAACACCATAATTAAAGGAAGCTGAAAACCGAGGCCAAAACCAACTGGTAAAAAGAGGACGAATCCTAGCCACTCACTGATTCGTGGATCGGGGTCGAGACCGAGCCATTCGTTAAATGCAAGAAGGTATGTGAGAACAAAGTCAAAAACAAAAAAGAATGCGAGAAGGACTCCGGCAAGAAAGAGTCCTGTGCTCACCGGCAGAAAAAGATGCACAACATTCTTTTCATGCGGGTACAAACCGGCTGCAACGAAAGTCCATAGTTGGTAGATGATCCAAGGGCCGGCAAGTACAAGCCCAACAAGGATAGATGCCTTAATATAGATCCCGAACGCTTCTTGCGCGCTGAGGGTTGTAATGCTGACTCGACTGTCTCTTGCAAGTGGTTGCCAGAGTAAGATGGGCGCGAGGGAGTCCAAGTCGAACGTGTCGCCATGCTTTTCCTGTATCTGTGAGCCCGGCAGTCTATTCGGGTGAACCTCACGAAGATCAAAGGAGAGATTGTATTGTTCGACCGCGTCTACGACTTCTTTCCTCGAATATGGAAGTGTAGGGCCGTCACTACGTCGCGGCTTCCAGGCGTCGAATGTTTCAATTGCTCGTTCGGTGTAATACTCGCCGAGTGCCTTCCGCAAAGGAGACTCAATAATGTGAATTACTGGTCTGGCAACAAAAAATCCAATAACAACGCCACAGACGAGGCCAATGGCAGCACGAATGAGACAAGATCGAAGTTCTTCGAGGTGCTCGCCGAATGTCATCGTCGACGAATTGAAGAGGTCGTCTTTATCTGCCTTTGAAAGCGAAGTTGTCATTGGGAATTCACGTTGTGTTAATAAGTCGCCCGCGCCGGAGCAAGCCTTGTCAGACGTTATCTTGTCAGAACGTTATACTGCACGGAAATCCCGTCATTCGCAACAGGCCTGCCCGAAGGGTGGAG
>JALCBP010000123.1:0-5124 GCA_028066355.1 Pirellulales bacterium
GAGCCGGTGGCAACGACCAAACTGCGTTAATCTGATCAATATCAGCACCAGCGAGAAATGAGTCGCTCTGACGGGACTCTACCAACAAGCCACGGGGTGGATCATCCTGAAGATAAGTCAGAACTTGTTTTAGTTCTCGCATAAAGTCCTGACTCATCACATTCTGCGCGTGGCCCGGCACATTAATGCCAACAGCAGTAATGTCTTCTGATAATTTCTCAATGACGAGGGTACTAAGGGTTGCTTTTAGTTCTGGCATAGTTTTGGTGATCCTGTCGTGCTGCAGCAGATCTCCGGGCTTACCGTATTTACTTGCTCGATTGACAAAAACCGCTAGTGTACCGAGAGTTTTGGAGACCGCTGGGCCTTTAAAAAGCCCCGCATTATGATATTTATAGGTAGTGGTGGCTTTTTATTTAAATCTCTCGATACAGAGCAGACTGATGGTTTCAAAACTAGGCGATTCACTCAAATTCAGTTCTCGCACAAAAATTGCACTATGGCTTGCTCTCGTTGCGATTGGAGTTTGTGGCAGGCTCTGGCAACCAGCGTATAACGTTACTCCATTCGCGGCGATTGGACTTGCTGCAGGTTCCCTCTTTGGAATATCGATATCAGCTGCCGCAGTGCCGATTGTAGCACTTGTTCTGAGCAACATGGCGCTGCCCGGATACGGCTCCACTGTAATGGCTCTTGTCGTATACGCCTCATTCTTATTTCCGGTGCTATTCGGGAGCCTGGTTCAACGGCAGGGGTGGGTTGCTGTTTTAGGAGGAAGCCTCGCGTCTTCTCTCATCTTTTTCACAACTACAAACTTCGCAACGTGGGCTTTATCTGATCTCTACCCACATACTCTATCTGGCCTTGTAACTTGTTACGTAGCGGCTCTTCCATTTTATCGATGGATGCCGATCGGTGATGCCTTGTGGAGTGTTTCATTGTTCTCCACGCTTATTGCAGTCGGGCATGTTCAGCAACTTGTACAGCCGATACAAGTGATCCCAGTGACAACAGGTGACCAACAAACTGTGGATCGCTTGACTGACGAGCAAAGGGACCGACAATAGATTTTCGTGGTAGATCTGGTAAAAATTTCAGATCTACAGCCACACTGACGCACTCTCCGCGGGAATGGCGGAATTGGCAGACGCGCTAGGTTGAGGGCCTAGTGGTAGAAATACCGTGCAGGTTCAAGTCCTGTTTCCCGCATTATCAGTAAGGTTCTTTCGATGGATGACACAGCCGCCAGCAGAACTGGATCCAAAGAGTCCCATCCCCGTGATAGCGAATTAACACCTGAGGCAGTTACTCCGGACACAGCACAAGTTGAGGAGAGTCCCCAACAGACAACTCCCGATGGCGATCGTCCCAGGCGACGAATTGCAATAGGCACACAACGGGCCAATTCTGAGCAAACAGATACAGCCCCACGCTACACGTACATTACGTCCGAAAATTCTTCCAGTTCTAATGAAACCACAGCAGCCAAGGACGATACTTCTTCTCTGAAAACAGAAGCTGAGAAGAAGCCACAACAGAAAAAAACAAAAGAACGTCGCCGTGGTCGATCAGAACGTGGCGGAAAGGCATCCGCTTTCGCTGATTCTGCACCTCTTCAGAAGCGAGTCACGATCCCAAACCTACGACAAGATCTTGATGAAGATCTTGAAAAAGATTTTGAAGCGGCGCTCGCAGGACTCGAAGTTGATTCATTGCTTAACCAAAGTTCTCTTGTTGATCAACCAATTCAGCCGGGCGCGAAAATTGAAGGAACCGTTCTCTCGATTGGCCCTGAGACTGCCTTCATCGATCTTGGAAACCAACGACAAGGCGCTCTTCAACTTGCAGGTTTATTTGAAGAAAGTGGCGAATTACCGAAAGTAGGGCAGACGCTAGAGCTATCCGTAGGCGGTCAGAATGAAGAAGACGGCCTCTATGAAGTTGCTCCTGCAAACCGAGCAGTGACAGTAGAAGATTGGTCCCAACTGGAAGTTGGCATGATTGTTGAAGCTCGATGTACTGCTGCAAATAAAGGAGGGCTCGAGTGTGACGTGGCTGGAATTCGAGGTTTTATGCCTACAAGCCTCATTAGCCCATGGCGAATTGAAAGCCCGGAAGAAATGATTGGCCAAACACTCGAGAGTCTTGTCACCGAAGTTGTTCCCCACGCGCGTCGCCTTGTTTTATCTCGTCGAGCAGTAATTGAAAAACAGGCTGCAGACGAAAAGTCAAAAATGCTTGAAACGCTGGAACCTGGAGCACAGGTTGAGGGAATCGTGCGTTCAATTAGGGAATTCGGTGCTTTTATTGATATCGGCCATGGTGTGGAAGGTCTTGTTCACGTGAGCCAACTAGCATGGGAAAGAGTGAGCGACCCAAAAGAATTCCTTGAAATCGGTCAGCACGTTCATGCCATGGTCAAAAAAGTAGATAGAGAAACCGGGAAGATCGGCCTGTCAATTCGTGACCTTGTAGAGAGCCCATGGGCCAGAGCAGATGCCAAATATTCCGTCGGATCGACTGTCCGAGGTGTTGTGAGTCGAATCGCTGACTTTGGTGCTTTCGTCAAACTTGAGCCTGGTGTTGAGGGCTTGATCCATGTTTCTGAACTAGCGACACGACGCATACGTAGTGTTGGTGACGTTGTACGGGAGGGCGAATCAATAGAATGCCGAGTTCTCTCTGTTGATCCTGCCGAACAGCGTCTCTCACTCTCTCTTAAGGCCCTGAACAAGATTGAATCCGTGCTTGAAGAAAACTCTTCGAGTAACGATGAGGAAGATGTTCCGGCTGCTTCCAAGAAACCGCCAAAGAAGAGGAATATTGCCTTAAAGGGTGGAATTGGGGGACAATCAGATGGAGCTCGCTTCGGTCTTAAGTGGTGATCGATCTTTTTTCCGCCGTGTACAGACCGCGTGCACTAGACCGTTAGTACACTCTTTCCTATCCATGAAACTAACGCATCAGGAACCCTTACTGAGCCATCTTGCTGTTGATAGTTTTCCAAAATAGCAACTATTGCACGACTAATCGCAACTGCTGTTCCATTTAAAGTATGAACAAATTGGGTCCCCTTTTCGCTGGGTCTACGGAACCGAATGCCTAATCTTCGGGCTTGATAATCGGTGCAGTTCGACGTGCTCGTCACTTCGCCCCACTCGCCATTTTCACCACGGCCAGGCATCCAAGCCTCGAGGTCGTATTTCCTGTAAGCAGGTCCACCAAGATCACCACTTGCCGTATCAACAACCCGGTATGGTATTCCTAAACCATCAAAGATCTTGCATTCAAGATCGAGTAGTGTTTGATGCATTCCATCACTTTGATCAGGTGCGGTAAATGCAAACATTTCAACCTTTGTGAATTGGTGAACCCGATAGAGACCTCGAGTCGCTCTTCCATGCGCACCAGCCTCTGTACGAAAGCAATGACTGATCCCGCAGAGTTTGAGCGGAAGTTCATTAAGATTGAATATTTTTTCATGCATTGCGCCCCCAAGGGTAATCTCAGCGGTTGCAACGAGTGACAAATCACTGTCAGTGATCGAATAAATCTGTGTCTCAGGACCCCTGGGCATAAACCCGGTACCCTCCAATATTGAATCACGAGCTACATCTGGAGTTGTCATCACCGTAAAGCCTTCTTGCATTAGCAAGTCGACTGCGTATTTCTGTAATGCAAGTTCAAGAAGAACTCCATCATTGGTAAGAAAATAAAAACCATGCCCAGCGACTCGACTACCTGCTTCAAAATCAAAGAGCTTGAGGTTTTCACCTAACTCAACATGATCTTTAGGCGTAAATGAAAAATCCGGGATACTCGAAATGCCACGACGGACTTCTGTTGCGTCTGCTTCACCACCGTGAGGGGCATCTGCATGTGTCAGATTCGGTATCGATCGCAAAATTTTATCCGATTCCTCAAGCACCTCCGACTGCTGCGATTGGAGCACAGATGCGTCTTCACGAAGTCGACGCCCCTCTGCCTTCAGTGACTCACGTTCTTCTGGAGATGCTTTCCCAATGGATTTACTTACTTGGCCAGCCTCCTGGTTGAGACGATCAATATCCAGCTGCAACTGTCGGCGAAGAATGTCTAACTCCGCGAACTTTGCTACATCAACAGAAGCACCCCGAAGACGGCAATTTTCTTTAATAAGTTCGATATTATCAGCAACAAAACGGCGATCGAGCACAAATTTCTCCTTTAAATATTTCAGACATTTGTCTGATTCATGCAAACTCTATACTCACAGACAAAGTTTTTAAACCTCGACACTGTTTGTATGGCCCGCACGTGAAATGAATCAAGCAGCTATAAGCCCCAATCCAGACATCAAGCCAAACCCATCGACGCACAAAAAGAGGGCTAGTCAACGGCAACCTCGATATCACGTTATTCTTTGGAATGACAATGATCACACCTATCACTATGTTGTCACAATGCTCCAGAAACTCTTTGGTCACCCCCCGCCAACAGGAATCAAAATGGCGACAGAGGTAGATAAAAAGGGGAAAGTTATCGTCCTTACTACATCACGTGAACATGCTGAATTGAAAAGAGACCAAATCCATGCTTTCGGTGCTGACAAACTTATACGTAGATCAAAGGGAGCCATGGCAGCATCCATTGAGCCAGAATCATAACTGGAACATATAACTCGGGGTAGGTCCAAGAAAACGCAGCCCTGATCATGTGATCAGGGCTGCGTTTGTTTTAGTAGTTTTTCAAAAGTTGTTCGTAAAAACTGGCCACGCACGTCTTAGTCTTCATAGCCACATGTTGGCTCACACGGGACTTCACGCCAGACTGTCTTCGGAACACACTTTGTCACTGTGTATGCAACCTTCTTTGGAACCAATCGACAAACATCTATAGTTTTGGTGTAGTGGATAGGTCGCGTTACACAATAGGGTACCTTCTTTGTATGCGTCTCTTTCACTGTCTTGCATACTTTGTAGCACTCTTCACGGCATCGCTGCTCCCGAACTATCCTGCACACTTGATACGAGCATGTTTTAATACGCTGTTCTGGAACCATCTTGCAGACCTTATACGTTCGCACACGTTGTTCAGGTACCATCTTGCAGACTTTGTATGAGCAGGTTCGCACACGCTGCTCTG
>JALCBP010000124.1:0-5055 GCA_028066355.1 Pirellulales bacterium
CCATGCCGCCACCGCCCATGCCGCCACCGCCCATGCCGCCACCGCCCATGCCGCCACCGCCCATGCCGCCGCCACCGCCACCGAACTGAGCGCTTGCTGACGGTGAAAGTGCAACTACACAGATCAGCACACAAGCCAAACAAAGGTAAGTCTTGGAAAGTGAAATCTGTAACACAAAGCAGACTAAATTACGCATGAGAGAATCCCTCTAGGGGAATGAGTAGGTACGTTTGCAGAGAGAGGCTGGAAAGGTCTCCCTCATACCGAAGATTAGTTGGCTTCGAAGCTCAGAGCAATGCGAGCTTTTGGTGAGAAACCTCGGAATTTCTGCAGCAGATTGGCTCCACATGGACAAATAGCGGCAGAAATCGGGTCCGAACCGACAGCTTTTTCCTACAGGCGGACATATGCATCAGCCTACCATTCTCAGGACGATTGGAATGCTCGTCGCTTTTTTTGACGATTATCCTGACGACCGCCAGAAAGAGAAGATTGCACGCGGACTGATCCGTCTCCGAGCAGGCCTTCGATCTCAAGGAGCAACTCTCCCGACCACTTCACTTTCTGACCATCTACATCGAGTAATGCTCGGCTTCCATCAAGCAATTCAATGATCATTCGAACTGGCGTCTCACCAGTATGCCGAGCAAGAAGTTCTTTAAGCTGATCAAGAACAACGCGGTCATGTTTTCCTTCAATTATTTTAAGATGCATGCATTTAACCGGGCGATTCCAGATATTAGAAATTGGAATTACATCATTAATTATGAGATTTGTTTCTTCACTTCCTGTTCGTCGATCAACCGTTGCGGAAACAACAACAACAGCATCTTGTGAAAGACAATCACCAAGCCGCGCATACTCTTCCGGCCAACAGATACTTCTGACAAGACCTTGCATGTCCTCAAGATCAAACATCCCGTATCGAGTAAACGTTGATCCAGGCCTTGGCTGCTTTGTATTTGACAACTTTAGGGAGCCAATGAGACCACCCATTACCACCTCGGCTCGAGGCTGAGCGTTCCCTACGTCCAATGACCCATGGGTACAGACCGTCTGTAATATTGACTTGTATTCCGCTAAGGGATGGCTGTGAACGTAGTATCCCAAAACTTCCTTTTCAAAGGATCGCATCTCGAGGTCTGTGAGCGGGGGGACATCTGGAAGAATAGCAGCCGGTTCCTCCTCCGGCTCAGAATCTTCAAATGCTGCAAACAAGTTCTTCTGCCCACTGCGGCGGTCTGCCAGCCTGGCAGCACCAGCAGCAACCGCTCGTTCAATGCCAGCAAATAATGCCCCTCTATGCTCATGTTCACCAAGAAGGCTGTCCAGTGCTCCTGCTTTTGTCAAATTCTCGAGGGCTGTCTTATTCACTACAGAACCATCGACTCGTCCACAGAGATCGAAAAGATCGCGATAGTGGCCATGGAGCGCTCGTTCACGAACGATTGCCTCTGCTGCCTGCTTTCCACATCCCTTGATAGCACAAAGACCAAAGAGAATGCTGCCGTTTCGAACCGCAAATTCTGCCTCAGATGCATTCACTTCTGGTGCCTCAACGGCGATCTCCATTCTTCGACAATCCTCAAGGTGCTCCACGACCGAATCCTTCTTTTTGAAATTTCGACCTGGAATATCACCCGTGAGCAAGGCAGCCATGAACTCGGTTGGATAGTGCGTTTTGAGGTAGGCGGTTTGCCAGGCAAGTAGTGCATACGCGGTGGAATGACTTTTATTAAATCCGTACCCAGCGAATTTCTCGATAAGACCGAATAGAGCTGACGCCTCAGCTTTTGAAAGACCTTTTTCCTCAGCTCCTAGAATAAATTGCTCACGGAATGCAGCAATTGTCTCATGCTTCTTTTTACTTATTGCTTTGATGCACGTATACGCGCTTGACAACTCAATTCCACCAAGACGTTCAAGAATTCGCATCACCTGCTCTTGATAGACCATGACACCATGGGTTTCTTCAAGAACCTCTTTCATGACCGGATGTGGGTACTCTGCCTGCTGGCGTCCGTGCTTCACAGCAACGTAATCATCAACCATGCCCCCTTCGAGAGGACCCGGCCGATAGAGTGCATTCACCGCAACAATATCCAAAAAGTGATCTGGCTTCATTCGCTGAAGGAGATCTCGAATACCGCCACTTTCTAATTGAAAGATACCCTTTGTCTCACCACGGCATAGAAGTGCAAAGGTATCTTTGTCATCCAAAGGAAACGCTAACGGATCCAGCTTTTCCCCGCGCGTCCTTTCAATAATCTCAAGAGTCTTGGTGACAATGGTCAGGTAACGAAGACCGAGAAAGTCCATTTTCATCAAACCGGCTCGCTCGACATCCCCCATTGACCATTGCGTAATGACTTCTTCTTTGCCGGTAACTCTTTGAAGGGGTACGTATTCCGACAACGGCTGATCTGCAATCACAACTGCCGCAGCATGCGTACCAACATTTCGGGCGAGCCCCTCGATTCGGCTAGCTAGATCTACCAGCTCTTGAACTTGGGCATCGGCATCACATGCATCAGCCAACTGTGAACCTGGAACAGTCGCCTCTGCGAGAGTAATACCAAGCTGATCTGGCACAAGTGAAATGATCTTGTCTACCTGGGGTATGGACATACCCAACGCCCGACCAACATCTCGAATAGCTGCTCGAGCCGCGAGAGTACCGAATGTTCCTATCTGAGCAACGTTTGCTTCGCCATACTTCTGTTTGACATAGTCAATAACCTCGCCACGTCTCTCCTTACAGAAATCGATATCGATATCAGGAGCTTCAAGACGACTCACATCCAGAAATCGCTCAAAGAGAAGGTCGTATTCTAGCGGACACACATGCGAGAGATAGAGCGAATAAGCCACTAGTGAACCAACGCCACTGCCTCTTGCCGAAGCGGGAATACCGTTGTCTCTAGCATGACGGACAAAGTCCCAACAGATCAGAAAGTAGCTCGCAAACCCGAGCGTATTGATAACGTCAAGCTCTCGATCCAAGCGAGCCAGAACATCTAAATGAAGATCACCACCTGGTGCGTCAGCCCATCGCTTTTCTACCGTTTGATACCGCGACCTCAAACCCTCTAAGCAGAGATGTTTCAGTTCATCGGCGGCGGTTCTTCCTGGGGGAAGATCAAAGCCAGGGAAATGACGTTTCCCAAGTTCAAGCTCGATAGACACGGAGTCTGCGATTTCCTGACTTCTCGCAACAGCACTATGCACCCACTGCCTGTCATGATCTGTGAATGCTTCATACATTTCAGCCGGACTTTTCAGATAAAACTCTGTCGTATCCATTTTCATGCGCGAAGCATCATTTCGAAATCGACCAGTGTTCACACAAAGCAAGATATCTTGGGCTTCAGCATCTTCACGATTCACGTAATGACAGTCGCAAGTCGCAACTGGTGGGATACCCATTTCATTAGAAAGATCGATCGCAGCTGCCGTTACTTGACGCTGCAAATCCAGGCCATTGTCTTGAACTTCAATGAAATAACGGTCTTTAAAAATCTTCTGAAACCAACTTGCAACCTTTCGTCCTTCATTGAGTGACTCGTTTTGCTCACGAGAAGACCCAACAAGCGCACGACTAAACTCGCTGGAAAGACACCCCGAAAGACAAACTAAACCCTCTGAATGAGCAGCGAGAATTTCACGGTCAATTCGCGGCTTAAAATAGAATCCTTCGAGATACGCCTTCGTTGCAAGTTTTAAGAGATTCGCAAAGCCAGTGCGATTTTGCGCAAGTAGTGTTAAGTGATAGCTCGCCTCTTTCTGGCTACCTCCATCTTTTTGGAAACGGCTACCAGGGGCAATGTATGCCTCATAACCAATAATTGGGTTCAGACCAACGTTTTTAGCTTTGCTATAAAATTCAAGTGCTCCGTGCAGATTGCCATGGTCGGTAATCGCCAAGGAGTTCATTCCCAGTTCACTCGCGCGATGTACAAGCCGATCGATAGAACTCGCGCCATCAAGCAAACTGTAATGGGTATGACAGTGAAGATGGGTGAATGATTTAGATGTATCTGCTTCCATCAACGTGCTCTTCCATGGGCTTCGCGAGTGGTGAACTACATGGCATCTTTCAAAAATTTACTCAGTCTGGTGAAGGCTCACCGATCTGTCTCAACATCTCTGCAAGACTTGCCTGCAAATCAAGCAGTCCCTGCCAAGGAGCAAAGTCTATTTCAACCTTCTCATGTCCTGGACGCATCACGGCTCCTTCCATTGTCTCTCGCAGTATGGCCTGGACATAATCAAGAAGTTCACATAATTCAGCAGACTGAGCAGGGCTTAACTGTTCGGGCATCGGCGGTGGTCCACCAGGGAGAAGTGGGAGCTTTGCATCACCAAGGTCCTCAATAATATCTGATTGATGCTTCGATGCCCGCTCAAGCCGCTCCTGCATGGCGCGGGCCCTATCTTGTTCATCCGGTGGCATTTTTGAGGCGATATCAGCAATCCGACGATCGATATCACTATGCGATCCCATCAATAAGACCGACCGCCCAAGGGCTATCATGTCACCGTCTCGCACTATGCGAACATGAATTTCTTCGCCATTGACCTTTGTTCCATTCGTGCTGTCCAGATCAGTCAAGACGATTTTCGAGTGATCAGCTTGGAGTTTCAGATGATACCGACTGATTCGCTCATCGTTCAGTTGGATGGTGTTCCCTTCCTCCCGGCCTATCGTTACGGGCGTAGAGACGCCATTATAAATCTTCCCTCGATCAGCACCGTGGAGCACTCGAAGAGTAACATTTGACATGGGCGAAAAAACACGGTTGGAAAGCACGTAAACGAATCAGTGACGCAGGGGAAATTACCGAATCTCTATCGTGCCTCACAAAACAGAATCGGTCAACTTAACACCAAAAATGATGCCGAACGGAGTCAGTCTTGAAACTCTGAGCTAGCCCATCGCGGAGCGAGACATCGGTTGGTACACTATGTTCAATGCGTCCGTAGCTCAATTGGATAGAGCATCGGTCTTCGGAACCGAGGGTTGGGGGTTCGAATCCCTCCGGGCGTACTGGTTTG
>JALCBP010000125.1:0-4998 GCA_028066355.1 Pirellulales bacterium
GGACCTTCCGTTTGCTGAACCTCTCCACTTCTCAACCACACTTGATCAAGCCCCTCACGCTTGACCCAGGAAATCGTCTCAAAGAGTCCATCAGAGAGGCTTGTTTGCGGCCTATAGCCGAGCATCTGCTCAGCTCGCTCGATCGACATCACTCGATGGGTATACCCAACAATCGCATCTTCGATGAAATGTGGTTCGACTCCCCCACCTATCGTATCGGCCAGAATATCTGCCAATTGGCGAATGCTTGTCTCAAGACCAGAACCGACATTCAAGAATTCCCCCGTGAAGTGCGTCTTCACCTGAATCGCCCGAACAATCGCACGGGCAACATCTTCTACATAGACAAAATCTCTTGTTGCCGAACCACTTCCCCAGACAGAAAAGGTTTTTTCACCTCGTAATTGACTCAGTACAGCTCGCCGCACAAGTGCAGCAACAACATGCGAACGAAAGTCCTCAAAATGATCACCTGGACCGTAGAGGTTACCAGGAATGAGTGTCGCCACTTCTACACCAGCTGCTTGTCCAAGCAGATTTGCCGTATCACTTACGACCAATTTTGCGAGACCGTACGCACCTGTTTCACCAGATGGAAAACCAGCGTGTAAATTCTTTTCTACAAGCGGCAATCGACTATCTGCTGCATAGGAGCACGGTGATCCAACAAGTATTAAGCGCCGGCATTTATGGAAGCACGCGGCTTGAATTACATTAAGGCCAATTCGATGATTCGTATAGAATGAAGCTCCCTGCCTCGTCGCAAGATAGGCAACCCCACCAACATCTGCAGCCAGATGCACGACAGTGTCTGCTCCAGCCAGAGCCTGCCTCGCAATACGAAGGTCACACAGATCTCCATCTTGTCGCCCAAGCACACGAGAATGAATTCCCAATTCAAGACACGCTTTCTCAACATGCCGACCGAGGAATCCTGTTCCCCCAGTGATCACAACACTCATTTTATTTTCCTCGACGATGCTTTCAACAGCACAGCCTCGTACATGGCACGGTATTGTTTTGCCATCTGCTGAAGGCAGAATTGCTTCTGAACGTTTCTCTGGTGCAATTGCCGCCGAGGGGAACACGCTGGATCAGCAGCATCAACAATAGCCTGACGAAGCTTTTCAACATCCTCAACATCAACAGCACTACTCGAGTAGACCGTGTCATTACCATGACGATAGACAAACATCGAACGTGCAAGAGAGGTTACGATTGGCCTGCCATGCGACAGCACATCAGCCAATACCGCCGACCCTGACTGACCGACCTCGTCATACGGAAGAACGAAGACATCCGCCTGCCGGAGAACACTTGCCTGCTGCGCAGGATCATTTAGAAAGCCTGTAAAAAACACTCGATCCTGGCAACCAACTTCATCGATTCTGGAAAGAAGCTCACTCCAATATTCATGCCCCATCCTATCTTTTGGATGGACCCCGCCAGCTACGACAAGACGATACTCTGCTGGCAAACTGCTCATCGCATCAATGATGTACCGATGCCCTTTATACCGAGTAACAAACCCTGGCAGCACCAACCACTTCTCTCCAGGCCGCTTTTGATACGGAGCAGTCACACCTTCTGACACGACCGGCTCAACAGGAATAGGAAGCAGGTACACTCGCTTCCGAAGTCTTGGATACGCCTTGATGATCTTGGCGTAGGTGTCTTTACTGTGGACAACAATCGCATCTGCAGCATACAGGCAACGACGCATCTGCTTATTCTTCATTTTAAAGGAAACAGCCGACAGAGCACCTTTGAGCCACGGCTTCCCGCTCTCCCAACACATGCTCTTTTTCCAGGTGTGCAAACTGAGAACGATTGGTTTACGAATATTTTGCATAAGCCTTAGCAACCGGCGATCGGCAGATCGCCGAGCCTTCCCAAAAAAGCAGAACTCATGCTGTATATGAACCAGTGCAGCATCACTAGCACGCACTTGCTTAATGAGCCCTGTTATGTACCGTTCTTGTTTCCGACGAGAGTCGAGCGTGTCGTGCTCGATAAGATTTTCAAGCTCAATTGGTTCAACGGTCGCAAAAGTTGTAAAACCGGATGTAAGTCGCTTTGCAAATTCAGCATTTCCACACTGTTGATTCCAGGGCGTAAGGAGGGCAATGCTAAACTTTTTAGAACTCTCTTGAGATATTGTTGAAGCACGGCTAGGAAGACTCCTCCCTCGGCTATCTGTGTTAACTTCTGGCGAGACATGCCCGAGATTGCCACCCACGGAAATCATTGCGTTTACGCTCACAAAACCCTCAGACACATTTGAGTTCAAAGACGATAACTCTGAGTCTCATAAATAGTGGCTTGGACCACTCAGATGGAACTGCAATTCCATGCCCGCAAACTGCCTAAGCTACGCATTTGCCAGTTCACTTTCAGGTTTTTGATGAATCAGCGGCCTCTGATTGCACGCACCCTTTCTTCCTCGCAGCAGGCAGACGGTCACGCTGCCATGCCTTAGGTAATCTAATAGAGCCAAGCCGCTGAGACTTTATGCAACAACACCAAAAAAAGTCGATCGGACTTGCTCTCTATGCAGAGTTTTCACAAAAGTTCAGCTTAACAAAGAATAGTAACCGTGGATGTGCTTATGATTTGGCATAGTTCATACAAAAATCTTTATCTGTGGACTGAAACAGTGACTTGCCTGTAACGCCCAATGATGAAATACAAAATGGTAAGCCTTTTATTTTTGGCATGGAAACATTCGTTCTTGGAAAAATTTGCACCTACATCTGCACTCGTTCCCACATGCTGTTTGCAGTATCATGCCCTCCATAGTAAGACGACCTGACGAAAATGCCCCTACGGCAGACCGCTCACAATACACTCCTTGCAAAACGCCGTCTGACCAAAGTAAATACCGACCTGTCTGCTATAAAAATAAACTTTGTAATGTTGCCATCACATAAGTAGTCATGCTCCGAAAACTTCTTAAGCGACTTTGTGGTTCCATTGAACCAACTTTACAACGAGAAATAATACCTCTCTTGCAACGTTGGCCTGTCATGATTGGTGACCGTTTTTTCATGCACTCTTCAGATGGACAACGGCTTCTTTTAGACCCAAACGACCTTCACCTCTGTTGTCATATGACAGAGCGTGGTGTCTGGGAAGAGCATGTTCGTGAGATGTTATTGCATTGCCTCAAACCTGGTGGCACATATGTCGACGTCGGTGCAAATGTTGGGCTTCACGCTCTTTATGCGAGTGCCATCGTGCAACAGACTGGTCAGTGCCACGCCTTCGAGGCGTCTCCTCGTTCGTACGACTTCCTCAAGGCAAACATTGATGTGAATGGTCTCGTGGGACGAGTTCTCCCCTACAACGTTATTGTTTCAGACACACAAAAAAAAATGTCTTTCTGCCAACACGACTCCCATCCTATGCAATCTGGAATTACTATTCCGGAAGCGACGCTTCAACACACGTCTACGAAGCCTGAAGATCTCAGCATTTCCGAAATTGATTCTGTCACACTTGATTCTGTACTAGAGGACGTTTCCGTTGATGTTCTCAAAATTGACGTCGAGGGTTACGAACCGCAGGTTATTGCGGGTGCAATAAAGACAATTCAAAACAATCCTCATATCACCCTCATCATTGAACGAAACGGAAAAAGCGAGAGTATTGATCCCGCAGCTGATCAGACGATGCTGACTACACTGCAGAACGAAGGCTTCTTTTCACATATTGCACTTTGGCTACAGCCTCTTCGCAGATGTGATTGGGACGACCTTCCTCACGGAGATCTCGTGCTCCGTCGAACACCATTCTCTTTTGCAAAATCTTCATAAGGTTCTCAACGTAGCTGTCGGGTTAAACATACGATCGTCGACAGCAAAAAAAAAGAACTGCGCACAACAACATGCATCATCCAACACCACTCAGCCCTCTTTATTGAAAAAAACAGGGTGACAACGCATATAGCAACTTACTGCACTTCTCTGACTCGTACACCCGAAGAAAAGACTGACGTTTGATCAGGTGCATTGTCCTTTATTGATGTCGCAGTAGTCGTTATCCAATCTCCTGCAGCGATTGCATGTTCTCCACTCTTAACAATTTCAGTACTTAAAGTGAAAAATCCCTCTGAGGAAATCTCCACCATTTGAGAATGAATGAATATTTGACCCTCAGGAGGTCTGCCAGGCTGAATATCTTCTGGTTTAGTCTGGAAATATTGAATCAAGTATTTGTCGCCAGGGTTACCATTGAGTCTACCCGCGACTGTCGTGGTATCGCCATTAAGAGATGCAGCAAACAACCTTGGAGGCTGGACGGTTGGTGCAGCTCCACCAACAAACTGAATACCGTAGTACTTGTTGAGATAAATCTCGTTGGAAAGAATTCGATTGTCCGCAGCGGTGCTTCCCTGGACAATAATACCGACGTTATAGTTATCAGTAATCTTATTCGGCTTACGACGTGCGACGTCTATGCTATTTTCGGCGTATCCAATCGTTAGTCCCGAAACACCGGAGAGCCAAACCCCTGCCTCGCTTTCCCTAATTGTATTTCCGACGAGAGTTGTGCCAGTTGATTCCTCGAATGCCAGCACGCCATATGGTCCATTGCCCTCAATCGTATTTCTGAAAAGTTCAAAGTTTTTGGCTTTCATCAAAAAGGCACCCGCGTTGTCATTGGAATGTATATGGTTGGCAACCAACTGTGTACCAGTCAGATCGCCAATAGCCGTCACACCAAAGTTCGAGCCATGAATTTCCAACGCTCCCGATAAGCCACCAATCGTCGCTCCTTTGACGTCATGAAGATAAAGTCCGGTGTCAATGTTACTGTTGAGTGTGTTACCACGAACATCTGTCCCAGTGAGACGACCAGTCATCGCCAGGCCATACTGCTGACTAAAGTTAATTTGGTTATGCTCGCTGGCTTCAAAACCACCAACGACCACATTCGTTGCCTTATCAATTTCAATGCCATTGAAAATAGCATTTTCAACTCGGTTGCCTTGTACTT
>JALCBP010000126.1:0-4993 GCA_028066355.1 Pirellulales bacterium
GTTTCCCTGTTGGTGACTGGGTGTACGTCCCGCTTTGGGATGAGACTATGTATCGTCTTCCCGTGAACCCATATCGTAACCCAGCTGACTCAGAAAAATCTGAAAGCAGTGATTCGAAAAATAACTCTTCGAGTCGAGCGAACCTCAATCCTGTACGCATAAAAGCGCACGGTCGCATCGAACAGCAACCCATGCAGTTTGGAGACGGTGTGATCTGGTGCACGAGAGAGGGACGCCTAACTGTTATGGAGCCAGGGGAAGAGGGATGGGAAAGACATGAGTTTTTCCTTCGAGACAATCCAAGTGGACCGGTTGAGGTTCAAGGTGCGGTTGCATTTGCTACAACAAAGAAAGGAGAATTGGTGTGTTTCGAAGATGCAACTCGAGGCCTTCGACTCACCTGGCGATTCCTACTGGGAACAAGTCTTCATCCAAACATGAAGCGGCCGCAACTCATGGTACATAATGGAATCGTTCTCGTTTCCCTTGGAGAAGAAGGCATCGCTGCCCACAACGCTAGTACTGGAGAACAACTGTGGAAAACACGATTGCAGGCGGATTTTCTAGCCTGCATTGGGAGTCATCTGTGGTGTTACGACATACAAAATAGAATAACTGCTATTCGCTTAAGCGATGGGGCAGAGGACGCATGGCTTTGCCCAGGGCCTTTCACCATTCCTGTAATCAACAGGTTCTCTGAGCGTATTATTCTGGCCTCACCTCGCGGCCTGCTTGCTTCACTCCGACCACGGGTTGTAGCCAGTGAAAACACTGGTATTCAGCCGTCAGCACCCTCTTCGAACACGAATGATAATTCATCCGATAGTAAACAATCTTCCGTATCCGAGACTTCTGAAAAAAAGCCCTCTGCTCAGGACGTTGAAAAACCTACAGCCGAAAAGTCGATGCAGGAAAAAGAAGATAAGCCGTTTAATTTTTTCGGAAAATAGAAATTTTCCCAACTAGGGTTTGAGTGGAAGACCACGCGTCCATAGTTCAAGTGCAAGGATGAGGCAGCCGATTGAGATTGCGACAAACGACAGCATCATCATTCCAGTATAAGCATTTTGTCGCTTTGGATACGTTGGCTCATCACTTTCTGCCATCTCAACTCTCCCAAAAAACCGTTTCGGCACTCACAGTTGTTATCAAGCCTTAGCTATCGAGTTTGAGCCTTGTAGCCACGCGGTCTCCCTGTTGAACGATTCCACGTGCAAAGTCTTTGAGAACTCGAACAACAGCACGGTCAGGCTTTACGCTAACGACACGGAGACGACCAAGATATTCATCGGCACGAAAAACCTCTAGTTCATGTCCAGCCTGAAGCCCATCATCACTTCCGATCGAAACCTCAGCAAGATCATTTGCAACCGCAGTAATGACTCCACCAACAACCGGTATGACCGTTTCGGGTCTCGTGAGTGAAAGTCCATTTTGCTGCAAAACCACTCTGGCATTTGCAACTTGCTGCTCGAGTTGTTTTTTACGTTCGGTAGCCATTGCCAGTTCAGATTCTGATTGATGCAATTCAGCAGCAAGACTAGCACCATCATTGACTGATTTTTTTAGCTTGCTTTGAAGGCCATTAATTTCTTCTCGCAACTTACCAACGAGCTCATCTGCAGCATCTCGCTCATCTTTCGCCTCTGAAAGTTCTGCGATATCTTTATCAAGATTACTTAATTCAACTTCACGTTTTTTCTTCAGGCTAGCGAGTTCTGCATCTTTTTGCTGAAGTGCCGTCTCCAGCTTCTTTACGACCTGCTCTTGATCTTTTTTTGAAGCCGCATTTTGATCGATCAGTGTTGTCAACTCTGATTCTTTAGCTTCGCGTTCTGCTGTAACCTGCTCAAGCTCAGTCTGAAGACGCTCTGATTCTTTCTGCCAATTTGTGTGTGACGAAAAAATTGCAATCGCAAAGCTCATGAATACAACACTCATGACCATCACGGCAAAAACAAATATCTTTCCGAGAGTATCCATGCTCGTATCCGTACCATCGAATAAGAAATGAAACCAATGACTCGGCAACACAGTAGCGTTCTTCGCAACCGCCGAACCTACCAAATAGTATGCTTCTGATGTCTGATTCGTCCCAGAAGCCAGAGATCCTCCAACTTCTTACGATAGGGTACCTCTTCTCGCCCAGTGTTCCAACGTCACTGTCGCCGTAATCACTACACATATCCCAGGCAGAAAACTGCCCCAGAGGAGCCAAAGAGTCCATCGCCCGTCTGGTACCACTTCAACGCGTAATGTGGCTGGTTTTCTCCGTGGACCACACGCGATCAAACGCCCACAACCATCAATCGATGCTGAAAAACCCGTATTTGCAGCAATAATGATTGGTGTCCTGACCTCCACTGCGCGAAAAATCGCAGCTGTTAGATGCATATCGAGTTCGCTGGATCCCCAAAACCAGCCATCGTTGGTCAGATTGGCAATGAGGTCAGGGCCTCCATCTATTTGGCGGCAATACCGAACGAGTGAACGAATTGTCGCTGGCAGTGCTGTTTCATAGCAGATCGTACACGTCAGCCGTCTGCCGGCCACAGACGTTACAAGTGGCTGTTGGCCAGCTGTGAGACCAACTGGAAGTGGTGTAAGACGATAGAGCCAAGGAAATGTCTCAGCAAAGGGAACATATTCACCAAAAAGAACAGGTTTCATTTTCGCATATGTGTCTTGGACTCGACCACGAGAATCGAGGAGAGTGGCGCAGTTAAAGTATTGAGTGCCCGTAACAGCACTCGGTGTAACAACCTGCTTATCGACACCAACCAGCCAATTCGTGCCATATGACTTCGCATAGGTTGCAAGTGGCTCGAGACGTTCATCCTCAAGACGCCGACGGCAAAGAGCCTGCAGCGAAACATCACCCGTATTACTATTCTCTGCCAACTCACTTTCGCTGAGGATTGCCGTTACTACACTTTCTGGTAATTGTTCGTTTGGATCGATCTCGAGAAGACCAATACGCCACATCGTTTCAGGCCAAAGGATCAAATCAGGCAGAGAAGGACTTTCCAAAAGACCACTACGAGTCAGTTTGTCGTAGTGCTGAGTGACTTCCTGGAAAGCATCTGGATCATGTTTTAGCTCGGTATCGATTGAGCCTTGCACAAGCAGCGCTTTAAGAGGAGCAACAAGAGGATCCGGAGTCGTGGTGAGCCGCCAATGACCATAAAAAATACACACGCCAAGAATGCTGATAGTCAGCACTGCTTCTCTTCCTGTTTCTTTTGTCAACCAAGTTCGTCTCAGTCGAAAGAGTGCTGCTGCCACGAGCATGACAATACCACTAAGCCCAATGGCACCTGCAATGTCAGCAATTTGCAGCAGGGTGTTCCATCTCCATTGTGAGTGACCAAGCATGCCGAATGTAAAACCACCAAAAAGTGAACCTCGTAACTGCTCACAGGCCACCCACGATATTGGTGCTGCCGCTAGTAATGGCCACCCCCACCGCCTCATCAGAAGTCGAGCCGACCAAATGAAAGCAGGCAGATACACTGCCAGATATGCCGATAAACAAACCCAGCCCAACGAAGTTGCTGGATGAGGAAGTCGGAGCCAGTGAATTGTTGCAAGCCAATGCACAAAGCCAGCACACCAAAGCATTTGCCAGAATCTCGGTGGCAGATAGGTGGGTTTCCGAAGAATCAGCCAGAGCCATGGCAACGGTGCCAGCCATGCGAAAAACCATAAGTCACATGGTGGTTGAATGAGAAACATAGTTACTGCACCACCAAATGCTGCAACCGTCTCTGGTTTCAAAGACCTTCCGCGAAGCAGCCATCGAATGAATGACTGGTTCATGTTTCCACATCCTCTGGAAGAATTTCTGCGATAACCATACCTGGAAATACAAGGGTATCTTCATCTACAAATTGGTGGGTACACACGCCAGCGACAGGAGCGAGCAAATCTATTGTGGCCGGACTAGTAGCCAATTCAGCAACACGATCACCCTCAAGAACAGCACTTCCTTGTGGGACAAGCCATAGGGAAAGAACAACCGGATTTTCACCCAGCCCAATATCTGGAACAACAATGGAAACCGGTGTGACTAGATCACGCGACTTCATCGAATCTAGATCCTCACCATTCAATAGTTGTTTTGAAGCCACGAAAGTATGACCCGCCCCACTAAACCCAAAGAATGTGCTGAGCAATTCTCTGGAATATCTTGTGTTGTATGCCAGTGCGGGTAGTCGAAGTCAATAATATCACACGTTGGAATACCACCAGTCATTCGAAGTGGAACATGGTCATCATTGATAAGGTACTTGGGACGAGGCACAAATTCTTGGATCTGTAGTTGTTTCGCTGTCGCCCAAATTGATTCCACAACAGGGCGTGTATCATGCCAATCAACACTTTGCTGTTCTTGCCAAATCGTCAGATTGCGGTCACCCACCATGTCTAAGATGACCCCGCAGCGATAAGCATATGAAATCGTTCCGGCCTTTCTTGAGCTGGCGTATTGTCTCGCAAAAAACAAAGACCCCAGACAGTAGGAGTCTCGTTTCTCTTCAAAAACATATTCTTCGGCATCAAAGAGCACGAAATCAACACCCACCGTTCCCTTTAGTTCTGCCACTGAATCAGCGAGTTCCATTAAAACTGCAACGCCACTCGCACCATCATTGGCCCCAAGAAATATGCCCCGAGGGTCACGACGATCTCGATCCGGGTACGGCCGTGTATCATAGTGAGCTCCTAAAAGCACCCGATCATTTCTTTCTGGATGCCAGGAAACAATGAGATTCTCCATGCGCACCCAATCGCCATTCCGACCATCTCGACTTCGAAAAGCCTGACGGAAGACTGTTGCCCCGGCTTTCTGAAAATGTCGGATAAGAAGTTCTCGCTGTTTCTCCATTCCTTCGGAGCCACTCGGGCGTGGACCAAGTTCACAAATTGCTTCCAAGTATTCCATTGCCCGTGTTCCTGAAAACTGAGCGGGCTCATTCGCTATAGAAACTGACCC
>JALCBP010000127.1:0-4962 GCA_028066355.1 Pirellulales bacterium
AGAGGGCGTTGAAGCACATTATTTTTCATGTGACCTTTCTGATGAAGAGATGGTTCGGCAATTGGTTGCTGATGTTGAGCGTCAGGTAGGTCCTATACGAGGTATTGTGCACGGTGCCGGTTATGAATCAGCATGCAGATTTGAGAAAAAGACGTATGCCGGATTTTCTGCCACAGTAGGTCCAAAAGCTCTTGGGCTTGAATATGTGCTAGCTGCAACAGATCAAAAAATACTTGGTGCAGTGATTGGCTTTGGGTCAACAAGTGGTCGATTCGGTGGTCATGGGCAGGCCGACTATGCGATGGCAAATGATCTTTTGGCAAAAATTGTTGGTCGTATTCGAGTAAATAGAAATATTCCAGCGACCGTGTTCCATTGGCATGCGTGGGATGAAGTTGGGATGGCAAGCCGGCCGGAGAGCCGCTTTGTGCTTGAGCAGTTTGGCCTGAAATTCATGCCACTTGCTGAAGGTGTACAGCATTTTCTTGATGAAATTGCTGCTGGATTACCCACGTCAGAGGTTGTCATCACAGAGCCAGCTTTTTGTGAAGCTGCTGGTTGCGTGATGTCAGAAGCCGCAGATGAAACATCAACTTCTGCTGGCAGTCTCATCAACAATGTGCAGCCAACTGCTGAAGGCGTTTCTGTTTCTGTTGACTTTGAACCGACACGAGACAGATTTCTTGTCGAGCACACTCAATATGGTCGCCCGCTCCTGCCGGCAGTTATGGCTGCAGAGCTGATTGCCCAGTCGGCACTGGCTGCTGGTGTAACGGGAGCAGTCAGAGAACTTCGAAACGTTACGATCCACCGCCCCTTTGGTTTCTCGACCGACGCTCAGAGAGAAGTGACGGTTACTGTTGGACAGCAAACAGCAACTGGTGAGGTGCCTGTCGTGGGATGGGCAGCTGTTCAAAATGCTGGTGGTGACCAGTCAGGTGATCCTCGCGAGCATTTCAGTGGAAGTGTGCTTGTTGATGCTACTGGAAGAATAGACAAACCTCTCGATGACCAACTCTTTCCATTTAATCCAATGGTGTATCAGGAAGATGCACCATTGCGGCATGGGCAATCATTCCGAACGCTATCGGGTCTGTTTCTCGATCGGAGCGGTGGGTGGGGGCGTCTGACCGCACCAGATCCACATATTGTTGCAGCTCCACGTGGTGCACACGGTTGGACAGTACCGATTGCTCTGCTCGACGGCTGTATTGTCGGTTGTGCTGTGTACTCGTACATCCTGCTGGGCAAGCGAGTCGAGGTTCCACTCCGTTTTGAACGCTTGCGGTTTGCTGATACTGCTCGTGAGAATGAAAAGTGTACCGTGCGAATGTATTACCGATCGCATGACGAGAAGGAAAGCATCTACGACTTCATCTTATATGGCAGTGACAATCGGCCGATTCTTGCCCTTGATGGGCTCCACCTTGCACGTGTGCCAACACGCGAGGAGGCCTGATGAGTCTGGTATTGATGTGCTCTCTTTATTGTAATGCCCTGAAGGGAGATAGTGATGTTCATTAGTGACACTCATCTTCCGCAACTGTTGCCAGCAAAGGCGTACTCTGATGAAGCTTGGTATGCAAGAGAAGTAGCAGATGTTTTGGTGCCTGCGTGGCATGCAGTGGCCACTACGAATCAATTCCCGAACGACGGTAGTTTTGTAAGTTTTGAATTGCTTGGAAATCCAGTCGTTCTTCGTCGAAATGAAGGTGTGATTCGTGCCTTCCTAAATGTTTGCCCGCACCGTTCTGCAAAAGTCATGAATGAAAGTTCTGGGTGTGCGGCCACACTAAAGTGTGGATACCATGGATGGGAGTTTGACGGCCAGACTGGGCAGACTAAGCGAATACCAGATGCGCCTTCTTTCCGCCCATTAAAGAAAGGGTCACTAGGCCTTCTAAACTTTCAAGTTGAAGTCTGCGGCGGAATAGTCTTTGTCTCGGTGGGTAAGCCATCGGAGTCGGTTGCTGCGCAGCTACAGGCCAGTGGCTGTGATGCCGTTGCACGAACGAGCGATACTAACTGTGTCGGTCACACGGAGGTGAGTCTTGATGTGAACTGGAAGGTTGCGGTCGAGAATACTTTAGAAAGCTATCACATAGCAGAGGTTCACCCCCGAACGTTTGGTGCTGCACCGGTAGAGGATGCTTGCACGCACAATCTTATGGTTGACAGTACGGTCTTTGCTGGACCGGGCGATCATCGTTGGATTGTTCGAAAAATTGAAGGCATTATCCTGCAAGGCATGGGCTTAAAGCGGCGTGGTGATTATCGGCATACGCATGTTCATCCCACGTTCACGATAGCAACTACTGATAGTTTTACGATTCTTTGGAGTTATTTACCCGAGTCCGCCAAACGTACTCGTGTGATTGTCAACTGGTTTGCTCGACAGAAGCAAGGTTGTGCGATGCTGCCTAACTGGCTTATGCGGCAATGGGCTCGAATTCAGTCACCTTTTTGGCTCAAGGTTTTTGCTGAGGATCGATTGGCAGTGCAGCGCGTTCAATCTGGGCTTGATGCAGTGGATCAGCCTGGTTGCGGGCTGATATCGCGCCGAGAAGAACGCATAACGCATTTTCAAAGGTGGGTCCTTAACCAGTTAGACCAGCCAGCGGTGGGGTCATCCGAGAATGAAGAAAGGAAGTGTCATGATTGATCTAAGCGGAAAAGTAGCATTAGTCACTGGTTCAAGCAGAGGGATCGGCCGTGCTTGTGCGTTGCGACTAGCTGAGGCTGGTGCTGACGTTGTCGTGAACTATGTCACAAGTAGTAACGAAGCAGAACTTGTTGCAGAGCAGATCGCCGCCATGGGTCGCAACGTCGCATGTGTTCGAGCAGATGTAAGCCATGAAGACGATGTTGAGGAAATGCTTCAATTTGTGTCTGAGAAGTTCGGTCGACTTGATATTCTGGTGCACAATGCAGCAACTGGAGGTTTTCGTCCGCTTGCTGTCACAACTCAAAGACACTTTGATGCGGCAATGCATACAAATGTCATGTCACTTGTCCATTTGCTCAAAGCGGCATCACCGATGCTTCAGCAGGCTGAAGGTCGGGGAAAGGCAGTAGTGCTCTCGAGTCACGGGACGCATATGGCACTTCCTATGTACGGAATCATTGGAGGATCAAAAGCTGCCCTTACTGCACTTGCTCGTCACTGGGCGCTTGAGCTGGGTGACAATGGAGTCAACGTGAATGTTGTTGAGGCAGGGCTTGTCGAAACAGATTCGACAAAACGGTTGCCTGGTGCAGAGCAGATGTTTGCTGGTCGTGAAAGTAAAACCATGACAGGTGAACGCATGCTCGAGGCAAGTGATGTCGCTGATGCCGTGCTGTTTCTTTCATCGCCTTTGTCTGATTTGGTTCAGGGGCAGACACTTATTGTCGATGGTGGTGCTGCAATTCATGTCTGAGGTTGCAAGAGAGGCGCTAGGCTATGGCAAGCAATAATCACTACTTGATGTTGACCGGTGCCACCGGCTTGCTTGGGCGGTCACTTCTTCGAGATCTTGCTGCTGCCGGGCGGCGAATAGCAGTGCTCGTTCGTCCAAGTAAAGGTGCTTCAGCCTTTGAGCGTATTGACGAACTTCTGCTCGATTGGCAGGAAGTGGCTGGTGCTAATGTGCCATTTCCGGTAGTGCTGACCGGTGACATCACTCAGGTTGGCCTTGGTCTTACTCATGAAGAGTCCGAATGGGTGGCTGAAAATGTTGATGAAATAATTCACAGTGCTGCAAGCCTTTCGTTCCAGAAAAGAGAGAGTGACGGCGAACCGTACCGGAGTAATGTTGATGGTACGGCGAATGTACTCGAGTTTTGCCGAACGACGGGTGTCCGTCGTCTCCACCATGTGTCGAGCGCCTATGTCTGCGGCCTTCGCGAAGGACGAATTCTTGAGAGTGAGTTAGATGTCGGTCAGACTCCTGGGAATGATTATGAGCGTAGTAAGATTACTTCAGAAACAGCTGCGAGAGAGGCTCGACATATTGAAATCTGCACTGTCCATCGCCCAAGTATCATCGTTGGTGATCTGCTTCATGGGTTCACGAACACGTTCCATGGTTTTTATAAGCCTCTGCGGATTGTTCAACCATTCGTAGAAGCGTTCATGGCTGTTTCCGTTGAATCAAGTTCACTTCTTGGTGTACTTGGCATGACAGGGAGCGAACGGAAAAATCTTGTGCCTGTTGATTGGGTATCAGCTGTCATGACGCGAATCATTCAAGATCGTTCGCTCCATGGGCAGACATATCATCTGACATCAACGCAACCAACACCCGTCAGCCAACTCTACGATGTATTCGCCTCACTCGTCGTTGAGTTAGCTGAGCATGCACGAAGCAATGGTGGAGCAAAAAAAGCCAGCGGTTTCGATCCTTCGTCGCTTGCAAAGCTTTTCGGTGATCAGATGCACGTCTATCGTGCATATTGGCGAGATGATCCTGTGTTTGATTCAAGTGCAACCCATCATGTCGCACCAGACCTCCCGTCACCTGTCTTGGATAACGATGCCATTCGGCGTTTGTGTCGATTTGCAATCAAGCACTCTTTTCATTGGCCGCCGAAGGCTCGGTCAGTGATTGCGCCCGATGCTCGTAGGCTACTGGAACAGCGTCTTGGTCAGGCGCGATGGAAGTCTGATGTGACATCAGATATGAACTTTGGTTTGGCAGCAATCGGCCCCGGCGGTGGTCAGTGGACACTCGTTTGTCAGAACAATCGGCTGTCTGAGTTGGTTGTTGGCTTGCCAAAAGATGCCAGTCCTGTTGTGTGGGTATCATCGCAGGTGCTTGAGCAACTTCTTGCCGAAGAGAGTGATTTGACTTCGGCGAGGCTGCATGGAGCAGTCACAGTCGAGGGAGGTAGCGAACAACAGCGGCAGCACGTTCTAGGAATGCTTAGCCGGCTGACTGAACAGGTTTCGTCAGTCGGGAAACCCTTGCAGCCACGCTAAAA
>JALCBP010000128.1:0-4962 GCA_028066355.1 Pirellulales bacterium
CGCTTGCTGTTTTTTTGATCCATGAGGACTCTGTCACTCGTTCCGCCGAAACTTTTCCACTTTGTTGGAAACAATTGCCCCTTTCATATCATTAGAAAGCATGAAAAGACCCATAAAAAGAATTGAAAAGAAGTCTCTCAGTATTTACCTCACATCGATTGTCTTGCTCGTAACTGCGCCACCAGCTGTGGCTGAGTCCTGGGTGGTGGAGAGCCAAGACGACTGGACAGCTGCCAGGGGAGCCGCGGACAACGTGGAGCTCACCGACGGCTTCGCCAAACCCAAGGCTGACAATGCCAGTTTCCAGAGTGTCGTCAAAACCTTTTCAAAAAAGCGCAAGCTGAGCTCGGTGGTGTTTGAGCAATCTCCCGTCTGGGACAACTGGGAGGCGATCGATGACGTCACGCCTTCAGGAGCTGGAAACGCCTACGTTTTTCTTCCGGTTGCGCCGGGCGATTACTACTTTTTTGCGACAAGAACCTGGCCCCAAATCGAATACCCAGAGGGGCTCACCCGCCAACAGCGCACGAAGTTCAGGCAAGAATGGAAGAAGAATCACCCCAGAGGCTATCACGCCTGGCATAGCACGGACATGAAAGACTGGAAACTCCTTGGCCTGGTTTGCCCGTCCAGCTGCATGACCACGGCAGAATATGCTGACGGAAAGTTCTACCTTTATTACGACAATCCCAATGACGAGAACCCGCACCTGATGGTCGATGATGATCTCACCGATGGCGTTCTCGGCAAAGAATACGGAGAGGTCTTTTCAGATCCGTCTCACGGTTCTGACGCCGGTGTCTTTCGTGATGAAGACGGCACGTTTCACATGATCTACGAGGACTGGAGTCCCATCAACGCCCAGGAGAATGGATGGGATTCGCCGCTCGCCGGACGGGTTTCGAGTTCTGATGGCATCAAGGGTTTTCAATACGGAGAGCATCCGCCTGCGGTAGATCATCGAACCAAGGCAACGGGGAAGACGGGTACTTACACTCACCCTGCCCAGAAGACTTCGAACAATGGCAATTCGCTCGAATATGAGATTCACGAACCCAAGCAGAATGCCTACGGAGACTGGACGCTCATTAAAGTGGGAGGTCATTATCACTTGTTCGGCGACTACGATTCGGCCGATCACAACAAGCCCATGAGAATGGCGCGTTTCCATACCGACGATCTGAACAAGGAATTCCAGTGGTCGGGCGAAATTGGAAAAGGCTTTCACCCCGACCCGAGTGTGGGATTCGCCGAAGGCAAGTTCTATGTGATCATCCAGAGAGCGACCGACTTCGTCAGCCCCGGCCCCTGGGTCGATGGCGTAGAGGCCCGCGCCGGAGTCGACAAGGATGGCGACGGCACGATCGATGAGTGGACCGATTGGCAGAGGGTAAAGGAGTCCTATTCTCAAAAGCCCGGATTCGCGCGCATCGTCGATGTGGCTCCCGCCAGGGTGGACACTGACCAGTTGCCTGCAGGCAAGGGCTTTGCGTTTGAGTACCGCACCTCTCGCCTCGACAACGGAGTCCAGCCAATCATGGATTGCGTCACGCTTGAATTTGAATAGACGGCAAAGACACAAACAAATCGGTGCAGCAAAAAGCGTAACCGCCGAGAGAATCGCACTCATTCGGAAACAATTACGCGGGCTGTGTCATTATCAATGATTCCACATCGCAGTGTTTTGCTACGTTTGAAATCTGGTAATCACTCGGCGAATTCTCTGACCAACACCAAGCAAACTTCGTGACCGCATATGACCAGGAAAAACAATTGCGCAACCGTCATTCTCACGGCTGTTTGTGGCCTGTTCGCGTTCGTTCCGACGGTTGACGCTGCAGACTGGAGTGTCATTGGGGAAGATCCAAAGTTTCCCACGGATGACGTGATTGTCGCGTTCTGCTCGGTGACCGATCCGCAATACAAACTCCCAGCCGATCCTGCCGCAGCAGATTGCACACCTGCGATTCAACGAGCTCTCGATGACGCCAGCGCAGCCGGGGGCGGTACTGTTTTTTTACCGGAGGAACGATACCGCTTAGAGGGCATGCTGACGATTGAATCCAACGTCGTTCTTCGCGGACGCTGGAGTCTGATCGGCCCGGACCGCCCGGCTGAAGGTACGATCCTGATGATTCACAATCGGGAGCACGAACAGAGTGTGCTTCTCACTGGTAGTGGGTGTGGCGTGAGGGACTTAACGTTCTGGCATCCAGAACAACAGGTTATGGAATCAGCCAAGTCAGCATCAAAATCCCCGTTGGTGATCCGCGGGCAAGCAGGGACGGTGACGATCGAGAACATCACTCTGATTAATCCCTACCGCGGTATTGACCTGTCTCAGGCAAGCGTCTGCTGCTTGCGCGGTATTTATGGAAGCCCGCTGCACTGCGGGCTGTCGGCAGACAGAAGTTTTGCCGTCTCGCGATATGACTCGATCCACTTTTCACCCGACTACTGGAGCTGGTCGAAGTTGCCTGACAGCCCTCCCGAAGGCGGCGCGCATGCAGATTACATGCGGAAACACGGAACCGGTCTCCACATCTATGAGATGGATGGTTTCTATGCTGGGTTCTCAACAATCTCCGGATACCAGAAAGGACTCCACTTCGAGCGTGGTATCTCAGGGGATGATGCCAGTGGCGAACTGTCCTACTTCTCCGTCACCGATTGCAGTACCGCACTGCATGTTGACGACGCCAAGGGATTTCGAATTGTGGGGAGCACGTTAGCGGGATCCGACTATGGCATCTGGGGCAAGGACAATACCCATTACAAGATGCACACCACCCGCATCGAGGGCGGAGAACGTTCGATCTCGATTCGTGACGGAGTTGCTGAACTCGTCAACTGCACCCTGACCGGTGAGACTGAGATCCTTGGTCGTCGAACAGTGTTTCGTAATCATCAATACGACGAGAAATTACCCGCTTTTCAGAACACCTATGATCGAATTCGCAAACCTGCGAAAGTCGATCTGTTCAACATTAAAAACTACGGCGCTGTGGGGGATGGAGCAGCCGATGACACTCAAGGCCTGAAGAAGGCGATCAGCGCTGCTTCTGCAAATGGCGGCGGAATTGTCTTCGTTCCCAACGGGAAATATCGAATCACCGAAGAACTAGACCTGGGCAAGGGCGTCGAACTGCGAGGCAACAGTGGCGGACGTCACATGATCAGTGGCAAACGTAGCAGCCAGTTGGGGAGTGTCTTTTTTATCGAGACCGGCGAAGGTGACGAGAACGGAACACCGTTTCTGACGATGGGAGACGGCAGCGGCCTGCGCGGCATTGGATTCCACTACCCCAAGCAGGATTACAAGAGCTTCAAGAAGTATCCGTACATGGTCCGTGCTGACGGGGAGGACAACTACGTCATCGACTGCTCCGCCTCCAATCCCTACCAGGGACTGGAACTCAATGGGGACAATCACCTGGTAGAGTATTCATTCATCGGAGGACTCCGCCGGACTTACCGGGCGAACCATTGCTCAGGCGGACGTATTCAGAATTGCCACATCAAACCCGACTTCTGGCGGACTGCCTGGCTTCCGGGAAGCCCGAAAACATCGGAACTGGAAGAGTTTAAGTTCCGAATTAACGAAGCCTATGAGCCCATCTACTTAAACGGCTGCGACGACTACGTTGTGATGAGCATTTTCAACCACGCCTCACACACACTGATGACGGTAGACGACTCCAGTGGTCAAGCCCTGATGGTCGGTGGCGAGCAACTGCAGCAGGGCTATGCGTTCAAGAACGGGTCAAAGACCTTTGACATTATCTCCTCGACCTGCAACATCAACCACATCGGAGGCCGTGACGGAACCTACGGCATCAAAACCTTCCCCGGCTTCAAAGGTGAGGCCCGATTCTATTGCAGCCTTGCGATGGGAACGTCGGATGAAACCTGGAATGCTCAGGACGGGCATCTCTTCTGCCAACTCACTTCCATCACTGGCCCAAGTAACCGGGGAGCAAACAGCATTCACTGTGGCAAAGATGGTCGAATTACAGCGCAATCGGGCGGCTGTGCTTCGCATCACCTCGGTTATGAGAATCAGGGCGAAGTCTTTTTTCAGGACTTTTATTTCTCGAAAGGATTTCTGCGCTCAGCGGCCGCAAAGTTCCGGGCCAACAATCATATTGAGACGTTCTATATTCTCGCCGATGCGAATCAACCATCACCAAAGGGATATGGCTTGGAGTTGCATACGAGCAACCTGCGTATGGAGGACGCTTTGATCATCCCGAATTCGGGATTGGCGAAGGGCTCACAGGACGGACGTCGGCTGCCGTCCGCACGCTTGGTGGAGGGAGATAGTTACTGGCTGAAGGTGACCGATCCTGGATTTCACAACGGATCGATTCAGGACGTTGAAGTTACCCTTTATTTCCGAATTGAAAACAACTGCACGGTCGAAACGTACTATCGAAGCCCAAGCGGTATGAAACTCGGCGACAGTGTTACCTTCGAGTTGAAAGGCAAACCTTTCTGGAAAGAACATCGCTTCCGAATCAACGATGCCAACTTTGGAGCAGAGCAGGGTGCGGACATTCGCATCAAAGTAGAAGGAGCGTCTCCCCTCCTAGGCATGGTTGTAATAGCTTCATCGGCTGCTCAGAAATGAGACACAGGCAGGATCAATTCTCAGTGGTTACTTGAATTGGCTTCCTCTGGATACCTGCACTTGTTTCCGTCCGACAGGAGGTAGAAATCGGACTGGATTCCTCACGATGCTGGCAGTTGTCTGATAGAATCCAGTTGTTCAGTAACAAGCACAACGAAGAATCTATCTTATGACTTCTCATGCACCTCGCTCCATGCGATTGATCATCAATGGAAAATCAGCTGGTGACCTAGCGTTGCGGTCCGCTGTGAAAGAAATCCGAAAGGCCGGACATCCGCTTGATGTACGAGTCACATGGGAAGGTGGTGATGCTGCTCGATACGCTGCAGAAG
>JALCBP010000029.1:0-29013 GCA_028066355.1 Pirellulales bacterium
GCATGACAGTTCAAGGACGACTTCGACTTTCTGAAAATCTTGATGAAGCAAAAATTTTCCTCATCGATGTGAAGGGACAGCCAGCCATACGCATCGATGTCTCCTTTCGAGACTTTCACGATTTCAACCTCGCATACCATTGTGGCACCGCCGTCAGAATCACAGGCACAGTAACCGAAAAGAACGGGCAGAGCGTCATCACAAAAGTTCAAAAACTGGATCCACTGTTTGGGAAAAAGCCTGGCTCTTCCAAGGGATGAAGATCAATCACCCTACTTAGAAACCAATTCAGGGATTCCTGCACTAGCATCGGATCTTACGTACGACCTCAATCTGCTGCAGAGAATGAAAAAGTGTTTTCGTCACAAATTAAATTTGATCTGGACGATCTTGGTGATCATAGATCAAACGAACAGTATGAGGTATTTGAGTTAAAAGCACGTTGTAGCCAGTGTGAAAAACTCGCGCTGATTTTCAAATTTTTAAAAACTTCTGCTTTATGTCTCTCTTTTGTCTCAATGAGCCCCCTAGTTGGTGTTGCTCAAGTCTTTCAGAAGTCAGACATTTTGCTTTCTTATCCTCAGACAAAAAGTATCAGAGACAAGTATTCAGCCTCTGGAATAGCTTGGGGTGTTTTGCCAATACCGCCCCATTGGGACATTGAAAATCGAGATCACTTCAACTTCTTTACCCAGAACATAAGGACAATCTCAAACGAAGGCAGAACCTTTCATGCCCGCATCGAGTTTGATGCCGGCTGGGAATTATTCATCGATTATTGCCTACGAAATGGATTGACCTATACCGACTACACGTGCAAATCAATTGATGATCAGAATTTTGAGTACCCATGGTTTGCAGGAAGATCCTACAAAGGAGGCAGACCGTATTGGCTTTCTAGTCACTCTGCCGTTTTTAAAGATTTCCTCAAGTACCAAATCGACAAAGCACTGGTAGCAGACCATTTAAAAGTGTTGATGTTGGATGCACAAACATCCTCTGCCTTGGCTTGTCGTGACCAGTGGAGTAGTGGAGACTTCTCAACAGCGAGCATGACAGCATTTTCTGCCTGGCTCCAACAAGAATGCACTCCAAATGAATTAAATGCTTTGGGCATTCAGGACATTCATACATTTGATTATCGTAGGTTTTTAAAACAACACGGAGTTCATACCGATGCAAATTATAAGAACCGTGTGCAACAACATGTGAGCAATGGAACACAGTTGCCGCTTTATGAAGAATTCCGATTGTTTCAGAATGTAGCGATCCGAGAGTTAACAGTTGATTTGATTGCTTATGCAAGAGATCAAGCAGATCCTCGTGGCATTCTTGTAGGCACCTCAAGCCCTCTAGGAGATCCTTATCGAAGTACTGTGTTAGAAGAACTTGACTTTTACCAACAAGAACTGGCCATGGAGGAAAGTGACTTTGCGCATAAGCCTACGCTTACTTATAAATTTGCAGAATCTTTGGATACACATTTTATTTTGACTGCGGAACCAAGCGATTGGGAATGTATTAACAGAGATAAATCTCATGAACCAGAAGTGAAACAATGGATTGCAGAGGCGTATGCACAAGGTGCTATATTTATCGCACCAGCGGAGCAATGGACAATCAAGAGTGGTAACTACACACCAACTATAGATTTCACGTCACTGTACAAGTGGATTGCAGAGAACAAATCCCTTTTCAATGACTTTACTGACACACAGGCTGAAGTTGCGTTGGTAGTTTCTCGTGAGGCTACAAGAAAATACGTGTACCGCATCAATAGCCTCGTACATGCTTTAGAGGAAACAAATGTGGCGTTTGATATTCTCGTTGCAGGAGATGCTTATTTTAAGAACCCGGTATCTTTCAATATCCTAGATCAATACAAAAAAGTTCTGGTGCAAGAGGACGAATACAATTGGTTTATCAGCAAGAATATCTCGTTAAAAAATAGCCTGGACCTTCTGGGCGACAAACTCTACAGAGTAGGAACGCATAACGGAGATGGTCAAGCTCTGGCTATCAACCTACGTGCTTTGAAAAAAAGTCTTGACTACGCAGTATCTTGCTCTGCTCATGGCGTGCATCTCTATCCAAAAATTTCTTCCACACAGCCAAACAGTATGGTTGTTCATGTGGTGAATACCAACTACGACAATACTCATCAATTGATGGTACAAAACGGCCTGCGTCTCAACCTAAAAAATTCACGCTATTCCAAAGCTACTTTTTACCAAGCAGGGGAAGCACCCATTCAATTGACTGTTACAGCAACCGGCAATAATCTCGAAGTGTCTGGAATCGACAGCCTAGATTCATGGGGGGTTGTACTTCTAGAAAATGGCTTTGAATCAAATCCATGAAGATAACGCTGCTCAATACACTTCTAAAAGTGTGCAGCAAGATCTGTAAAACAGTTAAAGCCCGCATATTTACCCTCGTTGTTTCCTCACAAAGAGAATTGAGACAACAAAAGATTGCAGCCATCTACTTTAAGAGTCATGCTTGTACGAGGTAGATGTGCATAGGGGGTCTTAAAACCTTTGGGCTTTTCAATGAATATATTTTCTTGGATCACATATTCTGAACAGAAGCAAAAAAGGCAGACCCTTTCATCATGCGGGCAGAAGCAGCGTGAGACTGTGCTGTCCTCAGAACAACTTGAACCGAGACACTGTTTATCTGCAGCCGAAATACCAGGGGGCGTTTATCGTTCCGGCAACATTAACCAAGCCGATATTGCCCTGCTCGCTGATGTTGCACGTGCTCGCTATGACGTCGATGGTTCTGGCGTCAAGGTAGGCATTATATCCACAAGTTACAACTATCTTGGCGGGGCAGACTACGACATTGAACATGGTGTACTTCCTGACAACGTCACAGTCGTTATTGATGACAACCACGATGACGACGAAGGCCGTGCAATGGCACAACTCGTTCATTCAATCGCACCAGGTGCAGAGCTCTATGTTTCTAGCTGGAAAAAGTTCGGACCAGATCCAACGACCATGCAGCAGGCGATGGACATTCAAAAAACGTTTGCAGAACGAATCAATGATCTTGTTGAACTTGGTTGCACGGTAATCGTTGATGACATCTATGATCCTCTTGAGCCATGGTTTCAAGATGGCCCCATAAGCCTTGCAGTCGATGATGCTGTAAATCAACGCGTGGCTTATTTTAGTGCTGCAGGTAATAACAGTAATGTGAGTTATCAATCAGAGGTTTCTCTGGTTCATGCCCCTAGTACCCTCATCGATAAATGGAATGATTCAGACACGGGCACTTCCCCTGAATATGCTGAGGCGCTCAGTGATCCGAGTCTACGATTTCATAACTTTGCTCAGGGGAATGAGATCAACGTCCTCCAGGAAGTTTTTATACCAAATTACAATTCAAAAAGTTCTTTTGTTGTTCAATGGGATCAAGTTTGGGATGCCAATAACAGCGCCGTTGAAGTCTGGTTTTTCGATGAACATAAGAAACCAATCGGAAAAGCCTATAGTCAAAACGAATACCCAATCGCAGTCATTTCCTTTGCAGGCATGCCGGCTCAAGAAAATCAACCAGCACTACCACCATTCAAAAAACAAGAGCCCTTTTTTGTTGCATTTACCTATGACATGGATGGTTTCGAGGGCGACAATCATCCGCATGGCAATGATGGAAAAGATACGCCTACCTTTTTTAAATGGATTGCTGTCCTTAATGGACTCGGTGTCATAAATAATCAATCAAACCAGGTGACTGTTGACCCACCATCTGGCTTTCAGGGCTCCAGCACAGCATGGGGGCACAACAATTCTCGACTTGGAGCAGCTATTGGTGCAGCGGCCTATTGGAACACACCCGCCTACAACCAAGCAGATCCATTGTTAACCTCGTTTAGCTCCTGGGGTGGGACGCCAATCTTTTTTGAACGAGATGAAAATAAAGAGACAATCAGATTGCCTGAACCAGAAATTCGGCAGCAGCCACAGTTCACTGCACCACAAGAAGGTAACACCACTTTTTTTGGTAACCCAGATTATGAATTAGATCGATTGCCTAATTTCCAAGGTACATCCGCCGCAGCACCAAACACTGCCGCAGTCGCTGCACTTATGCGTCAGCTTAACCCATCTCTTATGCCTTCTGACATTTATGAAATATTAGCTGAAACAGCAGTTAGCATGTCAAACCCGTACTACCATCCATCTACTTTCCCTGATGATCAATTTAATTATGCGACTGGTGCAGGACTCATTCAAGCTAAAGATGCAGTCGCTGCTGTCGCAGATATTTCCATAGAGGGGAAGGTCTTTGAAGACTTTGGTAGGGATGGACGATTGAATCAAGGAGATCGAACACTAGCGGGCTACGAGGTCTTCTTAGACAGCAACAGGAATGGCATTCATGACGCGGCACCACAACCTGAGTCAAACAATGAATTTATTTCTTTCCACCAGTCTGAGCCTTTATTAGTAAAAGCAGGTGCGAAAGCAAGTAATCCGAATAGATGGCCTGAGAACCCCCCAGGACAAAACTTTTTTGGTCCCTATGGCGATGTCTCTTACTGGCCAAAAAAAGCATTTTCTCCAATTATCGTTTCTGAAATGCCAGGAACAATAATTGACCTCGAGCTGACTTATGAAATAACACCTACATCAAATGCAACACCAGTGAATCCTTTCTTTCTTACGCTGGTGAGTCCGCTTGGTATTCGTGTGCCTGTCGTCGGAACTAAAATAGAAGGAGGCTCCTTTAACAACAATGGATCGCTCCATGTGACACCAAGCTACATTCTCTCGGACACAGAAACCAAAAGCAGTACAATCTCAATGGGTGTCGAAGCCGGTGCACAGCAGTCTCTTGTTGATCTGAGCGCATTCACGAATACTCCTGCGAATGGTGAATGGTATCTGGAGGTCATGAATCCTGACCCAAACCGCGAATATGTACTCGAAAATTGGTCTTTGTCACTCAGAACAGAAGAACCAATTACTTCGACTGCAAGTGACGGAACATATGAATTTCCTGGTTCATATCTTTCATTTTCATCAGCCGTCGGTGCGTATACCCCAATGGTTGAACTGCCTGATAATCAATTCATAACAACTAATACCACAACAGAGATTGGGATCAGAAATCTCAAGCCAACTGTCAACATTGGGATTTCTCTACCTCGAGTTGAACGACCAGAACTGCTTCCCTCGACAAAAATCATTGTTGATAACAGCGTTCCGGGGCCAAACCCATTTGTATTTTCATGGAATAATCTTGCTACATCACTGCTTCCATCGGTATCCGGTGTTCGATTCGTCGTCGATTCTGTACGTGGAACCGTTGAAAAGAAGTCTGGAGACACATGGGTCGATGTCTCTACGCCTCCAATAACCAGTAATCCACGTGAATTACTTCGATTACTTTCATTAAGAGTCATTAAGCCAGATGACGAACTGCGGTGGATACCGCCAGCCGAATCACCACAAGCAGACGAAGCATTCTCACTTGTTGGATGGAATGGCAAATTAGTATCCGAATCGAAAAGCTCTATTCGCTTTGAGTTGCTTTAAATCATCACAGTGATGGTGACGCGTAAAACTGTAGCTAATTTTCAAAAAGTAGTAGTCGTATTTTACAAACTACGATCCATCTACTAGCGATTTGATCTGCTGTTGAAGATTGTTGATTTTTTCTTCCTGCAGAAGAATCTTCTTTCGAAATGCAGAAAATATACCTGTGCTTATAGCTAGAGCAATCGCCACAAATACTGAAGCGGATATCACCATTACTAATGACGGCTCATTGCCAGGAGCACCAAGCCAAATCATAAAAAAACCATAACGGAAACCATGAGCGATGGGAGCATAAAATACGCTTCATACCACTTCGAAGAAAATCGTTTTTCAAACTGTTTTTCTTGAATGATTTCGAACTTGCTCTTCTGCGTCATGGCCACATTCATTTCGAAATTTTCCGTTCGGTAACATGCCAAACAACACACTAGAACCCTGTCACAACGTTACCGTCCACAGGATCACACAGGTTCTTCCATGCCACTGTATCAATAGCAGGTGAGATCGATGTAACACTGCCATCACATAACGCAGTGACGATACCGCCACTATGCAGAGATTGAGCACTCCCGTGGTCACAGCCCTTGATCCAATCAGGCATCGCTTGAAACATGTTACAGCCTGACGCAATATTTGCCGCATCAGGTTCTTGACCATTCATGCAGAAGTGTGGACGCCAACGTGGGTTTGAGTCAGCCCACAAGTTGCCCCATGTGCTTGCGTCATTCGGCTTCCCGCTGTTACCGCAGGTACCATATCGCTCAGAGAACATGATGGTTTGAGAAAGCCCATCCGTTATCATCGCAAGCCGTGTTCTACCCTCTGTCGAGAGTGCTGTTCTATCGCCAAAGATGAAAAAATTTCCGGCGTAATTACCAATGGCCCATTTGTTCGCACCACCGTTTGTTGTTGCCGCAACAGTTTCTGCATTTGGACGGCTTGGACATAAGAACCCTTCGATCGACGTTGCATAGACCGCTTTCCCACTCACAACAGTCGAAACATCTTTGTTTGATTGTTCATAAAGTGTTGCTTCTTCAAGAAACGGCAACAGAAAATAAAAGGTCGTTGCACCGATATATCCCTTATATGGCCCTGCAACTTGAATTGGAGACTTCTTATGGTTTCCAACAGTTGTTGCATTCACACACAGAGGTGGAAGTACTTTATTTGCATCCAAGAGACCGTGGGCAGCAAGACCTATCTGCTTGAGGTTATTTGTACAAACCATTCGACGAGCAGCTGAACGGGCTGATTGCACAGCGGGCAAAAGAAGGCCTACAAGAACGCCAATAATCGCAATGACAACAAGAAGTTCAATTAGTGTGAAACCGTTGCGTAATTGTTTTTGACTATGCATGATGGATCCGCCTACCTCCAAAACGATTCAATATCCCCACGGGTTGATTACCTCATAATGTTACACCAGAAAAAATCTTATTCGCACCCATTTCGTACTGAATAATTGTGACCGCAAGGCCACTATTTTCTGCTGCACATGGTTTATATCGTTGTTCTCATTTGGGCTTACACATCGCCCAGTTCACACTCAATTCTTCAGATAATTCTGCAGTATTTCCGCACCGTTTTCCAAAAACTATCAGTGAAAGGGGGCCTGCAATGAAAAAAAGATATTGGTTTCCTGTCAAACGTTACGGCTGGGGATGGGGGCCTCCTACAACCTGGGAAGGATGGTGCGTGCTTGCAAGTTATGTTTTCATTCTTCTCGGAATTTGTTTTTGGCTACCGCCTCACAAAAAGCCGGTTTCCTACCCCATAGCCGTAACGTGCATTACTCTGGTGCTCCTGCTTGTTGTTTGGAAAACAGGTGAGCCTCCTCGTTGGAGATGGGGCGAAATAGATACAACTGAAGATGCGGCAACATCTCAAAACATTGAATAGTTGTTTCGATTTACAACTACTTCTTTTGGAATATACCCTTAGCAACACAAACGACGCCGGCAAGTGTTGGAATAACTCCCAAGGACACGCTCAGCGCTAAATAGGGGAACTGCAATCCGGCACCCCCGAGTCGAAAAAACTCTAACTCCATCAAGACTGTCATTGTCGTCCAGGATATTCCAAAAAAGAGACATGCTACACCAAGTATGAACCAGTCTCTCTTTTTATTTTTTATGCTCAACGCATCTACTTTCTAAAGTTTGATTTGTGGTTTTTATTTGCTGATTGGCAATATGAATATCTATGTTCAAACAACTCATGATGTTGTGAGATTTTTTTCAGGTTTTTCGGATCAACGATGGAGCGGTCTGAATAAAGTCGAGGGCTGGACTGCCTACTCACCAACGTTGAAGGCAAGTGTGAAAAATGTAGACTGCACTTTGTTGAGGTAGGTTTACGTCTGTAATCCACAACCCTATCCAGAGACTTCTTGTGTATGGTGCGCAACTTTCAGCTTACGTAATTGATAAAGTATTTTACAGAAACAATGACTTCATGAGATTGACTTCTATTTTCATTTTCATCTGTTTGACTACCGCTACTGCAAGAGGTTCCGACCAACCAAACTTTCTCTTTTTCCTTGTCGATGACCTTGGTTGGGCTGATGTGGGATGCAATGGATCAACTTTTTATCAGACCCCACATATCGACTCACTGGCTACGAGTGGCACCCGATTTACGGATGGCTATGCGGCTGCATCAATCTGCTCACCAACCCGCGCGAGTATCCTGACTGGCCGACATCCTGTGCGAGTAAATATCACAGACTGGATTCCCGGTATGTCGAAGACGGGCAAGTTTGAAAAGGTTGAAGATCGTGACAACCTGGCCCTCAGCGAGGTGACCATCGCTGAGACACTACGTGATGCTGGCTACCAAACCTTCTTCGCCGGAAAGTGGCACCTTGGAGAAGTTGGTCACTTCCCAGAGGACCAAGGGTTCAATATCAACATAGGAGGCCATGAACGCGGCAGTCCTCCGGGCGGATATTACGCCCCATGGCGCAATCCAAAGTTGGTAGCAAAGCACGATGGGGAATATCTCACGGAACGCCTGACCGAAGAAACTGTTTCATTTATCAATTCACAGAGAACGCAGGACCCACCATTCTTCGCTTACCTTTCTTACTACAACGTGCATACACCTATTCAGCCCTACAAGAAGCGGGTTGGTGAGTACGAAGAAAAACTTAAAAGCCTGAAGGGTGAAACCCCCATCATCGAAGAACGCAACGCTCGATCTCGTGGACGGCAAGACAATGCAGAACTCGCATCGATGGTAGCTGCCGTTGATGATAGTGTTGGCAGAATTTTGGCCAAGCTCGATGAATGGCAGCTCAGTGACAACACTGTGGTCATTTTTTTCTCTGATAATGGTGGGCTTTGCACCCGTCCCGCAAGCTCTAAAAAGAATGGCAAGGGGGCTGCTGGCCCCGGCTGCAATCTACCGCTTCGAGCAGGAAAAGGCTGGCTATATGAAGGCGGGATTCGGGAGGCGGCGATCGTTCGAGCTCCGGGTAAAGCTCAGGGCATCGTATGCAACACTCCTATGGTCAGCACTGATTTTTATCCCACTATATTAGAGCTGGCTGGACTGCCGCTTCAGCCTGAACTTCACGTCGATGGTCGCAGCCTCGTTCCCTTTTTGGACACAGAACCCAAAGAGCAGGCTGAGCGTGAACTTTACTGGCACTATCCACATTATCATGGATCTGGCTGGGCCCCAGGAGGAGCAATACGCAAGGGCGATTGGAAGCTGATCGAATTCTGGGAATACGACGATGTCGAACTCTATGATTTATCCAAAGACATCGGAGAACAAAACGATCTCAGCAATCAGCATCCAGAAAAAGTTAGAGAACTCCAGCTGGCTTTAGATAACTGGAGAACGAGCATTGGCGCTGTGATGCCAGCAAGGACCAAACAATGAACGTAGCTGAGAGTCATCAGGCGAGAAAACAGTTGCATGTAATCGAATACGTGTCATCTTGTTTTAATGATACTTTCTAATTTTCAATCTCATTCTTGTAATGTCTTTGATACATTAAGTCTACAGAAACAGGCATCTGGGCTGATCTTAGCTCATTTGAAATAGTACAGAGGGGATGGAGCTTTATGAAAATTCTTAAGGGTATTCCATATCTTGTAATAACCTGCTCGTTGCTGGTTTTGAATATGGGCCAGCATGCATGTGCTTCGGAAAAAGACATACCGAACATTGTTTTTATTCTTGTAGACGACATGGGGTATGGTGACCTTGGGTGCATGGGCTGCCAAGATATTGCCACACCCAATATTGATCGCCTTGCAAACGAGGGTGTTCGTTTTACTGACTTTTATGCAAACGCGCCGGTGTGTTCGCCAACGCGATGCGCTTTTATCACCGGGCAATGGCAACAACGCGTCGGGTTTGAATGGGCGCTTGGGTATTCAGCTGAACGGCGACGGCTTATCGACGGCACATGGCGCGACATTACGACAATGCATCATGGAATAGGTCTGCCTTCGGAACGACCTGGAATAGCAAAAATGATGAAAGCGGCAGGCTATACAACAGGATGTTTTGGGAAATGGCATCTAGGATACGATGATGAATTCAACCCTCTTAATCATGGTTTTGATGAATATTTTGGAGAGCTTCTTGGGCATGCGGATTATTACCGACACAGTTATTTCGATGGAACCTATGCACTGCGAGATGGTTTTGAATATCCATTCATGAAAGGTTATCTCACAGATCTGATAAATGAACGAGCAGAATCATTTATTGAAAAAAACCATGATTCACCATTTTTTCTCTATGTACCTCACCTCGCACTTCACGCACCTTTTCAGCCACCAGGTCGGCCGTTGCCACACGTCACTCGAGAGAATATGCACGACGGCAGTCGCGACATCTATCGACAAATGCTCGAACGAGTTGACCACGGGGTTGGTATGATTCTCGATCGACTTGAAGAGCATGGTCTTGTTGAAAATACACTCGTTGTCTTATCAAGCGATAACGGTGGAGAGCGCTGGTCAAACAACCTTCCATTATTCCACCACAAGCGAACACTCTGGGAAGGTGGCATCCGTGTTCCTTGTGTTATGCGGTGGCCGGATCGGATCAAGCCAGGCGCCGAATCGAGTCAGCCAGCCATTACGATGGATCTCACGGCGACATTCCTAGCTGCAGCTCAGGCTATTCCTCCGAACGATTATCAGCTCGATGGAATAGATCTGATGCCAGTGTTATCTCAACAAGCATCACAAACCGATCGCACATTTTACTGGCGGGTCAATCGCTCGAACTATCGCATGCGAGCAATCCGGCATGGTGATTGGAAGTATATTGATGATGCCGGGACGATGGATCTTTTATTTGATCTGAAGAATGACATCAGTGAACGCAAAAATCTTTGTTATCAAAATCCCGAGAAAGTCAAAGAATTAAAGACATTGCTCGCAGCATGGGAAGCTGAAATGGATGCTGAACCGAAGACCTTTACGGTTCACTGAGTATACTTTGATTTTCATGTAGCGATTGCTACTGCCCGCCTACTGTGAGTACTCAACAAATGGTGTTGAGCCTCTTCTATTTGAAGAGCAAGTTGTCTTCTTGATGCGTTTTACAATGATGGCATTTCGTACTTTACATTCACTCCTTCTGCTTACTGGCATCTTTTTCACCTGCCTGCAATCAATAATGCCGGTGTACGCCCAAACGACATTGGTGTATTCACCAGCGCCAGCACTGAATCCTCTCAAAGGATTAGTACCGTACGCTCGACCTGCTTCAGGCCGGTTTCCCCATAGCATGGAATTCAATTACCTCGCTTTAGGTGACTTAGTTGTAGGTGAAAACAATTACAATTGGGAACCACTCGAACACCTGCTTGATGATATTGCCAGTCGGCACAAGCAAGCAATTTTTCGTGTTTGGATGGAATACCCTGATAAAGAAAATGGCATCCCAGAGTACCTCATCAAAAAAGGCCTTCGGGTTACCGAATGGACCAATACAAATACAGCTCCCTTTCCACCAAAGAAAGTTCGCACACCTGATTATTCCAATCGTTCTCTACGCACTATGCTCACTCGGTTTATTGCAGAGCTAGGCAAACGATATGACGGTGACGCAAGAATTGGATTCATCACCGCAGGGCTTTTAGGCACATGGGGCGAATGGCATACCTATCCACGCACTGAGTTGATGGCTGACAAGAGCGTGCAGAATGAAGTGCTGCAGGCATATTCATCTGCCTTCAAAAAAACGCCTGTGCTTATTCGGTATCCCGCAGGGAAGAATGATCCGACGTATGTCCCCAACAATAACCAACCCTTCGGATATCACGATGATGCATTTTCCTGGGAAACAATCAACACAAGGAAAGACCCGAAAAGTTGGTTCTTTTTATCTAGAATGCAACGTGCCAATGCGATGGACAAATGGAAGAACTATCCAATAGGCGGTGAAATCTCACCCGAGGTCTGGGGCACCATCTTCGATAAAACCCCTTCTCGTCCCCAAGCTCAAGATTTCGGTGAGTGTGTTCAACAGACTCACGTAAGTTGGTTGCTCGATTCTGGCATGTTCCGGAAATTACAGCCAGCTGATCGTATAAACAGAGCAAAACAACACGTACAAAAAATGGGGTACGAATTCCAGATTACTCGTGTGTCTTTTTCAGAAAAAGATAATCAGACAATTGTAGAGGTTGCCTTGAAAAATCATGGAGTTGCCCCCTTCTATCATGACTGGGAAATCGAATTGGGCTGTTTTTCAACTAGCGGTCAGCTTGTAGAACAAATCAAAACGAATTGGAGCCTTTGTGGCATCCTGCCAAAGGCCGAGATGGTGTGGAGAACAAACATTACGATGTCAGAAGATCAACTCGCTGTTCGTGTGATCAATCCATTGCCCAACGGAATACCACTCACTTTTGCCAACGATTCATCCCTGCAATTGGGAAATGGATGGCTGTTACTTCCGCAAAAATGATCTTGGAAAACTCCATGACTGCATTTCGTCGCTTGGCCACAATTACACTATTGGGCTTTGTTCTTCTTCAAAAACCACTGAGTGGAGCTGATACCAGAACCTATGACCTTGTCATTTACGGAACAACCAGTGCCGGGATTACAGCGGCTGTTCAAGCCAGACGTATGAATCTCGATGTGGTAGTTGTCGGTCCAGACAAACATCTTGGTGGCCTTAGTGCAGGAGGTTTGGGATGGACTGACAGTGGCAACAAAGCTGTGATCGGTGGGATCGCTTTTGAGTTCTACCAGCACATCTACCGGCATTACGACCGACCGGATGCGTGGCGTTGGCAAACACGTGACAACTACGGTAGCCGTGCATATGGGACTCCCACAATCAACGGAGGCGGTCCAGCAATGTGGGTCTTTGAGCCACACGTTGCCGAGGAGATTTTCGAAGATTTTGTCAGCACACACAGTATCTCAGTCTATCGAGACGAATGGCTTGACCGATCGTCAGTTGGCTTACGCATGCAACAAGGCAAAATCCTGTCCATCAAAATGCTGTCGGGCAAAGTCTTTCACGGCAAAATTTTTATTGACGCAAGCTATGAGGGTGATCTCATGGCAGCAGCTGGTGTGACGTACACCGTAGGGCGAGAAGGAAACGACCAATACAAGGAAACCCTTAATGGTGTTCAGACTCACAATGCACGTTCCCACCAATTCAAAAATAATATAAGTGCGTATACGGTTCCGGGTGACCCATCAAGTGGCTTACTCCCACGTATCCAGAATGCTGGCCCTGGCACAGAGGGATCTGGAGACCACCGGGTGCAGGCATACAACTATCGCATGTGCCTAACGCGAGTAAAAGAAAATCGTGTTCCATTCCCAAAGCCGAATGGCTACGACCCTCAACAATACGAACTCCTCCTGCGGGATCTGCTTGCAGGATCACGTCACATCAACGGGAAGTTTGACATGCTCCCCAACCTGAAAACAGACACCAACAACCATGGGTCTTTTTCAACAGACAACATTGGTATGAACTATGACTACCCGGATGCTACATATGCGCGGCGACAGGAAATTCTTGATGAGCACAAGACATATCAGCAAGGCTTTTGTTATTTCCTCGCAAATGATCCTCGTGTTCCTGAAGATGTACGATCCTGGTATGGGCAATGGGGCCTCGCGAAAGATGAATTCATAGATACTGGTCATTGGCCCCATCAGATTTATGTACGAGAAGCGCGGCGCATGGTTGGAGACCTTGTGGTCAATGAACGCCATCTTCGGCGAATCATATCGACGAATCGATCCATCGGAATGGGTTCATACAACATGGACTCTCACAACGTACAGCGATATGTAGATGAACAAGGGTACGTTCGCAACGAGGGTGATATTCAAGTCAACCCCGGTGGCCCATATCCTATCGATTACGGTGCAATCATTCCGCAGAGAGCAGAATGCCAAAATCTATTTGTTGTCTGTGCAGTATCCACGTCGCATATCGCATACGGTTCAGTGCGAATGGAACCTGTGTTTATGATCCTTGGACAAAGTGCTGCTACTGCAGCAGCGCTTGCGATTCAACACGATATTGCAATCCAAGATGTAGAGTACGCATCCCTTGCAAAACGCCTTATGGCAGATGGGCAAGTTCTCGAATATACAACTCAAAAAAAACCTTCAAAAAATTCTCTTTCAGCCACTGACATCATCGGAACAGTTGTCGACGATCAGTCTGCTCAATTTCATGGCAGCTGGGTCAGATCTACTTCCATCGGTCCATATATTGAACATGGCTACCGGCATGATGCCAACAGCATGAAAGGCCAGAACTCTATTCGGTTCTCTACAACGCTCAAGCCTGGATCCTATGAAGTACGTCTTGCTTATACAGATAACCCGAACCGTGCATCAAATGTCCCCGTCGTACTCTACCATGCGAATGGAAAGGAGATACGACATATCAACCAAAAAGCCACTCCACCAATTGACAATCTTTTTGTGTCACTCGGTACATACGATTTCGAGGAATCAGGGGTTGTTGAAATTACAAATACCGCAACAGATGGCTATGTTGTTGCTGATGCTGTTGTTTTCATTCCAGCTGAAATGAAACCCTAGCTCATTTCAATCAATCCTGAAGCGTGAACTCGCTAACCACAGCACGATGGTCAGAGGGATAAGGAGAAATGACAATATCGGCATCTTCTTGATTTTCACCGACGATCTTTACATCTATCACCTCTAAGCCCTTCCCTTTGTAGTAAACAAAATCAATGCGGTCGTGATGAGTTGTAGGATCATCGAATTTATAAAAGGAAGACCAGGTGTAACCTGGGTTTTTCATCTCATCGGGATAGAGCTTGCGATATGCATCAGCAAAACCGGCCTTGGCCATTTCAGTAGAAGCCGGATATGCCACTTTGATCGGATGGCGACCTGTCTTGGCTGCCGCCTCTGTCCAGTCCAAATGAGAGGGTTCATTAAAATCACCTAGTACGAAAACGGGGGCCTGTTTATCGGGTAGTGATTTGATTTGCCTGAGAACTTTTGCAATCTCTGTGCCCCGTGCCTTTTTTGCCCATTCAATTGCCTCGTCTTCAGTCTTAATGAAGGTGATATCATTCGTATGCTTATGCCATCTCGGACGAATCTCCAGCAACTGATAAGGCTGGTAAGGATGAGAGGAAAGATGGACATTAAAGATATAAGCATGCCTGCCCGAATCCAATTTTACTTTTACTCCTCGGTAGAGTGGCTCGACAATTTCATAACGGGTTAAAATGTTGGAGCCTTTGCCCATGTCGTGGTTCCAACCAAGCAAGTTGGCGAGCTCTTCCAATTTGTCACCCCTTGGCGATCTCGTTTCCTGAACGCCGACAATGTCTGCCTTGGCCAGTTGGATTGCTTTGGCAGTTTGGGACAAGGGTTGCTTGAGCATCACGACCCCGCCGCGGTGCAGGTTGTAAGACATTACTCTTAAACTCGCTGCTTCGGCCTGTGCGTGAAGTGGCACAACAACAACCATCACAAGAGCAACCAAAATACCTGTGGCAATGACTGCACGAAATGCTCTCATAACGTAATACCCCTTTCATTTATTTCCTGTGCCAAAACCCCCTCCGGCAAAACATTTTTGGCTTGGCGATCATGAGTCGCATTGCCACACCATAACTTCATTCAACTGATCTACCCTGGATATGATCAGTCTTTAGATTGGTTTTTGATTGTCTTGTTCGTTCACAAGTTGTACAGATTAGCATCCGTTTCTGATTGCACCGAAAAATTCATTTTCAACTTGCTATTTTAGAACTTCTCATCAGCTCATTCCAGAAAGGCAACCGATCCGCCTCGACCTTTTCATACTTGCAAAAAAGCGTTCGAACTTCTGGCTTTATTTCCATTCCACCGTAATTAAAATTTTGTTCTTTGGTTCATGTGCATTATTGTTAGAACTTAGAAACCAAAACATCTTCGACGTTATTCCAGGACATATCCGATCCACATACACAATGATGGAACTAAGTTTATGAAACATGCCCTCTGCTTACTGATTATTTTTTCTTTCCAACTCTCGCTGCTCACATCAAATGCAGCTGAAGATTCTAAGGGACGAGCAGTTCAGAAAACTCGTTCGAAAAAACGTATTACGAATGCCGAAGCACCACAGAATGGAACCCGGCGCATTTACAAAACTGTTGGAGAAATTGAATTGCCGCTTTATGTCTTTCAAAACCAACAGATACAAGAAAAAGGTAAAAGGCCTGCTGTTGTGTTTTTCTTTGGCGGTGGTTGGACTGGAGGAAGTCCAGTTCAATTTGAAAAGCAATGTGAACACTTTGCAAAACGTGGCATGGTAGCAATTACGGTCGAGTATCGAGTTTCATCACGACACCCTGTTAAAATTGACGACTGCATCGAAGACGCAAAATCTGCAATGCGATGGGTCCGTTCCCATGCTGAGAACTTAGGCGTCGACCCTAATCGAATTGCAGCTGCTGGTGGTTCTGCTGGAGGGCATCTCGCAGCATGCACTGCCGTTATGGAAGAATTCAATGCTTCTTCTGATGATAAATCGATAAGTGCAAAGCCAAATGCCCTCATATTATTTAATCCGGCACTTGCCATTGCTTGGGATGAGCGGATGCCAGAATCAGTGCGTGCAATAGCCGAGCAGAAAATGAAGGGTCGCTCACATGCACCTATCCAAGATGTGTCACCACTTACATACGCTTCTACAAAACAGCCTCCCTGCATCATATTTTTTGGTACTGCAGATCGGCTTCTCGAAGGCGCTCGTTTGTACCAAGAGGACTCGAAGAAGTCAGGCAACCTTTGTGAGATTGTGACCTACGAGGGGCAGGGACACGGATTTTTTAACCGCGGTGAACACTACGACCTTACTTTGGAAGCAGCTGATACCTTTTTTATTGACTGTGGCTGGCTCACTCCGCAATAAAAATTACGTTGTAACTGTCATCACGTGTCTCACATTAAATGACATACACCCTCGTTCTTTGTTTGTGGGCGAGATCACATGTATCACACATCTGAAGGATACATTTCAGCTGAGACCGGTCTTCTTAGGGTGAATAATCGCGTGCGTATGGTTTGTTGTGGTTGACCTGTACAAGACGTACTCTTCAACCCTTTTTCACTTCTTCGTGCAGCTGAGATACTACCTGCTTTCACATTCACTTGCGGAGAATACTCACTTCACCTTCTTTGACACGTTAGAGCTATGCGACTGTGATGAACCAAACATCTTTTTGTACATCTGATTCAACCAATGTTGTAAATGACGTTGTGATGCCGTGAAAATTTTTGCTAATTACCCCCGACTCATGTGAGCGTAATGAAGTCACACTTAAGAATGTCCGAAGCAAATATGAATGACAGCCGCAATATGAATGAGAGCAAAGATTCCACACATTCACTCCAATTTTCTGAACGAGAAGAGAATCCTACGCACACGTGTACTCAAGATACATCAAACAAATATTCTCATTGGTACGGTAGATACCCTTGGTTAGCTTTTATTGTTGGCTCACCACTTCTCTTTTTCGTGTTGGCTGTAATAAACTGCTTTGCCTTTTATTTGTTCCTTAGTTTTACGGCTGAAGGTCGCACCGTCGAAACAAGCCCGCTAATAATGGGAACGGTATTCTGGGCCAGTCAAACAATTGCTTTCGTCCCAGCGATCGGTGCAGCTTTACTACTATGCTGGATGGTCAATCGATCGGGCAGACGTCGGCTTTGGGCGTTGGCTGCATGTGGCATAGTTGCTGTCTTGGCAAGCTGTTTTTCCGTGTCTTGCACATTGCCCCAGACCGAACCAGGAACAGGGAAGCTTATGGTTTGTTTCGCCGCGAGCCCACGTTTTTGGCAAAGTGACTTCTGGCATCCGAGTCAAGCTGTCGCGCCGTTGATCATCGGGATCCTATTCACGTTTGTTGGCCGTAACACACCCACGGATCCGAACCAGAACGTAGCCGATGCTGAACCAATGCGGGTAGCGGCTTAATCGGTGGGTCACACCTGGCTCTGGACTGCCTTTACATGCTCAACGAATCATCTTTGAAGAGCCGGTCCAAATCGTATGGAAAACCCCACGGTGGTTTTAAAAGAGCCTAGTAACATTGCCTTGGGGAGTGAAATGAAAGTGCTCTTCAAAGCTAATCCTTCTCACTCATTCCTTTGTTTTAAAAACAAATTCCAGACCATACTCAATGGTTGCAAAATGCTCCCGTACTTCTGCCGGTGTTTTTTCAATCCCTTTTTCAGCTAGGTAATTCCTGTAAATCTCGCTGTCTCGTTTATTCAGTTCTTGCAGTTCCACAAATTGCTTCAGATCCTCCTCTTCATCTGCTTCTCTGACTACATCTTTCAATAACTGATACGACTGCTCACAACGAAAGTCATATCCAAACTTATTAGACATATAGTTAAAAAATTGTTTTTTGTCTGGCTTGTTCATTGACTTCACTTCTTGCTAGATCTCTTTATCAACTCGTTTATTTTTACAGCATCAATTTTTTAATAACTATTTCTCAGCAAAAACTTACCATGTGGAGAGAGCGAGAAGGTGTCAACAGAAAACCTGTTCACAACCAACATGGACTCCATGCTGATTATGCGCAAACAAGAATTCAAAGCACCTTAGTGTGCTACTTCTTGTATTTACTGAAGCTGAAAGACTACTGCTTAAAGAACCCCAGGTGTTTTAGAGTGCGCCTGCTGCGGGAAGTCGAAGGTCAGCACGAGTGGGTCAGTGCCGGTATTTTCAATTTCAACACCACCATTTGATAGTGCAGACTGCGTGATAAATCCAATCTCGGGATAAATCTCACCAAGAATCATGTCCTGGTGATACCGAACATTGAGTTTTCCAACACGGCCACTACCTCCGTTTGTGTGAAATAGTGCGGGACTTTCTGGGCAAAATTTTGTCTTGCCACCCGGCTCGACAATAAGCCTGAGAATCGAACATTTCTGATCACCGAGAAAGTCACCGTACACGATCCACTTCGCGTCAACACCCTGATCTTTAAACTCATCTGCAGTAATTGCCGGACGTGAATTCTTCAGGACAAAATCTGGATCCTGATTTGCTTGAAAATCGAACTTTTCAACCAAGTAATCCCAGTCTTCGTGATGGTCCTTCGGGTAATCTTCCTCTCGACACGCGTAAAAAGCATCAGCTGCTCCAATACGCCCGTCAAGTGTCAGGTCTTCGGCTAAAAAATGCTCATCCATCGTGACATGCAACTCATGCGTGCAAAGATTTGTGGGCGAATGCAGCACGCCGTTAGGCATCACGAAGCCGTTATCAAGTTCCATCATAACGTGAGGGGCGAGGTGCCGAATCCTATTGTATTCACTCTTCCCAAAGCTCTTCATGCAGTCAAGAAACTGCTCCTTGGTCACAAACGAGTACAGACCCATTGCCGTCGTGTGATAATGTGATGCACTTACTCCAGGATTATCATAAGAATTAATGTCATAGACTTCCCACTTCGTCCAATGAAGATGATCTGGAATTGGATTAAGGTTATCAAACTTCTTGGAAACAATCGGCCATGTTGGTTCACCAAACAATGTTTTCGAGAAGGCCGTTATCTTTTCACCCATAACCACTTCCGGGTGAGCGACAATCAGGTCCTGCAGGGAAATGACTTGTCCGTTCGGAGTAAGAACATGCGACTCACCTTCTCGAAAAGGCGCCTTGTTTGTGCGTGTGTCGATGACACCCGTGACAATCGGAACAGTGCAGCACATCCATACTTCATCAAGACCAGTACCATTCATATAGTCTGGGTAGTACGATTTGTCAGCAAGGCGAAGACGTTTACCAGGCGTGCAAAATGTGCGGCCGGCATACCTATGAAGGAGTTGAAATACCCCGTCATTTTCGTTGAGGCAGTCATCAAGAATCTTTGCTGACGCTCCACCAGTACCATCGATTACGTCTTGCTGTGGGTACTCGTGTAATTTGTCAGCGAGAATTGACGTCGTAGCAGCCATGATCCATGTACCTCAATGATTCGAAAAATTGTATTGATTCCCAAAACCAATTAAATCGTAAGTATAGGTGTTATCAGATTGTGTAAACACACCCAACCGCGGGCTTGCTATTTGAACCAGCATTTTCGAACAGCAGCTATATCCTAAGAAAAAAAGTGGACCTGCGCACTTGGCGAAAAGGTTCTTTGACGACAATCATCTAGCAACTTACGAGAGCCCGTGTTCATTGGTTTGAACTTAGATAATCACCACATCTCTTGGTCTATTTACTGTGGCTTTTCTTACTGGCTTTGTTTTGATTCTGCTCGCCGCTTGATAATTCCAGCAAGCTTTTTCTTTTCAAGTTCAAGCACATTCTCTGAAATTTCAGCAGGTGTTACCTCAGTCATATCAATAATATCTGTTTCATTGAGCTCTTTCAGACATATGTTGCGGTACCACACTGGATCACCATGATCTTGAAGGCTCAGGTTTGCACCACGGGCATCCAGATTTCCACCTCGCTGTCGAAGCAAGTCGACGTGAAAGGACCACTTTGGTTTTGTGTAATCAACATGAATAACTTTTTCACCATTGAGCCAATGTTGAATAATGGTTCCCTTGCACACAATCCGGCCTGTATTCCATTGCCCTACAGGATTAGTCATGTCTTTTGAGGGTTGGACACAAAAATATAGAGAAGCAGCACTCGTGCGAGGGTTCCTGCCATCAGGATGAACCTGATTATCAAGGATCTGATACTCATATTGGGTTGGCCGATAGTAGACACCACTATTGCTGCCTTTACTGACTTTCCATTCGAATCGAAGCTCAAAGTCATCAGGTATTTTCTGTCCAATGTAGATAAGACTGCCGCCTTTACCCTGTCTGGAAATTACACCTGACTTAATTTCCCAGTTCCCATTGTGCTTCCAGTTCGTGAGGGTATCTCCTTGACTAAGCCGCGTAAAACCCTCGGCCGTAGAGTCTGAGCGACTTGACGGTCTTTCATCTGCGCATGATTCTGACCAGCACCAATTGGAAAAGAAGCACGCCATCGATACGAGGACCATCCTGAAAAGTTGGACTGCTTTGATTTTCAGATTTGGGCTCGAATGCAAAATCATAGTTGCATAAATCTCTCTAGGCATAGTTACATGATTCTTTCTGCGTGGCAAAACAACACCGTCGTTGAACAAATGTTGGTGAGAACAATTTCTTACTAGAGCATATTCGCTTTTGTCTTAGACGCGTTTATGTCCATTTTCTCTACTTCAATATCAAGGATACCTCAACCACCAAACTCTAAATTGCAACCCGTAATCAGCCTCGGAAAACTCTTTTGTTTTTCAAAAAACATTCAGAACAAGACGCATCGAATTCACCTATAATTTCATATAACTTGTAAGGCATACACGCTTCTCAATGATCCAAACAGATATTCTTCGGCTGTCGATCGAAAGACGTAGAGCAATCACTACCAAAGAATCTATGGTTACCGAATCAACAAAAGAAATTCCTGTTCTTATCCTGAATGGGTTCCTTGGGTCTGGCAAAACAACACTTCTAACTAGTCTGATTGTTCAGGCTCACAAGCGACAGATCTCTCTTGGTGTCGTTGTCAATGATATGAGCAAGCTCGATGTCGACGGTCTACTAGTTGCTCAGACAGAATTTTTTGAACAAAACGACACTAATTTTCAGTCAATTTATTCCTGTGTATTAAGTAGCAGAGCAGGAATTGAAAAACTCAATGATTCACTGAATGAGATGACTCAGGAAAATCCGCCGGAATTGCTTGTGATTGAGACTTCAGGAAGTTGTCACCCCATGCCTCTTGTTGAATTTTTCAGTACACATTCGCAATTTAAACTCACTGGCGTACTGACACTTGTCGACAGTGCAATGATTGACCAAGACTACGACTGCGGGAAACAGCTCATTCCTACCTTGCAACGCAACTTACAGAATGGGCAACGAGACACAACGAATTTACTGGTGGAACAAATCATGTTCTGCAGCCACCTCTTGCTAACAAAAGCTGACCGTATTGCAAAAGACAAAATCAAAGACATTGCAAAGTCTATTCATGAGATAAACCCCTTTGTTTCTATTCTTTCTGTGCCGTGGGGAAACCTGCCTATCGATGATGTCCTTGCTATGCAGGAATACGATTACCATCGGGTTAGACAACTTATAAGCGAATTGAAACCACATCTTGCCGCAGAAGATCAAGATGATCAGCCGTACAACCTTGTTGCACGAGTCATTAAAGATGACCGTCCTTTTCACCCGCAACGTTTATGGGATACCTGCCAACAATATCTCGGTCAGCAAATCTACCGAAGCAAGGGTTTCTTTTACCTCCCAAACCGGGACAAATTATCACTCCTATGGAACCAGGCAGCTGGCGGCATCAATCTTGAGGTAATCGGTTCCTGGCGTGCGGGAATCCTCGAAGATAAAGACAACGGCTTGGATGAAATAGAGATTGAGGGTCTTAAAAAAAGACTAGAAAATGAGACTGGTCGTTTTGGTGACCGTCGCTGCCATTTGACCGTTATCGGTGATAAAAACCAGGTTGACTGGTTTACCGATTCGCTTAAGCAATGCTTTCTCACGGACAATGAAATTGCTCACTGGCAATCTGGTGGAGAATTTCCTGACCCGTGGCCAGATAATTATGTCACGAGAGAACATTAAACCATGCTAATCCTTTTTGCATGGCAGCTACATCTTGAGACAGAACTTTCACCAGAGTTTGTCCCAGAATTTATTGGCAACACTAAATGATAATTCATGCCAGGCATCAGCAAATTGTTCAGCTGGTATAACGATTCGCTTACCATTGTCCCATCGACTCAGTGTCTGTTGGCGGTAGGTGACTCCTAATCGGCTGGTCACATCAGCTTCGTAGCTGTAAATCCAGTTAATCAAGTCCACGGTCATTCCAGCACAAACCTTCTGCTCTGATTCGACTGGTGAATGGAGAGCAGGCAAATCCTCATCGGACCACGGTGGCCGATCAAGTGTGGCGGACTTCGTATATTTCGGTTGAAATTCATATCGCGGCACAAAGATACCACCATGTGCAGAATCTCCAAAGAAAACGCCGAATCCACGAAGTACAACAGATTGACCACGCGGAAGCTCAAGAGAATAAACGCTTGGACAATCCTTGCGATTATCTGGAGGTTCTATCCTATTGAATCCAATCTCTATCAGCCAATTTCCTTCTGGCCGCATAATATCACAGCCCCAGCACCATATTTGTTGGCTGAGCAACGTCACCGCATACTTGAAGAGTTGGGACCGTGTGGATAACTCATTAAGTGGCTGGGATGTCGCAGACATCTCAATCATTCTCACGAGGCAGAACTGCTACAACATTCGCTACCAACCACGACGAAGCCGCGCATAACTGCAACCAGTCACCACTCGAACTAATTCCGTAAGTGAAAACACTTGCAATCCAACAAAGGCTGGCAATTGTTTGCCCAAGCCACTCAACGCACAACATACGAATGAACCAAGCTGGGAGTCTTGATGCGGTATCATCTTTCATTACCGATGTTGTCGTTTCTGAACTATTAATTAGCACCTGGGTCATCGGCTCAACAACTTCTCCTTCATTTCCAATCAGCACGTCTCACACTCCTCACCGCAGCAAGAAAGATCATCAAGGTACATGCCCCATTGCCGATAGGACTCTAGTTCTTCTGCAGGAAGCCCAAGCGATGTCGCAATGGCTTTCGCAACGACTGCAAAACGTTGTCGGTACTTGTAAATAAAGCAAAAAACATGATTGTCATGACGAACCGTTGGGCCACATAAAAATACTCCTGGCACACTGGTCGATTCGTCATTCTCACTGAGAAGGGGAAGACCGTCTTCACGATGCTCAAAAAGATGTGCCACAAGCTTGTGGCTTCCTTCAAACCCACCGGCTAGAAGTGGTTGGGTAGGCGTTTGAAACCTTCTTCCATCTTTCGTCTCGACTTCATAACCTCCATCAATTTGAGATACTGCCATCACTGATGTATTCGGGAACAGCTCCACATACTCTTTAAACCACTCTTGACGTATTCTTTCCTGTGAATACGTCGACAAGGCAATGCTCGGATCAGAACTCTCGTCTTTCCATGGGCAGCCTCTGTCAAAAAGACGAATCCGTTTTTCGTGATACGATAAATGATAAGCCGCATCGACACCGCTTTCATAGCCACCGATCACAATGAAATCATCCCCCTGAAGACTTTCGTAGCTAGGGATTGTGGCTGTATGCCTGCAAAGTTCACTACCACGAAAAGCGTGTAGACGAGGATACTGAAACTCACCGGCAGCCCAAATAACATGCTTCGCTCGGAGTGTTTCATCGGCTGTCTCGATATTAAATTCGGCTTCAACTTTCGTGACCTGTTTTACATCGACGTGCTCACGAACCGGGATCTCGAAATGCTGTACAATTCCCTGTAAGTGGGCTGCATACTCCGCGCCGGTAGGATGCTCAACCTCAAGGCTAAACGCTGGTGATACACCAATTGCAATTGAGTTCAGATCAAGCATCCCAATTGAATTGCTGGGAAATGATGGAGTGATAAATCGAGTCTCAGCAGGCCATGCAGCAAACGACGCTCCTACAACATCCCGCTCAAGCACAACAAAATTTTCAATTCCTGCATGACGGAGAACGATTGAAACACCTATACCAGCAGGCCCACCACCAACGACTACAACGTCATAAACCTTGGCATTTCTTCCAAAATTCATTGGGTGGTTTCCTCTGTTTCTAGCTCAATCGGCGGCAAAGGATCTTCGAACTCTGCCCATACACTTCCGCCCTGAGAAAACTCCGTATCTGTCAGTAAACAGCTATCGAGAATTTCCTCTATGCGCTGCTGGTCCAGCCCTTGGCCAATAAAAACCAGTTCCTGATGACGGTCCCCGTGTTCGCCAGAAAAATTTGAATGAATTTCTGAAACTGTTTCCTCATCGTCTGGCCATTCATCAGCCGGAGCAGCTGCCCACCAGAATCCAGCCGGGTTCATCCGAACCGAACAGCCTGCCTGAGACCAGTCATACGCGAAGTCATTACGAGACGCGATCCACATCAACCCTTTGCTACGAATTACGCCACAGAACAAACCATCTTCGAGGCCACCATCTAGAACATCCATCAACCGCTTGGGGTGAAAAGGGCGATCACGCTTATAAACAAAACTGGAGATGCCATACTCCTCTGTCTCTGTTTGCTCTTGTCCTCGTGGCACCACAAGCCACTTTGGCATTCCTTCTGCTTCAGCCAACTGAAAAAGACCCGTACCTAAGATTGCCGACAATGGAACCCTACTTTCGGTTGAATACACTATCTCTGCTGTTGGGTTCAGTCGACGAATAATCTGGTCGAGCTGTTCAAGTTCATAAGGTGAAATCAGATCTGTTTTATTTATGACAATGACATTAGCAAACTCAACCTGATCAACTAATAAATCCACAATGTTACGATCGTCATCATTATCAAGGCCCATATTTCGGTCCGTCAGATCATCCCATGAGCCAAAATCTTTCATGAAGTTCCCGGCATCGACAACAGTCACCATCGTGTCGAGTTCTGCAAGGTCTGAAAGACTATTTCCTTCTTCATCTTCAAACGTGAATGTCTCTGCGACAGGCAACGGCTCACTAATCCCGGTAGACTCAATGAGTAGATAGTCAAATTTGTTAGCTCGGGCTAATCGAGCCACTTCAACAAGCAGATCTTCTCGCAGAGTGCAACAGATGCAACCATTCGTCATCTCCACAAGTTGCTCTTCTGTGCGAGACAAATTAGCACCGCCATCACGGATCAGTGAGGCGTCAATGTTTACCTCGCTCATGTCATTCACAATGACTGCAACCCGAAGACCTTCACGATTAGCAAGAATGTGATTAAGAAGGGTCGTTTTTCCTGCGCCTAAAAAACCACTCAGCACGGTGACTGGCATTCGGCTCGGTGTGTTTGATGAATGAATTTGTTTCATTGTGAACTCCATCAGATAAATGCTGCCGATAAATACATGACATACCGCCTGAAATTGATTTACATACGAGCGGTGCTCTAGCGGCCGAAACCAAATAACCTTGAGTTTCTTATCACATACTTGTTACACTTGCAACTGAGTTGCATTTGACCCACTTAATGGTTATGAATTTTGCTCACATATTTGTAGGAATCAGGTATTTACAGATAGATTTGACATCATGACAGTGCGCATCGTAGCTCTGATCGACATATTAAAGATGTCTTTGGATAACGCTTGCAAAGCTCAATAGGCCCATTATTTTTTTACAATCCAATGAATAAAAAAGCGAAAAGCCAAGAATGGGCTCGAGAAAGAATCCGCTCTGCAGGATTACGAGCAACGCCTGCGCGAATAGCCACGCTGAAATTACTTCAAAATTCTGAATCTCCTCTGACTCACGCAGAGGTTTCCGATGCACTACACAACCTTGAAATTGATAAAGCGACTGTTTTCCGTAATTTGAATGATCTGGTCAGTAAAAAAGTACTTCGCCGCTCAACGCTCGGTGATAATGTTTGGCGATTTGAAGTCATTCAAGACACCCATGAACATGATTCACACCCACATTTTGTTTGTATTGATTGTGGGGCTGTGACATGTATGCAAGGTGTGGTGCTGAAGCAAAAGACTTCTCTAGCAAACCCACTACTTAAACAAGTCACAGAGATCCTTCTAAGGGGCCAATGTGAAGAATGCGCTTAAAGGCTTGCATATCTCCTGTTCCCATCTTCCTCTAGTCTGCTTCTTTTCACGTTATAGTTCACAATGCTGTGATAAGATTACCAGGCGGGGCAACAGTTTTACCATTCTGTAATATGACGGCGTGTTTTTGCGAAGTAACGAATTGAATCTGAATATTTGTCGAGTATTTCTACTGCCTTACATTTAATATCAATCAGTTCAGCCTCATGATCTTTTTCTTGATCATTTATTTCATTCAGTTTCTTCAGTGCATAATGGTAATCAAACGAAGCAACAAATATTTCATGGTCATTCATATACTGCTCCCTTTTTTATTACAACAACACAACGTTTCAAAATTTTGAACCATTAAAATTATCTCTTAAATCTTGTTTCCCGCCATAACGATTAAAGAAACTATTGAATACCTTTGGGGATCAGGACAGTGTCGATTGCATGAATGATTCCATCAGAACACCGAATATCGCTTTCGATAATGACTGCGTTATTCACTCGAATATTTCCTGAATCACTGCTTACTCGCAATTTACCTCCTCGAACCATGTTTAGATTTTTTTCAACCTGAGACTGTTTCATATCGAAAGATCCTGCTGCCACATGATAGGCGAGTAGCGTCACTAATTTCTCACGATTCTCTGGTTCGAAAAGTTCATCGAGCATGCCTTTCGGAAGTTTTTCGAATGCATCGTCCGTCGGAATAAATAGCGTGAGTGGATTATCCCACTGGAAGAAGACGGTGAGTTTTGCTGTATCTAGTGCTTTCTTAAAAATATTGAATCTCCCATCACGAACCGCTGTTGCGATGAGATCTTGTGACTGAGAAGAAATATCTTTTTCAGAACTCTGTCTTTTGCCTTGCCCTTTGCCGTAGGTTCGAATCCACTCAACCTCCAAATCAAACGGCCCTGGTTTTTTATCCGCTAGCAAAATAGACACTCGCTGGATGACCTTAGTATCTAGCACTGCATCAGGAAACTGCCGGCCTCTCCAACTGCCAGTAAAACTTGAGAACGGAATCTTCACTTGTATCCACTTTTTCTTTTCTGTCTTAAATTTTCCATAAAACGAGAGCGGATTGCCACGAAAAGTAGCTGTTGAATCAAGCCGGGCTTCGTATGTCCTCCCATCACCTTTTACTCGCAAAAGCAGACCAAGGTCATTACTCAAATCAAAATCAACTCGACCACTTCTTACTGTTGAAAATCCACCATTGTTATCAAGCGAAAGAGTACCCCAGAAATGCATTATGTTCTCGTCGGTGTGTTCAACATTGCCTTTCGAAAGGCCACCCATAACACCATCATTGACAATCTGCCATGAAAATTTTTGATTCTCTGAGGGCGTAAACTCTGACACAGATTGACCTCGCCATGATGCTGGCGAGGCCGCAAGCCCGTAAGCCGACGTAAACAAAATCCAACAAAAGAACACGAAGAAAGAAAAGCATGGTCGACATAAAAGAAGGTAACGATTTTTTATCATTGCCAGCATCCCTCAAAGATTTTCATATACCCAAAGTGCTGTTTAAATTGATGATGTATTCTACCGATGTTGTCTGAACCGAGGAGACTCGACAAGGATCCGCGAGTGGAAGGGTCTGGTGCTTGGGAAGTTATACGCGCTGCATGAAAGACGTGCGTCCATACTCATTAGTAGAAAAGGCATTCGTTGCTTACACGCTCATAAATCGTTTTTCGCGAGTATGAGAACCAAAGTATTCTCTGCACAGAGAGAGGAAGACCATCATGGAAGTTTATCTTGGCATCGGGATACTCTGCGTCACTTTTATTTGCCTCGCTTTAGCCATCAATTCTGGGAGGCGTCACGCGCAGGCGATGAAACAGTTCTCAGAAACCATCGGCTTTTCGTATATGCCACATGTCGAAGATGATGAAGCATTTCTTCAACGTTTCAGTCGATTATCTCTTTTCTGTCGTAATAAAACTACGATACGTGGACCATTGTAACGGAGCCTATTCAGGAAATTTAAGTCACTATTCATCTGATTTGAATACAGCTACAACTCTTCTTCCACAAAATCGAGTGTCGATTTCTCGAAACAAACTGTCGTTATCTTTGAATCCGACTTACTCAACCTACCATCGTTCTCACTGGCTCCCTAAAAACTCAACTGAACTTGCAGCGGAAGTCTACTTGGCGTGCTTGAATGATTCTCTACGTGATTTGGCTAGCTCAAACTGTTTCTGTCGCTCAGCAAACCGTGCCTTCTGATCACCTGACGTCTGC